>JAEYWY010000021.1 GCA_023428695.1 Bacteroidota bacterium
CAGCCAACACTGCAGCAGTGCCAGTTATTATAAAAGTCTCAATCATGAATTGCATGATCAAATACCATTGCGAGGAACCTATAACCTTGCGAACACCAACTTCCTTCGAACGCGAAATACTCTGGGAGCCCGAAAGGTTGACATAGTTGATGCACGCGATCACAAGAATGACGACAGCGACGCCTTCCAGCATTTGTACCAGCGAGGCAGTATTGTTTTCGGCTGCTTCGAGAGTCAGATGTGAGTGGAGATGGATATCCCGAAGAGGTTGAAGGAAGAATGACACGCGCTCCGATCCAAGGCGTTCGCCGCCGCGTTGCTGGATAAGTACAGGGAATTTTTTCTCAAGCTCACGCGGATCGGCTTGAGGATTTAACTGAATGAATGTATAGAAGTCATACCAACCCCATGTACTGTTTACACCGGAACCGTAGAGTGTAACAAGCGATTCATAGGAAAAGACAAAGTCAGGACTAAAATGGCTGTTGAGCGGGCACCTGAAAATACCTGCTACTTCAAATTCTTCGAGGCCGTCCATGCTACCAACTGTAATTCGTCTTCCGATGGGATCGTCGTCACCGAAGTACTTCGCAGCGGTTCTTTCTTCCAAAAACGCGACTCTCGATAACTTGATCCGTGAAAAATCACCGGCAACCCGTCCAAACGAAAACAGTTCAAAGAAAGTGCTATCCGCGTACCAAAGATTGCTCTCGCGAAAAACAGTCTCTCCGGATTGTACTACGCCACCATGATATTTCCTGAATAACCGACAAAAATTTCTGACCTCGGGAAAGTATTCGGCGAGGGCGGGACCAGTAGCCGGGAAGTTAGTGGCGGCCAGAAAATCTGTCTGTCCGCCCGGGCGTTTAAATTCAAGTGCCACACGATACAAGTCATCAGCTTTTTGATGAAAATTATCAAAGCTTCGTTCATAACGAACGTGGCCATGGATCAGCAGAAACGAGGCTAACCCAAGGGTAAGCCCGATTACATTCAGAAGAAAATATCCGCGTTGCTTACGCGTGATACGCAGGCAGGTGAGCCACAGAATCCTGAGCATACCAGAAAGGATTGGTTTCAGGCTTAAGGTAGTGGAAACAAGAACGATTGCTATACCCGTATTTGGGGCATTTCATCACTCGTGCCCGTGACTACTCACCTCGCTTTTCCGAAATCCTGAAATAGTCAAAGTCAACAAATCCGCCGGCACTTTTTGTCGCATAGTTGAACAATCCAAAGCGATAACCCATGAAATGCGGGAGGGTGTATGACATCTTGAGCGGGCCACCGATTGGCTTCCATGCTTTTCCATCAAGGCTGTAAAAGAATTCGCCGGTGTCTGCACGATCTTTAAAGTTTCCTTCAGCTTTAAGGTAAACAATATTCTGTGTCAACGGAACACGTTCCAACTCTACCGGTTTTTCCGATTCCGCACTTATCATTACAACGTGCTTTGAACCGTTGTGATATTGCACCCCAACCTGCCCGTACCTCTTCTGAAAAAGTGTGAGACCTGCAAAGTCGCCGTCTTTCATGTTGGATACGTCAAGTTTTGTCGACCCTGTACATTCTGGACCAACGGTACGCTGGGTCAGCATGTTTTTCATCAAATAGAATGATGTGTCGACACGCGACGTCGTGATTCTGAAATGACCTTTCCTGGCGGTCAACGACCAATGTGCATTGTCAGGATTGTGATTCCACTGCCATACCAGTGGCAATGGACGCTCTCCTTTTTTCCTTTGAAATTCATCGGACGCGACTATACCCGGAATAAGACTCTTGTTTGGCGGCAGACTCAGCGTTTCCGGAACTTTTCCATTGGTTCCGAGCACGGGCCACCCGTCCTTCCATTCCACCGGTACCAGGTATGGAATTCGCCCAACTGAACCATAGTCGCGAAACAGATAAGAAAACCATCGGCCATCGGGAGTGTCGATCAGTCCACCCTGCGCGACACCCAAATCCTGCAGCGCCATCCTGCCTTCCCATGGACCTCTGATATTGTCCGCGCGGTGTACGATAACCGTGCGCATTCCACCTCTTGGCCATGTGATGTTAAAGAGATAATATTTTCCGTTGACTTTAAACAGCTGCGATCCTTCAGCACCCAGCATGATATCAGCATTCGCCGGCGCGCTGGCATCTTCTATGATTACGGTCTCTTCAGTACCCGGCTTTACACCCGACAAATCTTCAGCGAGTTCGACCAGTTTAAGGCGTCGCACTCCATATATAAGATAAACGCGGCCGTCGTCATCGAACCATAATGTGTGATCGTGAAATGAAGGTGAGAAAGACTTCACGTTCCACGGACCCTTTTCAAGACTCTTTGTAGAGAATATGTACGTCTTTCCAGTTGTCTGGGCAAACGTAGTGACGTAATACGTGCCCTTGTGAAAGCGAATCGAACTCGCCCAGGAACCTCGCCCGTAGGTGCTCTTGCCATTGTCGAGATTCAACTCATCAATAGTTGCCAGCGTGTCGTACGCATAGTTGATCAGGTGCCAGTTAACCAGGTCAGTCGACTTCATTATCGGCAAACCCGGATTCATGTGCATCGTGGTGCTGCTCATGTAGTACACGTCGCCAACTCGTATGATGGCGGCATCGGGAACATCCGCAAAAATTACAGGATTAGTCGCTGATGTACTTTGCGCGTGTAATGTCACCGCAGCCATGGCGACAATGAGCGTACCGAAACATAGTTTCATCAAAGGCGATCTGTAAGTTGTCATTGAATTTCCTGATAAGGTTTCTACCTGGTTTTGATTCGGATCACTGTCAGTGACATTGGAGGAGCCCTGTATTGAAATGCTTTCTGCACTTTGACAGTTGACGTCACTGGTAATATCGTTGTTGAATTCTCAAAAGTATTCTCGGCCTCTGCGTCACCGGTTAGGACGGATTGGACAGCTGTTGAGGCAAGTTTGCCAAGCGTAGAAAGGTCAGCGTGTGCATCACGTTGCGCCTTACCTGCGTTTACAATTTTCAAAATGATATCGCCCGACGGAGAATCCTTCACGCACGATGCCGCAAGAGTTGAATCAGCAGGCGATATTGAAAAGACATTCCGCAAATAAACATCGCCCTGATTGAGCGAGAACAATTGCTGCACATAATAGTTAGGCGTCAGGACTACAGACTTGTTGTCAAAAAAAATCAGATCGGTCTTCCATTGAGTGCGGCCCTTTTTTGCAAGAAGCGGCGCGTACGACGCCATCCGTACTACGTCACCATTTCGTTCCAGACCCACCATGTAAATCGCCTCCGCCAGTGCGTTGTGCAGCTTGTTTCCCCAAGAAGCATATTCGCCGAGATATACCTTGGCTTTGTTCCGGTCATACGCATCATACCTGTACTGATTGTTCAAAAACCATTGGGGTTCTTTATAATAGTGTTCGTCAACCATGGGTACCTTAAGGTCCTCAGCATATTCCCAACCATTGTTGAAATCTTCACCATCGGGAAACGGTCCGACAGTTCCGATAACGGTAATTTCAGGATGTCTTGCCTTCACGGCATCATAGATCATTCGAAAACGCTCTTTGAATTCGGGTGTGATTTTGTCTTCGTTGCCAATTCCTACATATTCAAGATTAAAAGGTTCAGAATGCCCGGCCGCGGCACGCATCGCTCCCCATTTTGATGTAGCCGGACCGTTAGCCCACTCAATAAGGTCAAGCACCTCCTGCACGTAATCGTCCATGTCGTCCAGAGCCAAAGCTTTTTGCCCTGTACCACCTATTCGCCATGTGCCTCCTGAATTCTGACAACTCACTGCCGCGGGAAGCACCGGCAGGGGTTTCGCTCCAATGTCTTCACAGAATTGAAAGTATTCAAAGTAGCCCAGCCCGCCGGTTTGATGATAGCCCCAGATGTTTCTTTGTTCGACACGCTGTTCTATTGGGCCAATGGTGTTCTTCCATCGGTACATGTTTCCCAAACCGTCACCGTGAACAAGGCAACCACCCGGGAATCGTACAAAGCGTGGTTTCATGTCGGCAAGAACTTGTGCAAGATCGGCGCGTAATCCGTTGGGACGATTTTTGAAAGTGCGTTCCGGGAAAAGTGAAATCACATCCAGGGCAATTGTGCCCGTCGTTTCGGCAAGTATGACCAGCGTTGCGCTGTCGGTGGATTCCTCAGGGACAAGGCTTCCGCTGTATTTTTTCCAATCTGATGAATTAATTGAGATTCTTTCCTCCGTCAGGATCTTGCCCGCGCGTGTTTGCAGGCTTACGTTTACGTCAACAGGAGATTTGCTTATCTGCCTTGCGAACAACGAAAAATTGTAGCGCTCACCTTTCGTGACAACGATTCCATCAAATCCAAAATTCTTTAAACCAACGCCCGAGGGCCCTGAATGTTTTTCCTCATGTCCGACATGTTCGATGTTCAAAACCAGGTAATGTGGATTATTCGGATGTACGGGCATCTTAGTCTCTATTGAAATCTGGCCATAGGAAAAACCGGGAGAAAGATACTCCCAGAATGAAAGCGGATGCCACTCCCGTTGTTCGGTGGGACTGTATTCAAAAGAACGGTTCTGAACCAATTCAGCATAAAGGCCACCGTCGGCGGAATAGTTTATATCCTCGAAGAAGAGTCCGAACAACTCCCGACTAATCGGTAGTCCCGGAGGGCGAGTCTTATTTTGCGCATACGCTGAAAGGTGCGTTAACCCAAGTGCGCAAAAAATGAAAAGGAGACGCGTAACATTTCGGATCGCACGATCAACTTTTTCATACGAAAATTCAGTAGAGGTTCTCCTGGAATAACTATGCATCGATCTTTTTCATTTGGATTATTTTGAAACAAGAGTAACCAGTTGGCCGGGCTTCGTCCGGATGTCATACATATAGGTCTGCGGCGCATTCGACTCAACGCCGGCCGCGGCTGCTGAAATCACGGGAGTCGCTGTTGTATTGACTTGAAAGAAAACATTCTTGTTATCTCCTCCAGCGGCGTTTAGCCTTCCCGTTAGAGTTTTCATTTCATTTTTCGTTCGAACACGGAGATTACCGCCCAATGTAGACTTCATAACCACCTTTGTCAGCTTGCCGGCTTTCCACTGCAATTCAACAACTTCGAAACCTCCGCGGGCACGTAACCCCTTGACCGTACCTTCTGCCCACGCATCAGGCAATGCTGGCAGAAGGAAAACTGCGCCGTCACTGCTTTGCACAAGCATTTCGGCAATGCCCGACGTACATCCAAAATTCCCGTCAATCTGAAACGGTGGGTGGGCGTCGAACAGGTTGTTGTATGTGCCGCCACCACCTTCGTTGGTTCCAACAGGGGTAAGTTGATCCTGAATCAATTTCAACGCGCGGTTGCCATCCAGCAGACGTGCCCACCAATTCACCTTCCAACCCATACTCCATCCGGTAGAAACGTCACCGCGGTGAATCAACGTTGTCTTTGCAGCGGAATAAAGGTGCGGCGTACGGAATGGTGATATCTGATTGGAAGGAAACAAACCGTAAAGGTGTGAGACGTGCCGATGTTTGTCATTCGGATCGTCAATATCATCGAGCCACTCCTGAAGCTGACCGTGGCGCCCGATGTGCATAGGCGGCAGTTGGTCACGCATTCTCTTTAGTGTATCAACGAAAGCTGCATCAGTTTTCAGAATTTGCGCAGCAGCAATTGCATTTGAAAATACATCAAAGACGATTTGATTATCCATTGTTGCCCCTGCATCCAGCGACGAACCGCCATGTGCCTGTGGTGCATTTTCAGGTGACATGCCGGGGTTGACAACAAGCCACGATTTTTCCGGATGTTTGACCAGGAAATCAACATAGAACTTTGCCGCCTCTCTGAGAACCGGATAAACCGATACGAGAAATTTCGCGTCACCATTATAAAGGTAGTGTTCCCACAGATGCTGACTTGTCCAACCACCACCAGCGCTCCAACATCCCCAGAACGCGGCGTCGACCGCGCCGGTAGCCCTCCAGATATCTGTATTGTGATGCGCCGTCCATCCGCGGGCTCCGTACATGACTCTTGCCGTTTCCCTGCCGGTTTCCGCCAATTCCTGAACCATCTTCAGAAAAGGTTCGTGAAGTTCGGAGAGGTTCGTTCTTTCAGCAGGCCAGTAATTCATCTCCGCATTGATGTTGATGGTGTACTTGCTGTCCCACGGCGGCCGCATACGATGATTCCATATCCCCTGGAGATTCGCAGGTTGTCCTCCGGGTTGCGAGGACGATATCAAAAGGTATCTTCCGAATTGAAAATAAAGTGTTACCAATTGGGGATCGGATGTTGCCTTGAATTGACGAAGTCGTTCATCCGTAGGAAGTTTTGCAGCAGCACTGGTTCCAAGGTCGAGCTTGACGCGATTGAAAAATTTCTGATACGCAGCAATGTGATCAGTAAGAATTTGCGAATAGTTTTTGTTGAAAGCTTTGTCGAGCACCGCGTACACTCTTGCATTCTCATCACCAGTGAGATCATCGTACCTGTTGAAATTGGTGGCGATTGAAACGTAAATAGTAACGGCATCCGCATTGCTGACGGTGAGCGATGTATCCGAAGGCAAAATTGTTCCTCCTTCAGCTTTCAGACGGGCAATGGTTTTAAAGCGGACTTTGCCTTCGACGCCTTCGTGACTGGTCGTGGTGCCGCTTAACGACAATTCACCAGCACCGGAAACAGAAATTTTACTGTTTGGTTGAGGCGTCGAAAACGTGGTGACGAAAGAAACGCTTCCCGGTGCCGACGCGGTGAGCCTGATTGCGATCACACCGTCTGCCAGTGATGCAATAGCTTCACGCGTGAAGACAACATTTCCAGATTTGTACGTTGTTGTTGCGACTGCTCTTTCGATATCGAGCTCACGCATGTACTCCGAAAAATCCTCGTGTTCCGGCAAAGAGAGATGAAGACTTCCCACTGGTTGGAACATTTGTCCATGCGACGATTTTGAGATGATTGCCTCATTGGCAAGATTTTCTGCTTCCTTATGTTTTCCTTCGAAAATGAGGCGGCGAATTTCCGGAAGCGATGCAAGCGATTTTGGATTATCATTGCGGTTAGGACTTCCACTCCACACCGTGTGTTCATTCAGCTGAATTGTTTCGCGGGCTACGTTGCCATAGACCATCGCGCCAAGTTTGCCGTTGCCTACCGGCAGTGCATTTTCCCACGTATCACCCGAAGGTTTATTATACCACAGACGAAGTTTCGAATCCTGACACAAACCAACCGTGGTCAAACAGCAAATTACAACGATAATCAGGAGGTTTTTCATAAGTGTATTAATAACACTAATATCACAAATTCCCTGGATAAACCAACGCAACATTGTATTTCGTGTCAGATCGGGAATTTGGTCGGGCACATCTTGCCTGATTCTCAGTGACTTTCAATCGGTCATCTTGAGAATAGATGTGCCTGATCTGCCATAGTAGCACAAAAGTGTTCAATCGCACTTAACCAGGGCTTCACTGACAATATCAGAAAGGCATTTCACTCACTCGGCACCTCGCCGGTCTCTGACAAAAGAACTGCAATAAAACGCGTTGCCGGAAATCGCGAAGCCGTAATCACCATGACCGATGTTATCGGAACTGATAGGATCATTCCCGTGATGCCCCAGATAATGCCCCAGAAAGTCAGTGCGAGCAATACCCCAAGTGGACTCAGGTTGAGTGTTTTTCCCATCACTTTGGGTTCCAGAATATTGCCCACACCCACCTGGACTACCTGTATCACCAGAAACACCCAGATGAACATCGCAAAGGATTGGAACTGAAACACCGCGAATGCCGCAGGCAACAACGTCGCGACAAAGGAACCGATGTATGGGATGTAGTTCAGCAGGAAAATCATGAATGCCCAGAGGATCGGAAAATCTACTCCGAAAGAAATAAGGACTACGTAGCTGAGTAATCCTGTAAGGATACTCATCCATGTCTTTACGATGACATATGTACGCACGGATCCATGTATTTGACGCAGAATGCTTCGAAAGCTCTCCACGCGTGACGAGTCAGAGCTCAACAATTTCATCTTCCTCGAAAACAGATTGTCTTCAGCCAGCAAAAAGAAGACATAAATAATAATCAGGAAAATATCACCGGCAATTGCGGAAAGGCTATTGATAAAGTTAGCAACAATGGGATTGAAATCGAACGACTGGACCTCATTCAACACGCGTCGCTGGATGTCCTCAAAGCCTTCAATTTGTTGCATGTTGGCAACCATCTCACGGAAACTCCGAACGTAATCGGGAAGTCGTTGCCGGATCAATTCCAGGTTGTAGCTTATGATTTCAATTACACCGATAACCACCATGATGATAATAACGAAAGCAAGCGCTGTCACAAGCCACCGTGGCATATGGCGCCCCTTGAATGAAATTTTCGCCCCTGCTTCCCGCAACTCAAAAATGAAGTACCACACCATTACCGCCAGGATGAATGGCTGCAGGAAACTGCTGAAATAAATGAGGCAGAACATGACGATGCTCGCAACGATCAGTGCTGCAGCAATTCGTTCAATATTGATCCGTCTTTGTGGTTGGGGTACCGCTTCCATATTATCAAGTATACAGAAAATACCGATGCGGGGCGCACAGAAAGCACAGAAAACACAGAAGAAGAATGGCAGTTGCTTATTCAGAGAGCCACTGCATGAGATTTAACAGGAGCTTATAATTGTTCTTCCCGGCAGACGTATTCATTCCAACTTTATAGTCGCCAACGCGTTGTGCAGTAAACATTGCGGCTTCACCCCACACAACTACCTTACCCTTTCCAAACGTAAATATTCCACCCTGACAGAGTCCTTCGCCGGGGATGGAGGGCGTATTTTTATCAAACATCCATGGTTCATCCGGCATGTGGATTCGGAAACCTTTCCCAAGTTTCAATACTTCAATTCCGTTCTCTGGAAGTGCAATCGCCGAACCCAGGAACGACGCTACCGAATCAACAGTAAACCGTTTAGTCAATAATGATCCGCCTTCAAGAGTGTTGCTCTTTCGTGCGAAAATGTCACAGGCAAGCGCACCGGTAGAATCAATAGCGAATCCGTTGTGAAAGGTTACGCCCATCCGTTTCGCGAGTGATGACGCAAATCCCGCGAAGGGCATATGGTCAGCCACAAGAAACAATGAACCGCCACCTCTCACCCATTGAACAACGTTCTCTTCTTCCGACTCCGTGAAAGCTGACGTTGCGCCAACGGCATTCACAATGACAAGGATATCGATCTTTTTTAGATAATCTCCGGAGAATTCTTCGTTACCTCTTTGCACCCTGTATCCATCCTGGCTGAGTAATCTCCCGAAGGCCATGTATCCACCGGTAAGCGTGTGCATATTCTGATGATGTTCATCAATGACAACAACCGGACCTGTATGATTTTTGAATAAAGGTTTAAACGAAACCTCGACGGAATCCGGCACCTGCTGACCAAAAACGAGTACGTCGCACGTCAAGGCAATCGCAATAAGAAAAATGAATAGCGTGTAGCGCATTCGATATTTCAGCCGAGTTTTTTCAGATAAATGGCAATCGTGTTCCGACCATCGCGCCCGCGTGTTTGCCTGTTGAAAACCATTAACTTTCCATCGCCCGAGATTTCAGGTCGTGCATCCATAAATGGCGGTGATACTTCAGTTATCTGTTGAACATTTGAACCATCCTCGTCCATTACGTAAATGCGAAACGTATCGCCGGTACGCGTCGAAGCAAAGAATATCTTTTTGCCATCATGCGACCAAACAGGCCACCCCTCCGCTGCCCGCGACTTTGTAAGATTTCTTATGTTCTTTCCGTCAGGATCCATCGCCAGGATTTCATCGTTCATTGTACGCATCATGCCGCACAAAAGCACAATTGACTTCGCATCCGGAGAAAGGCGCCCACACGTAACCTCATCTGAACCGGACGTAAGCCGGCGAAGATTTTTTCCGGAGATGTCGATGACATACTGCTCAAAATTCCCACCGGCGCGCGTCGAGTTGAAATAGATCTCTTTGCCATCGGGAGAAAAATACGGATGAATATCTCTGCCGGGGTGAGATGTCAGCCGAACAACGTTCCCGCCATTGGCGTCCATGATATAAATCTCTTCATTGCCGTCCCTGTCGGAAACAAACGCGATTTTGCGACCATCCGCAGAAACGCTGACAAAATTGTCATTGAATTTATTATTCGACAAGTTCTTTTGATTTTCTCCATCCAGATTCATAGTGTATATCTGCCAGTTGCCATCCCGGTTCGATTGAAAGATGATGGAATTATTGGATCCAAATCGCGGGTACGCGTTTTCGACGTTGTCCATCTTCAGCAATTGCTTAACAGTCGGATCGTTCGGAAATTGAATTTCATTGGATTGACTTGAAACCACTTCTCCCTTCGTCCATCTGATAAACGCCTCGCCTACTTCTGTGTGGTACGATCCGGATGGCTGACGATTTACATTGGCCATGGCGTGATCGGCTCCATTAATTTCGAGATACGATGCTTTTCTTTGACCGCGTGCGTTGATTCGTTCAACTATCGATTGATGATCTTTCTCCAGGGACACAAAGTCACCGTCGCCCCAGATCGCGAGCACGTCACCGTCGAAATCGTTCCACAGCGATGTGATATCGAGGTCGAACAATTGTTTGAAGAAAGCCTCGCTGCGAATACCCAGCACCGCCAATTCGTCATTACAATCGGGATACTTTTGCCGCGTAAGAGCCGGATCATATCCGTTGGCTTCGAAGTGTGCATAACACTTTGCGTATTGGGCAACAACATTGGCAGCGTCGGAATCGCTTAGTCCCTGAGCTTTTGCAACGTACAGTCTGCTCGCAACGAGGTAGTCGACAAACTTTGATCCGATTGTTCCATAGGCGACGATTGCGCGAACTTTTTTGTCCTTCGCAATCATCGGTGCCCAGACACCACCCATGCTGTGACCGAAAATATAGATGTGATCTTCATCGCTTTCGGGAAGGCTGATAAGTTTGTCAAGGGCAGCCTGATAACCCTCCAGTTCCGTCATGAAGTCCAGCTCTTCACAAGGTATTCCGCGGCTATCGCCCATTCCTGATTTGTCGACCCGCATAACAATAAATCCCGCGTTCGTAAGCTGTTTTACCAGAGCCGTTTGTGTGTTATCCGGATTAAGCGGGTTGTCGATCGAACCGCAACCTATGCCCTGTACGTACAGAATTGCCGGCAGGACCCCGTCATTCTTTGGAGAAGTTGTGATTGTTCGGAGTTTTGATCCGGTCGTCTCAACGAAATCATAATGCACCTTCAAGCCTTCATGTTGTTCCTTTGGAAACGCGCCTATACGTCCCGTGGTGTGTTGCCTTTTGTTATCGCGAACGAAGGAAACGCTGACCGGCGAACCAGCGGTGCTTTCTCTGAGGCTTGCCAGTATGTCATCTATTGCAGATACCGGTTTGCCGTTTAATCTGGTTATAATATCGCCTTGTTTCAATCCGAGATTGCTTGCCGTGGATTTGTTAAATACCTCTGCTATCAAAACCCCCTGACTGGTGTTTTCCATTCGCACCCCGAGGTACGGACGTCGCAGCAATGTCTCCTGCCCAAAACAATTCGTAAACAGGAATCCGCATACGATCAGACAAATTGATCTTTGCATGATGTTAGTGTTTGATTTGAAATATATTTCTGAACCGACAATGAGGTTGATCCTGTATGTTCAGGTCTTCAACCTCCAACAATATCAAGCACGATTTTCCAGCCTTCCACCTGATCGAAGGACCAGATACGAACGAAGTGCAACCCCACCTTACGGGTATCAGCGTGAATGGTAACTTCTGCATCTCCGTAAGTGACGGCCAATTCACCGCTGTCGGAAACAAATGCTGTTGGTTCTCCATACGTGACACTTACTCCCTCGTCCTTCAATACTGCTTCAATATTTTCAATGGAACGCACCGGCAGTCGGCGCGGCCTAAGGACGAGACACTCCGTTGAAAAAAACTCGCTACGTATCTCTTGTTCCGCGTAACTCGCGACGTATTGGTTTTCGCGTTGAATCAGATCACCATATTTCCCACCCAGGCCTTCGTATGTATTCATCACAGGAATTGGCGACATATTCGTGGAGTCATGTCCGATGCCCATATCAATCAACACACGCCACGTATCCCCTTCTTTTTTCCAAACACTCATGTAGTGCCCGTAGAAGCGGACTGAGTCCGACGACCTCGACGGTTGAAGGAAATATGGTCCGGTAGTGAATCCCAGATTACCATGGGCAGACACGCCTACATGCGCGGGCTGCCAATACAACAGCTCTCCCTGGTCCTCGAGGCCCTGCCAGAATTCCTTGCCGTTAACCGCTGCAGGTTTAAAGAGAATACTTGTATCACTCAGGAAATGAAGAAAGGCATCACGCGTAGTGTGATCAGATGCATACTTCGAAAACGCGCGTTCCATTACGAGGAGGCTGTCGGGCAGGTTGTGTTCGTGATCTTTTGTTTGATTGGAAGTACACTGTCCAAATACTACGAACGTGAATGCGAGAAACACGACGTGGCGGATACCTAAATAAGAGGACGACATATTGAAACAATTGGGTTTGTTTAATTTATCACTTACACACTTAAAAAAGAAAGAATGCAAATAGCACGGACGGACAAATCACGTCAATTGCGGTATGATCACTTGGAATATCAGAGGAAAAGATCCGCACTCCTTTCAATTCGTCGGAATGACGGGAATAACATTACGATCTGTTCTTAAGAAAATCCTTAGTTTATGTCAACCGGCTTAAACCCATACACTATTCACGCTAAATCAAAAGAAACGCAATGAAGAACAGGGCAAAGACACCAACATGAACGAGCATCTCCCCTTTTGCCGCGGACTCATTATTGTCAGAAGTTATCCGCCACAAACAAGCAAAAAAACGGATTGCACCGACAAGCAAAGCAAGCAAAATGACGAAGAAACTCGCAGGTGGGGCATGCATATATCCCCACCCGACAACCATATGGGTGACCATTGTAAGCACGGCACCCACCAGATAGATGACAAGCCCGACTGAGATTCCTTTCTTGAATTCCTCGCTCATACTTGACTTGTTCCGCTTAAAATTTACAAAGAAGTGCGGATACCCTTTGTCAAGGGCTGCAAGCTTCAAGCAGCAAGTTTGTTCGCACCAATTTGATTGCTCGCGTTTCTACATTGACGTTCAGTCCCCGATTAGCATGCCATCCCAACAAGAATCTTCCCCGCGAAACTCCGCACCACAGCGCCTCCGCGTTGTCTGTATTCAACCCGTATCAACTTTTGGCAGAAACTTCTTTACAAAGCCTGTTCGATGTAATTAGCTTGCGATTACAATCCCTCCCGCACCCCTTGCCCCTGAAGGGGAACAGCCGCACGGACTACTGCATAAGGAACAATGTGAATGTGAGAAAAGAATCAAGTCTCCACCCGATAAGCACTGCCGTTTCAAAAAAAATTCCCTGCGAAACTCCGCACCACAGCGCCTCCGCGTTGTCTGTATTCAATACGCTATGCTGATAGCGCGCGCTTTCTCACCCGCTGCTCAACAAAGAACGGCAGAATCGGAAGCAGTGCGGCTACGAAACACCAGAGCACGACTGTGAAAGGTAATCGATAACGTATCCAGCACAGCGCCAGCAACACCATGTACGCCATGAACAGTACGCCGTGCGCCCAGCCAACAACCTTAACCGCCATCGGCATATCAAGAAAATACTTCAACGGCATCGCTACACACAGGAGAAGCAAATATGAAAGACCTTCAATGATAGCAGTGGTCGTAAATAGTCTGAGGGGGTTCATTAATAAAGAAGATTAAGATGTGTGGGAATAACTTAAAAGTCAGTGTCGAGGCCGAGCCTGTCTTTTAATTCGCGCAACATCGGATTTTTAGCCACAAGGTAGTCGAACTTCTCGCGATTGGTATAAATTACTTTACGCTGCTCAGCCTCACGCAACTCACCAACTACCTGTATGCTCTGGTTGCGCAGACGATCGCGCAGGAAGGTGATCAGGTCGCTGCGTATATTGGTAAGCATCGTTTCCTGCACAGGGTTATGTAACGGTATGGTTATGCGGCCATCCGCGAGTTCGTATTCCTGATGCAGCAATTGATACTCCGCCTGATACGCCTTTCGCGTTTCGGCATACGCGTTCCATGCCTCCCTGAGTTGCTCTGCTGTAAAGGGCATGTCCGGCTCGCGCTGAACTTCCTGTGCAGTAGTCTGCTCTTTCTTCGTCTCTACCTTAAGGAGGTTAGTCAGTCTGACCGTTGTTTTTGGCGCGTCCTTGAATTTGGATTTTTCGGCAAAGTCCGGCTTGGTGGATATGACCGGTGCTGCCGTACCGTTGGCAGTCTTTTCTTTTAAGGTTTCAGCACCGGAAGGTGTTCGCGATGGCGCGACGGTCTCAACCGCGTCGGCGGTTTCCGATTTTACATCAGTTTTTTTTTTAACCCTACCTCTCCGGTAAGGGCACCTTCCTCGGCAAGCTGTCCCGCAGGAATAACGGCTGAGATATGCGCCATCTTCATCAACGCGAGTTCAACCGACAAACGCTGATTTTTGCTCGCCTTATAATTGATGTCGCACTGACTGGCAATATTGAGCCACGTCAGTAGCAACGACGGTGAAGCAGTCTGTGCCTGCTGCGCGTATTTTCTCCGCACGCTGTCGGGAACTTCCATCAGCATAACGGTCCGGCTGTCCTGAGCCACAAGCAGATTTCTGAAGTGTTCGCTTAGTCCAACGATAAAGTTATGTCCGTCAAATCCCTTGCGGAGAATTTCATCCAGTAACAGCAGCGGCTGCGTGTGATTTTGCGATAGCAACGCATCCACTACCTGGAAATAGTAATCGTAATCCAGGATGTGCAGGTTCGCCAGCGTCGACTTGAACGTTACGCCCTTGCCTGACGAATACGTCACCATCAGGTCGAAGATCGACAACGCATCACGCAGGGCGCCGTCGGCCTTTTGCGCGATCAAATGAAGCGCTTCATCCTCTGCGGGAATCTGCTCACGGTCAGCGATCTTTTTCAGGTGCCCCGAAATGTCGCTGATCTGAATCCGGTTAAAATCAAATATCTGGCACCGCGACAAAATGGTCGGAATTACCTTGTGCTTTTCCGTCGTGGCCAGAATGAAAATCGCGTATGGCGGCGGTTCTTCAAGTGTTTTCAGAAACGCGTTAAAAGCCGCGTTGGAAAGCATGTGAACCTCGTCGATGATGTACACCTTGAATTTTCCGAACTGCGGTGGGTACCGTACCTGGTCAATCAGGTTCCGGATGTCCTCCACTGAGTTGTTGGAGGCCGCATCGAGTTCGAAAATATTGAGTGAATTGCTCTCGGTTTTTTCCTCGAAGCCGTTGATCAATCGCGCCACGATCCGGGCGCACGTTGTTTTTCCAACGCCGCGAGGGCCGCAAAAGAGCAACGCCTGGGCGAGTTTGTTGTTGTCAATGGCGTTTTTGAGGGTCGTCGTGATGTGCTCCTGCCCCACTACCTCGTCAAACCCGGTGGGACGATACTTCCGTGCCGATACAACAAAATTTTCCATTGGGACCGGCAAGATAGAATTTCAGCGTTCACATTTCAAATTTAGAATTGACGAACGAGGCAAAAATTCCGCCTTAATTTCCCCACCCATTTTGGCGGGAGAGACCAGCCTGATTTTCCGCTTTAACCCATCGGCGGCAATATCCATAGCCTAAACCAGTTAGCGCAACCCAAGGAATTTCAGAGTCCCGCACCGGACGGAACCAAAAGACGTCTATATTTGTAATCTTTTTGCGGAAAGGCGTTCCGCGGGGGGAAAGTTCAAAGGTTAAAGTTGAAAGTTTCAGGTTAATTGAACATTTTCCGATATGGGGCCGACCGGTTTTGACAGGCTGTGTGAGGTCGTATGTAAGCATGCAGGCTCATAGGATGAGAGCCTTAAAAGATAGTCCTGAATCATACTTGGCGAGTCTAACTACGCCATGGCTGCTTAATCTGTCCTAAGGATAGATTAGCCTCGTCCCGATAAGATCGGGAAAGCCATCATCGCTCGGCACTCTTGTTTTGCAGGTGCTGAATCCGCGGTGTCGTAATGCAGAACCGCTCCGTGTGAGGTTGCTAAGCACGGCTAAGATCAGCGACTAAGGGAAAGCTCAGGCTGTTGTCTGCCTTACTTTCTTCGAAAAATCAAAGATGACTAAGCATGTAGAAGGTACGGGTTCACCTTCTCTGGACCAGAGTTCGATTCTCTGCGGCTCCACTAACGCCCGTCTTTGCGATCACATCGCAGGCGGGCGTTTTTTTCGTGCATCCCTGGTCTCAGACGCCCAGGTCCTGGCACAACGGCGTATACCTGATCCGTTAGGTGGTCACGGCGCTTGTGCGTCAACACCCCATTCAGAAATAAACGTCTTTCAGTTGGGGATCAGCCCCAGGTGCAAACCTTGTTTGTTCCCAGAGGCATCATCTCGACTCACATTGTAAGTAGGACTTCAGTCCGTCCGAGGAAAGGAGCAGGAGCAGCACCAGAACTTGTTCAAACAAATCGGTTACCGTTCTTTGGGCGTTCCCCCTCTCCCGGAAAACCGGGCTCGGGGTCGGGCTGTCCAGGGCTCCGCTTCGCTTCGGTGCCGCGAAGCGCGTCACTAAACCCTTCCCATCCCTAACGCGGGCTATCTGCTTACTTCAGCGCTCTGGTCTATTTAAAGAATGGATAACCCGCCGTCGCATACTTCTTCATGCCTTCCTCATCAATATCCACCCCGATTCCGGGTTTGTCCGAGACGGTAATAAACCCTTTGTCGATCATCTCGCCATCAAACTTCACGATCTCCCTGAACATCGGATCTCTGTGGAAATATATCTGCCACTCCATGATCATAAAGTTCGGCACCGATGCACAGACATGACACGAAGCCATCGCACCCAGAAATGATGCAACCATGTGCGGTGCAAACGGCACGTAGTAAAGACTCGCAAGATTTGCTATGCGCTGGCCTTCACCCAGTCCGCCAACCTTTTGCAAATCAGGCATCACAATGTCCACGGCACCGATTTCCAGCATACGCCTGAAGCCATACGCGAGGAAATGATTTTCGCCTGCGCATATCGGTGTCGTTGTAGAGTCGGCAATGATCTTATATGCTTCCGGGTTTTCGGCGGGTATCGGTTCCTCCAGCCACATCAGGTTAAACGGCTCTAGTCTTTTTGCGATTTGTTGTGCCGTTACGGCATCGTATCTGCCGTGCATATCGCAGCAAATGTCAACGTCAGGTCCAACGGCTTCACGCGCCGCAGCAACCTGATCCACCATCCGCTTCAGTTCACCGGGACTCGCTGTCCAGTTGTAGCGATCATACTTCTTTGGATCGTTCCACTGGTCCAGGTCGAACTTGATCCCGGTGAAACCCAAATCCTTTGCCTCAAGTGCAGCCTTTGCAAAATCCTGTGGCGTTGGTAGCCGGCTCTGATATAATGCGGTATCACAATACACGCGAATCTTGTCGCGGAACTTGCCGCCGAGTAATTGATACACCGGTATGCCCAGCGCTTTTCCTGTCAGATCCCACAATGCTGCCTCAATTGCGGACAATACGGCGATGTACATTCCGGATTGTGCACCTTCAAAAATTCCGCTCTTACGAAGCTCGTCAAACAGGCGATGCACGTTAAGCGGGTTTTTTCCCTTCAAACGTTGCTCAAACATTTTCACAAGATGATAGGTACCGGGCACGGCATCTACACCTTCACCACATCCGTAAATATCCTGGTTGGTACGTATTCTTACAAACAGTCCGTGGCCATTACGGATAAATGCGCATTGCACCTCCGTGATCTTCAGATCCGAAGGCTTTGATGCCATCGGTGTTCGTTCGGCAGCCTGTTCAAGTCCGTTGCCAAATGTTGCGGAAAGTGGCGCAAACACGGCACCTGCCGTTATCGCTTTCTTAAAAAATTCGCGTCGTGAATTGTGATCCTTCATATCAAATTATGTTGATGACCCTCGTTTATTTACCACGTCCGTTGTTTCAGCAGTTCCTGTATCTGCTCCGGTGGCACCGGCAATTTGTTTATGTTCGTCCTGAGCCACTGTGAAAAATCTTTTTCAATCTCGTCCGACCAACGTGAGTCGATCTGACCGGGTGTATATTTTTGTTCGCGAAGGCGCTGGTGTCCGAACATATCGCGCAGCCTTACGACTTCCGAAATCTTCACCACTTTTTCAGCAAGATGAGCGGGAATGAAAATCACACCACCATCGCGGCCAAGCACAACGTCGCCGGGCATTACAGTTGCTTTACCGATGCGCGTTGGTGTGTTGATACCAACAAGCGTCGTGTTCAGCTTTCCGTTAGGATCGTTCAAATGATGTGAAGGATGATACGTTCTGAAAAATGAAGTAAACGATCCGATTTCTTTCAAGCCATTGATGTCGCGTATCGCGCCGTTGTAGACAATGCCGTTTCCGGTTTTCGTATAAATCGAATTTCCAAGGTTGTCACCAATGGTTGGTCCGTCAACGTGAGCACCGAACTGATCGACGACATATACATCGCGTTTTACCAACATGTCAATCGGCCATGAATTTTGTGACTTCACACGCTTGTCGCGGTTGTGACCACGATCATCGATGACGCGGTGTATGTCGGGGCGCCCGGGCACAAACGTCGCCGTGACTGCGCGTCCGATGAGTACGCTATCCGGATTGATCATCATCCACCCGTCTTCGTATTGTTGATTGTAGTTCTCGTTACGTAATACGGCCCATGCTTCTTCAAGCGTCACGAGTTTCATCCTGTCCAGGATTTCATCGGGGACCTTTGGCCGCCCATCAGGGAAGCGCTCACCTTTCCATTCAGGTGTGAGGAAAATAAGTTCTTCTTTGGAAATCTGCTGCGCCTGGATATTCTGGCACAAAAGTACGCCCATTAAAATGGCGAATGTTTTCAATGCATTCATAACAAGATAAAATTAGCGTAGGGAGTTCTTTGGTCGATGACCGTTCATCATAATATCAAAAAATCGATCACCATATGTTCAAAAAAAAATGGGTTAAAGAATGGCAGGGAAGCAACTCCGGCAGCTGCCCCCTGTTCATTCTCAACCCAAACGTTATTCAGACTATTACTATTCTTATGGTACGTCCCACCAGACTCTCGTGTCGAGTTCGTCCGGTCCCATGCGTTGTAACGCAACCGAAAGGTTCGCCTCATTCACAGAAGCTTCCGAAACCGGATAAGTCAGTCTTCTTATAAAATCAACTTCTTTGCCCGGATACGGGTTCGGCGCTAGATCCGGGAACCCGCTGCGGCGGTAGTTGGCAAATACCTCGGGACCATTAGGGAAAGATGCAATCCAATACTCGTTATTGATTTGCTCCAAAGCATTTCCCGCATCAAAGGGATGGCTTGCAAGGTATGTATCGATGTCATCCGAAGCGATTGCAGAGTTTGCATCGAACAGGGCCATCTGTTCCATGTGTGCTCGTACACCTGCCTCGTAGTAATCCGCAGCATCGCCGGCGTTTATCCATCCACGGTGGCGTGCCTCCGCAAGCAGCAACTGAGTTTGAGCTGCAGAAACCAGGAAGTACGGCGCCGTGATTTTCATCACGCGTCTGCGATCAGCCTGCGAGAAATCATAGAAGCTTGCCAGACCAAGGTCCGTTGCCACCGCACCGATGGTACTGTTATCGTGGCCCATTGGCATTCCGACCTGGTCTTCAGGATCCGTGCTTGCAACATCAGGCTGCTGTGCCGGGCCGGAGGTTGCTCCGATGTAACGTACGGCGATCGCAGAGAGGCGTGGATCATCGTTGTTTTTCATATGGTCAACAAATGGTGCCGCCAGATAGAAGTTAGCGCCTTCTGTACCGTTGAGCGTGCCGCCCATCGCGTTCTGGTAGTTGTTGTCGTGACGCAATACTGCATTATCAGCATTTGTAAGGATCAATTGCGCCAAATCCAACGCGGAGACTACCTGCTGCGCTTTTGTTGCATTCACCTTGCTGAGCCGCATGCCTGCTCTCAGCAATAGCGAGTTCGCAAACTTTTTCCATTGAGCGATGTTACCACCGTAAAGCGCATCTGCCGTTTCAATTCTGCCTGAAGCATTCAACGCCGCTGATGCCGCCGTTAGTTCAGTTATGATGCTGTTGTAAATGTCTTCCTGCGAGTCATACGCCGGGAAGAAGTTTACTTCGAGATAACCTTTTCCAGCCTCAGTATAGGGTACGTCACCATACTCGTCGGTCAATACCATAAACGTGAACGCCTGAAGTATTCGCGCCATGTTGTAAAGGTTCGCCCGGTCCGGATCATCTTTTGTTTTAGTGATGACATCAACTGTATTTTTGATGACGTTCCGATAATAGGACTGCCACAAAGATTGCGTTGCTCCACGGTTATCCTGATTGTAATTGGCTCCCGCGACGACGCCTGAGTTCGGCGTAATTATTTGCTGCACGATTCCAAGATCGTAGATCAGATAACTTCCACCGGCAAATCCACCGCTGTTAACGTTAAGGATGGCGTTGTTCAGCTGGTACGCCGGATCGATGTTCAATGCCGCAACCTTACTGGTATTCAGGTCATCGAACCCGCTGTCGCAGGCGTTGACCAGCGCGATCATCGACAACGCTGTAAAATATCTTAATAACTTTCTCATGATTCCTTCCGATTAGAGTTTAACATTCAGGTTAAAACCAATGCTTCGCGTAGTTGGTACACCTGTTGATTCCATACCCACGAGGTTATCAGACGTGTAGCCAAATGATTCAGGATCGATATTCGGTATCCACTTCTTCAGCATGAGTACGTTGTTTGCAACAAAGTCAAGACGCACTGCGCGGAACGGGAGGTTCTTAGGCAGGAACTTGGTAAAGTCATAACCTATCGTAATCTGACGCAGCTTCCAGTATCCGCCGTCATATACCACGGGCTCAACAAGACCTTTGGAGCGTACAACTTCATAAAATGGCTGAACAGGGAATACTGCGACGGTATTGGTGGCGCCCTCTTCGTTGACACCTTCACCAACAACACCTTCCTCACGTCCTGCAAGGGTTTCTTTATGAAGACCGTGACGATACGCGTTGAAGTTAGTTCCCGACAAGATCGTATTGCCAAGTTTAAAGTCGATGAGGAACGACGCTGTGATTCCCTTATAATTAAATGAGTTCGTAAAACCTCCTACCCAGTTGGGCAGACCGCTTCCGAACATAATCATTTGCGGAGTCGCAAGCGCAATTCCATTTGCTCCATAAACGATCCGGCCCTGCTCATCGCGCCGATATCCAAAACCGGTAACCTGTCCCAATTCTTCGCCTACTACGTGACGAAGTTCACCGTTGAAAAGGTGGGTACCGACTGTGATGCGTTCACCAGGGGTGTCAGTCAGCAGGCTTAACACTTTCGTTTTGTTGTATGCGCCGTTAAACGTGAATTCCCAGGTAAAATCACCGGTTTCAACCGGTACGAGATTGACTAATATTTCAATACCACGGTTGCGGCTTTCTCCACTATTGATGTTGGTAGTGACATACCCTGACGCATCTGAAACCTGTGCCTGTACGATCTGGTCAGTTGTAGTTTTTTCGTAAACAGCAACGTCGAAGGCTACACGTTCATTGAACAGTTTGAGTTCAAGACCGAGTTCCACTTCTGAAACAGACATTGGTACAAGGTTCGGGTTTGGTATCACGGTTCCCGACGGACCGCCCACCGGCTGAGCTGCCCCTGATGGATTCGGGAACAGGTTGTTGTTGATTCCGTAAAACAACAGGTTGGAATACGGAGCAACATCGCCATCACTACCAACCGCTGCGTATGCTGCGCGCAGCTTACCGAAATTCAGCCATGAGGGGGCAGTGAACGACTCTGTGAATACATATCCAAGTGATACTGATGGATATAAAATACTCCGCTCTTCAGGTGACAAGGTCGAGAACCAGTCGTTGCGCATCGTTCCGCTAAGGAATATCATGTCGTTGTACGAAAGTTCTACGGATCCATATAGTGAGTTCACTCCGCGTTCTATGAGGTCATAGAGCGGATCTTTCACCCTGCCGTTCTGAACAGTGTATAGATCACGAACAACAAAATCGGTTACCTGCACGCTGTTCACATCTGATCTGCGGTACATGTGGTTTCCACCAAAGTTTGCATTCAGGCCAACCTTGCCAAATGTGTGATTTCCACCAATGAGGAAGTCAGCGTTGATTTCTCTGAACCGGCGTGCTTCCTGTGTAAACTGACCGTTTACGAAACCTGCAGGAGCCGGTCCGCGTGATGCCTGTCCTGTCGGGAAGTTGTTGTATCGCTGATCGCGTGACCAGTAATCCTGGCCAATCCGACCCTGCACAAATAACCATGGCAACACATCATAACGAAGGGAAACGTTACCAAAAATTCTGTCGCGGCGGATTTCATTGAACTGGTCGGCCAACGTAAAGTAAGGGTTGGTACGGTTCATGAAACGCGAGTAGATGAACTCATTGCCCTGGGCATTATACTTTTTGGCATCGAGGAGACTCAACGGCATAGAGTTCGCCATATTGTAAATTGCAACCGGGATAGTGTTATCCTGGTTTCCGACGTTTGGTGGATTCTTGTTATACTCATTCGAGTAGTTGATATTTCCCTTAAATCCGATTTTGTCGGAAAGAGAGTAGTCAAAACCAAGGTTGATGGTTTTCCGGTTATAGCTGTTATTGGGTGTAACGCCCTTGCTGTTCATATCAGCCAGCGAAAGGTTGAACCCGCCTTTTTCGCTACCTGATGCAAGGGAAACGGTGTGTGTAGTAGTCTGACCGTTGCGGAAAAAATTCTTTACGTGACTCGGTTGCGGAACGTAAGGCACTTCAACACCGTCGAACAAAATCTGTGTCATGCCCGGCTGAAATTTTTCTCCAAATGACCACTGTCCCGATGTTGGGTTCTCTGAGGTTGGTCTGACTCCGTTTTCTCCCTGACCGTATTCATACTGATAATCTGTAAAGTCAAGCGGAGTATCATTCGTGTAGTTCACGTTGTACGTAATACCGATGCCCCGGCTTTCTCCTTTTGATTTAGTAGTGATCATGATGACACCGTCTTTCGCGCGTGAGCCGTACAGCGCGGCAGCTGCTGCACCTTTCAGTACAGTCATGCTTTCTATGTCATCCGGGTTAATACTTTGCAACCCGTCACCACCATCTGCAGTGATACCGCCACCGCGCGTACCGATTGCTCCATCTGCACCCGCGTTGTTGGGGTTCGTTCCGAAGTTGGTATTATCAACCGGTACACCATTTATAACAATGAGAGGATTGTTTTGGCCGGTGATAGAGGATTGTCCGCGGATACGAATCTTGGATGATCCGCCGGGTCCCGTTCCCATGGATGAAATGTTAACACCTGCGATTTTTCCCTGCAGCGCGTTCATCGGGTTTGTTGTCCGGTTTACATTGAGTTCGCTGGCGTCGACCTTTGTCGTCGCATAGCCAAGACTTTTGGTTGACTTTTCAATACCAAGTGCCGTGACGACAACTTCCTGCAATGACTTCACGTCAAGCACCATTGTAATGTCAATCACAGTCCGGTTTCCAACAGCAACTTCCTGATTTGAAAATCCTACGAAAGAAAATACGAGTACGCTGTTGGCGTCGGGGACTTCAATGGAGTACCTTCCGTCTCCGTCCGTAGTTGTACCCGACGTGGTTCCTTTGATGACAACGTTCACGCCAGGAAGGCCCGTCCCGTCTTCGTCAATAACGCGACCAGTTACATTGATCGCTAATTTTTCCGCTTCAAGGAGACTGTCTCCATTGCGGTTGAAATGCACTCGCGCATTGTGATCTGAGACGCCGGGATCTTTCGCAAGCGCCCCCGCACTGATCAACACGCTCATGCAGCATACCAGGTAAAGATGCTTCATAAATTGAGTTGTTATTTGTTGTTTAATTGGGTTTCAACCGATACCTGGCGCACTCCATTTCGGCTCGATCCAACAAAATTCTGGTCTGGAACACGCAATTCAGAATATTTTTAAAGGTGTTCAATACGAACGGCAAGTTCTTCCAATAAAAGCCGGCGGAGGATTTTGCACACGATTGCGGTTACGGTATCAACTTTGACTGTGCGCCGGGAGTGGACCTAAGTGCTAAAGAAACAGGAATTTAGCGGCGCTAATCCGCATTAAAGAACGGCATTGTATCATGATACACACACCGGCCCTCATGTTTATCTCCCTGAAAATACCTGCAATGTTGTTCAAATTCTTTGCTGAACATTTCGTCCCGTGGCCGTCGCGTTGAAAATGATCACCAGGATTTGGAAAAACCCAGGAATTGGAAATTAGAAATTCCGGAATTAGTAATTATTCCTCGTGCTGAAGGTTGGCGATTTCTTCGAACTCGTCGAACAATTTCGCCGAAAGGCGTTCAAAAATTGAGAAGTATTTGATGTATACAGAATTATTCTGCTTGTGCGGGCTGTACGTCGATGCGAGGACAACAGACCGCGCTGCCTCATCGAGACTGTTGTACATACCCATATCGGTCGCACTCAACAGAAACGCACCCTGCGCAATACTATCCGGGTTCTTTCCGACACTTACGTTCTTATTAAATATGTCGGCCAGCATTTGTGTGTAAAATGGCATGGATGCAAAACTGCCGTTGGCGGTTAAGGTATTGATAGTCCGATGCTCCTGCAACGTTTTGCCTATGCTGTATATCTCATACAGAATACCTTCGATCGTTGCCCGTATGAAGTGTTGTCTTTCGTGTTTGATATTGATACCGAAATACGAGCCACGTGCATTTGCATTCCAGATTGGCGCTCTCTCTCCGAGGAGATACGGCAGAAATATCAATCCATTCGAACCCGGAGAAACTTTCATCGCTTCACGAATCGAATTCTCAATGGTGTACTCAATATCAAACGGCGCTTTGAAATCACCGAACTGGCGCGCAAACCACTCGAAAATAACGCCACCGTTATTGGTCGGACCACCGGAGACGTAGTAGTCTTCCGTGAGGAGATAATTAAAAAAACGTTGTTTACTGTCGCGCAAGACCTCCCGTCCAAGTACTCTTACTGCACCGCTGTCTTCAATGGTAACGGATGCTTTACCTTCCTCCCATATTCCACCGCCCAGCATGGCAAGACACCCATCTGACGATCCTACGATGATCTTTACGTCGTCGGATAGCCCCAGCGACTTCTGGTATTCTTTCCTTAGTTTACCCGGAGAATGAAACACCGGTACGAGCTCCGGCAACTTATCCTCGTTGATGCCGGCAAAATCAAGCGCATTGGTTTCCCATTTGACGTTATAAATATTGAGTAAACCCGTTGCCGACGCCAGACTGTAATCGATCAGGTAACCCTTGGTCAGCTGTTGAATAATATAGCTTTTGATCGAAAGGAACTTGTATACCTTTTTGAATCTGTCGACATCGTTGCGGCTTAACCACGTGATTTTTATCAGCGGCGACATCGGGTGAATCGGAGTACCCGTAGCGTTGTAAATATCTGTGCCCAGTTTCGAGCCTCGCAATTCCTGCGCTTCTTTCTTGCCGCGGTTGTCGGCCCAGATAATGGCGTTACCAAGAGGAACACCGTTCTTGTCTATTGGCAACACACTGTGCATGGTTGCGCTGAACGAAATTGAAATCACCTTGTGCTTATGCGCATGAATCTTCTCGGTAAGGAAATTTTTCATGACGTAGAGCATCGTTATGAAAATCTGTTCCGGATCCTGTTCGCTGTAATCCGGTTCGATATGGAACGTGGGATACGCGCCTTTCATGGAGCCGATTACCTCTCCGTTGGTGCCAAACGCCATCACGCGTGTGGCATTCGTTCCTATTTCAACCGTAACGATACATTCCATAATAACACGGGGTTCATTTTGAATGAAGATTTCTTTTTCGGAATTCACCCGGGGTGTGCCCGGTAAGTTTCTTGAACGTCGTTGAAAAATGCTGCGACGAATAGAAACCAGTACCCAGCGCGATATCAGTCAAAGGCACAATGGGGTTCTTGAGCAGCTTAATTGCTTCCGTAATTCTGATATTGATCAGATAATGCATCGGCGAAAATCCGGTATAAGCTTTCACTTTCTCAGTGAACGCCGTTGTTCCCAAACCGACCAGCGCCGCCATTTCTTCCACCGTCCACTGGTGAGAAAGATTTCCACGAAGTGTTTGCTCCAGTTTGGTGAACGTGCTCGGAAAGTCGCGCCGTGAACTTGCCTGACGTGTCGACGTCCTCGCGATAAGAATAAGAAGTGAATCGAGCATTTGATTAAAACGCGTGGCAAAGCCAACCTCCTGATTGACCAGTTCAGTGTGCATTTCCTGCAATATACCAGCAACGTCCTTCATTTTCAGTACCGGCAGGTGGTTAAGCATCAGGATTTTTCCAACTGCCAGACATTCGCTTTCCGTCAGATTGCTCCACTTGCCGGGCATAAGTCTTCCGCTGGAAAGAAATTCATCGACCTGAAAGTGCAACCATCGCAGCGTACCGATGCCGAAGTAACCCTTTGATCCGCCGATTTCTTCGCCGGGAAGAACAACGGCGATATCGCCGGGATACAGAACCTGATACTCCTTATTAATATACCACTCGAATTTTCCGTCGATGACACAGTATACACGCAGGAATTCGGATGGCGACACCACAAACGAATCCAGTTGAATGGTCGTGATCTTGCGCAATGCAAACTCCTTTACATGAGGAAATATTTCCAGTTCTTTGGAGGAACCCTGCCGGAGTACAAACTGGCTGTAAGGCATGCGTTAGGCGTCTTTCTTTTTTGCGACAGAATTCTTTCCCGCCCCCGCTTCCTTCAAACTGCAAAAAGTTCTATCGCGTTATTACTAAATAACTCAAGTCAAGGTTAATTGAATGTTTAGCTAACGAATGCAATCAGTCAAAATAACATCGCAGCCCTCCGGACCACTATTCAACTTCGAATAACAACCTAGTTTTCATGCTTCAGCCACACCTTCATCTTGCCCACACCCCGGTTCGACCAGAGAAAATATGGAATGAGTGTAACGTCACCGTCGAGTACGACGACATCCTCTCCCGCTACGCCCAGTTGAACCGGGTCTGCCTCGACAGAAGACTTCCCATTGATAACTATGTTGTCAATATACCTATTGTCTGCTTCCTCAGCACAATACACGAAAGGTCCACGTTCAAATGCGACTTTTCCCTTGTTCTCTTCCACAGGGCCGTTCGTTTTTACCATCCTGACTTCCATCGGAAAATTGACTTCAACAACATCTCCCGAATTCCATCTACGCGTCAAAACGAAATAGCCGTTTGACATCCGGGTTGCTACACTTTCGCCATTCACTGAAACAGTGGGCGCAGAATCAAAGTTGTCGACATACGAGTACAAACCACCGGGCACCGCTTCATTCCTTGCCCATCCCGGAACACGAAGTTTGATCGCAAAGGGAGTGTCACTTCCTGTATCTATTTTCATCGTAACTTTTCCGTCCCAGGGATATTCGGTTTGCTGACTCAGGCGAACCTCACGATCTCCAAGCCTGATGGTTGCCTCGTTTGAAACGTACAGGTTGGTATAGAGCGTGTCACCTTGCGTGGCATAAATAAGTGCAGGTAATGAAGGAATAAAACGAATCAGGTTTGTCGGACAGCACGAACAGTCAAACCATGACTGGCGTGTACACGCGCCCCTGTTGAACGTATACTTTCCGTCTGATTCCAGCGGATTGGGATAGAAAAACTGTGTCCCGTCTGCCGACAACCCGGCAATGAGCCCGTTGTACAGCGTTCGCTCCGCGACGTCGAAGTATTTCGAATCACCTGTGAGCAGGAACATTTTCTGATTCCAGGCAACGCTACCGATAGCCGCACACGTTTCGCTGTATGCGGTAAGATTCGGGAGTTCGTAGTCATCACCAAACGCTTCCCCGTCGTGTCTTGCGCCAACACCTCCGGTAACATACATCTTTTCTTTCACAATATCATCCCAGATTCGATGCAGCGCCTGCAGGTAATGGTCATCGTTATAAATCGCTGCGATGTCGGTCATCGCGGCATATTGATATTCCGCGCGAACGGCATGCCCGACGGCTTCCGATTGCTCGGTTACCGGTTTGTGATCCTGATTGTATGGACCGTATAGTTTATGCGTTGTACTGTCGCCACGCCATTCCAGAAAGTCACGCGCCAGGGTAAGGTATTCTTTCTTTCCCGTTATATGATACAGCCGGATCAAGCCTGTTTCGATGATCTGATGCCCCGGCGGAACCTGCAACTTGCCGGGTCCAAACTTTTCTACAAGCAAGTCCGCATTCTTCGAGGCGATATCCAGAAGGTTTGTCTTACCGGTAGCCCAATGGTGAGCTGCAGCGGCCTCGAACAAGTGACCACTGTTGTACAATTCATGACTTGTGATCTCGTTCTCCCATCTCTCCTTTGAAGGTTTAACCCATGTCGCTGGCGGATTTTCTCTGTCGATAGTGAACCACGTGGTCAGATAACCATCCGGTTCCTGACCAATGGCAATAATTGAAATCACGGAGTCTATATACGCGTCCAGCGCCGGGTCGGGCAGGCTTACCAGCGTATAGGAAGCGCCTTCAATTATCTTGTACAGATCCGTATCATCGAAAGGCATTGCACCGCGAGTCGTGCCTGACTTTTGGTTGCCGGCTATAAGGAAATTATCCATCCTGCCTTCGTGCTCACACTTCTCAAAGGAGTGGGGAATCGTAACATCCTGGATCATTTTGATTCTGGGAAGCCAGAAATTATCAGTCAGGTTGACGCTACGTATATCGACGAGCGAAATCGGGTACTGACCTGCCACTTCTTTTTTTGTAACTTCTCCCGGACTGCATGCGCACAGCACCAAATAAAGGAATAATGGCACCAGGCGTATTGCGTTAACCATCGGTGTATCAGATAAGGTTTGGATAATTGCAATATATGTGTTTTTGTGACACTTAAAAAATGAAATTCCTTTCTTTTGGTGTGGTTTAAACCTGATTCGGAATTGACAAGTTCTTAGTGAATATCGCGATTCCGCGCGTTGTTCATTGTTCTGAAAGTCAGATTTACCCTCGGCGCATGTACATTTTTCACCGGCGGAAGTCTGTGGAGCCAATGTGTTTGCGTCGTATCCTTCATGACCAGCAGGCTTCCATGTTCCAGGCGGATATCAATCTTTTCCTTCGTCGATTTGTGTTTGAAGCTGAACTTACGTTCCGCGCCAAAAGTCAGCGATGCGATTGCACCGTTCCGTTTAAGTTCCTTTTCACCGTCGCTGTGCCACGCCATGCCTTCATCGCCGTTGTGATACAGGTTGAGCAGGCATGAATTGAAGGTTTCACCGGTCAGGTTTTCTGCAATCTTCTTCAGTTCGAGAAGCATAGGCGTCCAAGGGAGGGCTTGTTTCGTAACGCCCGAATACGTGTAGTCAAAATGTGAGTCACCGTACCACGCAACTTTTCGTTTCGTCTCAATCACCTTACCAAATACCACAGCCCTATCGTTTTGCCACGCAGTATCATCCAACAAGGCCTTCAGGAATTTGTCAGCCTCATCCGCAGAAATAACGCGGCCAAAATACTGAACGACACCATCACGTGGCAGGAGGTTTCGTGAAGTATCAAGAGTATCTTCAAAGAGTTCCATTTTTCCATCGTTTGTATTCCTGGCACATACAGTGTCCGCACGGGCGAAAGCCATCCGCAATTGCTGCCTCAACTGTTGTAAAGAAAACACGATTTTTCCGATGCATTTTCTTCCCTGACGAACACTGCAGTGTTCCGAATATCCGCAATCGCGCATTTCCGGCAACGGTAATTCTCTTTGATCGCAGGAGGCTTCGCAGCTGTTCGTCGTCCAACAGCCGATGTGCGTATACCGTTGTCATGTCAGCGCATCGTGAAAAATTATTCCAAGCGTAAACCGTTCTCCCGAATGGACCTCGCTGACGCCGTGTTTTACATGAACGCGGTGATAGCCGTGACGCCCTTTCACCGGGCGGAAATTTGTCGTAAACAAAACAAGGTCACCCTTGTCCGGATTCAACACGATCGCCTGCGATTGTGCACGCGGATTCTGCTGTGTCAGCACAAACTCACCGCCGGTAAAATCGCATCCATGTTCAGAAAGAAGCATGACTGCCTGGATGGGAAAGTACACCTCACCATACAGATCCTGATGGAGCGTGTTAAAACCACCCGCTCCATACCTGAGGATCAACGGTGTCGGTTGCATTTGTTGCTTCTTCCGACATTCTTCGATCAGCTCCGAGTGTTCCGCGGGAAACCGGTGATCAAGTCCCAGTGCGCGCATCCAGCCGTTTGCAACGTCAACAAGTTTTGTATAAAGGTTCTCACGTACTGACTGCAACAGAGGCGGTAGTGGATAACTGAAGTATTTGTACTCACCCCGACCAAAACGATAGCGTTCCATCACAACTGTCTTGCGATATCGTTCCCGTTCGTCGTAACGCGCACGTAATTCATCACAATCAGCCGGATAGAGAAATTGTTTTACCACGGCGTATCCTTTTTCGTTGAGGCTGGCCTGAGTTTCTACCCAATTCGTTGTCTCCAATGCGAAATGAGTCCCGTTGCTGGCAGGTGCATTTGCAAATGTTCTATTCGCTCCCATCATACACCGTTCTCGTTTGTAGTCTGTGCTGCTTCCCAACCGATTATCGCTGTTTTGCGAATCGCTCCCCAGCGATAGCCGCCAATCACACCTGACGACTGAATTACGCGATGACATGGAATGAGGAACGCTACAGGATTGCTTCCGATAGCAGTACCGATAGCGCGAGACGCGCCGGGTTGTTCCATGCTGATGGCGATGTCGCGGTAACTCAACAGCTTACCCATCGGGATTTTCAACAGCGCATTCCAGACTTTCAATTGAAATTCGGTTCCTTTCAAATGGAGTCTGATGTCGCCCAGACGACTCCAATTCTGGAAAATAAACAGCGCATCCTGTTGAAGCATGTCGAGCTTGCGATGATACGTCGCGTTGGGAAACTGACTGGTCAGGATTTTCAACGCCTCCGTTTCGTCGCTGTAGAATTGCATCAGGCAGATTCCTTTCGATGTCGATGCTATTACCACATTTCCGAACGGAGTTTCGGCAAAGCTGTAATTGATTTGAAGATTCTCGCCACCATTCTTGTATTCGCCGGGCGTCATGCCTTCGATATTTACAAACAGGTCATGCAATCTGCCTGTGCCCGAAAGGCCCACTTCATCGGCTGTCTCCGTTAGCGATGCCCTCTCCTGAAGTACCTGCTTGGCGTGCTCAAGGCTGACGTACTGGAGAAACTTCTTTGGCGAAACGCCGGCCCACGATGTAAACAGCCGCTGAAAGTGAAACGGGCTCATATGGACGTGGTCTGCGATCGTGTCCAGTCCCGGCTGGGTACGATGGTTTTCAACAATGAACCGGATAGCGTCGGCGATCCGGTGGTAGTGAATTTGTTCCTGTGTTTTCATGATACAAACCTACCCTGGCTGTTACGGCCACGAAACCCGAATGTTGCTGAATTCGGGTCAATATCCAATGGTCTTCGCGAAAACGGGGCGTCTTTGTTATGCACTTCGTTGGCACTGATAACTGTACGCAGGGCACCGGCCGGTATTTCATGAAAATCCCACTTCAATGGTCCTGTTGTTGGAAAAGTTGTATGCAGAGTTGCAGCCAATAGTCTTCCCGTTGGCAAGGACGTCGTGTGAGTAAAGCAGGCGCTTAGAGTGCAACCGGCGGTTGTCGAATCTTTTGCCGGAAGTGTCGAGATTCCGGCGCTGCCGCCAACAAAATGGCCTTTTTCACCGTTATGATTGCAATTGGTTAACTAAACTGAGGTGTGATGAAAGAGAATGGTGAAGACCAGGTGATGACCTCCCATCCGGCGAAGAAGCAAGGTATTTCAATCCCGAAGGACATCTATAAAACGTTGTCGGAATTTATTGTGAATGAGCTCAAAAACCACGACGAACATACGGCGATCACGCTCCTTGACGAGGCAGAACAAACGTTTACTGATATTCCCAATCTTTTCTGGTACCTCATGCACGTAAGGCTCGATCTCGAGGCCAAAGGCTACGTTCGTTTGACGGAGCACAAGGACCTCAACAACCGGTTCCTTCGGATTACACATCGCGGCATGCGGCGTCTCGCAGGCGCCAGCCGAAGCAAGTCTGGCTGACTAAAAACATCGCTTTTGAATCCCAATTAAGGCCGCCACCTCACGCAGATTTTGGGTCAAATTCCTATGTTAGCGGTGTTCAAACGTTATGGAATACTACTATTCTGTTCTCGAACTGCCTCCGGGTGCATCCGAAACTGAAATCAAGAAGGCCTATCGGCGGCTTGCTCGAAAATACCATCCTGACGTAAGCAAATTGCCAGATGCCGAGGAGCGTTTTATGGAAATCACCGAGGCGTACGACCGGCTCCTGAACGCACCGGCATATCAGTCAGTCACGGTTGAGACCGCATCCCCGGTAGCCGATAGAGAGCAACAACGTCGCGACCGCGCACGCCAGTACGCACGCAAGCGATACGAAGAATTTCGTCAGAGCACACTTGCCTTCAAGAAAGCGTGGTATTTTATGCCTTTGAAGATCCTCACCAACGTTCTTATATTGTGTCTCTATGCACTCGCACTAGCCATGCTCGTCTCGCCCTTGCTGGCATGGAGTATTTCAGGTGAACTCGGCGCCATCATTGGATACGCACTCCTTGCGATTGTAAGCACGCAGGTTTATCAGATTGCTCAACTGATCCGAAAGGGTACCAGAGATTACTTCGAGGATTGGGAGTAACTTACCAGTCGAAATGAACGAAACCTTTATCACAACAATATGAATCAGCTACGGAGTCTTCACACGTGTATGCTAGCGAGGTTCAGTATCTGCCTCTTCCTGCTCTCAAGTCTCTTCACAGGATGTAAGAGTACGACGACCGCGTCGGAGGGCGACTCCGATCTTGCGCAGTACCGCTGGTACGTGACTGAAATACTTGGTGAGGAGGTTTCAGGCCTTGATGGAAAGCGTCCGTACGTTGAGTTCTCGGGTGACACGCAAAGATCAGTCAGCGGATTCGCCGGCTGTAACCGATTCTCGGGATCGTTAATCAATACGTCGCAAGACGAGCTCCGTTTTTCGCCACTTGCCGCGACGAAGATGTCCTGCGAAAATAACGCGATTGAAACCAGGCTATTCGATGCACTTGCAAAAGTCCGCCGTGGAAATCGCGATGGCAAGGCGTACACGCTGTACGCAGGCGATACAGCACTGCTGCAACTTCACGGTATCGCGCATTCAGACATCGCCCTCGCCGGACGTTGGGAACTCGTCAGCATCGCAGGCGACGGACCTGCGTTTTCGGATCAGTATTCGGACAGAATTCCATACATAGTGTTTGATCTTACGACGGAACATATCGGCGGCCACACATCCTGCAACGGATTCAGCGCTCAATACACGATCAAAGAAAATCAAATCAGCTTCAGGAACGCATTGAAAACAATGATGGCCTGCGAAGGCGGCGGCGAAGAACGGTTCCTGGATATGCTGAATCGCACAACCACATTTGAGCTTGCAGATGATACTTTGATTTTCGGCAATACTGATGGTGAGACGATGCGTTTGAAGAAAACCTAGACCAAACCTGGGTTGACCAGTTGCCAATGACTGTATCCAGGCAATCAGGGCAGCGTTGATGAACCCGGTAAACTCGCTTCGCATGAATAGGTTGTGCAAATAACCCGGCCCCACTGTGAATGCTCCGATCTTCGGGATAATTTTTTGTAGTCCTCAAATTTCGCCTTAAGTTTATTAGTCGTCGGTGGCTGAATCAGCGCACCTGCAAGACGCTAATAATCGGAAGATGAACTCAACCAGTATTCGCTTTTGCCATCTGGCATGCCTGATTTGCACGCTGCTCTTCCAGCAATGCAGTTTGAATGAAACCACGACTTCTGAAAACCGCGAATGGCGCGATTACCTTGGTGGTCCCGACCGCAATCATTATTCAACGCTTACACAGATTACACCTGAAAACGTAAGCCGGTTAAAGCTGGCGTGGGAATATCACACCGGCGACAGCGGGCAAATACAATGCAATCCGCTGGTGATTGACGGTGTTCTTTACGGAATGACAGCCACGGTTCAGCCCTTTGCTGTAGATGCCGCAACGGGCAAAGAAATCTGGCGACTGCGCGATACAGGGGGTACCACCTGGTATGGTACGGCCCGAGGCGTTTCCTATTGGGAGAACGGCGACGACAAACGCATCCTCTTTACGAGAGAAGAATGGCTATACGCATTAAACGCCACTACCGGTGAAGTGATCACTTCATTCGGGGAAAACGGAAGGGTAAGTCTTAAAACCGGACTCGGTCCGACAGCTAAAGGGAAGTTTGTCATTTCAAACACACCGGGAACCGTATTTGAAGATCTCATCATCATGCCATTGCGCGTCGCGGAAGAATATGACGCGGCATTCGGTCACATTCAGGCTTTCAACATCAGAACAGGTGAACTGGCCTGGGTTTTCAAAACGATACCCGGGCCGGGTGAAGAAGGGTATGAAACGTGGCCTCCTGAAGCGCACAAGAACGTCGACGTTGGAGCTGCGAACAACTGGGCCGGAATGGCGGTCGATCATAAACGTGGCATTGTTTACGTCCCTACGGGATCTGCTGCCTTTGACTATTGGGGCGGTAAACGTCACGGTGACAACCTCTTTTCAAATTGTATGCTCGCCCTGGACGCTCGGACGGGTAAAAAGAACTGGCACTTTCAGCTTGTACATCACGACATTCTTGACCGTGACCCGCCGGCACCACCCAACCTTGTTACCGTGACGCGTGATGGCAAACAAATCGACGCCGTGGCACAAGTCACAAAACACGGTTATGTCTTTCTGTTTGACCGCGAAACCGGAACGCCACTGTTTCCTATAGAAGAAAAACCCGTACCGCAGTCCGACGTTCCCGGGGAAAGGACATCTGCAACGCAACCACTACCTGTCAAACCGCTGCCTTACGCAAGACAGACGCTTACGGAAGACGAAATCAATCCATATGCAAAAAACCGCGCCGAACTCATTGAAAAGTTCCGCAGGAGCCGTTTCGAAGGTCCGTTCACGCCACTGACTTCCGGCGGCTCAATCATATTCCCCGGACTTGACGGCGGCGCCGAATGGGGCGGTGCCGCAGTTGACCCTGACGGAATTATGTATGTAAACAGTTCGGAAATGGCGTGGCTGATCTCACTCAACAAAAAAGAATCGCGCAAACAACAATTAGCGCATCCCGGGGAGCAAGTCTACATGTCGGTGTGCGCGGCCTGTCACGGCACAGATCGTAAAGGCAACGCCGCCAGCGGATTTCCAACACTGGTCGGCCTCGACAAAAAATTTGATCGCGATCACGTTCTCGGTATCATCACAAAAGGTCAGGGCATGATGCCGGCGTTCAGTCAGCTTTCTGAATCCGAGAAGCAATCCGTCGTTTCATTCCTTTACGGTGACAAGGTGGCCCAGGATAAGTCAGAAGTCGCGGGCGAATCATCGCCAGCGGATGACCTGTACGCCATTTCTGGTTTCACCAAGTTCCTGGATCAGGATGGTTATCCGGCAATTTCCCCACCATGGGGAACACTGAATGCAATCGACCTGAACACAGGTGAGTACGTCTGGAAAGTAGTTTACGGAACTTCGCCGGAGCTTGAAAAAAAAGGGATACCTCAGACTGGTTCGGAAAGCTATGGTGGTCCTGCGATTACAAAGAGCGGGGTGCTGTTCATCGCGGGCACGAGGGACGGGCTGTTTCGTGCTTACAATATGAAAACCGGAGAGCTGCTATGGCAGACAACGCTACCGGCGGCCGCATTTGCCACGCCCAGTGTCTATGAAGTCAGCGGTAAACAATACGTTGCAATTGCCTGCGGTGGGACAAAACTAGGCGCGAGGAAGGGTGAGAGTTATGTGGCGTTTGCGTTGCCGTGATACTATTTTTTCGAAGCTGGCTCCACACGGATAATTCTGACCGGGCACGTCGTTGCTGCCATTTGGGCTGCATCCCTTTCGTGGTCTCCTACAACCACACGATGAATCCCTTTCTTTGCTGACGATCCGATGAGAATGCTCTTGCCATCGACCCGCGAGATCTGCCAACGGTTGGGTGCGGCCTCGACACAGGCATTGCACCCGATGCATTTCTCCCGCTGCATCAATACCTGTATCATTCCTGGCTCACGATCTTGTACAACTTGTCACCTTCGCCTACCGCCTCCGTTAGCGGCATCGAAAAACGATCACCTTTAGTGACACGATCCACAGGTGAACCCTGCACGCGAAGTTCGTCCACCTTTGTGCGAAGGACCCCTGTTCGTGGTCCGGTTATCAGGATTTCGTCACCCAGCCGCAGTGAATTTGTCTGTATCTCAAACTCGCCCACATTTATCCGATCAAAAAAACGAATACTCTTCCCGACAAAGATTTTTCGCTCTGTTGCTTTTGAACCATACGCGTCGGTCCACTCACCCATTTTCCGGCCGAGGTAATAGCCATCCCAGAAGCCACGATTGAACACCGTCGACAGCTGACGGTTCCATTCCGAGATTTTTTCTTTTGTGTAACTTCCATTGGAAATAGCATCCACGGCCTCGCGATAACATTTTGTCGTCATGTACACGTAATCTGCCGGGCGCGCCCTTCCCTCAATCTTAAGTATGGATACTCCGGCATTAAGTATTTTGTCCAGGAAATCAATCGTGCATAAATCCTTTGCACTCATGATGTATTCGTTCTCGATCGCGTATTCAAATCCCTCCTCCTTATCGGTGACAATATACTCGCGACGGCAGTTCTGAACACATGCACCGCGATTCGCGGAAGCGTAATGCGTATGCAATGACAAATAACATTTTCCGGACACCGCCATACATAATGCCCCGTGCGCAAATACTTCCAGTCGGACCGGCTTCCCTGAAGGTCCAATGATGTTTTGTCTGATGACTTCTTTTGCTATTCGCTCAATCTGCGCCAGCGTAAGTTCCCGCGACAATACCACAACGTCGGCAAAGGCTGCGTAGAAGGCAACGGTTTCCACATTGGTGATGTTGACCTGTGTTGAAATATGCACTGGCATGCCGATTTGCTTTGCCCACGCGAGAGCAGCATGATCACTGGCAATCACGGCAGCAACACCGTCGCTTTTAGCGCGCTCCAGTATTGCTTTCATAAGCCGGATGTCGTGATCATAAAGGATCGTATTCAGTGTGAGATATGCCTTCGCGTTTTTTTCAGAACACATTCCCACTACCTTCACTATGTCATCCAGTGTAAAATTGTTTGATGAGCGGGCCCGCATGTTGAGCTGCTCAACGCCAAAGTACACCGAGTCGGTACCTGCCTTCAGTGCTGCGGTCAGACTTTCAAACGATCCCGCCGGAGCCATGATTTCCGGCTTTAGCTGTCCTGTTGTCATCGATTGTGAACCAAAACGCAAGCAGACAAATCATTGCAAAAAAGACGATGATGTTTGTCAGTATCCGGAAAAAAAACCGGTGCGTTGTACGCTTCACCTGGCAGCACGAGAATTTTGTTAAATTGGAGTAGGCAAATCCGGCGGTCAGCGCCCTCGAACTTTTGAAAGCAAGCTTTAAGGATACGTTTTCGGAAATATTGGTTGCGCGCAATATCCCGCATGAACGCATTGCACGGACATGGTCAATGATCGAAAAACGTTATGCAGAAAAGGGACGTCATTATCACACATTGAAACACCTCGACCACATTATCGCTGAACTTCAACCTTGTCGTGAAAGCATTGTAAACTGGGAGGCAGTCGTACTTGCTACCGCGTATCATGATATAATCTATAATGTACTCCGGCAGGACAATGAAGAAAAGAGTGCATCGTTTGCAGTAAAAGAACTTGCATCCATGGGTTGGGATGAACAGATGCAGGAAGCGTGCCGAAGGTTGATACTTGCAACATGTAAACATGAGTTCGCTGACAGTGACACAAACTTCTTCACCGATGCCGATCTCTCCATTCTCGGTTCTGACCCGGAAAGCTACAGGATGTACACTGAGCAGGTTCGAAAAGAGTATGCGATCTTCCCGAACATCATTTATAAACCGGGACGACGGAAAGTCCTCGTCCATTTTCTTGGTATGACTAATATTTTTAAAACGTCATTCTTTGCCGGCAAATATGAAGCAACGGCCCGGGCCAACCTCGAAAGAGAACTTACTTCGTTATGATGCGTGTCTTTTATTACCTATCAGCATTAGAGACTCAGTTTGAATAGATCAATTCGTTAACTAAATCAAAATCCTATGAAACGCCCATCAATTGTTATTCTCGCCTTGATTGTCGCAGCTTGTGCGTCAACAAAAACTAATTCATCCACTGGTCACACTCGTACCCGGCCCGTCACTATGCTTACAGGCAACACGTACCTGCTAACAGAAGTCACTCAGGATCGAACCTATGGTTATGAGAAAAATAATCCGGTTAAGGTCGGGTCCGAAGATGGAGGTGGTCCGTTGAATGAACGTCGTTTTATGAATGCTCTGCTCGGGCCCAATGGTGAAGAAGTGTGGTACACCCGCGCGGGTAGCTGCTGTCAATTCAAAACACCAAATGGCTTGTTCGGCGATGCCGGGCTTCTGGACATTTACCGCGTGACATGGCAGGGAAGCAAAGACACGCTGAACATTTACATCAACATGTACGACAAAGGGGATCTCTACATTCCTGTAGGATTCACGGCACGTCGTTAGCGAGACTAATCAATCATCGTCTTCATCTTCGACGAACAGGCCCCAGCCATCGCCGCAGGCAGTCGAGCTGTCAAACGATTTTACCCATTCTTTGAAGAGGAGTCGGAAGGCTTCGATTTCTTTCCGTAAAAGCAGGAGGTATTCTTCAGGAAGTATGCCTTCGAAAATCAATGATGCGGACTGAGCCATCAGACTTCGCGCATGGAGTTTAATGAGCGTCGCATTCTCCATCTTTATCATGTAGTCGTCAACGGCTTCGGCACCGGCAATCTTTGCAGGCAGTACGATTGAGTTTTCGATCATCATGTTGCTGTGAATCATTTTGACTTGCTCATCATCGATGGAATCAACGATGCGTCTGGTGAGTTCACATATTTCTTCAGCCTTCTGGAAAATTGGAAGTGCTTCAACCCGTCTGCGCTCTTTTTCGGGATCGAAGTCATCGTCATCCTCATGAAAGTCTTCCGGATCGTCGTCATCGTCCCACATACCGCAAGTAGTTTAAGCGTGCACAAAAATATCAGCTATCCAAATATACCGCCTTTCCGACGGGTTGACCGGCGAGGGGCCGTACCAAACAACATTCCAAACACACCTCTTACCAATTCACGGCCCACCTGTTTCGCAACAGTGGATTGCATGACCGTCTCGATCGTTGATTTTTCAGCGCGTTTCGGTCGGCCGTTGGCGGTGCCGGAGCCATCCTGTTGTTCGCGTTCCATACGCGCACTCAGTATTTCGAACGCACTCTCGGGATCAACGGCTTTGAAATATTTTTTGTAGCCGTCGCCGTTTTTCAATACCCTTTCGTACTCCTGCTCATCAAGCGGTCCCATGAACGAAGCCGGGGGTGCGAGGTGCGTTACTACCGTTTCGGTAGGAATTCCTTTTTCGTTAAGAACAGTAATGAACGCCTGCCCTGTACCAAGTTGCGTGAATTGCTTTTCCATTTGATAGAACTCGGAATGTGGAAAAGTCTTTATCGTTTCACGCAGTGCTTTAACATCGTTAGGCGTGAACGCACGAATAACGTGATGCACGCGGTTACCGAGTTGCGACAACACATTTGCCGGAACATCCTGCGTCAACTGTGTGCAGAAGAAAACGCCAACGCCTTTCGAGCGGATGAGACGGATGATTTGATCAATCTGATCAAGGAACACTTTCGGCGCGTCTTTAAAAAGCAAATGTGCTTCGTCGAGGAAAAAGATCAACTTCGGGCGATCAAGGTCGCCGGCCTCGGGTAGTTGCTGATAAAGTTCAGCAAGCAATGCCAGCATAAATGTCGAGAAGATCGCAGGTTGATGCTGGATGTCGGATACGTTGAGCAGACTGATCGAACCTTTCCCGTCAACCTTTTGCATCAGGTCGTCGATATCGAATGAAGGTTCACCAAAGATGTGATGAACACCCTGTTGTTCCAGCGCGACAATCTTGCGAAGGATAGTACCTGATGATGCGGACGAAATCTTTCCGTAATCCTCTTTGATCTCTGCCGCGCCGGGTCCTTCAGTGAGGTAATTCAAGACCTTCTTCAGATCACCGAAGTCGACTATGGGAAGATTCTTATCGTCAGCATATTTGAAGATCAGGTTCAGGACACCCGTTTGAGTATCGTTCAACTCAAGAATTTTGCTCAGCAAGATGGGGCCAAATTCGGTGACGGTCGCGCGCATTTGTGCACCGAGTTTTCCGGAAAGGCTGTACAACTCAACCGGAAATTCTGATGGCGAGTATGTGTGTCCGATAGCTGTGGCGCGTTCAGTGATCTTTTCGTTGGGTACCGCGGCCGTAGCCATTCCCGACAGATCGCCTTTCATATCAGGCATGAACACAGGTACACCGGCATTCGACAACTGTTCTGCCATCAGCTGAAGCGTTCGTGTTTTCCCAGATCCCGTAGCTCCCGTTACGAGTCCGTGACGGTTCATCATCCGAAGCGGGAGTTGCACCTTTGCATCGGAGATAATCTCACCTTCGAACACGCCAGCACCCAGGAACATCGCAGGTAACCCGGTCGTGTACGATTTGATAATCGCTTCAGTAAATTTCTCTTTCGACATGTTACTAAATAGAACCTGAACGGTTGCTGATCTTTCTTATTCTTCCTTGTAGTTCTGGAAGGTGTAGGCAATTCCAAATGAGAACACCTGACTTAACTGCACGTCGTCATCCTGATCGAGGTCGTACAGCATGATTCCACCCAGACCGATGTTTACAAATCTTCCGGCTTTCACAGAAAGCATGAGGTCGAGCCTGTGATCGATTGTCTTGGCCTCAAGGGTTTCATAATTCGCATACATCATGTATCGCCACTTGAGGTTCACGTTCGTAGCAATATCCTTGTTGAAGTCGGCCATCAATTGAAAGGCGAGCCATTCCCACCGCGTTGTGTTCGGCGGTTTCACACCATACGGTTCCGGCCCGACGGTCTCGATAAAACGCACAGGATCTTTGACATAAGTAACGCGTGGTGCAAAGGGAGAAACGCGGAGTGAGAAATACGTATTCGGTTTGTACTCAAGACCCCAGGCTGAGGTGATAAACAACGGAGCCAGGGCATCAGAGATCAGATTCGCAGTCTCGACTCCGTTCACGTCCTTTTCATAATTGTACCCTTTTGAAAACTGTGTCAGAAAATTCAGGGACGTAAAGAGGTTCCACTTATCGTTGAGTTTGTGGCCGTACTTTGTGTCGAGGTAAATCCTGTCGATATTTTTCCTGTAGCCCTGACCGGAGTTACGGACAAATCCATAGAGGAGATCAATCTCATTATCCCACGTGCTTTTGCCTTTAGCATAGTTTGCCTTGTAGTTGAGGAGAGCATTAAGGCCGATCGAATTGATGCCGCCGGCTTTCCAGTTTGAAGAGAAGGAGGCCTGGTTGAAATTGAGATTGGCAACGAACTTCTTCTTCCAGTTAGAAAGCGAATCAACCCTGACAATCTGAGCCTGCGTAGTGTGAAGCAGGGCGACCAGGGCAAGGAGAGTTAAAACTTTTCTTTTCACGTCAAAACCATTTGTTTTGACGAATATCGAATAAAGCCGCGGATGTAAAAAATCAGAGATTATTTAATTTGATCTCATCGAGTGCCACTTCTGTCAGCGGCTTGGTGATGAACTTGATAACGTGATTGTTGTTCACAATTTTGTCAATGTCACGTTTGTTATCGGAACTGGAAAGGATGATCACCTTACACTTGTTTCTGACCAGGTCGTTGAATTTCTCAAACTCGTAAAGGAAGACGAACCCATCAACGATCGGCATATTGATATCCAGAAAAATCAGGCTGGGGAGGTTGGGCTCGTTGTTCTGGTTTTCCCGAAGGTAATCCAGAGCCGCTTTACCCGATCCTTTTACTTCTACGCGTTTTGCAAATTTGGTTATCTCAATGATCCGCTTGCTGATAAAATTATCAGTGTCGTTGTCGTCAACAAGCATGACGAGGTCGATGGCTTTCGTATCAGTTTGCATTAAAATTCAGTAAGTTCAACTACTCTAGTCGATTGCACCAACCACAAAAATATTCTTTTTTGTAATATCTGGTAGTAAGCCGGTCAATTTCACCCTATGAGCGTAATAAATTGCCGGAAATCGAATAAAATGGTTTGATTGGCTTACCTCGGACGGATGGTGAGTTTCTCTCCGACTGAAAGATTAAAGTCCGTCTTCTTGTTCCACTCCATCAGTTCTTTGATCGTCACACCGTATTTACGCGCAATACTGTAAACGGTATCAGAGGGTTGGACTACGTGCTCCTGCACTTTTGGGGCCTCTTCCGCTTCTTCGGGCACGAAACCCTCAGGCTCCCTTACTTTAAGCACCTGCCCGGGCCGGATGCCCTGTGTAAGGTCAAGCTTGTTCCAATTAACAATATCCATCACCGCAATGTTGTATTCCCGGGCAATACCATACAACGTCTCCTTGGGTTTTACAACATGCTCCGAAATTACCTTGTCAGGTTCCGGTTGTACCTCAATTCTGGGTTCTGCTGCGACGGTTTCTTCAACGCGTGCAGTGTCATTCGCCAGCCCCGGATTTTCGACGGCTATTAATGTCGTGTCAGCGTTCAATTCGACGGCTTCGTCTGTAGGTTCGGAAACCTGTACCTCCACCGGAGCTTCAGGTTCGGGTGTGTTAAGTGTTTCGACAGGTATTTTCTGCGTCTCAGGGTCACTTTTGCCTGCGGTAGCAGACCAGTTAAACGTTTCTCCGTGGTCTACTTCAACCACAACTTCCTCCACGGGGTCGTTTCGCTCGGACTTCGGCTTCATTGAGGCCAGCCACAACGTTGTACCCGGCTGTACCTGATCACCCGCGCTCATGCGGTTAAACTTCCGAAGCCGTTTCTGTTGTACACCATACTGCTGACTTATCGACCACAAGGTTTCACCGGGAGCAACCTTATGATATGCCGTCGATGCACGATTGCGTTTCTTGCCGAGGAAGAAATACTTTCCATCCGTGCGATCGCTTATAGACATTTCGTTCCACTTCAGAAAGTCGGAAAGATCAACACCGGCGCGTGCCGAAAGTTGCGTCGCTGTTTCGTTTGTCATCGCACGCACTGCAGTGATGCCGTTTATGCGGATCTTGTCTTCATTCTTCCGAATACTTCCCTTTGGCATCGCGGTATCGCGCAATCCCTTTGATGCGTCGGCGACTGCAGCGGGCATCCCGGCTTCAGGAATCCGTATCGGATCGGCCCCGCCCTTCACAGGAATAGCCACCGCATAGGATCGGTCATCAGGAATTGACGACGCCTTAAGCCATTTGTTATACGTTTTGATTTCCTCTTCATCGGCCTGCACCTCGCGTGCGATATCAGCGAGAGATTTTTTGGCCTTCGTATGGTATGTTACGATTTTGATATCGCCTTCACCTTTGACAAACCCCTCGTACGCGATCTTGTGTGCCAGGTATTTCTTTACATACCAATACGTGTTGCTCGTGATGTCCATGTGTTTGACGCCACCCTTTGTATCTTTTACACTGCGCATCACACCACCTGCTCCCATCTGGTACGCCTGGAGTGCATAGAGCCAGTTATCGAAGAACGCGTTGTTCTTCTTCAGATAGCGGGCTGCCGCACGTGATGACGATACAATGTTCATTCGCTCATCTACGGTCTTGTCGACACGCAATCCCATCTCAATGGCGGTGAAATCTTTGAATTGCCAGAAGCCCACAGCATTCGAAACCGACACAGCATCGGCAATCAGAGCGCTTTCCTGAATGACAAGGTATTTGAAATCGTCCGGAACATTCTCCTCGGCAAAAATTCGTTCGATTATCGGAAAATAAGTCCGCGCACGCTGAACCTTCACTTCAAAGGATTTGGCGTAACGTGTAAGGGCATCAACGTCTTTCTGAATTTCGCGTCGGGCATCGTCGCGGATGGTCAGGGTCATGTCCGCGAATTTCATCTTGTGCGGAACTTCCGGACCTTGCGCGGCTACGAATAGCGTAGTAGCAAAAAATAGCGCGAGAGTTAACCTCATGTATTAAAAAACTTTTGAAGGAATAACGCTTACAAAGATAGTTTTCTTATCATCATAATCCCATCCCGAATCGGAAGAAGTACATTTTCCACACGACGATCTTCCTGAATCTTCCGATTAAACTCCATTATCGCCCGTGTATCTTTATCAACTTTGTCCTGGACAACCTTGCCGCTCCAGAGAACATTGTCGGCAAGAATGATACCACCCGGATTTACGGCTGGCAAAACGAGGTCAAAGTAGCGGGCATAATTTTCCTTGTCGGCGTCAATAAAGACAAGGTCAAACTTCTCATCCAGCGTCGGAATGATCGACAGCGCATTGCCTATCCGTAATTCGATTTTGTCGCCGTATGGCGATTTTGAGAACGTATCGCGGAGACGGTCCTCAAGTTCCTCGTTGATGTCGAGTGTAATGAGTTTGCCATCGGCGGCCAGGCCTTCAGCCATACACAACGCTGAATACCCGGTGTAGGTACCGATTTCGAGAACACGCCGCGGCCGGATCATCTGACTGATCATTGCGAGCAGTCTGCCCTGCAGGCGCCCGGACAACATACGCGGCCTCAAGACATTCGCGTGTGTATCGCGGTTCACCTGCCACAACAGATCATTCTCCTCGGAAGTGTGTGCTTCAGCGTATTGCTGAATGCTTTCAGGAATAATATTCATACTCGTCGGTTAGTCCCAATCGCATTCGGCGGCTTCCGCTAGTTAGGAACCATGGTAAGCATACTCAATTTGCGCTCATCGAAAATATCCTGAGCAATATCCTGCAACTTTGACGCTGACGTCTCATCAATCTTTTCAAATATCTCTTCGAGCGAAGGCACATTGCCAAAATCCAGGACGGCGCGCCCCATCATCAGCATAAGATTGAGGTTGTTCTCTTCGGCCATGGCGAGCTGTCCCTTAATTTGTTCCTTCATCGCCGACAACTTGCGAACTGAAAGCGGTTTCTCACAATGGCGTGCAAGCTCGCGTTTTACTACCCGGATACACTTGTCGAGCTGACGTGGTTCCGTTCCAAAGAACACCGCGAACATTCCGGTGTCCGTATAAGGGATGTAATGGGCTTCGACCGAATACACAAACCCATACTTCTCACGGAGTGCAAGATTCAACTGTGAGTTCATGCCCGGACCGCCGATCATGTTCACCAGCATGAACAACGGGATCCGGTCTTCATGCCGAATGGAATATGCATCCCTGCCCATAGCACATTTCGCCTGTTTGACGACACGTCGAAGGATTTGCTCCTGTGCCTGATAATTGGAAAACTTTTTTCGTCTTCCGTTGAGACACGTGTTATGAAAACCCTCGAGGTATTTGCGTGCGAGACGTTGCACTTCGTCAGGGGAAACATTGCCTACACATGAGAATACAATCCGGTTAGTGTTCATGTGATTCTTGAAGAAGGAGACAAAGTCACGCTTGCGGAATGACCTGACTGTCTCTTCTCTTCCGAGGATGTTCATTCCCATGGGATGCTTCTTGTAGACGACAGCCTCAAATTCATCCTGGAGGGAATCGTCGGGGCTGTCTTTATACATCGCCATCTCTTCCAGGATCACACCACGCTCTTTTTCCAGCTCTCTTTCCGGGAAGACAGAGTTGAAGGTGATGTCGCTGAGCACGTCGACGGCGCGTTCAAAATATTCCTTCCGCACGGATGCGTAGAAAGCGATCTTTTCCTTGTCGGTGTAGGCATTCAGTTCGCCGCCGATGGAGTCGAGGCTACTTAATATGTCAATGGTTTTTCTACGGCGGGTGCCTTTGAACGCCATGTGCTCCCAAAAGTGGGCAATACCCTGATTATCAGTACTTTCATCCCTACTTCCAACGTCCAGTATAATACCACAATGCACGATGGCTGTGGTGGGAATTCGTTCATAGACAACCCGGATTCCGTTGGGTAACCTGAAAATAGTACGGTCTTTCATAAGCTCAATTCCTTTGTTTACCGTAAATGAAATACCAGGAGAAACTCGGGGTGTTCCCGCAAACGGACATTCACGCCCGCCCGCGGTCAATCGTTCTTTCAACTTTACGGTTTTTAGTATAATTAACAAACAAATTGAGTGGCACAACTATTGCCAAACGTGATACGGGATTAAGGGTTTTTAATGATTTCCCAATTCACTGGTAGAATTTGTAATATTCCTTGAGTTTCCTTTACTCTCTGACAAAGAAAGCGCGAAAACCTATGAACACGCAAAAAGTTAGAACCTGTTTTACGATGACGTACACCGACGAGCAGTATGAGCACGCCCGGTACTATATCGAGGATATGAAAAAACATCCGAACCGGGTATTCTGGCAAGGAAAGGAAGGAAAGTCGGATGACGAACTGATTATTGAGCAGATTGCGCACCGGATTTTATCCGGGTTCTACAACAAGGATCCGTTTACAGCGGGCAAGTACATCATGCGGATGGACAGCTCCACCACATTATAACCGACTCAATACTTTCTGGATAAGGTTTTCCACGACTTCAGCGTGGTCAGGGGCAAATTCATTGCGTACCCGATTAGCGATAATGGCATTTACGCTCAGCACACGATGCCTTAGCAGGCGGCCAATCGCATAATAGCCGGCAGTTTCCATTTCGAAGTTCGTCAATCCGCCACCCGTTTGAAACGTGAACGTTGTAAGCCTCTTGAGTAATTCAGGAAACCTCACAGGAATTCGTATCCTCCTTCCCTGTGGAGCATAGAACCCCGGCGCCGTAACTGTGTGTCCACGATACATATCGAAAGCTACTTTCTTCAACAACTCTTCGGAACATCCGACAACGTACGGCGCAAACGGCAACCCCAGATGTTTTTGCAAAGCCGTTCCCATTTCTTCCTCCATTGAATCTTGCTCCAGGGTATAGAACTGCATGAGGTTATCAAATCCAATTGCAGTACCACTTACGAGATGTGTACCAACCGGAATGTCTTCACTGATCGCGCCTGAAGTTCCAATGCGGATAATGTCCAGTGAACGATGCACAGGCCTGACAGTTCGCGTTTGCAAATCCACATTCGCCAATGCATCAAGTTCAGTAAGGAAGATTTCGATGTTGTCCGTACCGATCCCGGTACTGATAACCGAAATGCGTTTGCCGCGAAGTGTTCCTGTGTGTGTTACAAACTCTCTTTGATTAATACGAAAGGTCACTTCATCAAAGAATTTCGACACTTCCGCGACTCTGTTCTGATCACCTACTGCAATGATAGTATCAGCAATATGCTCCGGCCGCAGATTGAGATGATAAATACTTCCGTCAGGATGGAGGATAAGATCGGCTGGAGAAAATGTACTCATATGCAATGTGAATAATTACCCGTGATCAGGTATTAACGGTCTGCGCCGGATTACCAAAAACTGTTTCGCCCGATTTGACCGATGTGATTACTACTGACCCTGCACCAACGCGCGCGCCTTTTCCAATCGTCACGCCTGAGACAATGGTTACACCTGATCCGATGAACGCGTCTTCTTCAACAATGACGCCTGGATTCAGAACGCTGCCGGCCCCAATCTGTACGAAGTCACCAACCTGCACTTCCATTCCAACGATACTTCCGCTGTGCAGCAGACAATGCTGACCGATAGCTGCACCCGCGCCGATCTTCACACCCTGGTCGATAAAATTTCCGTGACCGATTGATGAAGATGATGCAATAATCGCAGTCCTGTGAACCGCGTTCACGGGTTGAACATGACGCTTCTCATTGAGCATCTTGACAAGGGAACGACGAACCTTGTTATCATCCGATGCGACAAATGCCTCGCATTTCTTGCCTATGAGCTTCAAAAAACCGTCGTCGTCCGTACTTCCAAGTACAGTAACTGAATCGATCTCCGTCTGATGAAGTTTTTTATCGTCGTCGAGAAAACAATAGACGACATTGCCGTTTTGCTCGAAAATTTCTTTTGCCGCCCGGCCAATTGCCTGGGCACCGAATATAATGACTGGATTTTCCATGACGCGCAAAGGTAGAATCGCCATCAATACTGAACAAGAACTTTCAGCGCCTTCGCAGAAGTCCCTTTACTAAGTCAACGAAGTAATTGTCCGATGTAATGAGTAACACAAAGAAGGGAAGCATTCCAACACGATATCGCGACAGCGTTCCGAAATTCGGGGCCGATAACGCGAGAAACGTGATCAGGAGTATGCTATAGACAAGCACCGGGAAAAACAACGGTCCGACTTTACGGGTCTTGAACACATGCACAACAAAACCGACAGTGAGCAGAATAAGTAATGCATTCTCCAACGCCGATACTATTTGCAATGATCCGTCGGCTTCCCAGAGGAACGGGCGATACAATCCCGACAAAACCGCTTTCGGCGCGTATTTGATAATACTCGGAGCATCCGGTGCAAGGTCCGGATAGTGAATCATATCATTTGGGTCGGAAATACTCTCGAAGACTTCATAGTTCGAAACGACAACGTCAAGAAAACGTTCCGGATAAAAATTTGGATGAACAAGACTTGCGATAACGGCAGGCACCATGAACACCGCCAGCCAGATCACGACGTCAAAAATCAATCGCACTTTGAGGCGTGGACGGATCAGTCGTTGCATAACCAACTCGGTGAAGATTACCGGAAGCAATACTGCGAGGTAGTAATACTTTAATCCCCACAACATCCAAAGCGCAGGAACGAGCAGTATCCATTGCCACGTTTTGACACGGCTGGCGCGCCACAGGCGTATGGAAACCGTAACCACAAAAAACAGGCACGACATGGCGATGCTTTCCTTAATCAATCCCGATGACCAGAAAACGGCCGATGGGAAAAACAAAAAAGCAAACACCGCAGGCAATGCATAACGGTCGCGGCATGCGCTGATTTCCCTGACAAGTGCCCATGAAGCGAGGAATGAAACAAATGAAAAATAGACAGTTGTGATCCAGTAATTGTATCCGGTCAACAAAACAACGACGCTTGTAATCTTCGAAAGAAAAAGTGCACGCGGTGCGACTTCGACGCCGTCATTGTACAGTTCTTCACCCGACCAAAGAAACTGAATATACCTTCCAAAACTTTCACCCGTCATCGCTGCGATACGACTTCCCTGCTCAAAATATTCGAACGTATCACCAACGCTGTAGACGTGCAGATAGACAAGTCCGAGCGCGATGCCGCAGCCGATTCGAAACACCAGTGCCGGAAAAAAAAACCTTTTTAATTCGGAATGCTCCTTTCGCCAAAGCATCCACGACGCAGTAGCGATAAAAAGGACATTTACGAATGGGACAATGCTCACGTGGGGACTGGTTTCACCAAAGATGCGCCAATATTACAATCCAGGCAACGATGACGGGTGCAGAAGTTGTTGTAAAGTTCTAACAGTGCCTGCGAATCAAAGGCGTCGGCACACGCAATTTGGTGTGTATTCCACTTCTTGATGACACGGTTGCTCTCGGCCGGCATTTGATGGAGAATTCGGATTGCTTTTTCCATGAGTCGCTGATCATCCCGGCTGAGTGCATAGGCTGCCAGGACCGGTACCACCGTGTTGACAATCAGGTTAGATACACTGTCATCTCCCATGGTCGCTTCCTTTTTCGTCGACTTGCGTCGGAAGTTGTAATGCTCGTTCCAATAAGGTGACGGGTTACAACGAAATGCTTGTTGGATTTCTTCGCCATCCGCAGCAAGAAACAACGGCAGTAATGTTGAATGCCTGGCAAAGAACGCCGCGAACTGTGCGATGCGCAATGTGGGGAAATTAGCCGGACGCAAACGAAGAAACTTCCACTGCGTTTTGTTCATGGCTTTATGATCAAGTCGATACTTCTGACGCAACAGATTAAACTCGCGCTGCAACAGACGGTAATACGCGTCCTCGTGATTGTCGTCGAGAAATCCGGCTACGCCAAACAGCATCGCTTCCAGTTGTTCAGGGTGATCACGATGTTTCATCAGTGTCTTCAGTGGAAGTGCACGTGCCAGTTGAAGGAAAGGATCTGCATTCAGTCGGAATCCAAAGTTACGCGCCAGAAGCTGGTACGTTGTTTCTTCCCAATCGCCGCGGTTGCGGGTTAGAAACTCCTTTACAAACCGTCCGCGTTCCTCCAGCCGTTGTGTAAGCATACGATCCAGCGTATTGAGGATCACGATCGGCTTAACATGCGGTAACGACGGCGAGCACGGTATTTCCTCAATGCTGTTTGATAATTCGCGAAAGCGAACCAACAGATTGGCATCCACCCGCTGCGCAATTTCGAGCGTTGGCATCGGGCTGCCATCGCGCCGGAAAACAGGTGAGTCATTGCGCCATACGACATGCAGCACGACGCTATCGTAACTTTCGTCGCGGTCGTGTTCGTGAAGGTACCAGCCCGACGCATCGATATGGATTTCAACGCTGCCGATCCATTGTAATCCGCCCACCTGAAGCCGCGCTTCAAGAAAGTCGGGTCCTGCATCGGGATTACGCGATCCCGCATTAAAGACTTGCACTGTCTCTCCGGAGGTCGTCAGCAGTTCAGTTTTGTCAAAATACTGATACTGCCATAAGTAATGAAGAAAGGATTCATTCATGGCTAACGGTTTTAAAAGAATAACTAACAACGGCGCCGTAAGGCGCTAAACGAATAATATAAAGCTATAAATATTTTTCCAGACAGTCCGCCATCTGGCGCTGAACCTTTTGCGCTTCGTCCCTGGCGCGCGCAGCAAAATCCATATCCGGAGAAGCATAAATAATGGCGCGGGACGAGTTCACGAGAAGACCACACTCCTTGTTCATGCCCATACGTGAAGTTTCTTCAAGGTCGCCTCCTTGCGCGCCCACTCCCGGAACGAGGAAAAAGTTGTCAGGTGCAAGTGCCCTGATGCTGCCGATCTTATCGCTCTGTGTCGCACCAACAACAAACATCAATTGATCCGGCGACGCCCACTGCTGAGATTTGAGAATCACTTCTTCGTACAACTTCTTTCCGGACAATTTGGATTCCATCAACTGAAAGTCGCCGCTGCCGCTGTTGGATGTATGCGCAAGCAGGATGACCCATTTATCCGGAAATCCCAGGAACGGTGTCACTGAATCTTCGCCCATATAAGGCGCTACTGTTATCGCATCAAAGTTCATTTCTTCGAAGAATGCACGCGCATACAACTCCGAGGTGTTTCCAATATCACCGCGTTTCGCATCGGCGATGGTGAATATTCCTTTTGGAATGTACTCCAGCGTTCGCTCCAGACTGCGCCAGCCTTTGGAGCCAAGCGCCTCGTAGAATGCAAGGTTCGGTTTATATGCCACGCATAAATCATGTGTGGCGTCTATGATTTGTTTGTTGAATTCAAAAATGGGGTCATCTTCGGAAAGCAGATAGCGCGGGATCCGCGCGAGATCGGTATCAAGCCCTACACACAGGTAGGAGCTTTTTTTTGTGATCTGCTGAAAGAGCGAGCTTCGGTTCATGCTATTCGCCGGCAAAAATGCGAAAATGCCTTCGGAAGCCGAAAGCATATCACAAAAAATTCCGGAGACGGATCTCCACGCATCGAGTTCAAGAGGCGAAGCCTCGACAATTATATTGTCAGGGCGAACTTCAGTCCATCGGTTTCGCGAGACAAGCGCGCGAATGTATCACGTCACTTCAACCAACGAGACACACTCGTCGCAGCGTTTCTCCAAAGGCGGAGCCTCGTCCCATACAAAAAGCAGAGGCTGTCCCATTTGAGACAACCTCTTTTTATGTCTGGTGAAATCAATTCCTTCTTCAGCGCAGATCAATCACCTCCACACCCGGATACTTCTTCGGATCAAAAGTAAAAAAGCTATCCTCAACTTTTACATTCGGATTAAACTTGGCAATGGTGTACTTGTACTTGTTTCCACCCTTGTCGAACATTGTCCAGCTTTGGATGCTCTTGTCCCTCTTGCTGATCAGCATTTTTATCTTGAAGAATTGTGCGTCTTTTTTCTCAGGAACGAGATCAATTTCCTCGCACAGGACTCCGCCTTCGGTACGATCCTGCAGATACAGGTATTTGAAATTCTTCTTATAGATTTCGTAAATCTTGGACGGGTTGATGTCCTCTGAATCGGGATCGTAGTTGTCGATGTTGACTTCTTTCGCTGCAGGCAGGTAGGTCCAGATTGTCGAACCGTTGTTGATTACTTCCTGCTCGGGCAGAGAAAGCCTGAATTTGTCTCCTTTTACGGTGATCTTTCCTTTAAACTCCTCGTTTATTTTTTCAACCTCGTTGATCAGGGTATATGCGATGTTAGCCTCAAAAGCAATTATCGATTTATATTTTTTGCTCATTTCCTCCAGGGTCTGCAGAGCTTTCGGATCATATTGCGCGAACGTGGCAATCGACATGGTCAGGAAAAAAAGAGCTGAGAAAACAGTTTTCATTGAATTAGGTTCGTTTTGGGCAAATTTACGATTGGTTATGTTTTTCTTTCAGGTTAGTCAATAATTGTTCCAAACTTAGTTCGTCCTTGATCAACACTTCCCGCGCCTTGCTGCCCTCGAAGGGTCCGACAATGCCCGCAGCCTCGAGTTGATCGATAAGCCGGCCTGCCCTGTTATAGCCGAGTTTGAGTTTTCGTTGAATCAGCGACGTGCTGCCTTGTTGGTGTGCCACAATAAGCCGCGCTGCGTCCTCAAATAGGGCATCCCGGTCGGAAAGATCGACGTCTGCGACTCCGCCCTCGTCATCTCCCTCGTATTCAGGCAGCAGGTATGCGGAATCGTAACCTCGCTGGGAACCAATAAATTCGCACACTTTCTCGATTTCGGGGGTATCGACAAAGGGGCATTGGAGACGTATAATGTCTGACCCTGACGAAAGCAGCATATCTCCCTGACCAACAAGCTGATCGGCGCCGCCGGTGTCGAGAATTGTCCGGGAATCGACCTTGGAAGTCACCCGGAATGAAAGGCGGGCCGGGAAGTTGGCCTTGATCACCCCGGTGATGACGTTCACGGAAGGTCGTTGCGTCGCCACCACGAGGTGTATTCCTATTGCACGCGCGAGCTGGGCAAGGCGTGCGATTGGTGTTTCGACCTCCTTTCCGGCGGTCATCATCAAATCCGCAAGCTCGTCAATAACGAGGATGATATAGGGCAAAAACCTGTGGCCTTCCTTCGGATTGAGCTTTCGCGCCACAAATTTCGCGTTGTACTCCTTGAGGTTACGGGCACCGGCATCCTTGAGGATTTCATAGCGGTTCTCCATTTCAATACAAAGCGAATTCAGCGTATGAACCACTTTGCGCGTGTCGGTGATAATTGCCTCCTCTGCATTCGGCAGTTTGGCCAGGTAATGCCTTTCAAGTTTGCTGTACAACGACATCTCGACCTTCTTCGGATCGACGAGTACAAACTTGAGTTGCGACGGATGCCGCTTATAAATCAATGAGGTGAGTAAGACATTAAGCCCGACTGACTTTCCCTGACCTGTTGCACCGGCAACAAGCAAGTGTGGCATCTTGGCGAGGTCGATTACCAACACCTCGTTTGATATGGTCTTGCCCAGAGCGACAGGAAGCTCCTTTTCCGTTTTTGCAAATGCCTGTGTAGAAAACATCGAGCGGATGCTTACCATCTCACGGTTCTTGTTAGGCACTTCAATACCAATCGTACCCTTGCCTGGGATTGGCGCAATGATCCGGATACCCAGGGCCGCGAGGCTGAGGGCTATGTCGTCTTCAAGATTTTTGATTCGTGATATCTTGATCCCGGCGTCGGGAACAATCTCATATAGGGTAACCGTTGGACCGATGGTTGCCTTGATACTTTGAATACCGATCTTGAAATTTACGAGGGTGGCAACAATGCGGTCCTTGTTTTGATTAAGTTCCTCCTGCGTCACTCCTGCCTTTCCGGTGTCATATTCATTTAACAAGTCAAGAGGCGGAAACTTGTACGAGCTCAAATCCAGGGTCGGGTCGTACAACCCGTGTTCCTGCACAAGTTGTTCGGCAAGCTTTTCAACGTCAACAGACTCCTCCACAGTAAAGACAGGCTCCTTGTTTTCGGAATTCTCCTGCTTCTTCGTCACCGGCTTTTCAACTTCGAGCTTAATCTCTACCTGTTTCGTTACCGGTTCAGTTTCTACAGGCTTCGGTTTCGTCTCGGCCTTGACTTCGGGTGTGGGTTCAGATTTCTCATCGTCCGTGACCTCAATCTGCTGAGGCCAGTTGTCGCTGTCGTCGGTATACGTTGAGAAAAGCCCGTCATCTTTTTCATCAGACTCTGATTCATCACCTTCAGGAATGATAGCATCGTTGCCCATGGGCTTCGGATCCTTTACCTGAAAAGCTGGTATTGTGGTGATGTTGAAAAAGAATACAATGAAGACGAACAGGGACAGGATGAGAATCAAAAACGTTCCCCAGCCGAACATGCCTTCACTGATTGTCGCCAGCGTATAGCCCAGGCCTCCGCCCAGGAAACTCCACTCACTGACGCCATCGTTGATCATGGTCATGTATCCAAGCAGGAGGCAAAGCCACAGCCCGGTAAAAATGCTGAACACTGCAAACGAAAAGACCGGGAGCAGTTGTCGGTTGAATACGACTTTGAATCCTATTACAAAAAGTAGTGGCGGTATGGCAAAGGCAGCGATGCCAAACCAACGGTATATAAAGTAATGCGAGGTGACGGCGCCATAGAGTCCGAGCCAGTTTTCTGCCTCTTTGCCGGATTCGAGCAGTGGCGCCCCCGACAGTCCTTCAACGACGCTATGATCGGCCTTGCCGGTAAAAAGATAAGACAGCAGTGAAAGAAAAAGGTATACGGCAACGATCATAAGGAAGAATCCGCTCGCCAGCCTGAATCGCGGATCCTTGAGAAAGCCAAAAGTGAACTTCTTTTTAGATGACTTCCCCTTCTTTTCCTTCTCAGATTTTTTAAACGTATTTGATTTATAGGTGTTCTGTGCCATCTGATCTGCAAAACTAAAGAAAAATGCGAGAAAGAACCTGAACGCCACGCATTGTTGCCGGAACCACGCGATTTTTCCAAAAAAAGTTTCTGATGCCGGTGATTCACTCCGAGGCATCCGATCCCGCCGGTAGCCGGCTGGAGTGGTTCGGATCACGGGTCATTCTCTTTTGACTTTGGGTACGCGTATGGTGTATCCGATATGGTCAGGAATAAAAACAGGGATGCAACAAAACCGAGGCTTCTTGTTGGAGTGGTCTATATGAAAATATGAACTTCCCGTAGCCGATGGAAGGGCACACAACGGTTGGGCTGATGTAGCTGAGACGTTATTTTCTGTTTTTCGCGCGCTCCAACAGTCTTTTGTTTATCGATTTTACCAGAGCAGGGCCCTCGTACACAAATCCTGTATAAACCTGAACGAGGTCTGCCCCGGCGTCAAGTTTTTCGATCGCATCATCGGCACTCATAATACCTCCGGCGGCGATGATCGGAAATCCGGCGCCAAGTTGTTGTCGAAGGTAACGCACCACCTCAGTTGCCCTTGCCCTCAACGGTTTTCCACTGAGACCACCCGGTCCTATTGCCTGCAGGCGGTCCGTTGACGTCTTAATTCCGTCGCGGGAAATAGTTGTATTGGTAGCGATGACACCATCGGTCTTCGTCTCCCTGAGAATCTCCACGATGTCACCGAGCTGACTCTCACTCAGGTCGGGAGCGATTTTCAGCAGAACAGGTTTGTACGGAGTCCTCTCACGACTCAGTGACAGCACGTGTTCAAGTAGTCTCCGCAGCGGTTCCTTGTCCTGCAATTCGCGAAGGTTGGGTGTATTCGGTGAACTGACATTGAGTACGAAATAGTCGACGAAAGAATGCAGTGCCTCAAAACATGCCGCGTAGTCATCGAGAGCATTTTCATTCGGTGTGATTTTGTTTTTTCCAATGTTGCCACCAACGATCACATCCGAGTTTCTTTTCTTCAATCGTGTAACTGCCGCCTGCACTCCCTCGTTATTAAAGCCCATGCGATTGATCAGCGCGCTGTCTTCGGGAAGCCGGAAAAGGCGCGGCTTATCATTGCCAGGCTGCGGACGAGGGGTTAGTGTACCGATTTCTATGAACCCGAATCCAAAGGCAGCAAGTTCATCGATCAGGCGCGCGTCTTTGTCAAAGCCTGCCGCAAGCCCAACGGGGTTCCTGAAGGTGACTCCAAACAGTTTTCGCTCCAGGACGGGACTTTTTACTTCAAAAATACTTTTGAGAATGGCTTTAAAGCCGGGGAAATAGCCCCCTAATCTAAGCAGGCGAAATACGACGTGATGTATTTTTTCAGGGTCTGTCGCAAAGAGAAGAGGACGAATGATCGACTTGTACATGGCTCGCAAAGATAGTCGTTGCGGAATAAGCCGACACATATTTTTTGCCGGCATTCATACCGAATAACGTTCTTTATTTTAATTTTACGGCTCATAAACACTTAAACAAATCAGAATGAAAAAGGTATTAACAGTCTTATGTTTCAGCGTGATTCTCTTCGCTGCGGAAAACGTGTCTGCCCAGGCTGAGCTTGATAAAGGCAACGTCTTGATTAATGGTGGCTTCGGATTCGGATACTATTATGCCGGCGGCGTTCCGATCCTGTTCTCTGCAGACTTCGCGATCAATGATGCAATCACAATCGGACCGTACCTTGGATTCACAAGTTGGAAAAGAAACTATTTCGGCTATCGCTGGTCTTATACCTTTATTGACTTTGGTGCCCGCGGCGCTTATCACTTCTCCAAGCATATCGACAATATCACTCCTAAGCTTGATCTCTATGGCGGCGTGATGCTCGGCTACAGGGTAGCTTCCTACAGCTATTCAGGCGCAATAGATCTTGACAACGATTATCCTTCATCACTGACTGCAGGTCTTTTTGGTGGTGCACGTTATTACTTCACAGACCGCTTTGCAGCGTATGGCGAACTCGGCTACGGTGTAGCACCGCTTATGCTTGGTGTTACTTTCAAGATCTAATACAGTATTACAATAATCATGGAAGTAAGTGCCTGATGACCTCGGGCACTTATTTTTTTGTCTTGGGAAATTTTCGCAGACTCCTTGCCACCGCGGCCTGCAGCCCTTCCGTGAGATCGAATGAACGAAAGGTGATTGTTGTGGATGAGCGCCATAGCGTCTTTCCTGTACTTCGTTCCAACACTTCAATGACGAGTGAACCTGAACGGATTTCCTGCGTCCAGGTGTCAGACCTGTTCAGGTCGACAGGTGTGCGCGCCGGACTCTGACCGAGTGGACCCAGTTGCTGTTGGTCCAACCTCTCAACCACTTCTGCAACGAACGTTATGGCGAGGTCGGCAGACGCGCTGTCCCTGATGTGCTGGTGACCTTTGTCTTCCAGGTTGGCAATCACACCTTTGCGGACACTTTCCTTCAATACTTCGCGCGAAACCTCCTTGTTCACGACCAGAACAATTTCTCCGGTCATCATGTAAAAAGTACGAAATCGCGAAAAGTCAGTATCCTTATTGACCTTGACTTCGACCTTTTGGCCTGACGCCAAGGAAAGTGTAAACAGGCATAGAATAACAGAAAATCCTGATTTCGACATGAGTCTTGGATATTTACTGTTTTGGTAAAAACGTATGCCAATTTAAACCAATTAATTGTTTATCAATTCATTACCTGGGGTATTGTTCGGAATCGGCTCACCGCCTAAATTAGTAACCGCCAAATTCGTTACCCCATATGACCCGTCTGATTTGGAAAACCCTCGTTCTTTGCGCGGCCGGCCTGACTGGATCCGCTCAATCATTTGAAAATGATTCTGACTCCACCGCGATCGCTACGCCAGACTCGGTGGTCCTGTATCCCTGGCAGCACCCCATGCCAACACGCTCTACAGGTTATCAGGTGACCCAAGTCTCGGATGACTGGACCCGGCATATTTATTCGGGAGCCAGTGCATTCAATATGCTTCGCGGAAGGACACCGGGACTTTCAATTTCGTCAGCGACTCCTGGTGCAACGGGAGGCATGCGTGGATCGAGTGCCACCATGTGGGTGATTGACGGACTGCCTATGAATTCAGGTATCGCCGGATCCTACAATCTGAACAGCTTCGACTTCGCTACCGTTACCGCTGCCGGTGCTGCAAGCGCGGGATTGCAATATGGTGCGCCCGCCGGCGACGGCGTCGTGGCATTTCGAAGCAGGACCGGTGAAGGATACGACAAATCGATGATTGAGCTTAACTCAGTTACGACACTTGTGCCAGGCACCTATGATGCTTTTTCCACCGCAGATCGCTGGCAGTTTACAAACGCAATAGCTTATATGAAAGACTTCGGACCGGTCGATACTCGCGTTAGCTATCGCTTCCACACATATCCGTATGCCGACAGCGACGACGGTCACACGCGGAGTCAGAATATCCGCGCAAATACCGGTATAAACATCACCAACAATCTCACGACGCGACTGATCCTTGACTGGGGAACAAATAACTATTTGCAGAATTTTCCGGCCAACGAATTTTTTCCTGCTTCATACACGCGGTCGCGGTTCAAAACCGCCCAGGGAAACATTATCGTGCAATACGAACCCATCAAGGGTCTTAAACTCACAACACAACACGCGATAACGGGCCTGCGAACGACAGAGTCCCGGCCGAATTCAAAGGCAAGGTCTGACCAGGACCGGAGGTCTCACAACCTTGTCGCTGCGTATGAAAAGAATATCATCCCGGAGCTGACTGTTGGAGCGTTTGCTGGAATAACCGGAGAATACGCGTCTTTCGATCGGAGCATGGAATCGCAATCCTCGAGCAGCGGCCAGTGGGCAAATTACAGGAATCGTGCATTCTATACCGGCGTTACGACGAGGCTCCGTGATTACCTTTCGCTGGATTTGAGCTATCGCATTGACGGGCCTTCAAGCTTTCCGGCAGAGGTTGAGCACAAATCCTGGTCGGCGAGTACGAGTTTTGTCTTCAGCGATGCCTTTTCGCTGACATCAGACAATTTTAACAGTGCTCGCGTAAGGGTGTCTTATTCCGACCTGGATTTTGGCACGTCCTATTTGCTGCCTTTTGTCGCGGATACCGAAACCGGTATGCACGCGCCCCTGATATCGCCTTCAAAGAATTTTGAGTTTGGCATGGACTATAAATTATTCAGGAACCGTGTGAGTTTCTCCGCAACATATTTCCATGATCACGACAGGAGACAGCTCGTTTACACTTCATTTCCGTGGGGCAACACCTTCCTGATCTACCAAACAAAAGCGCGTGGATGGGAAAGCATGCTATCGGCAAACACGATCAGCAACCCTGACTTGAAAATGACAACTGCACTGTCATGGCTGGCGGTGAAGTCGCTGGTTTTCGCCGGGGGCGAGGATGATTCTTCGGATGACGGGCGTGATTTCCCGGGCGGCCCTTATCCAAACTGGGTTGCAGCATTCCACAATACACTAACGATAAAAGACTTCCTTTTCATTAATCTGCTGATCGATATGGGCAAATCGGAGCACTTCGGTATGATTTCGAACAATCCGCCACAACACGGCCTCCTGAAATTCTCTGCAGCCCGGGTGAACGATCTTTCCGTCGGTCTACTTCTGAACAAATCGGCGCTCGGAAATCTTCCTGTCAGGGCATTAAGAGTGTCGTTGTCTGCGCGAAATCTTATCACGCTACATGAAAAAAATGACCAGAACATGGTCGTGTCAGGGACTTTCATTCCCCTTAAGAGTGTAAGCCTCGCGTTGACAGCATCGTTCTGAAGTCACCTCATTTTCGTGGATGGAACTCCTGCACAACCTGCTTCAGGTAATCGCGGTCGAGGTGCGTGTAGATCTCCGTTGTTGTAATCGATTCATGTCCCAACATCTCCTGAACTGCACGCAAGTCAGCTCCCCCTTCAATCAGGTGCGTGGCAAATGAATGCCTGAATGTGTGGGGACTGATATTCTTTTTTAGTCCGGTCTTTTGTGCTAGATTCTTGATGATCGTGAATACCATGACACGCGTGAGCTTCCGTCCAAAGCGATTCAGGAAAGTATATTGTTCATGGCCCTTTCGGGGACTCGCATGCGGTGGCACGCCACGAACCTGATCAATATAAATCTTCAGATACCGCGACGCGTCTTTGCCAAAAGGAACGAGTCGCTCCTTGTTACCTTTGCCAGTGATCCGAAGGAATGAAATATCAAAATGGATGTTGTTGAGTTTTAATTCTACCAGTTCGCTGACGCGTAATCCGGAGGAATAAAGCAACTCGAGCATTGCGCGATTTCTCGCCCCCTCTGGTGTGGAGAGGTCAATCGCCTCAAGCAACATTTCGATTTCATGAAAACTCAAGGTGTCGGGAAGTTTTCTTCCAAGACGCGGACCTTCGAGCAACTCGGCGGGATCTTTGTCGAGCACTCCGTCAAACACGAGATATTTATAAAAAGCACGAACCCCGGACAGGATACGCGCCTGACTGTATTCGCTCATGCCCAGGTCATTGACATACTCCAGGAACTCGCGAAGTTGAGGCGTGTTTACCTTTGCCGGCGGCACACCCTTGAACCGCAGTTCCATAAAACGCGCCAGCAGGCTCACATCGCGCACATAAGCCTCAATGGAGTTTGCCGACAACGAACGCTCCAGCCTGAGGTAATTCTGAAATTCACGGATGTCAACATCCCACATACCCAAAGGTACAAATTCCGCTTCCGCCGAAGGGAGGTTGTGCATTCGTTTATTTCCGGTTCCCGGAACTTGAATTGCCGACACATCCACCGGCCGCACGGCTTCACCACGGGAACGTTCTATCATGTCATCCTGATTTTTTCCCCGACAGTACCGTTTATTTCTTTTATTTTTGATCGCAATCCGACACATCGACTATGAAGATCCAGATTATTAACGGTCCCAACCTGAACCTTCTTGGAAGGCGCGAACCTTCCGTTTACGGCTCCGCTTCGTTCGAGGACTACCTCACTGAATTAAGGAAACGGTTTTCCGATCTGGAGCTGCATTATTTCCAATCGAACGTCGAGGGTGAAATTGTGAATACACTGCACGCCGCAGGGTTTGACTTTGACGGCATTGTGTTAAACGCCGGAGCCTACACGCATACGTCAGTAGCAATCCACGACGCTATCGGTGCGATCAAAACACCTGTGGTGGAGGTACACATTTCCAATGTTTACGCGCGCGAAGAGTTCAGACACAAAAGTCTGATCACATCCAAGTGTGCGGGTATGATAACCGGTTTCGGTATGGAGAGCTATGCACTCGCGCTGGAGTATTTCAGAACAAAAGGGAACAAGAAAGTATAAACTCATGATCTCATTTTATCCAGGTCCGTCGCGTGTCTATGACGACATACCTCGTTATGTCCGGGACGGCTATCGCGATGGTATCTTAAGCATCAATCATCGCAGCGAAGAGTTCATGAAGATCAGCCGTAAGACCATACGGCTGTTGAAATCAAAACTGAATGTTCCGCGTGACTATACTGTATTCTTTACATCATCCGCGACCGAATGCTGGGAGATCATCGCACAGTCACTGATCACAAAGTCAAGTTATCATTTTTTCAACGGTGCGTTTGGTGAGAAGTGGTACGAATACACACGCAGACTGACCGGCAACGCGAATCCAATTGCTTTCGATCTCAATGAGTCTCCTTCTCCCGGAATGTCAATTCCCGAAGATGGTGTGATCTGCATGACGCAAAACGAAACGTCAAACGGTACGCAGGTGCACGCCGGTGTTATTCGTTCATTCCGGAAAACATATCCCGGGCGATTGATCGCTATTGATGCAACATCTTCAATGGCAGGAACTGCACTTGACTTTGCGTCGGCCGATATATGGTTTGCATCGGTGCAGAAGTGTTTTGGTTTACCGGCGGGTCTTGGTATCATGATCTGTTCACCTGACGCAACTCAAAAAGCGACAACACTGGGTGAGAAGAATCACTATAACAGTCTCACATTTATGATGAGCATGATGGAGAAGTGGCAGACGCCATTCACACCTAACGTGCTCAATATATATCTGCTCATGCGTGTCCTGGAAAATGTTGACAACATAAGAGTCACGCAAAAACGGATTATTGAACAGTATCAACAATGGCGCGACTTCCTCGAACGCAGGAAACGGATCGCGCACTTTGTCACAAATCCCGACGTTCATTCTTACACCGTTGTTCCGGTAAAGGGTGACGAGAAAACATTGTCAACCATCAAGTCTAAAGCAAAAAAGGAAGGCTTTTTGTTGGGTGAGGGTTACGGTGCATTTAAGCCGTTAACATTCCGAATAGCAAACTTCCCCGCAATCCGTAAGGCTGAAATCAAGGCTTTACAGAAATTCCTTGCGGCATGGTAGCCGCGCGCTGTGCGCATGAACGTTTTTCGTAATTTGCGCGACCATGAACCTGAAAGAAATTTTCTCGGTAACGCTGATTTTGTTTTCAGTCATTGATATTCTCGGATCAATTCCGTTTATCATAACCATTCGTAAGCGCGAAGGAACCATCCAGGCAGGAAAGGCATCGTTGATATCAGCAGGACTAATGATCGCGTTTCTTTACCTCGGTGTTTCTATTCTGCAACTCTTCGGTCTCGACATTCCCTCATTCGCGGTAGCCGGATCGATTGTCATATTCATTGTAGCAATGGAAATGATTCTTGGCATTACGTTATTCAGGGAAGATCCCGATAGTAAAGGTTCAGGGTCGATAGTTCCGCTGGCTTTCCCGTTGATAGCGGGGGCAGGAACGTTAACGACCATTCTTTCGCTTCGCGCGGTGTATCATGAAATCAACATTCTCATTGGCATACTTCTCAACGTAATTTTCGTTTACCTGGTCCTGAGGTCATCGGTTTGGCTGGAACGTGTTATTGGTAAGTCGGGCTTCGCGGTTCTGCGACGCGTCTTCGGTGTGATCCTGCTGGCGATAGCTGTCAAGATATTCAAGACTCACGCGTTATGATCAGAATCTATACAGATGGTGCTGCCCAGGGAAATCCCGGACCCGGAGGTTACGGCGTAATTCTCAAATACAACGATTTTGTAAAGGAACTCTCAGCCGGCTATCGCCTCACGACAAACAACCGCATGGAGTTACTTGGCGTGATACGCGGTCTTGAAGCGCTTCGCAAAGAGGGCATTCCTGTGACCATCTACTCAGACTCAGAGTATGTAATCAACGCTGTTGAAAAAGGCTGGCTGTGGACGTGGGAAAAGAAGAACTTTAAGGACAAGAAGAACGTCGATCTGTGGCTGAAGTACATTCCTCTTCACCGCAAGTACAAGCCAAAATTCAAATGGGTAAAAGGTCATGCAGGACATCCCGAGAATGAGCGCTGCGATTATCTTGCAGTAACGGCTGCAAATGGATTCGGACTTTTGGTTGATACCGAATACGAGCGAAGTAATCCGGGGATGTTTTAGTCGTTATTGTTCCCGCTCATCCAGACTGATTCCCAGTTCTTTCAATTCACCGAGTATGGGTTCATAGAACTCCGCCCTGACGGGAATGACAACACCGCGACTTTGAATCTTCCCCGCCAGCAGAAATTTCGCGGCTATCGCCAGCGGTAAACCTACCGTTTTTGCCATGGCAGTTTGTGACGCATCACCCTTGCTGATCATGTTTGATATGATGGTCCTGGATTTTTCCCTGAGCTTGTACACGAATTTGTGCTGCATCACGACAAGGTCACGATTGCCCATGGATAGCTTCCATCGTTTTGCCAGGATGTGTTCAAGAATCTGCGCCGGAGATCCTTCATCCAATCCGACCAGTTCCTCGCTGAACAGGCCCGACCATTCCAGTTTTCGCAAAGCGTCGATTGAAGACACACCCGTCTGCGCCGGGATTCGCGACGCAATTTCATTTTCCTTGTACTCACCATGCAGGAATGCGCTGATGAAACCGCGGTGCGTCATCGCGCTGACGTTTTCCATCTGATAGCTGTCATCACAACAACCAAGTTGCACGAAGATATTCCACGCTTCGCAGAAACCTTTGTATCGCAGCGTTCCGCGCAGCATTGACTTTACGCCGTCCAGACCATACGTTGTAACGTACTTCAATGAATCCCTGTTGGCATACCCTTCGAAAACACCGGCCCCCGGCACGGCAACTTCGGTAAGCTGACGGAACAGTTGCTGATAGGGAATGTACCGATACTGATTATTGTGCAGATACTTTGCCGTACCCTGTCCTGCCATCACTACGTTGCGGGGATTCCATGTGAACTTATAGCGCCACGGGTTATCGGGATCTGATGTTGGATCGATGAGGCCGCCGGTAAACGATTCAAAACTGACGATCTCTCCGCCCTGACCTTTGACACGATCGATTACCTGCATTGCGCTCATGTGATCGATTCCAGGATCGAGTCCGCATTCATTGAGGAAAAGCAGGCCATTCTCAACGGCATGGCTGTGGTACACCGACATCTCGTCGCTGACGTAACTTGCCGTCAGAAGGTGTTTCTTAAGATCCAGGCAATGGCGCGCCACGAGGTGGTGATATGCCGGCGGAAGCATGGAAATGACGATATCAGCGCGGTTAATGCTCACCTTACACTTTGCACCATCTTTAATATCGAACAACTCCGCCTCGCCATGATCAAACCCGGAAACAGCTTCAAGAGCGGCGCGTTCGGAAATATCACCCACCCTGATATTCCAGCCAAAGGTGTTAGCGTTAGTCAGTAAATAATGGATTAGCGCCGAGGAAGAGCGACCCGCGCCCAGTACGAGAATGTTTGCCATGCACAAAACTAAAAGGCTTTTCCTATTTGCCGGTTATCCTCAGCACAACGGTGCGAAGAGTTTTTTCGTTTTCCGCGACCCATTATCTATATTATCCATCTAAAAAATCAAATTATGGCACAAAAGCCCCTCGATCAGGTTGCCGAAACGCTGATTTCAAAAGCAGAAGCCGCACTCGGGCTTGCTTATGCCCCGTATTCGCATTTCCAGGTCGCAACGGCGCTGTTGCTTGAGGACGGCACTTGTATCACGGGGGCCAACCAGGAAAACGCCGCGTATCCTTTGTGCATGTGCGCCGAGCGAGTCGCGCTTTATACCAAAGCATCGGTGCATCCCAACCTGGCTATCGAAAAGATGGTCGTGGTAGCGAGAAAAGAAGGGAATGCTGCCCTGATTCCGGCTACACCTTGCGGTGCGTGCCGGCAGGTGATCGCAGAATTTGAGGCGCGCCAAAACCGACCTATCGAAGTGATCATGCTCCAGTCAGTTGACACGTGGCTTGTTGTTCCATCCGCGGCTTCTCTCCTCCCGAACGCGTTCACGGGATCGAATCTCACCGCGTGATAAATCACAACAGGTTGGTTACATGCCTTTGTAAGATATTCGCCTCAATTTTAGGGTTTCGGTTTCCTGCTTTATCCTTTTTTAGCTTATTTGGCAGGCATGAATTTTCTGCGCGACAAGCATTTACGACAATTAGCCGCCTATCTGGGCTTTTTGGCGTGCATTGTTTTCATGGCAGAATATTTTTTTGTGGACTGGCGGATTGCGCGCGTTGAAGAAGCGGAACTGAAAATCGAATACACCCAGCTGGCGCAACTCAACAATCAGAGAATATCTTCACATGTCCAGCACTTCCTTCAGGGAAATCGAACATCAGCACCGCAGATAGCCGGTCTGATTGAGCAGCAGGACTTCCATTTGAAAACATTGAAAGGCGGCGGACGTATGCAGCAACGCGAGGCGTTCATTGAGCCGTTGTCGCGCCTTCCCCGTGTAACGTTTGACGGACTCGAAGACAGCTGGGGCGATTACAAAAAGAGTATTCTTGTTCTCCTTAGCCAGGATGAAGGCAAACCTCAGCCATTGGTTCCTTTAGCGGACTCCGCGGACTCGACGGGCATCGTCTCCACTATATATGTAAGCAACGTCAACAACACCGAGGCCTCTCTTGCACGGCTGCAATATGAAGGGCTTTCTCTCACCATGTCACAATGGTTTGACAAACTGATTGACGACCTCGACGACGAAGTCAGTTCGCGGCAATCGGCACTCTCATTCGCGAAGGTCAGCGTTTTAATATTCAATATTCTTCTCGTTGGAGGCGTGTATCTGATGTTTATCACCCAGGTGTTGAAGCCGCTTTCCACAATCAAGAACAATGTCGCGTCCCTGCAAAAAATGAGTGACGTTCCCGCAAACGAACTTGGTGCACTTGCTGAAGAGATAAACCACACCATCGAAAATCTTAAGGATGCAACCGATTTTGTGGGCGCGATTGGAAAGGGAGAGTTTAATCTGGACTATAAAGAAGCTTTCGATCACGGCCACAAGGAAGGGAAGAATAAACTTGCCGATTCGCTGATTGAGATGCAGAAGAAGTTGCGCGCCATCAATGAAGAAGAACAAAAACGCAAATGGGCAAACGAGGGTCTTACGCGGTTTGTTGATATCCTTCGCAGCTCACACGACAACATCACGTTGCTTGGCGACAAGATAATCTCGGGCCTGATCCAGTACACGCGATCGAACCAGGGTGCTCTTTATGTTTTGAACGACGATGGCGGAAACGAGAAGTATCTGGAGCTGGTTTCCATATTTGCCTGGGACATCAAGAAACATGAGCAGCAGCGTATAAAACCCGGTCAGGGCCTGCTGGGACAGGCTTTCCTGGAAAAGGAAACAACCTATCTCACCTCACTTCCGGAAGAATACATCCGCATTACTTCCGGGCTCGGCGACGCCAATCCCAAATCCGTACTAATCGTGCCGCTTAAGGTGGACCAGGATGTGTACGGATTGGTGGAACTGGCATCCTTCAACGCATTTGAGCCACACGAAATTTCATTTGTTGAAAAACTCGGGGAAAGCATCGCTTCGACGATTGCGAGCGTGCGCGGGGCATACAAAAACAGGATGCTGATCGAGCAGTTCCAGCAGCAAACAGAGCAAATGCGCGCTCAGGAAGAGGAAATGCGCCAGAATATGGAGGAATTGCAGGCGACGCAGGAAGAGGTTGTTCGCAAGGAGAAGGACTACGTCGCGCGGATTCGAGAACTGGAAGCACTGCAGGAACGGCGGGCGGAACCGGAAGAACTCCTTGTTATGCGTGAAAAACTCCGTCAACTTGAGGATGAGTATCAGCAGCGTATTGAACACCTTGAAAAGGAGCTTGGCAGTAAGTCGGAACACGCCCGGCACTGGGAGGTTGCCGAGCAGTTCCATCAGCAAATGCGCATCCACCTTGATGCGCTGAAGATCACGAAGGAGGCATTGGACAGGCGCGGGAAACAGTAGGCATCGCGCGTATTTTTTGAATTTTGTCAACTAATATAAATCATGGGGCTTGGGTTGTTTTGAGACGTGTGTAAGGTTTACACGGCAAATCCAACCGGCAGTTCCATGAACAAACTAATTTTGGGGTCCTTATGCTCGACATTGACATTGCCGATCTAAAAAAGATTTCCGAGCTCATCTACCAGAAGTACAACTACGACTTCCGGAACTACGCGATGTCCTCGTTCAAGAGGCGCGTACTCCGCATTCTGGAGCTCAAGAAAATGACTGTGGATGGACTCCTCAGGAAGCTTACTGACACGCCCAATTTTGTCAACGAATTCCTTGACGAACTGACTGTAAACGTAACGGAGATGTTCCGTGACCCAAGCTTCTGGCGCATCATGCGCGAAGAGATCCTCCCGGCAATCATGCTGAATCACAAACAATTCAAGATATGGCACGCGGGATGTTCTTCAGGAGAAGAAGTAATGTCCATGTGCATCATGCTCAAGGAAATGGGCATCCTCCACGACGTGACGATCATCGCCACCGACCTGGATGTTAACATCCTTGAGAAAGCTAAAGCCGGCACATATCCTGTCAAGAATATGGAGCTGAACGAGAAGAACTACATCCGTTTTCAGGGAACCGGTAACTTCAAGGACTACTACCGGGAAGAAAACGGTAATGCAGTCTTCCACAAGGAACTGCTGGCAAATGTTTCGTTCCGAAGACACGATCTTGTTCTCGGCGACATCTTCAACAAATTCGATCTTATCCTTTGCCGGAACGTAATGATTTACTTCAACCAGACCTTGCAGAATGAAGTTCTCAAGAAGTTCCATGAAAGTTTGTTCAAATACGGATATCTGGCTATTGGATCGAAAGAATCATTGATCTGGTGTGACTATGCGAATCGCTTCATTGTGGTGAACAATGAAGAGAAGATATATAAGAAAATTAAGGACTGAGCGAGGTTGCCATAAGCATGAATAAATTCAACCTAAATAACAGCTATAAAGCCGTTGTTATCGGTGGTTCCGCAGGCAGCTTTCAGGGAGTGGTGAAGATTTTATCGCAGTTGCCAAAGGGATTTCCGCTACCCATTATCATGTGCCTTCACCGGCTGAAGCATGTGAGAAACGGGTTCGTGGAAGCTTTGTCAATCAAGAGCGTGGTCCAGGTGACAGAACCGAATGATAAAGAGCCTATTAAAAAAGGCAGTGTATACCTGGCTCCGTCAAATTATCACCTTTCCGTTGAACTTGGCAATCACTTCGCCCTGTCAACAGAAGAAATGGTGAACAACTCGCGGCCGGCGATAGATATAACATTGAGCAGTTGCGCCTATGTGTATAAGGAAAAGCTGATAGGCATCTTGTTATCAGGCGCAAACCGCGACGGCGCTCTGGGTATGAAACATATTCACGAACGCGGCGGAACAACGATTGTTCAGGAACCGTCGGAATGTATGATTGACACGATGCCACGTGCCGCACTTGGGGCAACCAGGATCGACTACACGCTTCGTATTGATCAGATTGTTGAATTTTTTAAACAACTGGATAAAAAATACAGATGACACGAACATTTACTGACCGGTCTAACCTCAACCTGTGGCTGACGGTGGCGTTCATTGTCGGCATTGGGGTTTCCCTTTATCAGATCTATTCTCTTCCGGTATCGCTCCGCCTCGCCGATGGATACCAGCCGGAATTCCTGTCCGTATATCTTGTCCTCGGTGCGACTTTCCTCATTGGTATCCTTACTGTCGTGTCGGCAATGAGTTACAAAAAAGAGGTGATAGTTTTCAGAGACAAGATCATCGACAAGGAGGAGTTGCGCAAAGAGGCAAACGAACAGGCCGGACTCACTACCATCAGTCTTGAAACTGTAAAAAGCGCGCTGGCCGGAAAAGATTCGAAGGATGCGCTTACAGACGCACTTCAGATGATTTGCAAGGAAGTAAAAGCCGGCCAGGGTATACTGTACCGGACCCGCGAAACTGAAGGCAAACGCTTTGTTGAACTCTATGCCGGATACGCTCTCAACATTGGCGAGAGTTCGGTTATTCAGTACGAATTTGGTGAAGGCGTCGTCGGTCAGGTGGCCGTATCCCGTACGACACTCTTTATTGATGAAGTTCCCAGCGGATACATTACGATTCTCTCCGGCCTTGGAAACTCTTCTCCACGCTACATTATTCTGGTTCCCGTAAGGGACGACGATACACTGTTCGGTGTGCTTGAGATTGCCACATTCGAAAGGATAACGGATGATCAGCGTAAGTTCATTGAGGAGTCGGCGCAATTGATAACCGAAAAGATCAGGTCAATCGGATAAAGCGAAGCGTATGATCAAGAATATTAACGTAAGTACCAAGATAACGCTGCTAATACTGGCAATCACAATTGTTGCCGTTGGCGCTATAAGCTTCTTTGGATATGATTACCAGGTGAAGGCTGCACGCGAAAAGCACCTTACCAGCCTGAACGCTGTCGCCGACAACTACGCCAACTACTTTAATACATTTTTTTATCGCGGATCGCTCGCGGTAGAAATGCTCCAGCGCTCCGATGCCGTCAAGAATCACGCAAGCGAAACACAATCCGGCGGCTTTATGATTGCCTCATTCGATGATGAGTCTTCTTCCGACGATTCAACTGATCCGGCTTCTTCCGAACCGTCGGATTTCCCTTCGGATCCCAGTCAGGATGAGGACACAGGCGATATGCTGACAACTTCTTCCGAACCCGCCGGTGACATCAATAGTTACCTCGCCGATATGAAGAATGTACTCCAGGTGGGCGAGATCATCATTACGAACCCGACGGGAAATGTCATTGCTTCAACAGACCCCGAATACAAAACGAACTTCGTGGAAAGGGATGGCATGTTCGCGAAAGCGATGAATGGTATTTACTTTTCATTGGTTGAACGCAACAAGGAAACGCGCAAGTACTCCATGTTTATTGCCGGTTCTACCAAGGATGCTGCCGGGAGCGATATGATCATTATCGTCAAGCTTGATCTGAGCAAGCCATATGAACTTCTTACAAACTACAAGGGACTTGGAAAAACGGGTGAAATAATTCTTGCGCGTAAAGGTGCTTATCAGGAAAAGATAGCTCTTGTAAGCCCGATTCGCGAAGACACAACGGCTGCGATCCGGATGCTGGAGGCCAATGATCCTTTCGCTGTATCGTTTCAACCTGTATTTGAAGGCAAGTCGGTCACCAGTAAAGGTAAAGACTACGCCGGAAAGAGTGTTCTTCAGACAGCACGTCTGATCAACGCTGCCAGCATCGCACTTATTGCAAAGATGGAGATAGAAGAAGCAGAGGCCGTTACCGGTGAGATACTCTCGACGTTCGTCTATGCCGGCGTCTGTGTAGTCGCGCTGGCTTTCCTGCTGACGATGGTACTGGCACGTTCCCTTACACGACCACTCTTCAGCATGAAACACACGATCGGGCTCGTTGCGCAAGGTATCCTTCCCGAAACGGACGAAGACCGCGGCAACGATGAATTCGGTCAGATGGGTACAAAAGTCGATGAACTTGTACAAACACTCCGACGCAACGCAGATTTCGCAAAGCAGATCGGAGAAGGAAAATACAACACGGAGTTTGCTCCCGCGAGCCAGGACGATATACTCGGTATGTCGTTGATCGACATGCGGAAGAACCTTATTGAAAACGAACGCCGCGACACCGAGCGCAACTGGATTGTGCGGGGCGTCGCCGAAATCAGTGAAATCCTCAGGATGCACGACTCCATCGATGAATTGGGAGACGACGTCATTCGATTCATCCTCGGAAAAATCAGTGCAGTACAGGGAGCGTTTTATGTTGTCAACGATGAAGTGACACCGCACCTCATTGAAATGAGAGCAAGCTTCGCGTACAACAGAAAGAAATACCTCAAGGCAAAATTCAAGTTCGCGGAAGGGCTCGTAGGACAGGCAGCGATCGAAAAGGATACGATACTTCGCACGGAAATTCCTGCAGAATACGTAACACTTACTTCCGGCTTGTTAGGTGATCAAAAACCGTCGTGTATTCTGATCGTCCCACTTATCACCAACGAAGAAGTTTACGGTGTCCTGGAATTCGCAGGCTTTAAGAAGTTCGATAACTCGCAGGTGAATTTTGTAAAGGAGCTTTCGCTGATCCTTGCACGGACGATATTCAACATCAAGGTTAACGAACGTACACGCCGACTGCTCACCGAATCGCAGGAGATGAGTACTGAGCTCAAGGAAAAGCAGGAGGTACTTCGTCAGAATGCGGAGGAGATGCAGGCGACCCAGGAAGAGCTGAAACGTTCTAATCAGATGCTCGAAGAGCAGGTTGAAGAAGTTAACCGTACACAAAAACGGATGCAGCTTCTCCTCGAAAACGCGTCCGAGGTTATTACGATCTACGAAGAAGACGAAACAATCCGTTACATCTCGCCGTCGGTTGAAACCATCCTCGGTTACGGACAGAAAGAGATGATTGGCAAGAGCGATATCGACAAGGTACATCCTGATCACAGACATATCTTCCACGATATCTTCCGACGCATGAACGAAAGCCCTGACGAGAAAGTAACTGTTCAGTACGAGTATCGTGCGAAAGACGGAAGCTTTATCTGGATTGAATCGACGGGTACGAACTGTATGTCGAACCCTGCTATTCACGGATACATTCTCAACTCACGTGACATCACCGAACGCCGCCGCGCTGAGCAGGAACAAAGGATGCGAAGCAAGATGCAGGCACTTTCGGAAAACTCGCCTGACCTTATCACACGACTCGAAAGCGAAACGATTTCGTATATCAACCCTGTTATCGAAGAGTACACCGGAAAGAAACCCGCGTTGTTCCTTAACAAGAAAGTCAAGGAAGCCGAACTCGATTTCTCCATCCTCGAAGGCTGGCTTCGGGTGGTTGAGGAGGTGAACCAGTCGAACAACACTGTTTCAACGGAAATGGATTTCCCTTCAGAAATGGGTAAACGTATCATGCAGGTGAACGCCATTCCTGAATACGATGAAACCAACAAACTTGAATCCGTACTGGTGGTGTCTCACGACATCACGGAGCGGAAGATGATTGAGCTGGAGATCCAGAACAAGAACAAGAAGATCACGGAAAGTATCAATTACGCGAAACGTATACAAACGGCGATCCTGCCCAATAACCGGGTGATCAGCCGGGCTTTGCCTGACTCATTCATCCTGTATAAACCGCGTGACGTGGTGTCGGGTGACTTCCCCTGGTTTGTACAACTGAAGGACGAAATCTTCATAGCGGCGGTAGACTGTACCGGTCACGGCGTACCGGGAGCTCTTCTGTCACTCATTGGATACTTTCTGCTGAATGACATTGTACGAAGCCGGAAGATCACCGAACCGGGCAAGATTCTCGACCTGCTTGATGAAGGTGTAACGACGACACTAAGGCAGGATGAAGACGCGACAACCAAGGACGGTATGGATATCGCTCTTTGTAAGATTAATCTGAATACCCAGGTCGTGGAGTATGCCGGGGCACACAGGCCGCTTTACATTATGCGAAACGGCGCGATGGAGGAAGTCAAAGGAAACAAGTTCCCTATCGGAGGCGGTATTTTCAAGAACCAGACGAATTTTACCAATACGCGGATTCAGCTTAAGGGTGGGGACTCAATCTACTTTAGTTCAGACGGCTTCCCTGACCAGTTCGGCGGACCGGAAGGACGGAAGTTTGGACCGAAGCGCGTCAGGGAGATTATCGAACGCATCCATAAGGGGTCGATGCATGATGCAATGGCTGCCTTTGATCACGAGTGGGAAGCCTGGAGGGGAGAACAAAAACAAACGGATGACGTTTTGCTGATAGGAATTAAATTTTAACAATATTGCAGATAGCAACTTTATAACTATCGTTGAATCTGAATAAAATTATATCTTAGTGAACCACATTCGTATCATTAAATTTTTCTGACATGAATTTTATTTATGACCTGCACCGTACGATGATGTCGCAGAACCTGATTCTGGTGTACCAGGGTGACTTCACCCAGGAGAGCACCAAATCGATTCTTGCAATGGCAGAGCGTAACCTCGACTCCTCGGGGGAAGAGTCCAGCATCAAACGCAAGGTGTTTAATGTTATGGTCGAAGCGCTACAAAACATTGTCAAGCACAGCGATGAACTCGTCGACGGGCAAATCCGGAGTCATGCCGCGATCTTCCTTATTGGAAAGGAGACCAATCGATATAGCATCATGTCAGGAAATCCTATCCGCAAGGAAAATATCGATAAACTCAAGCAAGCTCTTGAACACATCAACGGGTTGGACAAGGACGGATTGAAAGAACTTTACAAGGAAATCATCAAGAACACAACGATATCCGAAAAAGGCGGCGCCGGATTGGGTTTCGTTGACATGGCACGCAAGTCGGGTGAGAAGATTGAATACTCCTTTCCGGAACTGAACTCCGAGTACTCGTTCTTTTGCCTTAAGGTAAACGTTCCCCGTGAACTCGAATAAAAATTGATTTAGAACTCAAATATATAATGACCATGGAAATTTTAAACCTGGAAGGAACTGAAGATACACCGAAAATAATCCTCGATAAAAAGAACGGTATATTTGAAATTTCAGGCCGTTCTCTACCGGAAGACTCCGCTGAATTCTATCGTCCGGTTCTCGAGTGGATCAATAAGTATGGCAGCGATGCCAATCCATCTACCGAATTTGTTTTCAAACTGGAGTATTTCAATACCGCTTCTTCAAAACTTATTCTCGACGTGCTTTCAGCGCTTGAAGACATTAAAGGAATGAAGATCGTTTGGTATTTCCATGAGGATGATGAAGACATGGAAGAAGCTGGTCAGGAGTTCTCTGAACTCGTTGAAATTCCCTTCGAATTTCGAACGTACTGACCCGGCTTCGTTAGGCACCGTTATCGGTTACCAGCCATGTTGAAAACATTTTCAGGCATGACCGGTAACCGATATTTTTTTTATCTTTATAAATGCGATTTTTTGACTTATGAGTGAAGAGATACTCAAAGCCCTGACTCAACTTTTTGCGATCATTACAAAGCAGGATGGCGGAGTAAGTGAAGGTGAACGCCGCTATGTAATCAATTTCTTCCAGACTGAACTCGATCGCGATTCCATCAAAGAGTATCTGGACCTCTATGACCAGTTTTCGGGCTATGGTAAAAACGACGAAGAAGACGATGGCAAAAAGCGCCTTACCTCCGTTAAAGACTCCGTCAAGACTCTCGGTATATGTAAGAAGATCAACAAAACGCTGACGCAAAAACAAAAGGTCGTTGTTCTTATAAAACTTCTCGAACTCGTCAGCACCGATAAGAACTTCACACCTCAGCGTATGGAAATCATTAACACGGTTTCCACGGTATTTAATATTGTAAAAGACGAATACGAATTAATCGAACGATTCGTCATCACCGACAAGGCGCAGTCACTTAATTACCGCGACATCCTTGTTCTCGATTCGCAGGAAGAAGGAGAACCCGGCTCTCTGTCAAAGCATGTTCATGGTCACATCGCCGGATCGCTCCTCTTTATGCGCGTGCGAAGCGTCGACATGTACTACACCAAATACCTTGGTGAAGAGTCAAACGTACTAAATGGATTTATCATGCAGCCGAACCGCGCGTACCTGTTTTCGCACGGCAGCACGATCAAGACCCAGCATGGCGACGCACTCTACTACAGCGACCTCGTCGCCAACTTCAATGAAGAACTCAAGACGACAAAGCTTTCCTTTAACGCCAACATCGAGGAGTTGAAGTTCCCGAATGGCGCAATCGGACTTCGCAACGTTGTCATTTCTGAAGGCCCCGGAAAACTTATCGGTATCATGGGTGCGAGTGGTGCGGGTAAAACAACCCTGCTCAACGTACTCGCCGGACTGGTCCAACCCACAAAAGGTAACATCCTGATCAACGGTTTCGATATACACACTGAGAAGGACAAAATCCAGGGCGTGATCGGATACGTATCGCAAGACGACCTCCTCATAGAAGAACTCACGGTTTATCAGAACCTTTACTACAACGCGAAGCTTTGTTTTGCGAACATGAGTGAAGAAGAGCTGCATAACCGTGTTATGAGTGTTCTTCAAAACCTCGGACTCGACCAACGCAAAGACTTGCGCGTAGGTAACGTGCTTGAGAAAACAATTTCGGGAGGACAACGCAAGCGCCTCAACATCGCACTCGAACTCATTCGTGAACCGGCAGTCCTCTTCCTCGATGAACCAACTTCCGGACTTTCGTCACGCGATTCAGAAAACGTAATTGACCTCCTTAAGGAACTTTCGCTCAAGGGTAAACTGATATTCGTTGTAATCCACCAACCGTCATCCGATATCTATAAGATGTTCGATAAGATGATTATCATGGATACAGGTGGCTATCCCGCTTACTACGGTCCTCCCGTCGAAGCGGTAACGTATTTCAAGAAGTCTACACATCAGGTTGACAGCAACCGCGGTCAGTGTGAGACATGCGGGAACGTTAACCCTGAACAAATATTCAGCATCATCGAGGCCAAGGTCGTCGACGAATATGGCCAGCCTACGAACAAAAGAAAAATCTCGCCGCCGCAGTGGTTCGACCTCTATAAGGAAAGGTTTAATCTCACCCGCGTGGAGGATGTTCGCGAAGAGCCTCCACAAAGTCTCAACATTCCCAACCGGCTGAAACAGTCAATCGTCTTTGCGACTCGCGACACGCTTGCAAAACTCAGCAACAAACAGTATCTGCTGATCAACCTTCTCGAGGCGCCATTGCTCGCGATAATCCTTGCATTTATCATTAAATACAAGAGTGCACCCGGTGGCAGGGAGTATCTCTTCCGGTTTAACGATAACTTCCCCGCGTTCCTGCTGATGAGTATTATCGTCGCGTTGTTTATGGGGCTGACGGTAAGTGCCGAAGAAATCATTCGCGACCGAAAGATCCTGCGAAGGGAATCGTTCCTTAACCTGAGCTGGAACAGCTATCTCATGTCCAAGCTGGGGATACTGTTTATCCTTTCGGCAATACAAACGCTGCTTTTTGTTATTGTGGGTAATGCCATCCTTGAAATCGAATGGCGGATGCTCCTGCCCTTCTGGCTTGTCCTGTTCACGGTATCGTGTTTCGCCAACGTCCTCGGACTTAATATCTCATCGGCATTCAATTCAGCTGTGACAGTTTATGTACTTATTCCGTTGTTGCTGATCCCGCAGATGATTTTGAGCGGCTTGTTATTCAGCTTTGACAAGTTGAATAACCTGATTTCAACGCAGGGTAAGGTGCCGGTTGTGGCAGACCTTATGGCGTCGCGATGGGCCTATGAGGCACTGGCCGTTCACCAGTTTGTTGAAAACTCTTACCAGAAGCCGTTCTATGTGCTCGAAAAGATCGAGGCAACCACGGATTTCAAATCTTCCTTTTTGGTAAACGAACTTGACAAGAAGAGGAAGTTCATTTTTGACAATCGTGGTGATACGCGGGATTCTGTGAAGAGGCTGGTTGAAAAGGACATTGCAATCATACAAACCACGCTGCTTGATAATCATTTCCGGAAAGGGATAGAGAAGGAGTTATCCGCGACGTGGACGCCGGAGACATTCACGCCAGAGTTCAATGAAAAACTCGATCATTTCCTTCAGGCATTCAAAAAATATTATCAGGAAGCCTACAACAACGCCGTAAAGCAGAAGGAGGCATCCATGTTCCAGATGGAGTCAGCGTCCGGAGGCGGGGCGATAAATCAGGCCAAAAACCGCTACTACAATGAAAGTCTGGCCGATCTTGTGCAGAATGTAAACACCAAGAGCAGGATACTGGAGCACGACGGCGAGTTGTTACAACAGATAAATCCGATTTATGTGGATCCGAATCCGAAGGGGGTCTTAGACTACCGGACGCACTTTTTTGCGCCACAGAAGAACCTCTTCGGTGCCCGCGTGAGTACCTTTGTCTTCAACCTGTTGGTCATCTGGATAATGACGGTACTTCTTTATGTGACGCTCTACTTTGAATGGCTCAGGAAGTTTATCGAGTCTTTTGATGCATTTGCTTCGCGGATGAAACGCGGAAAAGGCTAGGAGGATAAAGCATACAGGTAATTTTTTGGGCTGGAATGTCGATTTTGTAAATTTGTAAACGCATAATTTTATCTCTATGAGAATTTTAATTGCAGGTCTCATTGTGGCCATCATCACAGCCTGCGGATCAGACAAAAAAACGGACGAACAGGCCTTTCTCGAAGGTCTCGACACCGCCAAAGTTGAGGGTCCAGAGATTTCAGAAGAAGTCATTACAAGCATTCTCGAATCAATTCCCCAGCCTTTGGAGATATCGATGCTCCTCAAAGAATCCGGCAATGAGTATAACGTGAGTTATCTCAATCCTGCCGGAAACCGTTCAAAGTACAATTCCAATTACAAGAAGGCTTTGAACCTCGGCATTTACGGTGCCGACCTGGGTTACACCAATATTTATGAAAAGAACCAGGATGGAGTCGAATACATGGAGGCGATCAAGGAACTTGCTGACGGACTGAACATCGGGCAGTTTTTTGATATCCAGACCATCGGAAGACTTGCTACCAACAGCAAGAACCTGGATTCCTTGCTGCTGATCACAACACAAAACTTCAACCAGATCAACCATTATCTTCAGACAGAGAACCGTTCCAACCTGAGCGTCCTTCTGCTTACGGGAGGATGGCTCGAAGCGCTTCATATCACCACCGAGGTAGCTGCGAACACAAAAAGCCAGGAATTGCGTGAAACGATCGGATCGCAAAAGATCATCCTGGAAAATATTATGCTGCTACTCTCCTTCTACAAGGACACCGATCAGGGAATGGCATCATTATTGGCTGATCTCGAAGCGCTGAAAGAGGCTTACCAAAAAGTGAACATCACGTATACATACAAGGAGAGCACCTTTGAAATCAAAGACGGCGTAATGGTGATTAAGGATAACAGCACAAGCACTATTGAAATTACCGACGGAGATATAGCGAACATAAGATCAATAACCACCAACATCAGAAATAAGATTACAAGCTAATTGTTATAATACAGGAGCCTTATGAAAAAGTTAATCATTAGTGTTTTTGCAATAGTCATTCTAAGCGCTTTGGATGTGATCGGGCAGTGCAATTCAGAAGCGTTGAGCAATCAATGTATTCCGAAGCTCGCTGCAGGCTTCAACTTCCTCAAAAGCTATAAAATCGAAAAAGGATCGAAGGATTACGTCGAATATTCATACGTCTTTACCAAGGGTACGCAATACATGATCAACATATGTGCTCCCAATCAGCCTACCGATGGTATTGTCGTGAGCCTTTTCGACAGCAATCGTAATAAAGTAGCTACCAGCAAGGTCAACGGACAATTCATTTCCGCAATTGCCTATCCCTGCAACACAACCGGCATCTACTACATCCAGTACACGTTCGACGGTTCCTCGCAATATTGCGGAGGCAGCGCTTTAGGATTTAAACGCTAGGACTTCGAACGCCACCAAATCTCAGGACCTTCCCCCACGGAAGGTTTTTTTATTTTAGTCTGATGAAACACGAGGTAACATTCTCCTTCAAGGCCAGATACTTCACACTTGGTGACCGCAAAACCGCACGGGAAATCTGGGTCGTATTACACGGTTATGCCCAACTCGCTGAACACTTCATCAATAAGTTTGACTCTCTCCGGGATCACAACATTTACGTGATTGCACCTGAGGGCTTGTCACGCTTTTACCTGGAAGAACTGAACAAAAGACTGACAACCGGGAACATGCGTGTCGGGGCAACGTGGATGACGCGCGAGGAACGATTGACCGATATCGCTAACTACATCAATTTGTTAAATGCTATCTACGATCAGGAAGTGCCCGGTGGCGTACCCGTTACCATATTCGGATTTAGTCAGGGAGCTGCGACAGCGTCACGATGGGTTGCACAACGCTCCATAGGCTTTCGCCGGCTTGTTTTATGGGGTGGCGTGTTCCCGCCCGACCTTGACCTCACTCCTGCAAAGGATGTTTTGATAGACAAAGATGTGACCCTCGTCAGCGGCAAGGACGATCCGTTCATGAAGGAGGAACGTTACAAAGAGATGACGGATCTGTGTGGCAAGATCGGTATTACGCCACGCGTGATCCAATACGAGGGCGGTCACGATATCGATACCACCACGCTACTCAGCCTCCTCTAATCAAGACTGGCGATGTACAATGGTCGCGCTTGCCTGGGCAACCGGGAAAACAGTAATATCGGCAAGGACCACGTGGGGCGGACAATTCAGGATATAAAGAATCAGTTCAGCGATATCATCACCGCTCAATGGCCTGATCCCCTGGTATGGCATTGACGCCTTCGATTCATCACCCTTAAAACGCACAAGCGAAAACTCGGTCTCCACCAGACCCGGATGAATTCCGGTGACCTTAATGCCATGAGGATTAAGGTCGAGGCGCATACCTTGCGTGATCGCATCTACCGCCGACTTGCTGGCACAATACACGTTGCCTTTGGGATACACTTCTTTGCCTGCAATTGATCCAATATTGATGATGTGGCCGCCATTGCGTTTTATCATCGCGGGCATCACTTCTCTTGATACATAGAGCAAGCCTTTGACGTTGATGTCCATCATCGCATCCCAGTCGTCGACGTTACCGGATTGAATAGGATCGAGGCCATGGGCATTGCCGGCGTTGTTTACAAGTACGTCAATGTCGCGCCATTCAAGTGGCAAAGAGCTGAATGCCTTTTCCACAGCGCCACGGTCGCGCACATCAAAGGCGAGGGTAATAACGCGCACTCTCGCTGACAGTTCCTTTTCCAACGCCTCAAGACGTTGGCGTCTTCTTCCGGTGAGAATAAGGTCAAATCCGTTATCGGCAAGCAAACGCGCCGTTGCTTCACCGATGCCTGAAGTCGCGCCGGTAATGCATGTGATTCTTTTTTTCATGTCTACTGGAAAAGGAAATAGATAGTGATCGTATTCGTGTTCACCCGGCTTAATGGATGACCAAATCTGTTCGACCGGTTCTCCAGAATATCGGCAATGCCTCTGCTAAACCGTATCTCAGGTGAAAATTTGAAGAGAGGGTAATACAAATCAAATCCAAAGCCCGCTTCCAAATGGAGATTGCTGGTTTTCACTTCAAGCGTCTCACCGTTCTCAAGCTCTTTCTGACCCGAGGCCTGAATGGCTGGTTTTACACCACCGACCATGTACATACGAACATTTCCCCGGCGTTCGGACTTGTACTTCAGCAACAGCGGAAACTCCACCATTGTAGTTTCCACGAGTCGAACCTCTTCAGGTGTATTGTCGGTATAGAGATACTTCACCTCGTGTTCGTAAAAGCCAACTTTGGGAGTGATCCGAAAATCAAGCTGGTCATTGAGTCGGTAGTTGACGATAAAGCCAAGTGAGAATCCGGCTTTCCAGCGGGGCGTTATCGAATGCATGTTGTCATAGATGGGCGAATCAACAAACGCATCGGAATACTTCAACTGATATGTCGATGTATGCAAGCCGATGAGAAAACCGTAGGTAAGTTTTCGCTCATCGTAATTGGGATTGTTCTTTTCAATCCAACGCTTCTGACCTGCAACCGGAATTGAAGCTACAAGGAGCAGCAGCCTAATCAGGGTTTTGAAGCGCTGTAGATTGAACTTATACCAAAAGTAAGTGGCTTGCATTGGGTATCTTTAAATCCTACGTTCTTGAGTACCTGGAGAAAATCGTCGCCATCGGGGAATGCCTGCACTGATGCTGGAAGATAGGTATACGCCGACGCATCTTTGGACACCATTCTTCCGACGCGCGGAAGGATAAACCGGAAATATGCGTTATAGAGTTGCTTCATTGGAAACACACGCGGCCTGGAGAATTCAAGCACCACGAGGCGCCCCCCTGGTACAAGCACCCGGAATATTTCGCTCAGACCTTTTTCCAGATTCTCGAAGTTTCTCACTCCAAAAGCAACGGTCACTGCATCAAATTTATTTTCCGGAAAAGGAATATTCTCGGAGTCGCCGGTCCGCAGGTCGATAACGTCGTCGAGTTGCTTTCCGCGAATTTTCTTTCTGCCTACTTCCAGCATGCCCTCCGAAATGTCTATTCCGAACACCTTCTCCGGTTTGAGCTCCATCGCCTGGATCGCGAAATCACCTGTTCCCGTGGCTACATCAAGGATAATACGTGGCTTTAACGTTCTGAGCAGGCCAATAGCCTTCTTTCGCCAGATCTTGTCAATACCTAAACTTAGAAAGTGATTGAGGAAGTCATAACGATGGCTGATGTTGTTGAACATCCGCGCCACTTGTTCCTTTTTCCCGCTTTGATCGTCCTTATACGGAACTACCGTCATTTCAGCCATTGTTTGCGGGCAATTTAGGTGGTTTACCCTTACAATGAAAGGACTGTATTCTGCCTAGTTGGAAAGGACTTTAAACTCTACCCGCCTGTTCAGTTGGCGGCCCTCAAGTTCGTCGTCGTTGCTTGCGAGTGGTTTGGACTTGCCATAACCAACAGCTTTGATACGCCGCGCGTCAATACCCTTTTTGGTGAGGAAATCTTTTACGGCTTCCGCCCGCTTCCGCGACAGGTACATGTTGTAATTCTTGGTACCGATAGCGTCCGTGTGTCCGGCAATTTCAACGGACATACCCGGGTTTGAACGCATCATATTTTCCAACATGTTAAGCTCAGTGTATGATTCGGTTTTGAAGGTGGCCTTGTCGAAATCAAAGTAAATGTTCCGCAGGATGCCGGTCACACGCTCGGCAAGCTTTCTCATTTCGACAGTGCGGTTAACCGTTTTTTCTTCTTCGCTTGCACCTTCGAGCTGAAGGGTCAGGTTCTGGAAGGCGTAGCCGTCACGTTCGACGGCCAAACGATATTGCTTCGCAGTCGGGCTTGTAACATTGAACTCGTAAACACCGGCACCTTTTGAAGCAAGACCCACGACCACATTGTCCGCTGCGCCCACAAGGCGAACGCGCGCATCAAGACTTGAATTGTCGGTAGCGTCAACCACTTTGACCACGAACTTCAACGGCTTGATTTCTTTCTTCTCAACAACCGGATTCTGCGGTGTGTCTGGTTGAGGATCTGTGGAGACTATAGGCTCGTCAGTCATCGGTTCGCGCTGATCAACAGGCGGTACGTTCTTCAATCCTTCCGGGATGGTTATCATGTAGATGTCGGTATAACCGATACCATCTTCACGTACAGAGCTGTAATATGCCCGTTTCGAATCTTTGGAGGTAACGAAATAGATGTCGTCGTCAGGTGTGTTGATCGGATAGCCAAGGTTCTCGGGTTCACTCCATTCGTTGGCCATCGGGTCGAACATCGATTTGAAAATATCAAAACCACCCATGCCCTTACGGCCCATGCTACTGAAATACAACGTCACTCCGTCGTAGTCGATAAACGGACCGTCATCGTCCTCAGGCGTGTTAATCTTTGGGCCGAGGTTCCTCACGTTCGACCATTCGCCGTTGGCATCTTTGGTTGCCTTATAGAGATCAAGGCCACCATAGCCTCCGGGTCTGTTACTTGAGAAGTAAATTGTTTTTTCGTCGCTTGAGATGGTAATGGATTTTTCTTCGAAAGACGAGTTGATAATACCGGGTAGCGGAACAGGTTCGGTCCAGACACCATTCTTCAGCTCGGTGTAGTACAAATCACCATTGCCTTCATCCGTGTAAAGGAACAGCATGTTACCGTCTGCAGACAGAGCCGAGTTGGAGTTGTGGTAAGGCGTGTTGACCGGAGGTCCGATGTTTTTCGCGGACTGCCATTTGCCATCCACCTTGCGTGCGATAAAGATATCCTCCCAGGGTTTGTTATCCTCATACACGTTTTCGTTCATGTTGTCTTCTCTGCGGCGCGTGGTGAAAACTATTTCATCTTCCGTTTCGTTGAGCACGGGCGCGTAGTCTTCGTATTCTGAATTGATTTCGCGACCAATATTCACGATCGAGAAGTTTCCCGGTTTGGCAACGAACTCAAGTCCGTTCTGGCATTCATAGATCGCGCGTTCAACAACGCTCACGTCAATCTTATCTCTGCCCTGATAGTTTTTCTTTGTTTCAAGTTTCTCAAGGTATTTGTAGTACCACTCGAGTGCTTTCTCGAACTCAAGGGCGTATTGATAACCCTTACCAATGCGGTATTCAATGTCGAATCGATAACCGGGATCCTGACGGTAAACGCGAAGGAGATATTTTGCAGACCGGCCTTTGTCGATTGTATTCAGGTGCATCAGACCGGCGTCATAGTTTGCCTTGATGTACGTGGTGTCAAGGTCCGCGGCCGTTACCATGATTTCCCGGGCATCATCGATCGCTTTTGTAGCGTTCATGATTTCCTCGGCCTGAATCATATATTCGCGGGCAAGCTCTTTGTTTTGTTCCTGGCTGAAAACGTTAAGAGAAAACAATAGCAAAGGCAAAAAAATCAGTACACTTCGGATACTGGACATTGTTGAAAAAATTTTGTAACCCTAAAGTTAATCACAAAAATAGACATGAATATAATACAAAATCAGGAAAAGTGCGGAGGATTATGGTCAAAAGTGCGCGTATAAAGCACACTGTTCTTACATTACTTAGTATTTTCTCCTTCAATCATTACTTTAAGCAATGAAAATCCGATCAGCGCAGTTTGTATCCAGTCACGCAGACGTCGAAAAATGTCCCGTCGCCGACAAGCCTGAGTTCGCCTTCATCGGAAGGTCGAACGTAGGCAAGTCGTCGTTGATCAATATGCTAACGGACTTACGGCATCTGGCCAAGACTTCGGGCAGACCTGGCAAGACACAAACCATCAACCACTTTATCATCAACGATTCCTGGTACCTTGTCGATCTGCCCGGCTATGGATATGCACAGGTCAGCAAAAGTCTGCGTTCAGGTTTCGGCCGGATCATCGAACAGTACGTAACGAAACGCGAAAACCTGGTGTGCCTTTTCATCCTCATCGACATCCGACTTGATCCTCAGCCTATCGACCTGAGTTTCATTGAATGGGCCGGACACCGTGGAGTTCCGCTCGCGATAATTTTTACCAAGTGCGATAAACTTTCACGAAACCAGGTAGCTGCAGGTGGCGCCAAGTTCCGAAAAACGTTATCAGCAAGCTGGGAAGAGTTGCCACCCATGTTTTATTCTTCAGCGGAAACCCGACAGGGGCGCGACGAGATCCTTGAGTTTACAGATTCAGCAATTGAACTATGGCACAACCCGCCCGGCGATGTTGAATGATTCAATCACACACTTGGAACTTCGGAACAAGATTCTTTAGCTTTGCCCGGCTAAACGCGACGAAATGACATTAGGAGAAATAGCAACCATCACCGGTAAAGGAGGCTTGTTTAAGGTACTAGCGCCTACCAAGTCCGGAGTTATTCTTGAATCACTTGATGAAGCGAAAACAAAGATCGTTGGAACAACGAACCACCGCCTTTCGCTTTTGAACGAGATATCAATTTACACAACGACGCGCGAGGGCACAGTGCCCCTGGACGATGTGCTCAGGAAAATCCACCAGGAGTACGGCGACGACCCTGGCGTTGATGCCAACTCGGATGCAAGTGAACTCAAATCATTTCTGAAATCGATCATCCCTGAATTCGACGAAGCACGGGTCTACGTCTCCGACATAAAGAAACTTATTCGTTGGTACGCAATCATCCTGAAGTTTGCTCCTGAAGTCCTTACCGCGGCCGACGACGCCGAAGGAGAAAAGAAGGACGAAGGCGAAGCTTAATCGGCTAGCTGGAACTCATAGCCTTTTCCACCATACGCAGCGATCCCACGTAGAAGGGGGTGCGCTGATGGAGGCGTTCCGGCACAATGTCAAGAATTCGGATCTTGCCGTCAGTAGCCATGCCACCGGCTTGTTCAGCAATGAATGCCAGCGCATTGCATTCGTACATGAGCCTCAGCTTTCCGTTTTTGTCCTTTTGGGTAGCGGGATAAATGTAGATTCCGCCCTTGAGCATATTCCTGTGGAAGTCGGCCACGAGCGAGCCGATGTAACGTGCGGTGTATGCGCTATCCTTACAGTGCTTAATGTAACTCTGTACCGCGGGACTAAAACTGTTTGACAGTCCTTCGTTCACGGAATAGATCTTCCCATCCTCCGGCATTGTCATGTCCGGGTGCGAAAGAAAGTATTCGCCAAGAGTTGGCTCGTATGTAAATCCGTTCACACCGTGACCCGTGGTGTAGACAAGCATCGTAGAGGATCCGTAGAGCACATAACCGGCGGCAACCTGTTCTGATCCCGGCTGGAGTATATCCATTGGAAGAATTGGCGTTCCTGCCGGACTCTTCCTCCGGTAAATCGAAAAGATGGTTCCGATGCTTACGTTCACATCGATATTTGAAGAACCGTCGAGCGGGTCGATCGCGATAACATATTTGCCATCATTGTTCAGGTCAACGTAGGTTTCGGACTCTTCGGATACCAGGGCACAAACTTCACCGCCTTTTGCCAGAGCCCGGGTGAAGCGGATATTCGCAAGCACATCAAGTTTCTGCTGATCGTCGCCAGCGGTGTTTTGCGAACCTATTGCCCCCATTATGTCAATCAATCCTGCCTTATTGACCTCCCGGTTTACTACTTTTGCCGCCAGCGCGATGTCGCGCAACAGCTGGGATAATTCTCCGCTCGCGTACTGGAACTGGTCCTGATTCCGCTTAATGAAACGGTCCAGGGCTGTTCCGATTGGCTGGGCGATTCTGGAGGTTTCAATGCTGGTATGCGCTGCGGTATTATCGGTCATTTTGGCTTCGGGTTACAGGCTGCAAAAGTAGTAATGCAAACGATTTAGTACAATCAAAATGAGGGTTTTTAAGTTTGGCGGTGCATCACTGAGGAATGCCCCGGGCATACGGCAGGTGGCTAAAATTGTGGGCCAGGCCGACCGCCCCCTGATCGTTGTCGTTTCCGCCATGGGCAAGACCACGAACCTCCTGGAGAAGATCCACGCGGGTCTGCGGGCCTGCACCCAGGTTGAATCCCTTCTTGCAGAGTGCAGGGATTACCATCAGGCAATTGTCGCCGATCTTTTTGGCGCCGATGATAAATCCGTGGCCGATGAGATTGCCTCCCTGATCAATGGATTCGGCGCTGACGCAAAGCTTCCATTGCCATTTGACGCCACTTACGACCAGGTGGTATCAAAGGGCGAAGTGATCTCGTCACTTATTGTGTTCCACTTCCTCTCAAAACTTGGCCTTGACATACAATGGCTCGACGCGCGAAAGCTCGTTGCGACCGATAGTACCTTCCGGGAAGGGAAAGTTGAATGGGATGAAACCGGGAGAAGGATTAACCAGGCTGTCAGAAATTCAAAGGCAGGTGTGTTCATCACGCAGGGTTTTATCGGCGGTACCGAAGCCGGGCTGACGACCACCCTGGGGCGGGAAGGATCAGACTTCACGGCAGCGATCTTTGCTTCCGCGCTTCAGGCGACCTCCGTCACCATCTGGAAGGACGTACCGGGTGTCATGAGTGCGGATCCGAAGCGACTTCCTGATGCTATTGTTTTTCCCGAGTTGCCGTTTCGCGAGGCAGCCGAGATGACGTACTACGGCGCGTCTGTTATCCATCCAAAGACGATAAAGCCACTGGCAAACAAAGGCATCCCATTGTTCGTTCGAAATTTTGACGACCCCGAACTCCCCGGAACAAATATTCACGAATGCGTTGTCAGGCATCTTCCACCGCTCATCGTCTTCAAGGATAACCAGGTATTGATCTCCTGTAAAGTGACTGACTATTCGTTTGTCAACGAACATCAGATGCACCTCATCTTTCACATCCTTACCGAGCTTGATATCAGAGTAAACGTCATGCAGAATTCCGCGATATCCTTCTCGTTTTGCATCGACTTCAGGGAGAGTAAACTCATTGCCTTGATTGCCCGCTTGCAGGAGCATTTTGAGGTCTACTACAACACGGGGCTTACGCTGATCACAGTGAAGAACTATGATGCCGAGACATTCGAACGATATCGCCGGTTAGCCGGGGTGATCCTCGAACAATCCTCGCGGTCTACCCTCCAGATTCTGGTGAAGGCTCACGACATGGAGTGACGGCCCTGCACGTATTCAATGAAGTGCTGCATCGAACGGTCGAGGATCTCGTAAACCTCCTGAAAGCCATCATCGCCCCCGAAATAGGGATCGGGTACCTCGAGCCCTTTTGCCGCGGGATCGAAATCGCGAAGCAGGGCAATCTTGTCGGCGTGATTCTCTGCACCAGGGAGGCGACGGATATTGTTCAAATTACTCCGATCCATCGCCAGCACGTAGTCATAGTACTTCAGATCGGCTGCTGTGAGTTGCCTGCATACATGGTTTATCGGAATACCATTCTTTTGCGCGTTCGCGAGTGTCCGGGGATCCGGAGGGCTACCAATATGATAATTGCCTGTTCCACAGGAATCTGCCTCAAAGTGAACGTGAATACCACCTTGTTGAATTTTGTGGTTAAAAATCGCCTCTGCCAACGGCGACCGGCAGATATTTCCGAGGCAAACAAATAGTACTTTGATCTTTTTCTTTGTCTCCACGCTGCAAAATAACAGCCTTAAGTTTAACAAGTAAGGGTTACTTTTGGACAACCTGTGGTATTCAAGGTCATAAGCACACTTTAATCCGCCTTTTGTGTGAAGGCCTGTTCGGTTTGACTGAACAGGCTTTTTTTTTGCAGCGGAATTGTGAAATTTGGCAATTGCATGATGAAAAGTGGCTTATTCCTGACTCCGCGTCTGTTTCCTTTGGTTTTTCTGGTTTTCGTACAGTGCCTCCAGGCCTGCGCATCGACCCCGGGCTCCCATCCAAATTCGGTACTCAAATCGATTGAATTATCGGTTGAAACCATTCAGCGAGAAAAGCAGGTTTTTCATATTCGTAATCTGACCGTCGGTGATGCCGACTGGGAATGGTCTTTCATAGATTCGGAAACAGGTCGGAGAGTGCACCGGTCACACGAAAGGGAGCCACGAATCCGGCTTGCAAGAGGCACTTACGATGTACTGGTCACTGCCAGGGGGCAGAATGAAATCACACGCCATTTCAGGAGATACCTGTCAGTGCTCCCGCAGGTGTTCACAGAAAAAACTGCCGACGAGGTTATCGACCTGTCGGCCATCAGCGGCAATAGCTTTGTCAAGGATTTCGGTAATCTGCGACGCCCGGGCTATAAAATCCTGATCAAAGGAAAGTTCAGTGGTCGAATCAAGTTTACGGGGCTACGGGGTACCAAAAAGAACCCGGTTCATATCATCAATAAAGGCCAGGTTGAAATTGCTGCATCCAGTCAGAATTACCCCTTTGCGTGGCTATGGGGCGACGACAACCATTACGTTTTGATTGATGGCAAAGCTGATCCCGGCATCCCATACGGATTTAAACTTACGGGTCACCAGGAAAAGTCGGGACAAATTCTTTTTATTTCAGGCAAGTTCAACAAAGGGTTTGAGTTGTGCGGACTACACATAACGGGTAATCAGGGTGTAACGCATGGTGCTGCTGCCATTCAGATTCAAACCTCCTACACGAAAGACTGCAACGCAGCAAACTGGACCTTCGAGTATCTCAAAGTACATAACAACAAGATTGAACGTGCGTCATCCGAAGGAATGTACATTGGTTACTTTACCGATGAAGCACGTGACACTGGTTTTGTACCTTACCGGGTTGGCCAGGTCCTCGTTTACAGAGATACTATTGTAAATTCGGGATGGGATGCTATTCAGATCGCTTCCGCGGATGTGTTTGAAGTCCACGACAACTACGTTGATGGAGCAAGTTTGTCTGGAAAAAGAAGTCACAGTTCCTTTCTCAGCTGGAACAACGGCAATAAAGAGGGCTATTGTTATCGTAATACATTTCGCAATTGTGCTCACGCAGCGAGTATCTTTTTTGGAGAAACCGGTGAAAAGGCGTATTTATATTCAAACCTGTTTATCGAAGGAACATATCCGCAGGAAATTAATACACCCGGTTTCTTTTTCTCCAAGGTTTACAATGAACACAACAGAGTCGGTTTGTACATTTTTCACAATACCATCGTCACGTCCCGGATAAGCGCAAAGATCGACTACAGGAACACAACAGGTGTCGCGATGCCGGTTATCTACGCGGGCAATGCCATTCTGCAAAACCGCATCAACAACAAGCGTTATGCAGAAATCGCGATGGGAAAGGATCTTCAGGACAGTAGCCATTGGGTTATCCGAAATGTCTGGCGTATGGTCGACAGGGAAAGTGAGATGGGCTGGACGGAGGCCTACAAGCCAACAAGAAACTCACTGCTGACAAAAACTGATTTTCACATATCTGAACACATCCACAAATTAAAGGGTGGCTTCTACGACCGTGACGGCTATCCGCTCAAACATGAAGAGCTTGGCTACACGGCAGGGTGTTTCAGTGCCTATCAGATCAACGACGCCGAAAAAAGCACCGCTAATGGAATTCCTTAAGGTCAATGATCAGTATGCGCCGCAGGTTGCCCTGATCGAACTCAACCGTCCGAAAGAACTCAACGCACTTAGCCCACAACTCATGCAGGAGCTGCGCGATGTCCTCGCAGACCTCGACAGTAACAACAACGTGCGTGTGATCATGCTGACTGGTAACGAAAAAGCATTTGCAGCGGGAGCTGACATTAAGCATATGGCCGATAAGTCTGCCATAGACATGCTTCTCATCGATCAGTTTAATACCTGGGATCAGATTCGGAAAACGAAAAAACCGTTGATTGCTGCGGTATCGGGGTTTGCGCTTGGAGGCGGGTGCGAACTCGCTATGATGTGCGATATGATCATCGCTTCCGAGACGGCGCGTTTTGGACAACCTGAAATAAAGATCGGCGTGATTCCCGGGGCTGGCGGTACGCAGCGGCTGACTCGCGCTATCGGAAAGGCTAAAGCGATGGAACTTGTACTAACGGGAAGATTTCTGACCGCAGAGGAAGCTCATTTCTACGGACTTGTAAACAAGATTGTTCCCGTTGAGATGTATCTGCAGGAGGCCGTGCGCCTCGCGTCAGAAATTGCGGCCATGTCGCCAATAGCAGTACAGTTGGCGAAAGAAGCCGTGAACCGGAGTTTTGAAACACTTTTGGATGAAGGCCTACACTTTGAACGCAAGAACTTCTACCTGACGTTTGCGTCAAATGATCAGAAAGAAGGGATGAATGCGTTTATCGAAAAACGAAAGCCGGAATTCAAAGGATCGTGATTACCTCACGTTAATCCCGAAACCTACGTTCAGGGCTTTGTATTTTTGAATCGTGTAGTCTGCATGAAGCGTGATCACCGCGAGTTTCACCCTTAGACCTGCCGTTGCGCGGAATCCGGACGCACTGAAATCCAGCTCCAGGGGATTTGTCTCAAAGTTATCATCAGTATCTCCGTCGTCGTTGATATCGAACGTGCCCTTAAGGGAAAGATTTGATTTTGCAATGTTGTATCCCACGCCACCGTAGACCGTAAGTACGGCGATCTTCTTCGAAATAACGGCCTGGATAGTGGTCGCACTCATACTCAGCTCACCCCGTTGGTTTTCGCCGTCGATTTCGCCATCAGTCAGGTCATAGTTGAGGTCGAATCTCGTGTATCCGAAAAATCCCGAAAGATCAAACGGAAGCAGCTTGATGCCCGGAATCCACTGTTTGACATCATGCATTACTCCAACGCCCCACATCTTGAAGCTCCCATCATCGCCAATGTTGATCGAGGGAACAAAGCGGATTTTCAAATCGGTGTTTTTCGCCAGACCGATACCCACATTTGCCATGGGCACTGGCCACATATTGGTTTTTATATGGTCTTTCAAATCAAGACCCGGAGGGCCGGTAAATGGCTCCGCGGTCGACGGATCGTCCGGATCGGAAAGGTAGAGGTACTCCGGCTCGCGGTCTGCACCGAAAATAGTTGGCGCGTTCGGATGATCAGGCGAATCCTGGCTCAGTCGGAAATGCCTCAGTCCCAATTCCCCGACATTGAAGAATTTGTCACTTCCGGGTATAGTCATCCCACTCACCGACACAGTCAGATCAAAGCCAAATGTCTTATGGGGCTTCGCCGTGTTGTACCAGCCCTGATTGAGACCCAGACTTGTGGCCTTCATAAGCGGTGATACATACGCACTCATGAGGGCTTTCGACTCGTCTAATTCTTCATGCAGGAAATCGCCAAAATTATCCTGCGCGAATGAGCCGGTTGAACAAAAAAACGTAAGTATCGCAACCGTGGTAAAAAATCCGGAACTTTTCATAGGTTAGGTTTCTGAGTATCGCAAATTATGCAAAATCGGGGGCCTACCCTAGCGGGAGATAAAAATTTATAGCTTCTCTATACGAACTGATGGGTATTGGTAATTTTGTGACGTGCAAATCCTTTACAACTTCGGAATCTGGAGCCTCTCGGTACTGGTGAAGATCGCTGGTCTTTTTAACGGAAAAGCAAAACAATTTGTCAGCGGCAGAAAGGGGTTGCTCAGAAATCTCCAACGTGTTTATTCACAGGAATCGCACCCGGTTATCTGGATGCACTGCGCTTCCCTCGGCGAGTTTGAACAGGGCAGACCGGTACTGGAAGCGCTGCGAAAGCATTACCCCGACCATAAGTTACTGCTCACATTTTTCTCGCCCTCAGGATATGAGGTGCGAAAAAATTACAATGGCGTTGATCATGTATGCTACATCCCCTGGGATACACGCCGGAATGCACGAGCCTTCGTCGAAACAGTGAAACCCGTGATGGCGATTTTTGTAAAGTACGAATTCTGGTATCACCTCAGTCATGCCTTGCACAATGCTAAGGTGCCTTTGATAAGTGTTTCTTCTATTTTCAGACCCGACCAGATATTCTTCAAATCGTATGGCGGATGGTACCGCGAGGTGTTGAAAAATTTCTCCTGGTTTTTTGTTCAGAATGAAAAGTCAGTAGGCCTGCTCAAGGGAATTGGCATCAGCAACTGCACTCTCGCCGGCGACACGCGATTCGACAGGGTATTTGAGATCGTACAAAAACGTGAACCAATTCCGGCCGCTGACCGTTTCAAAGCCGGTCAGAAGTTGATGGTTGTGGGAAGCTGCTGGCAGGAAGATCTGGACGTACTCGCGCCGCTTATCAATGAGCAGCGACTAAAATTTATTATCGCACCACACGAAGTGTCACCGTCTTCGGTTCACGCCATCGAGAAGGCGCTCACGGTAAAGTCGGTCCGGTTTTCGGCAGTCACGAATCAAAATGCTGATGAATACGACGTTCTCATCATTGACAATGTCGGGATGCTTTCGAAACTTTATCAGTACGGCGAATTCGCTTACGTTGGCGGTGCCTTTGGAAAGGGTTTGCATAACATTCTCGAAGCAGCCTGTTATGGTATTCCTGTCTTTTTTGGAAACCAGGCGTTTGCCAAATTTCAGGAAGCCGTTGACCTTATTAACCTCGGCGGCGCATTCGAAGTGGCAGATTACCCGGATCTCAAGAAGAAATATGAAATGTTAAACGTCCCCGAAAATTTCATGCTTGCCTGTGAAGTTACCCGGCGGTATGTCGAAGACAATCTCGGTGCGACGGAAAAAATCATGAAGTACTGCAGGACGATACTGAACATATGAAAGGTGTAGTGATGAAATCGACAGGTTCGTTTTACGATGTCCTCGCCGACAACGGGAAACGCTATACGTGCAGGGTACGCGGAAAAATCCGCCTTGAAGGGATCAAGGAAACCAATCCTGTTGCCGTGGGCGACAAGGTAATGTTCGATGAAATGGCAGACACAGGGAACATTACCGAAATACTGCCACGCGACAACCATATCCTTCGCAAGTCAGTAAAGAAAACAGGACACAGCCACGTCCTGGCCGCGAATGTTGATCAGGTTCTGCTTGTCGTCACACTTGCCTTCCCCCGTACGTCCCTTGGTTTTATAGATCGATTTCTCGTGACAGCCGAATCGTTCCGAATCCCGCAGATTATTGTTTTCAACAAGAAAGATCTGCTCGACGAAGAAGCATTTTCTGAAGTCAATGCATTAATTGAACTATACTCATCCCTTGGTGTGACTTGTTTTTCGATATCAGCGACAAATGACGAAGACATCAGTTCAGTACGCAACGTTCTGCAAAATAAGATTACACTGGTCGCCGGGCACTCGGGTGTTGGAAAATCAACAATGTTGAACCGTATCTCTCCTGAAATCAATCAGACCATTGGAGAGGTTTCCAGCTTTTCAAGCAAGGGCGTTCATACAACGACGTTTGCCGAGATGTTTCAAATTCAGGAAAACACATTTGTCATCGACACGCCAGGTGTCAAGGAACTCGGCCTGGTTGATATGACGCCGCAGGAAATCTCAGACTATTTTCCCGAAATGCGTGACTTGAGACTGGACTGCAAATTTGGATCGCGATGCATCCATGTTAATGAACCTGCGTGCGCTATTATCGCTGCCGTCGAAACAGGAACGATCGCGCTTTCGCGTTACGAGAGCTACATCAGCATGGTTCTTGACGAGGACAGCCGGAAATAAACCTGTTGTGGAGTACATCGTAAACAATCGCACGATCACCTACAACGCAATGGGTGAGCGCATGACAGGGGAACCGTACGTTTTACTGCATGAAGCACAAGACCTGACCTCGAATACTCCCTGGGCAAGGAAGGGATTCTCAATCGAACGATTTCTTGATGATGCCACGTATGAGACTTTTCGGCGAAACACCGTCACACTGCTCGTTAGTTGTTGGCGAAAGGCGGGACTTGATGTGCCTGACGGATTCCCTCCGGAACAATATCATCAACTCGTACCTGATATGCACACACACATTCGTGCTATTGACCATACAAAGTTGTTAAGTACAAGTGCGTTTCCTGTTCCAATCGAAATCGTAGAAAAACGTATCGGCGAAATCTGTGGGATTCTCCTGCGCGCACTAAACCCGTTTGATCAGCAGTCCGTTTTTCACTTCCGGGTAATCCGGCCATCGTCGGGAGACAATAACCCGCTGCATCGCGATGTGTGGCTTGAGGATTATGACAACTGTATTAACCTGTATATCCCGATTGCTGGAAGCAATGAATTGTCTTCGCTAATCCTTATCCCGGGAAGCCATCATTTGCCTGAGTCTCAATTTGAAAGAACAGTGCAGGGGGCACTCATCAATAACGTTCGCTTCAACGTGCCTGCTGTCACTGCAATACACGGCGAATTCATTTGTGAACGACCAAGCCCTGGCGAAAACGAAGTTTTAGTCTTTTCTCCATACCTGATCCATGGCGGAGCGGTGAATCTGAATAGCGACACGACGAGAATATCAATTGAACTCCGCCTTTGGAAATTACGAGAACCTGATCCTGTGATACAACCTCCGCAGCGGAGCTAACGGAAGCCTGAGACGATTTAGTATCATCATTAATTCACTTCCGAAATTACGTTTACCTAGTTGATTCAATAATTCGTAAAACAGGACTGCGTGTTTTCGGTTTCCGGAGAATACACACTGGCGAATCTCATACCGAAGTCGTTGAGCAAGGGCTTGATTCTCAAGATCATTTCTGTTCAGGATCATCGCTTTCCTGCAAACGAGGTACGTGGAATGAATTTGTCGATCGCCGGGGTGATACCAGCGTTGACTCAGGGATGTGGAATGTACGCGAACCTTTGTCAATTTTTCGTCCAGAAAGCCGTATCGAAAGTCTCTCGCGGATCTCACCCAGAAATCGAAATCCTCGTAAGCGAGGTTCTCATCATATCCGTTGAGTTTTTCGAATACCTCCCTTCTCACGAGCATGGTGGGCGCGCATATGAAGTATGTTTTTAACACATCACCATACACGTCGCCTTCGGGAATGTCGTGCAGCAGACCATGCGATTTCAGATGGCGGTAATGTTCACGGATAATGTCGCCTTTCTCGTTAATGTATTCGGCATCAGTAAAGACCACACCCTTGTCGCTATGTGTATCAAAAAAATGAACCTGTTTCGCGATACGATCCGGCTGCATTACATCATCCGTCGCGAAATCAACCACAAAGTCACCCTTTGCAATTTTCCATCCTTCATTGAATGCACGGCAGTTGCCAATATTTTCAGATAGTGCCAGGAATTCTACAGACGGATGATCCTTCAGAAACAAACGTATTTCATCGGCGCTGCCGTCGGTACTATGATCATCGACGACGATAATTTCGATTGGTGAATATGTCTGATTAAGAACCGACGCAATCGCTTCACGAACAAACTGCCGGTGATTGTAGCATAAACATATGACCGTAACCAGCGGCGAAGTCATGACTCAGAGGACTTTTTCGTAAACCAGTTTCTGTGTTGGCGTGGCACTGAGGTTGAGCTTGAAATCCAGCAGCGTAAAGTTTGGTCGCCCCTGCAATGCCGACGTTCCCAAATCAATGAGTTTGATTTTTTCGGTTTGACAATGCTCGTATATACCTTCCATCAAACGAACTATCGGGCTTAGTTTGTCGTACTGTTTCGCGTGGCCCGAGTAAAAATTATAAAGAATCGTATTGTTAATGAGAATTGAAATCGACGCAGCCGCAAGTGAATTGTTGTCAAACATTCCAAACAAAAGAAACCGATCAGGGAAATGATCACTGACCGTCTTGATCTGGCCATAGGTCATGCTGAGTGATTGTCTGCGTTCTTCCCTGCATGAACTTATGAATTCGTGGACATCCTTCAGTCGCGTAACGGGCATCAATCCGAACCGGAGATTGCTTCGCCGGATCTGCCCCGCCTTGCGCTTTTCCCAACTCGACATTACCTGGTATAGGCTGTTGGCGGATACTTCTATGCATGCGCTAAGTTCAGCTTTCTTGACGCGGTATCCCTGATTGAATAAGAAAGTTGAAAGTAACGCTGACCGGCTTCGGTTGTACAACTCCGGGTAGGACTTAATTTCGATGCGCTTCACACCAAGAGGAATAAGTCGTCCCTCAATCCATTTGATAAATTCGAACAACTCCCGCGGCGGCATCGTGTCAGAGAATTCAAACGAACCAAAGGGATTTTTCAGTGGACTGATCGCCACGCCATCCTGCACGAAAAAGTGTGCTCTTGCCTTTGCCATTTTTTTCTCAGTCCGAACAGCATAAAAAGAACGCCACCCTTCCGACGCCTGGATAGTCAGATTTTTTGGTTCGTTGAATAAGTAGGAATCGAAATCGCAGCGAAATCCCTCTGGTAGTGTTTCCTCAATAAAACTCGTTTCCAATTAGTAAGGTATTCCCAATCGTTTATAAATAAAATGCATCAGCCATGCCGGTCCGATGAGTAGAAATTGTACGTCTTTGAAAAAAGAAGGCTTTTTGCCTTCTACTTTGTGTCCATAGAACTGTCCGATCCATGCAACGACAAATATAACCACGCATAACAACCATAATGGTGCAATATTCAAGCGACTAAGCGTATTTGCAACGACAAGACACAGCGCACCGAATAGCATCATTCCAATGCTGAGCGGAATCGAAAGCGTTACGTAGTAGACAAGAACCAGCACCAGTGTAACCGTTGCCCAGTTCGCATACGGATTTCCCGCACCCATGAACGATTGCAACATACTGCTTGGAATAGACGCGATCAGTCCGACGATGCTAAAAAAAATGAGCGGAACACAAATCCAATGAATAGCCTTGTTCGTCTTGTTTTGATGGCTTTCACCATACTCCGTCAGTAGTTCGTCAATGCGGCGCATAGGCGTGCGGGTTAATGTTCTTAAATTACTGCTTATTCCAAAAAACTTCAAGCTACCGCTCGTCGATCTTCGTCTTAACTTTTTGCCAGTCCTTAATCTGCCAGAAAATTTTCCCTGTTGTAAGATGGTTATTTATATCATCCACTATCCTGACCTCACAGGTTACGATGACAGAATCCTTCTCCTCAAGTGGAATATGAACATTTTGCCGCAGCCATTCGTCATCAACACCAAACTCGGCGAAAGCGTCAGTCTTGCCCTGATAGTGATAATCCATTTCGAGTCGTTGCATGATTAGCCGGTACTTCCGCGCATCAAGTTTGGAAATAAGCATTAGTCCCGATGTAAATTCGGTCACGGTTGCCAGTGCACAGGCATGAAGCCCGCGAATGTGGTTAAGATTCCGTCGCCGGTAAGGAAGGCGAACCCTGATCCGGTTTGTATCAACTTCAACAATCTCAAACCCGTGAGGCTTGTTGAATGGAATCATCCTGGCGAGCGCAAAATTGAGGACAAAACGGTAAAACCTTGAATCTCTGGCTCGCGCAAGTATATTTTGAATCTCCATCCCACTGAATTTGATGGAAAATAACACTTATTCTTGTATTTGAGTTGGGTGATTCACTAGTATCGCATTTCACTGAAGGAAATCTATGAAACGAGTTCTTGTTCTTGGAGCCGGTCTTGTCGGAAAAGCAATCGCACTCGACCTGCGCAGCGCTTTCAACGTGACATCGGCGGATATCAATACTGATGCGCTTGCCGCACTTGAATCTCAGGGAGTCCAAACCATTCAAACCGACCTGAAAGACATTGGAAAACTAAAGCGAATTGTATCCGACTTTGATCTGATCATCGGTGCCGTACCGGGGTTCATGGGTTTCGCTACCGCTAAGGCTGTAATAGAATCCGGCAAGAACATGGTGGACATTTCATTTTTCCCGGAAGACCCATTTGAGCTCGACGATCTCGCAAAAATGCATAACGTAACCGTTGTGACTGACTGTGGCGTTGCACCGGGAATGGGCAATATCATTCTTGGATTTCACAACAAGACGATGCAGGTTACCGACTATGAATGTCTCGTTGGTGGCCTTCCGATTGTGCGGGAATGGCCGTGGGAATACAGGGCAGTCTTCTCACCAATTGACGTTATTGAAGAATATGTACGACCCGCGAGGTATGTCCAGAATGGTGCGTTGATAGTGCGTGAGGCTCTCTCTGATGCCGAACTCGTCCACTTTCCTGAAGTGGGCACCCTGGAGTCCTGGAATTCGGATGGTTTGCGGACACTTATCCGAACCATGCCAAAAATCCCTAATATGATTGAAAAGACACTGCGATACCCGGGCACGATACGTTACCTCCAGGTATTGCGGGAAACCGGTTTCTTTTCTTATGATGAAATCGACGTCAATGGAAAGACGATCCGGCCAATCGACCTGACGGCGCGGTTACTCTTCCCGCAATGGCAGCTCAAGAAAGGCGAGCGGGAGTTCACTGTAATGCGAATCCGGATCAAAGGCGTTGAGGAGGGTGAAACGTGCTCCTACCAATACGACGTACTGGACAACACCGATGCTGAAACCGGCACATTGTCAATGGCAAGGACCACCGGGTTTACGTGTACTGCTGCGGCTCACCTGGTAGCCGATGGCAGGTACGACCGGAAAGGAATCTCGCCGCCGGAGTACCTGGGCGAGGACCCTGCACATTTCCAATTCATTATTGAATACCTCGAAAATAGAGGGGTGAAGTACCATGTGACCCGCATTTAGCACGCGAATCTCTTGACAAATATGCCTATCTTACCCGCTTTTAACTGCCGCTGACATGACTGTTGACAAGAAACAGCCCACCTTGATCCAGGCTCTCATCCCGATTATTGTCTTGATCTTTTTGTTGACGATCAATGTCGTGGTGCTGGGTGTAGACGCGATAAGTGGAGCGAACCAGATTGCACTGTTACTCGCGGCGGCCGTTGCAGGAGTGATATCGTTCCGGCTGGGGTATTCATGGCAGGAAATCGAAGCCAGCATTGTGCGAAGTATCAGTTCGGCTATGGCTGCTATGCTGATTCTCCTTGCAATAGGTTCTCTGTCGGGTACGTGGCTGCTGAGTGGTATCGTTCCGGCGATGATCTATTATGGTCTCAAGATCCTGAATCCCGTGATCATTCTTTTCGCCGCATGCGTTGTGTGTGCGATTGTCTCGCTGGCAACGGGTAGTTCCTGGTCCACCATAGCCACGGTGGGTATAGCGCTACTTGGAATCGGTAAAGCTATGGACGTTCACGAGGGTGTTATCGCGGGTGCTATCATTTCAGGTGCATACTTCGGTGATAAGATGTCTCCGCTTTCGGACACTACAAACCTGGCACCTGCAATGGCAGGAACGGATTTGTTCACACATATCCGCTACATGGTTTATACAACGGCACCGACGCTGGCTATTACGCTGATCATCTTCCTGGTGTGGGGATTCACGCTGGACACACCAGCCGAAGCCACGGATTCGTCAGCAGTGCTTGGTGCCATAGAGAGTTCGTTTAACCTGAATCCGTTGCTTTTTCTCGTTCCGGTCATCGTCATTATTCTGATTATCAAACGTGTCCCGGCACTTCCTGCTTTATTGATCGGCGCATTACTCGGCGGTGTTTTCGGCATCATCTTTCAGCCGCAGGTGATCGAACAAATTGCCCGTGAATCAATCATGCAGAAATTTTCAGGAGAAGAGGCAGTGCGTGAAGTTGCAATCATCGAAAGTAATTACATAAAAGCCTCTTTTATTTCAGTGATGAATGCCATGACTACGACGATCGGCATTCAAACCGACAACGCAATGATTACTGACCTCCTTCAGGCAAAGGGCATGGGCGGTATGCTGAATACCATCTGGCTGATCCTTTGCGCCATGATTTTCGGCGGAGTAATGGAGTCGTCGATGCTTCTTCACCGCATCGCAGCATTTGTTATTCAACGTGCGCATAGTACGGGATCGCTGGTTTTGTCAACGACTGCGACGTGTATCTTTTTTAATACCACAGCATCGGATCAATATATGGCAATCGCCGTTCCGGGAAGAATGTTCTCAAATACATTCAGGGCACGCGGACTAAAACCTGAAGTTTTAAGTCGCACCCTCGAAGACTCCGCGACGGTAACATCGGTACTGGTCCCATGGAATACATGTGGCGCAACGCAGTCCAGTGTACTCGGAGTCGCAACGGCAGTCTACGCGCCATACACATTTTTTTGTTTAATTAGTCCTGTAATGACCGTGTTGCAGGCTTACCTAAATTTCAGGATACGGAGATTCGATGACAGGGAAAGGACCAAATGATAGCGACCAGAAGCTGACGATCAGCGCCGACGAGATTAACCTGCTTCCGCTAAAAGCGTTCGCCGGGAAAGTTCAGGTAATCACTGAAGAAAAAAATCTCAACAAAGTCTACCAGGAAGTAGCGAAGCACAAAGTGGTAGGCTTCGACACTGAAACCCGACCCAGCTTCAAAAAAGGACAATCGTTTAAGGTAGCACTGCTTCAGCTCGCTATTCCTGATAAGGTGTTCCTCATAAGAACCCACCACACCGGCATAACCCAGCACCTAAGCGGAATTTTCGAAAACGAATCAATCATCAAAGCCGGTGTCGCAATTCGCGATGACATCAAGGCTTTGCAGGGGCTTCGTCAATTTAGTCCTGCAGCCTTCATCGACCTTTCCATCATGGCACGCCAAGCCGGTTTGCAGGTTGAAAGCGTTAAGAAGCTCACGGCCCTTATCCTTGGATTCCGAATTTCAAAAAGCGCGCAAACATCAAACTGGGAAGCATCTACATTGACCGAGAAACAAATCGAGTACGCCGCTACCGATGCATGGGTGTGCCTGCGGCTTTACGAGCGACTTCGCGGCATGCTTCCTCAGACAGACATTTAGTTTGATTCGAGAATCTTGAACAATTCGTCAAGATTTGGCGTAATGATAATTTCCGTGCGCCTGTTCTTCTGTTTGTTCTGTGGGGTATCGTTTGACGCAAGAGGCATGTATTCTGACCTGCCCGATGCGGTGATTTGTTTCGGCGACACGCCAGCCTTAGTGAGGATACGCGTGATTGAAGTCGCACGCATCACACTCAGATCCCAGTTGTCATTCATATACTGAGACTTCTTTGAAATCGGCACATTGTCGGTGTGCCCTTCGATCATAATGTTGATGTCATCCTGATCTTTTATCGCTTTTGCAAGCTGCTGAAGGGCGCTGACGCCTTTCGTATCAACGGTCACGCTACCGGATCCGAAAAGTAACTGCTCAGCCAATGACACGTAAACTTTTCCGTTCTTGACAGTAACTGAAATATCGCTTTCCTTAAAATTCAAAAGTGCGGACGTTATTTTGCTCTTAATATCCTGTACAGCACGGTCCTTGTTCGCCAGGATCTGTTCCAGTTCCCGCACTTTCTTTTCGCGTTCACCGAGGCTATAGCTAAGCGAGTCATTCATACGTCGTGTTTTGTCCAGGTTCTCCTGTATCGCCAGTAGTTGCTCCTGCTGCTCCATCAAATCGCGGTTCATCTTGCCACTGCTCGCCACCAGATTCTTATACGTCGTCATAAGCTGTGAGTAGTCCTGCTCCAGCTGCGTGAGACGTTGTGAGTTGTTTCTCAGATCAATGCCAAGGTTTGTCGTATCCTGCTTCAGGCTGTCCAGCCTGGTCTGCAGATCAGTTATCGCAACGCGTGCGCTAGTCAACTCCGATGAGCAGTCATTCAGATCTGCTTCCAGTCTCACCTTTTGTGCAAGCAACTCATCGTATTTCTTTTTAGAAACGACACAGGAAGAAATAAGAAGAAAAAACACCGGAAGGAAATGAACCGCTTTCATGATAAAATTTTTTCTAAAAATAAATATTTCTGATCGATGCCAACCGTTTACCACGAAATTGTGTCGCCGTACTGTTTCAATTTTTTTTTCGAACAGATGCAACCAAAACATCGGGTAAATCCGTAAAAGCTACTATCTCAATTTTTCAGAGGTGAGCATTTTTTATCATCTAAAGTAAATCAAAAACTCTCGTATGACAATCAAACGCAAACTGCTTGTAGCAGGCACATTCGCTTTGTCCTTTGGGTTGACATCCTGCGACGACGACGACAACAACAATGGTAGTCAGTTATCACGAAACGATGCAAAAACCGAAATCGCGGCATTTAACAACACTGCCAAAGGCAGCCTTCAGGATCTGGCCGACACTGACGGATTGCAGGCGGTAAAAGATTTTTTCCAACTTGTAAGTGAGGACGATCCATTTGGACGTATTGGAACGGACGGAGGAAAAATCCGCACCTACCTTCGTGACAAGGGCAAAGAATTCAAATCGGTTTTTCTCCCTGCCGGCGTGCTAAAAGGCCGCGTCGGTGAGGACGAAGGATTTGATTTCGAAGCGAATAAGGGCGAATACAGCTGGGACGAAGAAGCCGGTGAATTCGTATTCACTGGTGAATCAAATGCCATATCAATTTTCTTCCCAACAGATGGGTCAGTAGAAAACATCGCCGAACTCCGGATCAGCGCGTATGAAGAAGTCGCGGTAGTCGATGAGTTCGGAGATACCAATTACCAACCCGTAACACTGATCGCGTCCGTATTCGTGGATCAAACGCAGGTAGCGCAGCTTGATCTGGATATGGATTATGATGAAGACGGATTCCCGATAACCGCTGATGTTTCATTGTTTGTTGATCCGTTCACAGCTTCATTTGGTATCGACGCATCAGGAGCAACTTCGTCAACGGTTTACGCATCGCTGAAGGAAGGACAGGAGTCATTGACAGCGGCATCACTAACCCTGAAATATACTGACGCAAGCAAGAACGAAGAAAGTGTTTCGGCTGTCGAAGGATACGTACAAGTTAAGAACCTTAAGCTTCAGGGATCAATTGACCTGTTGTCAACGAGTACAGACTTCAACGATTTTGTCAAGCTTTCACTATACGCCAATGGCAAGAAAGCCGGAGACATCGTTTTCGAAACTGTCAATGGTCAGCAAATTCCTTTCATCAAATATGCCGATGGCAGCGAGGAATCGCTCGAAGATTTACTTGAGCCTGTGATCGACGAATTCAATGAGTTGGCTGGCGACATCAACACAAATGGGTAATTACCCTCAGTGTTTGACTAAGAGGAAAGGCTGCTGATAAGGTAGTCTTTCTTTTTTATTGGGAAGCTTGGTTAACTGAACAAAATCATTGAACTTGGAAAAACAGCAAACACATCTTATCATGAAAGGAATGCTTAAAGAGGATAGCCTGAAGGGCAGGACAATTATCGTCACGGGTGGTGGGACCGGATTAGGTCGCTCAATGAGCAAATACTTTCTGGAGCTCGGCGCCAACGTAGTGATTACAAGTCGCAAACTGGACGTCCTTGAAAAAACAGCAAAGGAACTCTCGGCCGAAACCGGAGGTAAGGTCCTGCCAGTAGCCTGTGACATTCGCAAGTATGATGAGATTGAGCAGTTGATGAAACGTGTTGAAGCTGAATTTGGTCAGCTTCACGCAGTACTAAACAACGCCGCAGGAAATTTTATCAGTCCTACGGAACGCCTTTCACATCGTGCTTTCGACATCGTAGTTGATATCGTTCTCAAGGGAACCTATTATATGACCCTTGCTGCAGGCAAGAACTGGATAAACAATAAACAGCCCGGCGTTTTTCTGAACATAGTAACCACGTATGCCTGGACCGGGTCTGGTTATGTTGTTCCATCCGCCTGTGGTAAGGCCGGTGTATTAGCGCTTACGCGTTCGCTGGCTGTGGAATGGGCAAAGTACAACATCAGGTGTAATGCTATTGCACCCGGACCGTTCCCGACCGAAGGAGCATGGAGTCGTCTCCTTCCCGGAGATCTTGCCAGTAAATTCGATCCCTCACAACGAATACCATTAAAACGGGTTGGCGATCACCAGGAACTTGCGAACCTCGCGGCGTACCTGCTATCTGATTTTTCCGGCTACATCACCGGCGAAGTCATTACCATTGATGGCGGTGAGTGGCTCAGAAACGGCGGCGAGTTCAGCCACCTTGAAATGGTGCCTAATGAAATGTGGGACATGCTTGAAAAAATGCGCGGCAAGGGCTGATCAGAATATGTAAGCTCCGATCTGAATCTGAATCATATTCGTTGAAGTGTGTCCCTGTTCGTACGACACAAACCCGTTATCAACCAACAATGATCCTCTTTTTACGTGAGTCATCTTGTCACCCCAAACATAAGCGATGCGAATTGAGAAAGACGCCTTCCCGGTGTAATTGCCGTCTTCGTCGAGGGAATATCGTTTTGTAAAGAAACCAAGACCTGCTCCGAAACTGAGCCCGGTATCCGTGGCGTTATTGATTACTTCAGGTTGAGCGTCATCGATGAGTGTTTCGAGTGCATTCTTATCAATCTTGGTCCTGGCGTTCATGATTTTGAACCCAAGCATACCATCGACAAAAATGTTAAAGCCATCTTTCTTTAATGGAATTAGTCGTGCCATTCCGTTTACACCATAGTAATTGAAAGAAGTCTTGTACGGTGGCGCGTCGTCTGTTCCGGGAATTTTGTCCCTTCCGAAATACAAATACTGCGCCCCGCCCCCAATATAAATAGGCGACCACTTTCGTTTTCCGAATGGATTAGCGAGGACATGGAGGTCAAGGCCCATACCCAAACCTCCTTTGCCGTTGTCGACGGCATCCTTGAACGGACCGGATGGAATCGCAAAACTCGCATATACACCTCCATGTAGTGGACTTAACTCTTCCTGTGCTTTAAGGGAATGGCTGACGAGAAAGAGTGACGCCGCCAAAAAGCCTGTCACGGTAGTGCGCAACTGAGTCATACGATTTGATCTTTGGGGTTAGGAGTGTCGAACTCGCAACCAAAATTAAGCCAGAAACGAGAAACAACTGTTACCCGGCAACAAAAACGTTCATCAAACTGCGGGGTTCACCTGCCTGGGGATTAATTTTGAGCATGTCGCAGAAAGTAGCCGCCTTTATTTTGGATAAACTCGAGAGTCAACAACGCTCCGGCCTGTACCGAAAGCTTACTTGTTTCGACACGAATCTGGTTGATTTCTCGAGTAACGATTACCTGGGTCTCGCGCGTTCGGAAGAACTTGCTTCCAGAATCGCCGGCCTGCAACCACCCTTCCCACGATTAAACGGATCCACCGGATCACGCCTTTTGACCGGTAACTATACATACGCAGAAGAGGTTGAATCCTTGCTGACGAGTATCTTTTCTGCGGAAGCAACATTGATTTTTAATTCAGGGTACAATGCTAACCTGGCCATCCTCTCAGCGCTTCCTCAAAGGGGGGACACGATTCTTTACGATGAACTTGCTCACGCCAGCATAAAGGACGGCGCCCGGCTGAGCCTCGCGAATCGTTACAGTTTCAGACACAATGATCTCAATGACCTTGAACGCAAACTTGTTGAGGCAAGGGGTCGTGCGTTCATAGTTGTTGAGTCAGTTTATTCAATGGACGGCGATGTTTGTCCGTTAGAAGACCTTGTCAAAATTGCTGAACGAAACGATGCATGCATCATTCTTGACGAGGCACACAGCACGGGAGTGATGGGCGATGGAGGCGCGGGGATGGCTGTCGCCTCCGGACTTTCCGCCAGAATACCTATACGAATTTATACTTTCGGAAAAGCAATGGGTGTGCACGGTGCATGCATAGCAGGATCGGCATACCTGAGAGAATACCTGATTAATTTTGCCAGGCCGTTCATTTATACAACAGCACCAGACCATCATACGCTGGCATCAATTTCATGTGCATTCGGATACCTGCGCGAGCACATTGAACTTCAGCAAAAACTTCAGCAGAATGTCGCGGCCTTCGTAAACGAAATGAGTGCACATCCGGCAGTTAACGTTAGCCCGGGAGCAATTCAAACCGTTCATATAACGGGACCGGAGAACGTCCGTCAACGCGCGCTTGAATTACGCCAAATTGGATTGGACGTTCGCCCGATCGTAAGTCCAACCGTGCCTGCCGGCAAAGAACGTCTCAGGATCTGTATTCATGCGTTCAATACATTTGATGAAATCAAGTCATTATGCCAACTCTTAAAAGCATGATTGAATGACCGGCGAACGCAAGTTGTACTTCGTAACTGCGATAGGAACAGACTCGGGCAAAACACTGGCGTCCGCGATCTTGTGTGAGGCACTCGTCGCTGACTATTGGAAACCAATACAGGCCGGACTTCCCGCCGACGCCGATACTGTTCGGGGTCTGATCACCAATCCTGATGTTACGATCCACCCGGAGGCATATCGTCTGAAAACACCGGAGTCGCCTCATGCTGCCGCGCAACGTGAAGGGCTACACGTACACATCGGAGACCTGAAACTTCCGACCACAACCCGGCCACTTGTAATTGAGGGTGCAGGTGGATGTATGGTTCCTATCAACGACCGGGAATTCGTTATCGATATCGCATCACACTTCAGTGCAGCGGTCATTCTTGTTTCAAACTTTTACCTGGGGAGTATTAATCATACACTACTCACGATCGAGGCATTGAATCAGAGAAGCTTGAAAATCGCAGGAATTATCTTTAATGGATCGCGAAACGCAGAAAGCGAACGCATCATTATGCAACATGCAAACTGCCCTTGCATTCTTCATATCGATCAGGAAGCAAACATCTCAAAAGAAACAGTGCAAAAATATGCAGTCAAAGCACCCGTCGGAATCCTATGAGCAGTTGTTGCGAACGGACCGGGACCATATCTGGCACCCGTTCACATCCCTTGCCGGCCCATCAACTATTCCAATTCAGTCCGCGAAAGGCGTCTATCTTTTTACTACGGATGGCCGCAAAATAATTGATGCTGTCTCTTCCTGGTGGGTGAACATACATGGTCATAGTCATCCGCGAATTGCGAAAGCGATATATGAACAGGCAAGCACACTAGAGCATGTGATTTTCGCCGGGTTCACACACAAACCTGCGATCAACCTTGCGCAGCGACTCCTGTCAATCCTGCCAGAAAATCAAAAAAGAATTTTCTTTTCAGACAATGGTAGTACCGCTGTCGAGGTTGCGTTGAAGATGGCACTGCAGTTTTGGTTTAACAAAGGCACACCACGCAAAAAGGTTATTGCATTTGAAGGCGCTTATCACGGCGATACGTTTGGCAGTATGTCTGTCGGCGAGCGTGGAGATTTCACACGGCCATTCCACCCCTTCTTGTTCAACGTCGAATCCATTCCGGTTCCAAATGCAAATAACTTCGAGGACGTAATTGCGCGCTTTGAACACCTCGTTTCTACCAAAGAAGTTGCTGCGTTTATCTTCGAACCATTGGTTCAGGGAGCAGCAGGAATGGTCATGTATAAGCGCGAATATCTTAATACACTTCTTAATGTGGCAAAAGACTATGATGTTATCTGCATCGCAGACGAGGTCTTCACCGGGTTCGGAAGAACGGGCACATTATTCGCAACAGAACAACTTTCCGGGTTACCCGATATAATGGCATTGTCAAAAGGGATCACAGGTGGAACTTTACCCCTCGGGGTCACTACGTGCGCGAAAGAAATTGAAGACGCTTTCTTATCGCCGGAACGATCACACACATTTTATCATGGCCACTCTTACACCGCGAATCCCATTGCGTGTGCGGCAGCCTGTGAAAGCTTCGATCTCTTAATGTCCACCGAATGCCAGGAAGCTGTAAAGCGCCTCGCGAAGCAACAGAAAATATTCGCTGATGAAATTCGACCCCACCCCATGGTGCACGATGCCCGCGTGTGTGGGACTATTCTCGCTGTAGAAACAGAAACATCGGGAAGAACGTCTTATTTCAACGAGCTTGGAAAAACGATCTATACATACTTCCTGGAAAGAGACATCTTGCTTCGGCCATTAGGCAACGTGATCTATGTGCTGCCTCCCTATGTAATCACTTCCGACGAACTTGGACAAGTACATCAAGCGCTTCGCGAATTCCTTGATTATCTGCAGAGCACGTATCACACTAAGGAAGATACGTAACAGTAAAACTTTTCTGCAGGCTACTAAAGACTTTTATACGTCCATTGTCCACGGGCGCAATTTCAATTTCTGCACTTTCTATTGGCACTGCGGATAACAAACGACCCGTACGATCATAAACGTATGAGAGTTCCTGCGTTTTATCGGTGACTACGATAAAGTTCCTTCCGGCACCAGGCAAAAGAAACCGGGTCTCAGTGCTGGGACCGATAAAATCGCTTCGGATAATTTCATTCGCGTTGGCATCAAACACGGTGAACTGTGCTGGTTCGGAGCGCGTGATGATATATGACTTTCCTTCCTGTTCACGAACGAGGGCGAACTTCGCCTCCAGTGCCGTCTTCACAAGCACTTCACGTGAAACGGCTTTGCCCTGTAAATTGAATTTTATCTTCGTGCCGTCTTCAGAGACCACGGTGAATGTGGTTTCACTTTGGTTTCTTCCCACATCGATAAAATACCCACCGGCCAGTCTTGTTTTCAGATCAAGCGGAAAATTCGGAAGTAATTCTCCGCGGCGGTTCATCAGGTAGACCATTCCGTCACGGCGAATTGCTACCATATAATCACGACCCAACAACCGATGGTGGTTAGGCGCGGTGAGCAACTGACCCTCTACACGCCGTGGTTGCCACCCTTCAAGATTCTTTCCACTCTTATCAAAGATCCAGAGATTGCCATCGCGGGATCCGACAAGAAACCTGTATTGCCTGTTGTGGTTGTAGTCGACCACGGATACAAATTCAACATTCTTTTCCCTGATTTCGACCGGGAAGTGTTCCACATTCTTTCCGAGTCGGTCTACGATGTGAAGTTTGCCGGGGGTACAGAAAAGGTACTGAAGCTTGCCGTTACTGTAGTAATCGATTTGATGTATGTCGCCCTGTATCTGACCGTCAAGCGGTAACTTCCATAGGACCTTGCCTTCACCAGACAAGAGCGAAACATTATGCAGCGAATCCTGTAAGAGGACCTCGCGTGACCTGTCGACGTGACTGTTTACCACTGTCATGTTCGTGATCCGGGAATCAAAGACGGTAACAAACCGGTCACGTGGTGCAGGTGCTTCCGCAGGTTTATAGGGTTTCAGCGACCATGAAACGTTTGTATAAAAATTATCGCTGAGGTGACTGAATTGAATTGCGCCCATACCCAGCGTTTCAACTATCCTCGAGTTCTCTTTCAGGAACGTTGTCCACTTCGGGTGCAGCGAATTTTCGAGCATCGTGAGTACACGCGGCGTATTAACGAAGATGCTGAGGTTCGCTTCGAGCAGGGTTGACTCAAAAAACTTGTTCTGGGCAACCGATTTTCCCCACGTATTTTCCTGGTCGATATCATTGAGAAAATACTTCAGTTCTTCGATGTCGGAAGCTATGCAAATGGCATTTCCGGTTTCGACGTAATATCCGGCTGTAAAATCCCTGACAAGGGGCGAAAACAATTGGTGGATAAACGGATGTTGAGGAAGCTCATAAATGCGGTAACCGGAGTAGTGGTCAACGAACAGGGTATCCGCCACTTTTGTTTCTGCTATTTTTCTGAACAATTTTGACCAGTTGCCGATGTTGTTCCGATCGTGCACGATCATCAAAGGCTGGAGCGTTTCCTTTCTGCTTTCCAGCCAGCAAATAGCAAGCTCTCCTGAGAATTTACCAAAAACTGCGGATGGGTCTTCGCCAAGCTCGCGTATCGATTCCTGCATCTCATTGATTTCAGACGCGCGCCTTCCCTTTTGAAGCCGGCGAAAAAACTGATCGCCCTGGCTTAATCCATAGCTTGTTACCATCAGCGCCCGATTCGAAATCATGTTGCGAAGGGCAAACGGAATTGGAGATTGTTCTTCGAAGTTCGTAAGGAACATGTCAGGTTCCGATCGCGCGCTGAATCCGTTCAACACTAACTGGTCGCCGGTGATCTTTGTATCGAGGAGCGCAGCGCTTCCAAAATCTGCCAGCAGCGGCGAGAGATCCTCCTTTACAAAAATCCCCAGCCATTCAGCGAGGTTCGAAAGGTTGATAAACAAATTTCCGCCGTCATTTTTGACGCTGTGAAGATTGTAGACGTTTCCAAGGTCAGATCTGAAATTCCCTTTTGGATTCTGGTAAGTACGAATGACATCTTCGATCAGGACGGGACTGAAACTCCCCACCCAGAGGCGTTCGACTTCGATCCAGGAAAAACCTTTTTTGCCGGATGTTATTTCATGTATAGTAACATTATTGAATACGCGTTCCGTTTTCTTATACGTTTTGTTTTTCAGAACAGCGTCAACTGCGACGTTCAGCTTTTGAATAAAAACCGGTGTGCGTGGAACATAATAAGTAAAATCAAACTGGTCTTTTCTGGTAACATGGAGCGACACGAGTGTCGGTTCGGAAAACGAAGTCGCAAGGTCCTGCAAGATGCGTAGCGAGTCATCAGGCAGGTCGAGGGTAGCAGCCTTTTTTATCAGTGCAGTCACAGGTGAGTTTCGGATTCCTTCAACGCATTCGGCGCAGTCACCTTTTTCATAGACAAGCACGGTACTTGAAGGAACCAGATCCCACGCGGCGATTGCCTTTTGTACAGACAGGTGATTGTAGAGCAGGTAAGCGCCGGCAAGTAGCAAAACGGCGACGGTGATGACGATGGGTTTCTTCACTTCAAAGAGATCGGTTCAACGTGTGAAGATATTAAGGTAAAGGCAGAATTGCGAATTGAATGCTGCTTCCGGGGCGAAGTCGCATCGTAAAGCGCGTCTATGGGTCTGGTAGCAAGCCTAACTGCTCTGTTCGGAATGGGAAGATCCCGGCGGCCGGGACCGTCGCTTTAGTCACCGTAAGATCTCTCATCAACAAAAAAGCCCACGATTTCTCGCGGGCTTTCTAATTAAAGGTAGGCAACGTCCCGATAGCTATCGGGACAGTACCATCAGCGCTGACAGCGCTTGAACGGCATAAAAAAAGCCCACGATTTCTCGTGG
>JAEYWY010000035.1 GCA_023428695.1 Bacteroidota bacterium
CTGCAAAATCAACAACATCAATCCGTTTGAGTGGCTCCGATCAACTCTCGATCAAATACCTAACTACCCAATCAATCGTATCGCTGAATTATTGCCACGCAAGACGTAGTTGAGCGGAGGGTTACGGGGTAATCACATACTCACCGAGCGCGGCCGCGTTCGGCGAAGGCGACACAATGTTATTGAGTACTGGTGTTTGAGCATTTGCAGCTCCTGAAAACAGAGTTAAGAAAACTACACCCCATAAATATCCGGACAACCCAAAAGCAGTCCCAACGACGTTACGCAGCAGAATTCTAATCATAGCAGTAGAAGGTGTTATATGACAACTATTAATATATTTCTTAATTCAATCATTCGGCTTTCACCTACGGTCCTTACTATTCAACCAAAGCGGTAACTAACCGTGCAATTTTTTCTTGAGCACAGAGCTTTATTAAACTACGAAAGATGTTCGATTGATCTCTACTAAATTTTCCCTAACAACGCATCAGTTTACGCGAGAAGACTAAGTAATGGCCGACTGGTTCAAATATTAAAAAAACATTACATACCACAAAATGGGTGAGATAAAAAAAACAACACCTGATTTTTCAGGTATCCAGTGATTCAGTAGGTTATTATCGTTGATAGTGTGAGGCTTCGTTCCGGAATCCTTCCGCGATACCCTGTTTTCACCAACGCACTACCGGCGAGTATACCGGCAGGATGACGGCTCGAGGGGTGCGTCCTTCAATTTCACACTTTATACTCTCATCTTTCACTCTTTCAGCGTTCACCTACAACGATAAATCGGTATTCGCCTCCTCCAGATTAAGCTCCTCAATCCACACATTCCTATACAACACATCATGGCCCTCCGCCTGAAGTTTCAATCCTCCGGGAGTATCGGTAATTCCTTTGCCCCCATCGTTACCTCCGTCAATACCGGAGTTTGGACCACCCCATACCTGATTGATGATCTGGTTCGTGTGAACTTTCTTACCGTTGAAGTAAACCGTCACCATCGCCTTCTCAACCAGCTTGCCATCCTTGAATCGCGCAGCGCGAAAGATGATGTCGTACGCGTTCCACTTACCGAGACCGTTGTACGCAAAGTAGGGCGACTTAGTCTCATTGATAATAGCACCCAAACCGTGAGTCGTGCTGTCGCCATCCAGAACCTGGATCTCATACCTGTTCTGCAAATACACACCGCTGTTTCCGCCGGGATGGGCAATCAGAAACTCAACGTGTGCACGGAAGTCACGAAACGCTTTCTTCGTTACGATGTCGGCGGCGCCGTAGAGTCCTCCGGCACCGGCAGGATCATTCGAACTCACAACGGTACCATTACCTGCTGGGTCTTTTACGATCTGCCATTTGATTGGCAACGTAGCCTTCAGCCGCGGACCGTTCCAGTAGGTCCATTTTTCGTCAAGCATCTTGCGCGTGCCATCGAAATACATTTCCGCGCCTTTTGTCGGTTTGGCCCCTACGCCGATATTTTTCTGCGCTACTGCAGTCACCGTGATACACGCCGCAATAAACACGATGGAAACAGATACAATGCTTTTCATAAAATCAAATCTTAAACGCCTGCCGCCCAAGTAACTTCCACTCGCCGCCAACGCGGGTCCACACGAGCATCACACCGAGATTCACGGTACCAGGTTCTTTACCTTTATCATGCGTTTTCCCGGACAGCATGTGCCTTACAATGGCAACATCGCCGGAGATTTGAATAGTCTGATCCGACAACGTTATGGAAGTAAAATCCGACTCCTTCGTAAGCAACGCCTGTATGAACGCGTTTTGATCGTCGATCTTGCCACTTGAGTGACCATAGCTGAGATTCGCATGCGTAATCTTTTCAAGCGCGGCCTTATCAGGATCAACCATAATCTTTCGCAGGGATTCAACAGCAGCGGCTACTTCTTTTTCAGCAGCGGATTGGGCAAAGGTTGCAGATGCCATGATTAGAAAAACAAATAGGGTAAAACAGGTTCGCATAGTGGAGTTAAAGTTTATCGATCATGAAATACTTGTACAATTATAATTGTGTTCACGTTGAATGAGGTCTGTTTGGAATTTGAAATTTCTAATTTCCAATCATTTGGTTATCTCCCCGCCCATTGCTTCTCATACCCCGTTTGAAGTGTCGCCATAATTAGGAGCAGTAGGTTAAATTCTAAAGTTAAACGCCAAAAGTTAAAAGTACAGGTCAGATCGTGAGCGTTGCGGTACGGATGTGGCGTGCGCAACGCTCATTACAGAGATACGGATTTTTCACCGTTTTCGAAAATGAAACAAAGGTATTCGGTAGCTTACTTGTCCAACCTGACGCGTTCGAGGCTTGGCACCAGAAAATGGTGGATAGCAAACGCAACAAGGTATGCAAACGCGCAGATGGCGAACAGTATCGCGTAACCGGCAGTAATGTTTCCGGCTTCCTTAAACTGGTCAAGCATCTTACCACAATAGATTGGGAAGTACATTCCACCGAGAGCGCCGGCAAGTCCGCCCATACCAATTACAGAGGCAACAGCATACTTCGGAAACATATCTGAAACCGTGGTGAACAGGTTTGCCGACCATGCCTGGTGTGCGGACCCTGCAAGTGAAATAAGAAGTACGGCCGTCCAATCGCTGACGGACGTTACAGCAAAGATGGGTAATACACAGAGGGCAAAAAGAAGCATACCGGTCTTCCGGGCACGCGTAATGCTCCAGCCGCGTTGATTCAGGTAACCTGTGAACCATCCCCCAATTATACTCAGTACGGTGATAATCGAGTAGATCGTCACCAGATGTATCCAGCTTTCCTTAATGTGTAGCCCGCGCGTTGCGGAAAAATAATCCGGGAGCCAGATCAGAAAGAACCACCAAACGGGATCAGTAATAAACTTGGCTGTGATGAATGACCACGTTTGCCGATACCCGAGCAGTTTCAACCATGAAACTTTTTTGCCTGCGTCGGCGGCGTCTTCGGTGTCACTGTTTATCAGACGATACTCAGCCTCGCTAAGTCTTTTTATTTTTTCGGGGACATCGTAAAAAGGAATCCATAACAACAGCCAGAGAAATCCTATGACACCGGCGGCGATGAATGCCATTTGCCATCCGTATGTGAGCGCAATCCAGGGTACGACGGCAGGCGCGAGAATAGCCCCTACATTGGTACCCGAATTAAAAATGCTTGTAGCCAAAGCGCGCTCGCGTTTGGGGAACCACAACGCCGTTGCTTTTATCGCAGACGGAAAATTTCCGCCTTCACCCAATCCCAATGATATCCTTGCCATCACGAAACCGCGGACAGTGGCAACAAGCCCGTGACTTAATGCTGCGATACTCCAGGCAGCAATCGATACAGCGTAACCTATCTTAGTTCCAAACCGGTCAACAAACCAGCCAAAGAAAAGCAATCCAATACCGTACGCGCCCTGAAACGCCGAATTGACAATTCCATATTCCTCGTTAGTCCAGCCAAGTTCAACGTCGAGAATTGGTTTGATCAATGCGAGGATTTGGCGATCAACATAGTTTATGGTAGTGGCGAAGAAAAGTAAGGCACAAATTACCCAGCGGTAATTTGTAATCTTATTGGCAGTTTGCGCAGTTTCCACAGTAATTGTCTGGTTAGGTTTAAGATCCGATTTAGGTACTTTTTAACAGAAGACGAAAAACGAATGGGAACTCCCTTACAAAGGCGCAGAAATACTCTGTTGAGAGCTTTAACTTCATGCGGTTGGCAAAGGACGGTCATTCATAAATTTTTCCGTAAACTGCATCCCGAAAATCCCAAAAGTCCGTATATTGTGCAATCGATTGCGCAATATACGCGTTTTACCCATATGTCAAACACTTTTTTAAAAATTCATCCCGACGACAACGTGCTTGTCGCCCTCACCGACCTGCCTGCCGGAACCAAAATCCGTTATAACGGCTCTACCTTTTTCCTCACCCAGGACATCCCCGCGAAGCATAAGTTCGTCATCAATGACATGGAACCCAATGCCAGTATCTTTATGTACGGCATCCTCGTGGGAAAAGCGGTAAGCCGCATACCAAAAGGCAGCGCCATAAGCACACAAAACGTCAAACATGAAGCGTCAACTTTTGGCACCGGCAAGTCAACCTTCGAATGGAAAGCACCCGATGTCTCCCGCTGGAAAACCCGCACCTTCATGGGCTACCACCGCGCAGACGGTCAGGTTGGAACAGCGAATTACTGGCTAGTCGTCCCGCTTGTGTTCTGCGAAAACAGAAACATCGACGTGCTCAAGAACGCCTTTGAAGAAGCGCTGGGTTTCCGCAAACAGGACAACTATAAGAAATACGTACAACAACTTGTGTCGATGTACCGGGATGGCAACATAAGCGATATAGCGAAAGTCCAACCCGGAACTTCCGCATCTCAAAACGGTGAACGGATTTTCAAAAATCTCGACGGTGTCAAGTTCCTCACACACGAAGGCGGTTGTGGTGGCACACGCCAGGATTCGGAAGCATTGTGCGCACTGTTGGCAGGATACATTAAGAACCCGAATGTGGCGGGGGCCACCGTACTCAGTCTCGGGTGTCAGAATGCACAAGTCGACATCCTCCGGCAAAAACTCGATGCTATCGAGTTCAACGCAAGCAAACCGGTTATCATCCTCGAACAACAAAAAGAAGGCACGGAACAGGAAATGCTCGTGCGCGCCATCCGCGAAACCATGCTCGGCATGATTGAAGCCGACAAACAGGAACGTAAACCGGCACCGCTCAGCAAACTTGTGGTCGGACTCGAATGCGGCGGCTCCGACGGATTCTCCGGAATTTCGGCTAACCCTGCCGTTGGACATGCATCCGATCTCGTCGCCGCACTCGGCGGAATATCCATACTGTCTGAGTTTCCCGAACTGTGTGGCGTGGAACAGGAACTCATCAACCGATGTACAAACGAAAACATCGCCAACCGCTTCATCACCCTGATGCGGGCTTACGCGAAAGCTGCTGTCAACGCCGGATCCGGGTTCGATATGAATCCTTCGCCAGGAAACATCAAGGACGGACTGATCACCGACGCGATGAAATCAGCCGGTGCAGCAAAGAAAGGTGGCACCTCTCCGGTAACGGATGTGCTGGACTACGGTGAGTACGTAAAGCATCCGGGCCTTAATCTCCTCTGCACCCCGGGCAACGACGTGGAAAGTACGACCGCCATGGCAGGCTCCGGCACGAATATCATTCTCTTTACCACCGGCCTCGGTACGCCTACCGGTAATCCCGTCACCCCTGTCATCAAGATTGCATCAAACACGAAACTCGCTCAACGCATGCCCGACATCATCGACGTTGACTGTGGCGGGGTGATCTCCGGCGAAAAAACCATCGAACAATGCGGCGAAGAAATTCTGGAATATATCATCTCAGTCGCCAGTGGCGAAACTATACCGAAGGCCGTCCAGTTACATCAGGATGACTTTATCCCGTGGAAACGCGGCGTGTCTTTATAAGCTATTGGCACCTGGCAGCTGGCCTCTGGAACTTGATTGCGTCTCCTGGCGCCCCATCGCGTCTTTGCCCTCGCGGTAAAAGGAGACTGAACAACGAACAGAAGAGCGTACTTCTAATTATTCGTCAATCTTGCACCTAGTGTCTCGCGCAGGTTGTGAAGGTCATAATGCCTGAGCACTGCCGGAATTATTATCGAATACCAATCACGCAGATCCGGTTTATCGAAGACTTCAAAGAATGACGCGACACCACCCACTATCGAAAGCCTTTCGATCCGTTCATCGATGACTGCGGCATGCAGTGCAGGAACGGTACATATTCCGGTTGCGTGAACATTCACATGCCGTAGTGATGGAAACAACTTATTGGCAAAACCAACGACGCGAATCATATCCCGTGTTCGCATCACCGGCAGCGAAGTGCCAATATGAATCGCGAGCATTGCATTCCGGTACTCTTTATTATAATACTTTCTATCATTCTGACTCGCATTGTCTTCCAGTTCGCCAACGCCACTTACATCCGCAGCGATCACAGCCACACCTTTTGAATGTAACGTCCTAACGACATCAATGCTATCAAGAATGCTCTCCTTTCCGCCCTCGGGGAACCAGATCACAACGTCGCTGACCTTTCCCTCTGGCTTTGCAACAAAGACCGGTAACGGAATTTCACCCGCACTCCTGACAATGAACTTCCCAAACTCGACGCCGTCTTTTGAAAACGTACCCTTCGATTCGATATCGACCTCACCTTCATCCGATGGAAGTTTCAGGAGATCAATAACGGTATCGCGTAGTTTTTCACGTGTGCGCTTTTGTTTTATCAGGTCGTTCGCGCGTTGTTTGAAATGGGAAAACGCATTCACTCCCGCCTCAAATTCATCGAATACCTGACCGTCATCACTGCATTGGAGTTGTTCTTCGTCAAGTGTCCTGAATTCAGGTTCAACAACATCGATCTTCTTGTCATACATCCACTGTACAAACCACGAAACCGCCGCCTCCCGTTTTGGTTTGCTGATGCCGTGGCCGTCGTCAAATGTGAACATGCTGATTTTGTTCTCTTCACCAAGAGAGCGATAGATGGCTTTCGACTCGTCGTGTGCCATCAAAGTACCGGCATAGTCAATGAAGTCGTATCTGCCCGCGAGAATCAGCAACGGCTTTGGTGCAAATGCGATGAGAAAGTCGCTGAGTTCAAGATGAGCAGTTCCTTCACCGGGTACATGCTGACAGCCGTCGTTGGCGCCGAACAATTCAAAGTTTCGTTCACGAGAGGCAATGTAACTACAGGGAGCCGCTACCTTGATTCGTTCATCAAATGCGATAAGATAAGTTGTTTGTGTTCCGCCTCCTGAATTACCGAGACAACCAATCCGGGTCGCGTCAACCTCCTTGCGCAACTCAAGCAAATCCAGGGCACGAATGTTTTCCCACAACTGATACGTTACCATACCGGAACCGACAAGATTTCCAGCCGCATTGATCAGCGTGTGCTCCGTGGTTCCCCCTCTCGTTTGTGGCTTTGCATTCGCATCGACGAGTTGATGTCGCTCTGCCTGCGAAACAGGATCGACAACGAGTACGACGAACTTGTTAAGCGCGAATAGAATGGCAGTACGCTGATAGGATTCCGTTGCTTTTGCAGAATTCTCGTGACCGCACATTAACAATACTGCAGGGAATGGTCCGTTACCATCCGGAACGTATAGATTCGCGGTCACGGGATGTCCCGGCATACTTTCAAAGATCAGCTTCTCAATCGTGTAGCCGGATTGTTTCACAGTTCCGACGTTTCTTGTATTGAGCGGTGTGCGCTCGGGCAATTCGCCAATGAGTTCACGGTAACGAAGCCTAACGCTGTCGCGGTACGCGCGCGCCGCTTTCTCTGACTGCATTGCAACCGCGAACGCTTCACGTCTCGAGTCGTATTGTTCCCGCATCCTTTGACGCAGCCACGTGTTTACTGTTTCTTCCGATTTCCAGTCGAGCACACGATATTCACGCTGGGCATCCACACGGGTAAATGCGAGAAGTATCAATACTATGATACCACCCGCCTTCATCGTTGTACCGGTTTATCCCAATCACCAAGAACGTTGATTCGTGTATACTCCGCGGCTTCTTCCTTTGTTAATTGTTTCGACCATGCAACACGTTTGGAAGTATTTGCGCCCGGACCGTTTGAATTATACTCGGCGTAGGATGCAGTCCTTTCTGCATCAGGCTTATTCCAGTTATGCCAGCCTTCAGGTTTAATCTGGCGGTCCAGAAAACAATTGATGAACACCGTCTTTGCATGTGGCCGCCACGGACGGCCCAGATAAAATGAATTCGCAGGCGCATCGCCCGTTATCCTGCAGTTCACAAACACAAATCCATATTTAGTTTCTTCCAGTGTAGACGCAGCGGTGATGTAACCTCCGCCCTGCTTGCAGTAAATGGTACAATCCTCAAAATATGCTGTCGACCATCCAAATATGAAGTCGACAGTTCCTTCTATGTAACAGTTCTTATAGTATTGACGGCTTCTTTCTCCGTGCGGATAAAGCGTGTCCTGAAAACCGAGGAATCTGCAATTAATGAAGGAGACCCGATCGCCGTCCACGCGGACAGCTACCGCCTGGCCTACCGGTCCGGATGAATTTTCGAACGTGATGTTCTCTGCTGTAAACCCGTCGCCAAAAACAAAAAACGTCGTTGAACCCGTTGTCCCGATTTCTTCGCCGAACCGATTTTTTTTCGACGCGAAGTCATCGTACGTGATGATTGTTTTTTGGTTGTCCTCCCCAACCATGGTGACGTTGGTCTTCGTGGGCGGGAGGGTGAGCTTTTCCTTGTACACACCATTTCTGATGAAAATGCGCGTAGTCCCTTTGCGAAATTCGGGAACCGCATTTATGGCATCCTGCACCGATGTAAAATCACCGGAGCCATCTTTTGAAACGGTAAAGTCATACGACTGCGCCGAAAGCACTGATACCTTCACAATGAGTCCGAGAAACAATATGGCTAATCGTCTCCCCATCACGGTACTTTCCAGTTATCGGAACCTTTCAGGATGTTTTCAATCGTGTAAAGTTTCAACTCATCATCCCGTAGCTGCCTCGACCAGGAAACGCGTTTGTCGGGAGCAGCACCCGGTCCGGTCGATTTGTACTCAGCATAAAAAGCTGTCTTTTCCGCATCGGGCTTACTCCAGTTGTGCCAGCCTTCCGGACGGATGTGTTCGCCCAGGTTGCAGTTTATAAAAACAGTGCGGGCAAAATTACGCCACGGGCGGCCCAGGTAAACCTTCGTCGCCTCCGTGCTCGCGGTCAATGTACACGAAAAGAAAACATAGCCAAACTGTTTCCCTTCAGTCGTGGATGCCGCTGTTACGTATGAATTCTTTTTACTGTGGATATGGCATGCGTTAAAGACAGCGGTGGCGGCACCAAAAATAAAATCTGTGGTTCCCTCAATGTAACAACGGTCAAAATACTGGCGACAGTTCTCGCCGCCGGTAAATATCGTATCCTGATTTCCGATAAACCGACAATTCCGGAAGACACAACGGTCGGCCTCTACGTGCAACGCCACCGCCTGACCAACGGGACCGGCACTGTTTTCAAATGTGATGTTCTCCGCATAGAAGTCATTACCCGTCACCTTGAACGTCCATGATGTAAACGTGTTGATGTTTCCTTTGCCGGAATAGTCGTCGAAGGTGATGATAGTCGTCAATGGATCCTCTCCAATCAGTGAAATTTTCGGTGTCCATGAAAACACCTCCACCTTTTCCCGATACGTGCCTGGTTTTAGATGGATGATCGTTCTTGAATCGGAGTAATGCCTTATGCTGCTGATAGCTTCCTGTATCGACACAAAATCACCGGAACCATCAAGTGCCACGACGATTTCCGTTTCACGCGTTGTGGCATCCCGGGCAAAGACAGACCAGGTAACGATCAGACACAGTACTGTCGGGAGACAAAATTTCATCCAATCACTTTTTACCCTTCATCTTTTCATATTCAAGGGCAAGCATGATAAACGGACCTACGGCTTTCGGATCATTATCGCGTTTAGGCTCGCCAATGTAATATTCGAAAGATCCATCGCGATACGGATTGCCACCGAGCCCGGCGACGGAACAAACCTGCGTGATACTAACCAGCCCATTGTCGTCGACGCGAATAAAATTATCGATGACACCTTTATACGCCTTCATCGCTGCGTCGCGATACGATTCTGATAAATAGCCTTTGTTCACGCCCTTCAACAAAAAGTATGTGAACATTGATGAAGCCGAAGCCTCCAGATAGTTACCCTCGCGCTCAGGTTGATCCAGCACCTGATACCATACTCCCGATTTTTGTTGCGTTTGCGTAACCGCTTTGGCCATCTTGTCCACAACGCCCATGATCATCGGACGTTCCGGATGATCCTGCGGGAAATGATCGAGAACATCAACGAGGGCCATCGCAAACCAGCCCATGGCCCGGCCCCATACATGCGGTGACTTCCCGTCTTCCTTATTGGCCCAACGTTGGGCCCTGCTTTCATCCCACGCGTGAAAGAACAGACCAAGTTTTTCGTCGTACGTGTACTTGTCAATAAGTTTGATTTGCAGCGCCACTTCGTCGTAGAGCGCGGGCTCGTTGAATACTTTAGCGTACTGAGCAAGGAACGGGCTTCCCATATACAATCCGTCCAGCCACATTTGATGTGGATATATCTGTTTATGCCAGAATCCTCCCTCCGACGTCCGCGGATGTGTTTTCATCTGATCGCGCAGTGTATGTACAGCCTTCGCGAACCTTTCCTCCTTTGTTTTTTCGTACAATGCAAAAAGAAACTTTCCTGAATTTACCTTGTCGATGTTGTATTCATGTTGCTTGTACGTCATGATCGTTCCATTTGCATCGATCATTTTGTCAGCATACGCTTTAATGTAGTCGTAAAACCGCTGATCTCCGGATTCTTTCCATACGCCCTCAATCGCACTGCATACAAGACCATTCGTATAGTTCCACCGTGGTGTCTTCACGAAGTCCAGCATTGATGCGTCCGGTGTCCGAATCATTTCGGATAGCGCCATCCGTTGCGACCACGGTCCCCTTTCAGGGACTTGTTTTTTCTGGCCACAGCCTGGCAGTGCTGCAAGAAGGAGGAACGTGAAAGCAAGATTTCTCATGATTCGCTGTTTGCTGTTTTATTTTGTAATCCGAAACCAGTCAACGTCGGCGAAGCCAGAGTCATTCGTTACTGATTCGCGCATCGAAAACAATCCAACCTTTGCGCCAATCCACTTGCCCGGCTTCGCCTCGTGTTCTCCGGGAACTGAAACCCATTTTTTTCCGTCTACGCTGTAGCTGAAAGCATATTTCGCGCCATCGCGTACGATTGTTCGAAGGTGGGCTTCATCTCCCGGAAGTTTCGTTATTATAGTTTCCTTTTCAGTATTTCCTTTCTCTGCATCGGTACATTGTCCCAACACAAGATATATCCCGTCGTTCTTACTCCGCAGTGCGAGGTATGTATAATCAAGGCCCATTACGACAAGCCCCGCCGTTTCATGCTGAAGCTTCGCATTACGATAAAAAGCAATCCGCGCCGTTGCCGTGAATTCAGGTGCCGGAAATTTTTGAAGGAGCAGGTTCGGCAGGTGCCAAAGGTTTTTTCCGCCTTCAGGCATCTGTTGTGTGTAAAGTCTCAACTTACCATCATTGACAAACGACCACGTAGCCTGTGGATTCGCATGCCATTGCCATTGCCGTCCAATGGTTGAACCGGAGAACTCGTCCGTCTCTGCCGGTGTTTGAACTTCACTCTCGCCGCTTACTACCGGTTTCCTGAAAGTCAAAACGGGTTCACCTGTGCCATCGCCGTTCTTATCAATTCCGATTACGGGCCAATCGTTTTTCCAAACCATCGGTTGAAGATGAACAACTCGTCCGTATGCTTCCTTATCCTGGAAGTGGATGAACCAGTCTTCTCCTGCAGGCGTAGTCACCCACGCACCCTGATGTGGTCCGTTAATTTCAGTTTTACCCTGGTGCATCACCACCTTGCGTTCGTAGGGCCCGAAGACATGTTTCGACCTTAATGCGATTTGCCACCCCGTTGCAACGCCACCCGCAGGCGCAAAGATGTAGTAGTAGCCGTTTCGTTTGTAGAATTTCGGCCCCTCGACCGTCGGGTCGTCGCGGTGGCCATCATAAACAATTCGTCCTTCATCGATGGTTCGTGTTCCATCGGCGTTCAATTCCCTTACAACAATAACGCTCTTAATACCGGCACGGCTACCCGCAAATGCATGCACAAGATAAACCCTGCCGTCGTCATCCCACAACGGGCACGGATCAATCAGTCCTTTCCCGCCTTCGACGAGAACGGATTCGCTCCACGGACCAGCTGCGTCTCTTGCCTTGGTTAAGTAAATCCCAAAATCAGGATCCGGATAATAAATGTAGAACTCGCCATTGTGATATCGTATCGACGGCGCCCACACGCCATTGCCATGTCGTGGTTTTCGAAAGTGTTCAACAGGAACCTGCCGCGGTAAGGCATGCGTTAGGATCCGCCAATTGACCAAATCGGTTGAGTGGAGTATGGGCAGCCCGGGTACACAGTTGAAGCTCGACGACACCATATAGTAGTCATCACCCACACGGCATACGTCGGGATCAGAATAGTCGGCGTGGAGGATCGGGTTGCGATACTTTCCGTTGTGTTGATCCGATACCCACACATCAGACACGTAGCTCCCCTCCTGTGCGAAAGCCGCACCACCCATAACAACGAGCACCGTAATACTCAGCAAACGCATCATTTCTTTTTTGCGGTAACCGACTCCACAAGACTATTGAGATACACTTCAATATTATCGTAACCGGGTTGCAACGTCTGCAGCGAGGCATCAGCAGGGTCTGCAGGATTCAGACCACGATTGTTCTCCCAATCATCGGGCATGCCATCACGATCGGCATCAGCTATTGCATTACCGGTTTTCAATTCGGGCCAGCCGCCGACATCGCGTTGTGAATCAATTATGCCATTCTTTTTCTTACCGGATGACGCGCTGTTGTTTTTTACTTCCGCGATAATCCGTTTATCAACGATATCGCGTGACAGACTTGCACCTGCGTGTTGCAATACCTTTTCGTAAGCATTCACGGCCTTGTCAATATCAATTTCTTCAACCTTGAATGGAGCTGACGTAAACGTACCTGAAGGTATTGCTTCTTTTGCGTCAACACCTTTTCGGTTGTCGTTTGTAATTTGCCCGTTTCCATCAAGGACGTTGCCTTCCAGGAAGTATTGCCCAAACGGAGCCCACGGATTCAGAATACGCTCTCGTTTTGAACTGGCAGGACCTGGCTTGTAAAAGTTAGCCCTTACGTTGTAGCGCCCCGCCTCACCGCCATACACACTATTATTTCCCCAGTTGTAAATCACATTGTTCGAGAAGTCGACGAGTTCATCGGCGGAATTTTTGGTGGAGGCCGAACCGCTGAACCGCGGCGTACGACTTGAATGACTTGCAATCAGGTTATGATGGAAAGTTGCACCCTCCCCGCCCCAGATGCCGCCATAGCCATGTGCGCCCTTTGAGTGTACCGATTCATTGAGGCTTTCGGAAACGATGCACCACTGCAACGTAAAATTCCTGTTCCTGTAAAAAGATGCACATTCATCCGACGCCCAACTCATTGAACAATGATCAATGATCACGTTGTTGACACCCTTGTTTCCACTGATCGCATCGGATTCCTGTCGCGACTCATCGCCGAGACGAAAACGCATGAAGCGGATGATTACGTTGTCTGCCTTTACAGCAAGGGGATAATTCTTCAAACATATTCCGTCACCGGGTGCCGACTGCCCGGCGAGGGTGATGTTACCATGATTGATATCTATCGGAGATTGCAGTTCGATATATCCTGACACATCAAAAAGGACGATGCGTGGTTCTTTCATGCGTACGGCATGCCTCAGCGAACCAGGTCCGTCGTCATTGAGGTTAGTCACATGTACGATCTTGCCGCCGCGGCCGCCTGTGGTGAATTTTCCAAAACCCTCCGCACCCGGAAATGCTATCTGCGTGTCTTGCGATGCACACTGGCCCGTGTAAAGCGCCATTAGCCCAACAGCCATCATACGCGGGATGTTTATCCAGAACGTCATCATTTCCTGACGGGTTTTATTATCCGATCCTTCAACGGCAATTCATATTCTTTGATTCCAGTGAGAACGATCTGCGCAATCAATCGTGCACCCAATTCATTGAAGTGTGTGTTGTCATTCTTTCCGTCGGGATAATTGGGATGTTCGCCTGGTTTCAACTGAAGAAAAAGCAATGCTGACTTCTCCTCACCGAATTCCTGATAAAGTCCACGGCTTTTTACGTCAAGGTCGATGAATGCAACTTGTTCGTCCCTTGCAACCTCGCGAACAAGGGACGAGTACAACTCATGCGTTTCCACAGCCTGACCGTTGGAGAACTTACGTCGCGAAACAGGCGTAAGCAAAACAGGGGTCGCGCCCACGGCCCGTGTGTCTGAAATAAACTTTTTGAGATTCGTCTTGTATTGATCGGGCGTTGTGTAACGATCCGTTTTTTCCTTTGATTCATCATTGTGACCAAACTGGATGAAAACATAGTCGCCTTTTTTTAGCGACGATGTCACTGCTGCCCAGCGTCCCTCGCTGATGAATGTGCGTGTACTCCGGCCATTCCTGGCGTGATTCGAAACTGCAACCGTAGAGTCAAACATGTACCTGAATGGCATTCCCCATCCCGTCTCAGGATACGCAGTTTCATCTTTAACCGACATCGTCGAGTCACCAATCAGGTAGATCGTAATCTTATCCTCAAAAGAGAACGATGACAACATTAAGCCAGGTACCAATAGACATAACAATATTTTCCGGCGGTGTTTATCCATACGATACTTATTGTTTTGCGTCCATGATATGCTTCACGAGACTGTTAATATACACTTCAATATTGTCATAAGCGGTACTCAGGTCACGCCCATTGGCATCAGGCTTTTCTGGGTCGAGTTTCATTTCGGTTTCCCATCCGTCCGGCATGCCGTCACCATCCGTATCTGACGGTGCCTCTTCGCTTTCCAGCAGCGGGTAGCCGCCAACGTCTTCCTGGCTGTCGATAATTCCCGGGAAACCGGAAACACTGCCAGAATAAGTAGCTGTACCGTTGGAAGTTTCCTCAACCACGCGTTCATCCACTGCGTCGCGGTAGAGACTCGCACCGGCGAGGGCAAGCACCCTGGTGTACGCCTGCTCAGCGGTATGTTCGGTTACTGTTTCAAAATCAATGGGCGACGTGAGTTGTACGAACGACTTGTTCGTAATCCCGTCATAGATAACTCCGCCGTTCCAGTTGTCAGCGGTCACAGTCGCGTTTTCAAATACATAATTTCCGCTGATGTAGAACTTGCCATATCCGGGTGCATACTCTTCGCCTGCTTCATAACTCACCCGCATGATGCGCATCGCCTTCGAGTCCGGGGTTGCCGGTCCGGCTTTGTAGTAGTTGTTCACCATATTGTACTGACCGTTCTCGCCACCGTAAGCACTCTCATCACGCCAGTTGTAAATGACGTTGTTTCGATAATCGACATGTTCGTCTGGATACGGACCGTTATCCGTACCAGGGCGCCAACCGTTGAATCGCGGGTTGCGGCTCTTGTGATGTGCGATCAGGTTGTGGTGGAAGGTCGCATGATCACCACCCCATATTCCGCCATAACCATGCGCGCCCTTTTCGTGCAGGGAATTGTTGAGGCTTTCCGAGATGATACACCATTGAAGCGTGAAGTCCTGGTTTGCATAAAATGACGCAGCTTCGTCGGTGCACCAGCTCATGGAGCAATGGTCAATCACCACATTCTTGTTATAGCGACCCCAGATTGCATCACCTTCGACTTGCTTTTCATTGCCGAGCCGGAAACGCAGAAAGCGAATGATGACATTGTCAGCCCCGACAAAAACAGGATAATTCTTAATGGTAATGCCTTCACCCGGAGCAGTCTGGCCCGCAATGGTAATATCCGGCTGTGTGATGCTTAGTGTGTTGGTCAGTTCAATTGTGCCCGAGACTTCAAACACGATGATCCGCTTACCGGAAGTGCTTATTGCAGCACGCAGACTTCCCGGCCCCGTGTCGTTGAGGTTCGTAACCTTGATTACTTTTCCGCCCCGCCCACCGGTTGTGTTTCGACCGAAGCCCTCAGCACCCGGAAAGGCAAACGGGTCTTCCTCGACGGGAACCGGTTTATCGTCGTCGACGTCTGGTTTCGGATCGGAGTCGGACCCACATTGCACGTTCACAAACAAAATCAGCAGCGCTAATATCCGATAGACCTTACTCATTCGACGGAGGTAAATTGAGGGAAAGAAAAAATGAGAGTGGCGCTTCCACCACTCTCACATTTTTTTAAGGCAGCCAGCGGGAATCGCCGATGCTGTTGTCAATAATATCCTGGTTAGTAACGGTGAAGTCACCGTTCGCCGCATCAACAAAGCCGGGATCTGTTTCAGTGGCGCTAACGTCCGCTGCAGCCGTGTAGATTCCGACGAAGATATTGTTACAGTTGAATATGTTGTTGTTGGCGTAAACCGGAGTCGGTACCATGTAAGATGCCTGACGACAGAAATTACCAACCTGAACTGATGCCGGAGCGTCAGTCGGACCGGTCTGCACAAACAAGCAGTTCTTCACTTCAAAGGAGCCTGCGCCACTGGTTCTGAACAATCCGTTGTTGTTGCTGTTGTTGACCGTTGCCACCTTGTAGAACGTAACATTCCGGAACGCGGTATTGCATTCAACCTGCATACGGAGGAATGTCCTGAATCCGTTGGCAAAGGTTGTGTTTTCGATGGTCAGTGCACCGATAGCACCTGTACGGAAGTCTATACCGTCACCACCAGCACCTTGAATGTCGTGGACGTAGCTGTTCTTAACGGTGATGCTTCCGTAAGTTGTTCCGGCCGTGTTGTTGTAGATGAAGTTGTTTGCATAACCGCTGATCTCACACTCGTTGATAATGAGCGTAGTCAGATTACAATCCGCCAACGTGTTAAAGAACTGGCTGGATGTACCGTCACTGCGCACATCAAGATAATTCAATTCAACGGTCGCAACTGTGGCACCACACGTAAACTGCCCGAACAATACGGGTTTGTCCGTCGGATCGTAACCACTCAGCGTAACTGATTTCTTGATTGCGTATGAACCCAACTGGTACTCACCGGGGAAGAGCACGAACGAATCGCCCTCATCAGCGGCATCGAGTATTGCGACGATGTCATCCTCGGGGTAAATCGGACTTGCGTCGCCGAGATCGATCAGCGTGGTGAATGCTTTCGTGCCACGGGTCTTTTCACCATTCTTAAGAATGATGGTGTATGCGGTTTCGCCCGTTAACCCCGTCACTACTGCAACTCCGGCTGCCTTTTCGTCGGCGGTTATTTCGCGTTCGGTAGCGCCCGGGTTAATGATGAAGTGTGTAACTTCAGCACCGGCGTTCCAGCGCAACGTTGCCTCTGTAGCCTTGATATCACCTTCCTGAGAAGGAAGGAAAATCTGTTCAGGCTCTGTTGTTATTGTCAGCGTGACCCATTTCGAATCAGGCACACCACTTGCGCTCACTGTCTTTACGCGAATGGAATACAACGTTTCGCCATCAAGCGTTTCCTGTACCGGAAGATCGTCGGGTCCCACTTCAAGTGTTTTGACAATATTCGTGAACAGCATATCATCAGCACTGATCTCCAACACATAGTGTTGGGCATCCGGACGTGCATCCCACGTTATTTCGACCGTAGTCTGATTTCTTATCCGTGCCTCGAGTCCGACCGGAGAGAATGCTCTGTCGAGATCAAGCTCCTGGATAACAGGATCGATTTTGTCATCACATCCGGCGAAGGCGAAGCACAGCGCCAGCGCCATGATGCTTTGATATATTCTGCTTTTCATAATCAGTATCATTAAGAATTAGTAGCCATCATTATTGAGCATTCCGTTGCTTCCGTCAACGATCACCTGCCAGATTGGCCAGAACTGTTTTTCATCGGGATTGTTGAGGTATAGACTGCTGATCTTTGCTTCATTCAGGTTGTTCCACGATTTTGACGACCAGCCTGCGCCCGGGTTGTCCGATTCACCTCTGTTAAGACCGTAAATTTCAAGTGATTCGAAATCTGCAAACGCATCTTTAGGTGAATCGACCGGAGGCATGTCGTCGCTCTTGTACCGGTAATAAAGTGTTGTTGGAACATCACTGTATGTTCCGGCTCTCGCCACAAGGTCGTTCATCTTCGACTTTGCTTCGTCAAGCTTTGTACTAAGCAAATCCCAGCGGATGAGTGCTTGTTTGCGTTCCATCTCTCCGCAGAATTCAAACTTATGTTCCTCAACAAGTGCATTGAATAACGCGGCACCGCTGAGACCGTCAACATACGCATCAACCTTTTGAGCGTGTTCCGATGCAGGGAATGCGCGTTTGCGAATCTCCTTCAGATAAGTTTTTGCTTTTCCTTCCTGACCAAGACGGTAAGAAGCCTCAGCTGCGAGGAAGAGCACCTCGGCATAACGCATGTACATCTTGTTGACGCCATCGTCATTCGAGGATGTTACATACCGGTTCATCCATTCGTATCGATACTTTCCAAAATACCACGTATTCAGGTCAACGAGTTCCTGGCGTGAGATCGGAACCGATGACGAAATATTGTTTCCGTAACGATAAGGTACGCAGGTTACGTCACGACGTGTATCGGCTTCATCATAGTCGTAAAACAAGAATGGAAGCGGACCCGCCTGGCCACCACGGTTGGCGCCATTGGCGTGATGCTGGTCAATCGAATTATGACGGACGGCAAATGTAAAGAGTACACGTCCGCGGCCATCGGAGAACGGAATTTCCCAGAGGGATTCACCGCCGGCAGCAATCACATCCTGGTTGTACTTGCGCCACAGTTGTTCAAACGAAGGTTCAAGACGAACCGTATTGCTTTCGATCACATCCTCGCATTCGTCCAGCGCAATCTGATACAATTCCTGTTCTGTAAAGTCAGCGAGTTGTCCCTTGCGGATTTGTCCGTCGGGGTAACGTGAAAATCCAGCCGCAGTCAACGCCAGCCGTGCACGCAAACCTTTTACAAAGGCTTTGCTCACGTGCTCTACGGTTGACGTAGCCTGAGTTTCATTCGGCCACGGTGCAAGCGTTGCTGCCTCACCGAGATCCTTCAGTAATTGATTGTAGATCTCATCGCGGCTTGTTCTCGGCAGATACAATGTTTCACCAGTGATCGGTTCAAAACGTGCGGGCACATCGCCCCATGCCTTCAGCAGGTCCGCATAGTACACCGCGCGGTACGTGAGTGCTTCCGCAAGTAATTGACCCATATCCGTTCCGGGCTGCGGATTTCCATATGTACGGATACCACGAATACAAAGGTTCGCGCGTTCGATTCCCTGGTACATCATTACAAACGCATTGTCCGGTGCACCAGTGCCACCGTTGACAGTATTCATCTGCGTGTTGTTGGGCTGCGCATTATAAACACAGAGGTCAGCATTGGCGCCGGCAGTCTGTGATGAATTGTACCATTCCACGTCTGTATTCATTCCATACCACGGAATAAAGCGACCCCGGTATGAATTGGTCTCAGCCATCGGAACCAGAATACCATCGACGGCAGCTTTCGCCATCCCATAGTTCGAGAATATGACGGACTCGTCAAGTGAGGACTTGCTGGGTGCATCAAAGTAGTCTTCGCATGAGGCCAGAACAACGGCCACAAGAACAAAGGAATATCTTATTATACTATTGACTTTCATACGCGATCAAAAGTTAAAGTTCAAACCGAACACAATCTGTCTGCTGCGCGGGTACGCCGAATAATCCACACCAGGTGTGTAGGGAGTTCTCCTCCGGGTCGACACTTCAGGATCGAACCCGGTATACTTCGAAGACACAAACACATTATAACCAGTTGCATAGAATCTGAGGTTCTTGATTCTTGCACGGGATGTCAATGATGAAGGCACGGAATAGCCAAGAGTCAGCGTATTCAGTCGAAGGAATGAACCATCTTCAACGGCCCAGTCACTCAGAATGAAACGGCTCATATACGGCGACCACATTGTCGTGTTGGCGTTCATCGCCTCAAGGGCTGCCGGGTCAGTCACGAGTTGGCCCGATTCAGGATCGAGGTTCGTCCAGCGGGATCCGTCTCCCATCATCGAATACAGATTTCTGTACTGTGTATTTGGGGTTGCTGTCGTGAATTCGACCTTGTTCGCATTGTACACCTTGTTGCCGTAGCTCCAGTTGAAATTCGCGGTGAGATCAAAACCATAAGCATAGCCGCTGATGGTAAAACCACCGGTATGTTTCGGAAGCGCATTACCGATCACAGTCATATCGAGTGCATTGATAATTCCATCGGGCACGCCTTCCGGACCGCTGATATCCCTTAGCTTCATCATGCCGGGTGCGATCGAGTTGTTTCCAGAACCAACGTAGCCACTGGCGTCAGCGACACCTTCCTTGAGAATCCAGTTTCCATCGGTCTCGTCATACCCTTCGAAATCTGACACTTCATAGCGCCCGTCGCTGATGAATCCAACCATATCTCCCAACGGGTGCCCTGGTGTAACTTCGAAGTCATAAGGGATCTGGGTCGATGCCCAGCCGGAGGTTCCTCTCACATAGTCCATCACGCCAAGTGACACCACCTTATTGCGGTTAAAGCTGATGTTTCCGCTGATGTTGAGGCCGTATTTTTCCTCATCGATAACTGCATAGTTCAATGACAATTCCAGACCCTTGTTCTCCGTTTCACCCATGTTCCTGTACTGATTTGCATATCCGGTTCCGGGCGTCGGGAAAAGAATCAGCAAATCCTTCGTGTTATTCTTATACACTTCAATGGTACCAGTCACGCGGTTTGACAAAATACCGAAGTCCAGTCCGATGTTTCGCGTAATCGTGGTTTCCCATTTCAGATCCGGATTAGCCATGGTATTGGATGGTCCCCAGAAACTGACAAGATTGTTGATCCAGGTTGTGCTGCGGGATTCAAAGAACTGGAAAGTCTGACCGGTAGGGATATTGTTGTTACCAGCCTCACCGTAGCTTGCGCGAAGTTTCAGGAGATTCAACCAGTTTGATGCACCAGTCAGAAAACTTTCTTCAGAGATTTTCCAACCGGCAGAAACAGAAGGGAAATATCCCCAGATGTTGTCACCACGGAATCGGCTCGAGCCATCAGCGCGATAAACACCTTCCAGGAAGTACTTGCCTTTGTAACTATAGTTTACACGGCCGAAGAATGACAACAGTTTATCGTCGGGGCTGTAGAAGTATTCCGGTGGAAGTTGTTTTGCCTCGGGATCGGAATTTACCATCGTTGTAAGTTTGAACGCCTGATCCGAATTGAAAAACGCCGGCAAACCGTGAATTTCTGACGTGATTGAACGCGCATCGCGGGTTAACAATTCCTGACCAAGGAGTATATTCAGGTTATGATCCTCATTGAGCATTTTCCTGAAGTCGTAGCTTAATGTATTCGTATTTCTGAGGCGTACGTCTTTCCTGTCAGCGAGTACCACAGCAGGAAGGTTTTGGTTCGGACCTGACGGTCTGTTTCTAACGAAATAAGTTGTGAGTCCGTAGAAACGGTAGTCCATATTGTCATATGTGTCCATACCTCCTTCGATCTTCAGTTTGAGATTATCAACGATCTTCCAGCCAAAGCTTCCACCGAGGTTGTAGTTTCTGCGTTCCTGATTCCGGTCATTATCACGAGTCGCCCTTATCGGGTTCACAAGATCACCTGCAGTTTGTTCGTCGGTATTATCCAGGTTCGTATTTGAGATACCCGGAATCGGAAGCGGAACATAACCGATAGCATGTTTCAGACGCGAGTCCGCAGACGAGACTTCGTTTTGCTCGTTGGCCCCGCCCCCGCTTATTTCGGTATTGCTGTAGCGGAGTGAAAATCCGAGTTCGATTTTGTCACTTGGTTTGTTATTAAGTTTCAACGTGATGTTATCGCGGATAAAATCAGAGTTGATCATAATTGCATCTTCCTTGAAGCGCGCGTAGTTCACAGAATATGAAAACTTGTCGGATCCGCCGCGCACACTCAGGTCGTGGCTGAAAACTTTCCCTGTCCGCCCGTACACCTGGCGTTGCCAATCATTAGCCGGCTGACCATTGAAGAGATCGCGGTCCTGGTAAAGTCCAAAGTAGTCCTCATAAGTCTCAGGTTCGTCCTCAAGCAACGCGTACTCGTATTGCCATTTCACGTAATCTTCGGGAGATAGCACATCCATGGTTTTTGCGATGCGCTTGAAACCCGTGAATGCGTTGTAGCTCACGCTCACCTTGCCATCGGCGGTACCGCCTTTGGTAGTGATCAGCACAACACCATTCGCACCCCGAGAACCGTAAATGGCGGTAGATGATGCGTCTTTGAGGATGGAGATTGATTCTATATCGCTCGGTGAGATATCCGAGATGCTGTTGATGGGAAATCCGTCGACTATGTAGAGCGGAGAATTGTCCTGCGAAATGGAAGTACCTCCGCGAACGCGAATCCGGATCTCAGCGTCGGGCGAGCCTTCAGTCGTCGTCACCTGAACACCCGCCATGCGGCCTGTGAGTGTTTCTGAAACTGACGCTACCGGCATCTTCTTGAGGTCGTCGCCGGTAACGGAAACAATGGATCCGGTGATATCCGACTTCTTTTGAGTTCCATATCCGACCACAACGACTTCTGAAAGTTGGGTGATATCCGTTTCGAGGGTGATATTAATAACGGATTGATTGTTTACTGCCACCTCTTGTGGTTTCATACCGATGAAGGAGAATACCAGTGTTGCGTTTTCGTTGACGGATATTGAATAGTTTCCATCGGCATCCGTAACCGCACCATTACTGGTTCCTTTTTCGAGGACGGAAACACCTGGAAGAGTAGAACCGTCATCAGAGAGGACGGAACCGGTGACTGTTCTCTTTTGTGCAAGAGCCTGATAGGGTTGCACAAGTGTCATCAGCAAACTCAGCAGAGTTATTCCGATACACATTCGGGCTGGATAGAAATTTATCATAGGCGTATTGTTTGGGATAGGGATTACGTTTGTTATCCAGGTTGATAATTCGCTGTTGAGAAATCCATTGCAACCAACCCTGCCTGCCACTGCGCGATTTTCGCTGACCCCGTTCTTCACCACTTCGTGCAATCGATTGCGCAATATCTTTTACTATTTCAACAATTCCAAGCAAAAAGATCACGAAATTCGAGAATTTTATTCCGTTAATTCGATTGCATCTTCCGTTGAACAAATGCAATCAATTGCAGATTTTCATGCGAAAATTCGCATTTTTTAGCGCTCTGTCTGCTCATTTTTTCACAGTTAAGCGCACAGGATTCGCCAATTCCCGCGCAAGTTTGTGCACATAGGAAAGAAAGTTTTGCTCATCTGCAATACCACCGGGCTCGCCACTCCACGCGGCAAGAAAGTAATACCGCAACCCCGTGCCCCTGGGAACCTTAAGGTTCACAACATGACTGAAGTCGTCAGCGCCAAAGTTATCCAGCAAATCAGCAGAGAACAGAACCGCCAGCCCGAGGTCGTCGTCGTTCAGACTTTGTTTTCCGTACGTCGCGACAAAAGCAAATTCATCCTTGTTTCCCCCGCTGGTGATCAGTTTCGCTTTGTCATCGCGGACGATCCCGGTTGCCAGGCGCGCAAGTGATCCATTTGTTATGTCGAGATCTGCCCGTGTATGCCGTGCTCCGGCGTGTATACTAAGCGTTGCTTTCAGTGACACCTTATTGTCCGGAACCTGCCATCCGAAATAGTCTGCAGTGATAGCCGAGAACACGTCGCCGTTTCGCACAATACGACTTGCCACGCTATCTGTCTTTTCAACACGGTGTATCTTGCCGTTGTCGTTATATCCAATGGAACCAATACCCAGGGATTTGCCTACTTTCATCACGTCCATTCCCCACGGTTGCATTTCATGATAGGAATCAAAACCGTCCTGTCCGACAAGGTGCAAAATCATATCGCTGGTTTTCTTCCCGAAAACATCAGTGGCGTTTCGCTGATCGAGATAAAAACGGTAACCAACCTTGTCGGACTCCCATCCGGGCCCCTCGTAGCGAATAAACCACGAATGATCCTTGTGTTCTTTGGGCACGCGTAGAAATTGTACGTTTTTGAACGCACCTCCTATATACTCCCGATTGACAAACTTGCCGCCGGTCTTGTGCGACAACTCGGCGTATGTTCTTTTCACATAGTCGCGTTCCGCTGTCCCCTTTTTGTTGTATCGCACAACGAGTGTAACGGTCTGCCTGGACGCCAATTTGTCAAGCACCAGCACAATTCCAGGATCCGGACTGTTTTCATCGTTATACTGGCTCGCTATCTCCCGGCCATCGTACAACACGACAAAAGCGTTGCGATTAAATTTCTTGTTCACTTTGCTGATCATGCCCGCAGAAATGTGGACATAAACATCGTGGCGTTCGAGGTCGAGGGGATTTGAAACTTCAACAGTGAACGATTGTGGAAACAGGCTCTTCAGGTCCTGCGCAACCGCCGCACACGCGGTTAATACGATGAGAACCGTAGAAATGATTCTGACTTCACGAAATGCACGATGCAGCGACATAGTCTCTACTTTCTTTTTAAAACGTCCTTAGAAACTTTATCACCAAAAAGAACAACCGGTTTTCCTGAACTCGTGTCGGAATTGACAACCTTAACATCCTTGCTTCTGTCTCCGGTAATGTTCATGAAGTTCGTTGCTGCTCCGTATTCGACACCGTCAAACGTGATGTTCCTGCTATTTTGCAGTTGTACGACGGTTGGCGTATCCTGAATGAACGTACTGTTGCTGATCGCAATGCCATCCCCCTCGATACACACGATGCCTGCGGAAGTTTTCATGGACAGGTTCTTCATCGTTATATTTCGGATGTTCATTTCAGGAAGCCCACGAACGAAAACAGCAGTCTCCGCACCGTTGCAAACAACGTCTTCAATGGAGATGTCGCGAAACTGCGGCGTACCGTCGTTTACCGGCTGAAACTCAATTGCGGGATTTTCGTCACCTGCGAACACTGCCAGGGGATCTTTCGCCATGTAGTACATATCGAACAGGATTGCAGCCCCTCCGATGTGACTCATCCGGATATTCTTAATGTACACCTTCTCAACAACTCCGCCTCTTCCACGCGTTGTCTTAAAACGAAGGCCGATATCGGTTCCGATAAAATTGCAATCATAAACGAAAATGTTTCGTGCACCGCCGGACATCTCGCTGCCTACGACAAAACCACCGTGGCCATGAAACACGGTTGAATTCCTGACGATCACATCTTCCGTCGGAACACCGCGACGGCGTCCTTCTTCATCGCGGCCGGACTTGATGCAGATTCCGTCGTCACCGACGTCGAACATACAATTCTCCACGAGCACATACCGGCACGATTCGAGGTCGAGTCCATCCCCATTTTGCGCATTCCATGGATTGCGCACCGTAATGTTCCTGAACGCCAGGTGTTGACTGAGCAACGGGTGTATGCACCATGCCGGTGAATTCTGTATCGTGATTCCTTCAACGAGCACGCCTATGCAGTTAATAAGGCTTACCATGTTCGGGCGGAGGAACTCCTTAATTTCCTCAGCGCTTTTGATGTCATAACCTTCGGCAACAACACCGGGACGCGTTAATGTTGATCCTTTAAGGGCGCGCTCTGTCGGATACCACATGTCTTTCTTTTCATTCAGGAATCCTCCCGACTTCACGAGCGCATTCCATTCAGGAGGGGTCATTTTGCTTTTCTTGACAGGGCGCCAGGCTTGTCCGGCACCGTCAAGAATTCCGTCACCGGTAATGGCGATATTTTCAGCGTCCTTTGCATAGATCGGCGAGATTGCCCTGATGGCTTCAAGTCCTTCCCAGTTGGTTTTGATCAACGCATAGTGGTTTGTGTTATCGGTAAACTGAACCACAGCGCCTTTCGCAACATGAAGATTAACGTTACTCCTTAATTGAATGGGCCCCGTAAGCCAGAATCCTTTTGGAATTACAACGGTACCGCCACCGGATTTGTGACACGCTGTCATTGCATCATCAATTGCTTTTGTATTCAGCGTGATGCCATCGGCAACGCCGCCGAAAGCAGTTATTTTGAACGTATCTTTCTTGAAAACGGGTACATTCACGACGGGGAGTTGTTGGGCAGGCGCCACGCGGATCAGAGCTCCGAATAAAAATATGAATGCAATCCTCATAGCATAAAGTGTAAACGGACGATGGCCAGTGCCCCGCAAAAAAATTCTGCGGGGCAATTGAGCCTTAACCCAAACTCATCAAATCCCAAACTCAGTGTTGGGGGCATTTAAATTGCCAAATTGTATTTGTCAGAACGCTGAATTCAGCAGTTAAATGCGCAATCGATTGCATATTTAGAATCTTTTTTTAACTTTGGCAAACGATTTATGAAAATTTTGCCGGCGTGAATCAGTAAGACACCCACCGCTCTTAATATTCTAGCGATCTTGCACATAAAGTAGATCTCAACCAGAATTTAACGGTGCAATCAACGGCAGCCCAAATATTTTCATAATATTGCGCAACCGATTACGCACTTTAGTACTATGGTAAACACCCGCTACGCTATTCATCCGAGCGACTTCAAAACTTACGATACAAAAAAAATCCGCGACTCATTTCTGATCGGGGAAGTTTTCAAACCTGGTGAAATTACGTTCACTTACACCATGTACGATCGAATGATAGTCGGAGGCAGTGCACCGGTTGACAAACCTCTCCTGCTTGAAACGATCGATGAACTTAAGAGCGAATACTTTCTGGAGCGGCGCGAACTGGGTGTGATCAATGTCGGCCCTGCTGCAGACGTCACGGTTGATGGAACGCGTTTCCCGCTGGCACATAAAGAAGCACTCTACGTTGGAAAAGAATGCCGTGAGGTGCTCTTCCATCCCGCGCGCGAAGGCCAGGCTTTGTTTTATTGGAACAGCGCACCTGCGCATCACAAATACCCGACACGCAAGGTCTCGCTTGAAGAAGCTGATACCGCCGTCATGGGCAGTCCGGAATCATCAAATCACCGCACCATCAGAAAACTTTTGGTAAGCACCGTACTTCCGGTTTGTCAGCTTCAGATGGGCTTGACTGAGCTACACACCGGCAGCATCTGGAATACGATGCCCCCGCATACGCATGATCGCAGAATGGAAGTATATTTCTATTTTGAGGTTAAACCCGAACAGGCTGTTTGTCACTTCATGGGAACACCTGCGGAGACGCGACACATCTGGATGCAAAATAACCAGGCAGTTATCTCGCCGCCGTGGTCAATCCACAGTGGCGCCGGAACTGCAGGCTACTCTTTTATATGGAGTATGGCCGGCGAAAACCTCGACTACGGTGACATGGACATGGTGAAACCAAATGCGTTGCGATAAGTTGTTATGAGCGAACTTTTCAGTCTGCAGAACAAAAGGGCATTGATTACCGGCGCCACGCACGGCCTCGGCATGGCTATGGCCAAAGGACTTGGTATGGCGGGAGCCGAATTAATCATCAACGGTCACTCACAGTCGCGGCTTGACGAAGCGCTTCACGCATACCGGAGTGCAGGTCTTTCTGCATATGGCTACCTGTTTGACGTAACAGACGAAATGCAGGTGAACGATGCGATCACAACAATCGAACGCGAGCGTGGCCCCATCGACATCCTTGTTAACAATGCAGGTATCATCAAACGTATTCCTGCACTTGAAATGCCCGTGGATGACTTTCGGGCGGTGATCGATGTTGACCTGGTGGCTCCGTTTATTGTTGCCAAACGTGTAGCCGGCTCTATGATTCAAAGAGGCGGCGGAAAGATTATTAACATCTGCTCCATGATGAGTGAACTTGGTCGTAACACGGTGACAGCATACGCCGCAGCAAAAGGCGGGCTTAAAATGCTCACACGAAACCTGGCAACGGAGTGGGCGCGACACAACATACAGGTAAACGGAATCGGTCCGGGATATTTCGCGACCGCGCAGACAGAACCAATCCGAAGGGATGGCCATCCGTTCAATGAGTTTATTATCAACCGTACCCCTGCCGGCAGATGGGGCGATCCTGCCGATCTCGCCGGCGCCACAGTTTTCCTGGCATCGCGTGCGAGCGATTTTGTAAACGGACAGATAATTTATGTCGATGGGGGTATTCTGGCAACCATTGGCAAACCGGCAAACGAGAAGTAGATTCTATAAATTAAAAACGACAAATACCTAAAACGGGAGCGATCCTATGGTATGAAAACTGAAAAGGCCACTATTCACGACATCGCCCGCAAGCTGAACATCACGGCTTCAACGGTTTCGCGCGCGCTTAATGATCACCCGCGTATCAGCGCCGAAACAAAGAAAGCCGTATTAAAGGTTGCAAGAAAACTCAACTACCAGCCGAACAATATCGCGGCTGCGCTCCGCAACGGTAAAAGCAACATCATCGGCATCATTGTTCCAACCGCCGACAGAAGCTTCTTTTCTTCCGTCGTGCGCGGAATCGAAGAAATCGCAAACAGATCGCGCTATAACGTGATGATCTGCCAGACATACGACAACTATGAAAAAGAAGTCGCAACGGTTGAGGCACTGCTTAATGCGCGCGTCGACGGAATTATCGCTTCTCATGGCAAAGAAACCGCTAACTTTGATCACTTCCTCAAGGTAAAAGAACGTGGCATTCCGCTGATACTGTTCGATCGGTCGAACGATGAACTTGAAGTAAGTCATGTGGTGATCGATGATTTTCTCGGCGCATACAAGGCGACAGAACACCTCATCCTGCAAGGTTGCCGTCGCATTGCACACTTTACCAACATCAGAAAGATATCGATCTACCGGGAACGTCTTCGCGGTTATCGCGAGGCACTGCTTGCAAACGGTCTTGAATACAATGAGCAACTCGTTGTCGAAAGTAACCTTCAGCTCGAAGACGGCCGGACAAGCATGGAGAAACTGCTCAAACTCCGCCAAATGCCGGATGCGGTATTCTCTGCCAGTGCGTTGGGGGCAGTTGGTGCGATGCAGGTAATCAAAGAAAGAAACATAAAGATCCCTCAGCAAATCGCACTTGTCGGATTCAGTAATGAAGTCTTTACGTCATTTACGGAACCGAGTCTGACAACTGTCGAACAACACAGCTTGCGCATTGGAAACGCAGCCGCCGAAATATTCCTGGAGGAGGTGGGTCTGCGCAACAAGAAGTTTATACCTCAAAAGGTTGTTCTCAAACCGGAACTTATCATACGTGATTCATCACGAAGGAAGAAATCAAGCTAGCAATTAAAGAACGAACACGATGAACACTATCGCGCCCGCAAGACTAAACCGGCATAAAGTGCCGTCCACGAATTATCCTGTTAAGGTCCTTCAGTTTGGTGAAGGAAACTTTCTCCGTGCCTTCGCCGACTGGATGATTGATATTCTGAATGAAGCGACCCCGTTCCGCGGGATGGTACAAATCGTACAACCGCTGCCAAAGGGAATGGGTGAAGTGATCAACGAACAGGAGGGACTTTATCATGTTGTTCTCCACGGCATTGAAGATGGAAACCTCGTAAGAAACACACGACTTATCACATCGGTGAAAGGTGTAATCAATCCCTACGACGACTTCACACAATTTCTTCGTCTGGGACAAAATCCGGAACTCAAGTTCATCATTTCAAATACAACGGAAGCAGGAATCACGTTCTCTGATGAAGACAAAGATCCGAACCAGATTTCAAAAACGTATCCCGGTAAACTTACCTCGCTGCTCTACCACCGCTTCAAAGCGTTCGGTGGAACCAATACCAGCGGTCTGATATTTCTTCCCTGCGAGTTGATCGACCGGAACGGTGACAAACTGAGAGAAGCTATACTTGCTTACGCCAGTCTATGGCAGCTTCCGGCACAATTCACAGATTGGATCAATGAGCAAAATGTATTCTGCAATACGCTTGTTGATCGAATTGTACCCGGATTTCCGGCCGACATCATCAATGACATATGCCAGGAGACCGGTTATGATGACAAGGTTGTCGTGAAGGCCGAGCCGTTTCATTTATGGGTGATCGAAGGACCAGCGTTTATCAAAGATCACTTCCCGGCCGATGCTGCCGGACTTCAGGTGAAGTTCGTTGGCAACCTGCAGCCTTACCGGACGCGGAAGGTGCGCATATTAAACGGCGCTCACACGGCTATGGTGCCCGTTGCGTATCTGCGCGGACTCCGGACAGTTCAGGAAACAGTTGAGGATCCGGAAATGGGCAGATTTGTAAACGACATCGTATTCAACGAAATAATTCCGACGCTTGACTTGCCTGAAGAAGAGCTCAAGTCATTTGCCGCGAGCGTCCTCGAACGATTCAAAAACCCCTACATACGTCACGAGCTTTCGAGCATTGCACTGAATTCCATTTCGAAGTTCAAGGTGAGAGTATTGCCTTCGCTTCTTGAGTACCAAAAGCGCAGGGAGAGCATTCCGCCGCTGCTGGCACTCTCATTGGCGGCCCTGATACGTTTCTACAAAGGTGAATATCGTGGAACGTCGCTTCCTGTGAATGACTCTGCAGATATACTGGAATTCTTCAGAAAAGTCTGGGCGAATCCTTCAACAGATGTTGTCGTTGAACAAGTGCTTTCGAATGAATCCCTTTGGGAAGTCAATCTCCTGAGTGTCCCGGGTTTGAGAGACGCGGTAGCGAAAGAGTTAGCGAGCCTTGATAAGTGATTATGACAGCCTCGTCATAAGTGAATACGCCATCTCAAGTGAGGCAACGAGTTCTTCCAGTTTCACCGGCTTCGCGATGTAATCATCCATGCCGGCTGCAAGGCAGATATCGCGGTCTTCCTGCATGGCATTTGCTGTCATTGAAATGATAACAGGTTGTTTGCCCTCTGAACTTCGGATTCGTCGTGTCGCTTCGAGTCCGTCCATACGTGGCATTTGCACATCCATGAAGATTACGTCGCACGACGATACGCGTGAAAGCTTGATCGCCTCTTCACCGTCGGCGGCGATGACCACATCCTGATAACCCAGTTTTGACAGTGCCCGCACAATCAGTTTCTGATTGATAAGATTGTCTTCAGCAATCAGAATCTTCATCGGATGTTTCTTCGAAAAATCCGCCTGAAGCACCTGTTCGTGATTTGTTGTGTTTTCCTGCGATGTTACATCCTTGCGCAGGGATTTATCGATCGCCGTCCAAAGCGCAGCATACCGCACAGGCTTTTGAACGCTGGCAGCGATAATGTCACTGCGTTTCACTGCAATATCGTCGCCGGGAGAAGTCAGCAGGATCACAGGAACTGTACTGCCGGCAGCGCGAAACCCTTTGGCCAGGTCAACGCCATCTATATCCGCCAATTTTGAATCTGCGATAATAAGGTCAATTCCTTCACGGCCGATTCGCAACGCCTCACTACCAGAACTCGCGTTAACGGGAATCATTCGCCAGTTCGCGACAAGGTTGGTAATAATATCAAGTCGTGTCTTATTGTCGTCAACAAGCAGGACTTTCTTCCCCCGCAAGATGTCCTGCTTCAACGTAGGAGTTGGCTGTGTCGGCTGCGTTGGAACACCAAATGACAGCGTGAAATCAAAGATGGTTCCTTTACCCTCCTCACTATCAACACTGATCGTGCCACCCATCAGGTCAACGAGACGTTTACTGATCGCCAGTCCAAGGCCGGTGCCGCCATACTCACGCGTGGTTGACGCATCCACTTGCGAGAACGGCTGGAACAACCGCGACAATCTTGAAGATGGAATTCCTATCCCCGTGTCAATGATGCGGAACGAGATTGTTACTTGTGATTCGGACGAGTTGCGAAGTTCTACCTTGAGAAAAACATGTCCACGCGTCGTAAATTTCAGTCCATTGCCAACGAGGTTGATAATGACCTGACGGAGCCGATGGCTATCACCAACAACCTCTTCCGGTAGTCGATGATCAAGTTCGAATAGCAGGTCAAGCCCTTTTTCCAATGCAACTCCTGCGAACAAATCAACTACGTTTTCCAGGCAGGGACGCAGTGCAAAAGTATGTTCATCAAGTTCAAGCTTACCCGACTCAATTTTTGAGAAGTCGAGAATATCGTTAATAACGGTAAGCAACGTTTCACCACTTGCAAGAATGCTGTCGGTATAGTCTTTTTGTTCCGGTGTCAGGCTGGTTTCCCGCAGCAGCGACGCCATTCCCAACACACCGTTCATCGGCGTACGGATTTCGTGGCTCATGGTCGCGAGGAAAATTGTTTTAGCTTTGTTTGCACGTTCTGCTTCCTCGCGGGCTGCCTCCGCTTCTTCCTTCTTGCTCAGCGTTTCCTTCTTCTGATTTTCGAGTTCGCGATTGAGTCGTTCAAGGAAAGCAGTCTTCGTTCGAAGTTCATCGTTAACGCTTTTTAGTTCGTTATTAAGCAACTGCTGTTCATTGTTCAGCGCACGCAGGTGTTCCGCCTGGCTTTCGAGGATTTCTTTTTGCTGATTTACCTCTTTTGTCCTGATGCTTACAACTGTTTCAAGTCGATCCTTTTGCCTGGCAAGGTTGCGAACTTCAAGTCGTACGAGACCATAAACGCCCAGGCTGACCAACAAGACAATCCCAAGCCTGAACCACCACGTTTTCCAGAAGGGTGGTGTGATAATTACTACGACTGACGCGCCCTGTTCATTCCATAACCCGTCATTATTCGAAGCGATCACGCGAAATACATATTTGCCCGGGTCGAGGTTCGTGTATGTGGCACGACGTTCGGCGCCAATATAATTCCAGTCGCGATCGAAGCCTTCCAGTTTATAGGCGTAGCGATTCTTGTCAGCGAGCGTATAGTTTAATGCGGCAAACTCAAATGTAATTACGGACTGGTCGTAACTGAGTGTAACTGTCTTCGTTGTTTGTAACGATTCCGTCAGCGGACTTCCGTCTGCGCCGGGAACAACACTTTTGTTTAAAACCTGGAGGTCTGTCAGTACAACGGGCGGGACATACGGATTCCCCTTGACGCTGTCGGGAACAAAAACATTAAAGCCATTGATTCCGCCGAAGTAGATTCTGCCGTCCGATGCCTTAAACGAAGCACCACGACGAAACTCTGACCCGCCTATGCCTTCAAAGTTTACGAACTTGCCGCTTGAAGGGATGTATTTTGTGATCCCGAGATTGCTGCTGATCCAAAGGTTGCCATGATCGTCTTCCTGGAGTCCGTGAACGAAATTATTGAGCAGCCCTTCTTTTTCATCAAGCAATACAAAACCGCCCGACGACCGATCAAACAGATTCAATCCGCCGCCCATCGTTCCTATCCAAAGGCGGTTATTGCTATCAACAAGCATCGTCGAAACGAGATTGTTTGAGAGCCCCTTGTTCTCATGATTGAAGAGTTCAAACAGACCGGTTTGCGCATTGTACCGAGACACTCCTCCGCCAAATGTTCCCACCCAAATGGTGTTCGTACTATCGACCACGATTGTACTTACGTAATCATTGGCAAGTGTAACTTCGACCTGTGGTTCGTGTCTGAAGACTTCCTCCGCACCTTCAGCTGGCAATCGCGTTACACCGCCACCGAGGGTACCGATCCACATGGCAAGGTCCTTGTCCTGTACAATAGAGTAGACATAATCGTTTCCGAGTTTTTGCCCGGAGGACCGGGTTGAAATGTTTTCGAACCGACGTGTCGCCGGATCATAGATCATCAACCCGCCCCCATAAGTACCAATCCACAGGCGACCTGATTTATCTTTAAGCATTGATACGATCACCTGGTTGTTCAATTGTGAGTTTCCTTCGAAGCCCGATGTCTTACCGGACTTCGGGTCGAACCATTCGAGGCCGCCGCCATCGGTGCCAACAAGGACCCTGTTGCCGATTTCAGCAAAACAATTCACCAGTCTTGTTTTAGTGACATGGTGTTCAAACGGCGCTTCGTTCCTGTCGAAGAACAAAACTCCTCCTGCAGTCGTGCCCAGCCACAGTATGTCGGTGTTGTCACGATATATCGACAGCACGCTTTTGGCGTTTACTTCCTTTTGATCGTCATCAGCTACCAGATCACTGGTTTCACCTGAAGCGACGTCAATGCGTTTCAATCCGCCGTTTTCAAGCGCGACCAGCAATTCACCTTCGTTGCTTGCATAGATTGCAAATACGTTTGTGTTCGAAACTCGTCCCCCGGCACGCGGATACATTTGTTGGAATACACCGTTCTCGTACTTGTCGACGCCGCGGTTTGTCCCTATCCAAAGGCGGTCCTGTGAATCGACACAAAGCGTGTTTATCGCATCGCTTATGAGTGAGGACACGGCTGCCCCATAGCGATACTGTGTGGCATTGTAGGATTTTGTATCGAAGTAATTCAAACCATGGTCGCGCGTCGCCACCCAAAGGTTGTCATGCTTGTCGAGTGCAAGTGACGTTATCGTATTATGCGAGATTGAATTGGAGTTGTCTGCTGAGTAGAATCTGGTAAACGTTTCGCGTTCAGGATCGAGCATTGTCAACCCCCAATACGTGCCGATCCACAAATTACCCTTTCGATCTTCGACAAGTGAGGTAATGCCATTGTTTGAAATCGTGTTGTTGTCTTCAAGGTGGACGAAATTATCGAAGCTATCGCTTCTCGGGTCGTAGCGACTCAGGCCACCACCATTGGTACCAATCCAGAGTACGCCTTTGCTGTCTTCAAGCAGACAATTTATTCCGTCGTTGAGCAACGCCTTTTCATTACCAGGCTGAACCCTGTATGCGTGAAAACGATAGCCGTCAAACCGGTTGAGACCGTCTTCGGTACCAAACCACATGAAGCCGCGATGATCCTTGAGAATGCACTTGACAGTATTCTGGGAAAGCCCGTCGCGAATGCTAATGCGTCGGAAAGAAGAATAATTCTGGCCTGAACATACATAGGCCGACAAAAGCATAATTACGGTGAGAAACCAGCCTCCAAAAGCCGACCTGATTTTGAGTATGCGTGAGAATGCCGCGGGGGCGTTTTCCACCCGAGGAAGGGAGAAAGGGCCCGCATCGTCCGAAAACGATTTAGGATCCGAAAAAAACTCCCGTCGCTGCATTAGGTCTGGACTTTTCACACACATTTACACATAAAATATCGATTTCAATGGTTGTTCGCTAATACGAATATTATCGGCGACAAAATGTCGGTTTGTCCGACTGTAAGTTCAGGGGGGAATCAGACAGAATAGTAAAAGAATGGAACAATCGGTTGAATTTCTTACAAATCGCGGATACTGAATGGACAGCTTTTCCCGGAGAAAAAACGCAACGGATCATGTTGCGAACCGGGAAAAAAGTACTCATTCCACGATGATTTTCGGAAAGGAATTGCCCGCCAGAATTTAACGTTATTTTCCGACAGGGTTGTATTTGAGAATTTGCTTCAGGGAGGTGACCAGAACGTCGAAACTTTCGGGTTTTGTCAGGAAGTCGGCACCGAGATCCCGGCACGCGCGAATCTGATCGGCATCGCGCGTAGTCGAGTAGATGATTACCGGAATGCGCATATAGGAATCGTTACTTTTTATTTCCTCAAGGCATCTGCGCCCGTTCATCAACGGCATATTGATGTCGAGGAAGATATAGTCCGGAAGCCACTCATTGCGCTTAAGTATCTTCAATGCCTCAAGTCCATTATACGCTTCGACGCAGGTGATTGTCGGATCAATCTCAGCGACCGCCTGTCCGAAGAGTTCCATGTCCTCGGCGTCATCATCGACGATTAGAATTACCATCCTTTTATTTTGATTCAATGTATCAATAAAGGAAGGTAATCAAAACTTAATGCCGGACGGGAGTTGAGATTTAAGGTGAAGTGTCACGAATCTACCATGCAAATGCAATCCAGATAAGGCTTGCTAATGCAACACCGGCTACGATACCGGAAATGACATGAATTATTTTCGAAGTTTTGTTTCTCTTCAGAAGTGTTACTACCAACGCTTGCGTCGCTTGCTCTTTCTCAGCAGATAGTTTCACCTGCTGTTCGAGTTCAAGTACACGGTTCTTCAGTCGTACATTTTCCCATTCAAAGCGGCGGAGATTCTTGTCGGATTCAAGGAACTCGCGCTGGCTTTCCTTACGCAAAAGTTTTTGATATAAAGACCATCCGCCGAAGTTTGATATTTCCAGTCCTTTTCCAGTTATCACCCTGGCGTTTTTCACGATCCGAATCAGTCCCTTTTCAAGCATAACCTGATCCACCAGATAACTCTCCTCATCCAGCACTTCCACCTCATATAGCATACGGGCATCAAGCGTCAGGTTCGGCGCCATCGCGATTTTGTGAAGGAAATAGTCAACCTTCTCGTCCAGCTTGTATCCAGTTTTCTCCATGATAAAGTCCATCTGTTAATATCGCCGGAGGGAAATAGGCAACCAGCGGTATGTTACATTGAGGAATTATCATGCCGAAATAAAACGTAATACAAAAAAGTGCGAATTCAAGCTTATTTCGCGCTTTCCAAGTCTCCGAAATTCCCATTCAGGGAAATAAACTCTCAAAATCCCTATTTAGAAGTGAGCGAACTGGTCGACAATGACCAATGCTGATGCCCTGAAAAACACACCTCCAACTGCAGTATTCTAAAGCCTGAATATCTTTCACCTTCAGTTGATGCGAGTATTTCGCGGTATCCCCAACCGCGTTCAAGATGAAGGATACTTACAGCTCGCTCTAATTTTCGCCAACGGTCCGCGAAAAGTCCGGGACTCGCATGAATGACGTCGGCGATACAGAAAAACGCATCGGTTCTTTTGAGATGAAACAGACCGTCGTAATCGTCAACAAAGGACGCAACGGGCAAAGCGAGGTGCACCTCAACGGGTAACGACATGCGTTGATTGATACGGTAATGAAGCTGCAACGCTCCCGATACAGACATCCTGTTTGCTGCGGCCTCACGAATGAGAGCGTCACCGTATTCAGATAGTACGGCGACATCGTCGCGCATGATGGTGGCACTCTGGTACAAGAAGTTGCCTTCTTCGACTCTGACGATTTGCATAGACTTTCTTGCAAAAGAAACAGCAGCCCATGACAACAGTATGTCAGCAAATTGGCGGGCGAGCCTGCTAAATTTGATTCGAAACCAACTTTTTGTCCTGAACGCGTGTCAATAATGAAAACACCCCCCTATGAGAACCTTACCAATATTAATTATCACACTGCTTCTGGCTGGCTGCACATTTAACGACAACCCGAACGCACTCATCCTGGAAGGCGGATCACTTTCAAACCTGAAGGGAAGCTGGTTGATGTTTGAAAAGGGCTATTCACCAGGGGCAGGATACATTGTAGACGAGGTGCCATCGGTACCGCCAAAGATCATAACATTCGGTCACGATGGATCTTTCACGTCGAATGTGGAAGGCTACGACACGTACAAGCGCTATCGTATCGATAAGGACAAAGATGATCACGTTCTGGTACTCGCTGTTTCGGAGGACGCTTTTGAATCAAACGAGGCCCGTTTCACTATCAAATTCATAGACGGTGCCATGTTTCTCTACAGGCGTTATTGTTTTGAAGGATGTCATGAAGCATTCATGAAAATCCGCGGCAACGAGCAGGATCAGAATCCGTAGAATTTTTTGGGATACGCGTTTTCAGACTGGTCGGTGTTTTCGAGATCGATCAGGCCGTCTAATAATTTAATCGTTGTACTGCCAGGTTTACCATCACTGATGGGCTGATTATTAACGCGAACAATCGGAACGATACGTTTTGTCGTACTCGTCAGAAACGCCTCACGCGCATTGTACACGTCTTCGAGTGTTACCTTTCCTTCTTCAACGTTCCCTGTTGCTCTCCCCAGATTAAGAACATTTTTTCTTGTTATGCCCGCCAACACATTTTCCTTCGGTGTGACAATCGTTCCATCCTGTCGCACAATAAAAAAATTGCATCGTGGAAACTCCGAGACAAGATTCTCTTTCACGTATAGCACATCATATGCGTTTGCAGCCTTCACTTTTTCGGCCAGCCAGATACCCATTGTATAATTGATCGTTTTCGCTTCAGCAAACTCGCGAACATATTCATGCGTGATAATGCTCACACCTTCATCGAAGACGCGTTGCGGCGGAAGCGTAAGCTCATGGTGCGTCATAATGAGGTTAGGCTGACCCGGCGTGTAGCCATCGGATGAATAGCCACCGGTCAGGACCAGCTTGATACCAGAGACTTTGAGTGCATTTTTTTCAACGAGTCTGTATATCGCCTTCGCGACCTTTGGCCGGTCCAACGGTATCGGTAGCCGCATTACGCTTGCAGAATGCCAGAACCGGTCCAGATAGTCATTAAGAAAAAAAACGTGGCCATCCTGAATCTTGAAGAAATCGAATACACCGTAGCCGCGATGCAGCGCAAGGTCGCTGATGTGTACCCGGGCCTTTGACCATTCAATCAATTCGTCATTTACGAAAGCATACATAACCTGGATTGGAAAACCATAAAACTATGAGAGAGTTGCAAGCAAACAAACGGTTTTGCCGAGTTTCGGTTAAATTTGCGGCTTATGAAAAAAATTCTTCAACTCGAGGAACTTGTCCTTTTCGCGGCATGCCTGTATGTGTGGCCTTATTTCGATCTCAGCTGGTGGCTTTTTGCCGCGTTGATTCTCACCCCCGACATTGGTATGCTTGGTTATCTGGGCGGACCACGCACGGGTGCCTGGGTTTATAATATTTTTCACCACCGGGGCATCGCATTAGCAGTGGCTTTTATTGGTCACCTGACGGGAAATTTACCTGTCCTGGTGGCGGGATACATCCTATTCTCACATGCAACCCTCGATCGCATGCTGGGCTATGGGCTCAAATACGAAGCCGGGTTCAAAGTGACGCATCTCGGATCCCTCGATTAACCGGAAACGCGCAGTTCAGACGACGTGAATTCTGGTGGGGTGGCTAAGCTTGAGGTCCTTCCGCCGTTGGTCAAAGCCTACTTTACGATTGACATAACCCTTGGAGTAACTTTTTACACGCGCATCAAAACGGATTGTCATACCCTCCCGCAGGTTCACTTTTTCAAATGCTTTTGAGAATGTAAACCAGATGTGATCGGTTACAAGGGTTCCGGTTTCGGCGTCTCGCACATCGACAAACAGGATAGTGTCCTCACTCCGGCCTTTGAAGTTTATCTTCTTGCCGAAACGACTGCAGGTAGCGATAAACGTACGACGTTCACCCTCGTCAGCTGCAAGATTTCTTCTCATTGTTTCGCTAATTCGGAAACAAGAAAACAAAAAAAAAGAAGTTGCCCGCCTGGCAACTTCTTTTCTCAACATATATTAACCCTAAACCGTTTCAGGTTCAAGCTGCCATACCGCCGGTGAGCGCCACAATCCACTCAGCAGCAGTTCGCGCATGAAGATGTACTCCTTGGGAAGTCTGTCATACATACGCTCGAAGAGTTCAGCATGAGCCAGGAGTTCTATCTTCCAGGCTTCACGGTCGATATCCATGATCTTTTCAAAATCATGCTTCGTAAAGCTTTCGAGTCCTCGCCAGTCGATGTCGTCATAGTGGGGCATCCAACCGATAGGGCTTTCCACAGCCGAAGCTCTTCCTTTAATTCTCTGAATGATCCATTTCAGGATCCGCATATTTTCACCGAAGCCAGGCCACTGGAAGTTGCCTTGTTCGTCTTTTCTAAACCAGTTCACACCGAAAATCCGCGGCGGCGCAGGCAGGTTTCTGCCAAATTGCAGCCAGTGGTTGAAGTAATCCGCCATATGGTAACCGCAGAACGGAAGCATGGCGAACGGATCGCGGCGTACCTTGCCGATTTCACCAAATGCTGCGGCAGTCATTTCAGAACCCATGGTCGAAGCCAGGTAGACGCCGAAGTTCCAGTTCATTGCCTGGTACACCAGTGGTACCGTTGTGCTTCGGCGTCCTCCGAAAATAAAGGCACCGATCTTAACACCATTCGGATTTTCCCATTCGGAATCGATAACCGGGTTTTGCGATGCAGGAGCAGTAAACCGTGCATTCGGGTGAGCTACGGGTTTGCCACTTGCAGGATCCCACTTCTTGCCATTCCAGCCGATTACGCCTTCAGGAACTTCTTTGGTAAGACCTTCCCACCATACGTCGCCATCCGGTGTAACACCTACGTTCGTAAAGATCGTGTCGCTTGAGATCGTGGCGATCGCATTCGGATTGGTTTTCTCATTTGTTCCGGGGGCTACGCCAAAGTATCCGGCCTCGGGATTTATTGCGTAGAGATTACCGTCCTTACCAGGTTTGATCCATGCGATGTCGTCACCAACGGTTGTAATCTTCCACCCATCGAATTGTTTGGGTGGAATCAACATGGCGAAGTTTGTTTTGCCACAGGCACTGGGAAATGCGGCCGCCAGGTAAGTCTTCTCCCCTTCAGGATTTTCAACACCCATCAACAACATGTGTTCCGCAAGCCAGCCCTCTTCCTGGGCCATCACGGAAGCAATTCGTAACGCAAAACACTTTTTGCCCAGCAGCGCATTTCCACCGTAGCCAGATCCGTAAGAAACGATAGATCGTTCTTCGGGATAGTGTACAATATATTTGACGGTCGGATTGCACGGCCACTTCGCATCCTCCTGCCCCAATTCAAGCGGGGCACCAACAGTGTGAAGACATTTCACAAAGTCCCCGTCTTTTCCAAGAACATCGAGCACTTTATCACCTACCCGCGTCATGATATGCATGTTAACCACGACGTATTCGGAGTCGGTGATTTCAACGCCAATCTGAGAAATCGGCGAACCAACGGGACCCATACTGAACGGAATGACGTACATCGTCCGACCGCGCATACATTTCGACAAAAGCTTCTTCAGCGTTTGTTTCATTTCCCTGGGGTCCATCCAGTTGTTTGTCGGACCGGCGCCTTCGCGCGTACGACTGCATATATAGGTCCGGTCTTCAACGCGCGCCACATCACTCGGATCAGAAAAGCACGCAAAGGAATTGGGACGCTTCTTCTCATTAAGACGAATAAACGTTCCTTTTTCCACCAGAAGATTACAAAGTTCATCATACTCTTCCCTGCTTCCGTTACACCATCTTATCTGATCGGGTTGGCAAAGGATCGCCATTTCGTTTACCCAGCGTTCCAATTCCGAGTGCTGTGTATATACGGCGTTTTCAGTTTCTACTTCGGGGGTTTTCATGACTGTTGCATTTGAAGTACGATGTAAAAGTAGACCCGGTGTCATCGCCCGAAAATGATAAACATCACCAATCATTTCATTTTTGGACGATTATTGTCAGGGAAAAAAACGACGCTGAAACCAGCAAACGGTTGCATTTTTCCGGGATGCGGGAACAAAATCCACGACGTCGCATGGGAAGAGTGATCGAACCCTGTTTCCAGGGCGATTTCTATGCTGAAACAACGCTTCGGCACCGATTCCGGAACATGCATTCAAAAGAGGGTGTGACAAAGTTCATTCACTGTCATGACGCAGCGCACTTCACGGCGACCTGCTGGAACCTAAGTTTGACTCGGTTAAAAAACGCAATCGAGCCGTGAAAAAGTACCTTGACAAAACCAACCTTAAACTATTCCTCCTTCTCATCCCGCCTCTGCTTGTCCTTATGTTACCCACAGCGTCGATTCCTGTGGACAATCTGACGCAGGTTGAACAGCGGGTACTCGCGCTGTTTCTGTTCGCCGCCCTTTTTTGGATTTTCGAACCCATTCCGATTTATGCAACGTCGATGCTCATCATCGTCATCGAACTTTTGTTCCTTTCTGATACGAGCATTGCGTTCACAAAAGGTGAAGGCGCGTCTTTCGGGTTGCTCCTGCCCTACAAGGACATCATGGCAACGCTGGCCTCTCCGGTGATCCTGCTGTTCCTCGGTGGATTCTTCCTTGCTGCGGGCGCGACCAAATACCGCCTTGATCAAAACATTTCACGGGTACTTTTGAAACGCTTCGGTGAAAACCCACGCGTCGTACTGTTTGGCATCATGTGCCTCACTGCTGTGTTCTCCATGTTCATGAGCAATACAGCCACAACGGCGATGATGCTCTCCATTCTGATCCCCGTACTTAAGATGTTTCCCGCGAATGACAAAGGGCGAATCGCCTTCGTCGTGGCAGTGCCAATCGCCGCCAACCTCGGTGGTATCGGTACTCCGATCGGAACACCACCCAACGCAATCGCGCTGAAGTTCATCAACGGAACCAACCCTATAACATTCGGTGAATGGATGGCATTCGGAGTTCCATTCGTGGTCATCATGCTTATCCTCTCGTGGTTCCTTATCGTATCATTGTTTCCATCCGAGACAAAGTCAATCCGACTAACCCTCGAGGGAACATTCAGCATGTCGAAAAAGGCAATTATTGTGTACGTGACTTTCATTCTGACGATAGTACTCTGGTTACTTGACTTCCTGCACGGAGTGAATTCATACGCCATCGCGATGATACCAGTTGCCGTTTTCCTTAGTACGGGAATCATCAACAAGGAAGATCTCAAAACCATCAGCTGGGAAGTGTTATGGCTTGTGGCCGGAGGTATAGCGCTGGGGTTGGCAATTGAAAAAACGGGGCTGGCCAGTAACCTGATCAACAGCATTCCATTTGCATCCCTTGAAGGATATTTGATTATCGTTCTTGCCGCTGTCACCGGATTTTTCATGGCTAACTTCATGTCACACACGGCTTCAGCGAACCTGTTGATCCCATTGCTTGCGGCTCTTGGGACAAGCGTCGGCAGTCTTGAAGAACTTGGCGGAACCCGGCTCATCGTGCTCGCCGCAACGTTCGCGATTTCATTGGGAATGTCGTTGCCAATAAGCAGTCCGCCCAACGCACTGGCGCATGCTACCGGCGAACTTCAAACAAAGGATCTTGTTAAGGCCGGATTCGGTACCGGACTCATTGGATTGATTATCACCGCCGTGATGATTGTTTTACTACACGCATTAAACTACTTCACATGAGCGACGCATTTGAAACCAGCAAAGACGTCGATCGGCTGAAGCAGAAATACTTCAACGACCCGTCGAAGCACATCGAACTTCAAAAAGGCGAGACACTCGTGGTCGAAGGAAAGTTTAATGATCGGCTGTACGTTGTTCTCGACGGTACGCTTACCGGTTATCTGCAAGACGAGAACGGCGATGAAGCCGAAGTCTATCAAAGCACCCGCGACATGTTCGTCGGTGTATACAGCTATTTCAGCCCGGAACACATCACCTATCTGACCCTGACTGCCGAAGAAAATACGACTGTCGCGTACATCGACCAATCCGCACGCGAAGGCCGTGAAGAAGCGTTTGCCCGGGATTTTCTTCCGGTGATCGTACATGAACTTTACCTCAGGCAGATGCTGACGCAACGCATCAACATGCAACGCCAGGCTGCAATACGAAAGCTTTTTGAAAACGAAAAGATGGCCACGCTTGGTCAACTTGCTGCCGGTCTTGCACACGAATTAAATAACGCGATCGGCGTCCTTGATAAAAACACGTCGTGGCTCGCAACGACTATCAAAGATGTTCTGAAAAACAAGGCACTTCGCAACCTTTTTCTGACGATGCTGCAATCCGGGCAATCGCTCAGCACGGTGGAACTTCGCGACAAAAGAAGAACACTTGAAAAACAATTCGGGGTTCCGGCCGGTATCGCAAAACAACTGGCCAAGACAAATTTGCCCGAAGAAGAAATCCACTCACTCCTCAGGGAAAATCAGGGCGAGCTGAATCGTATCAGCCTCGTGACCGAAGCTGCTATCACATTGCACGACATGCAGGTCGCGGCTACGCATGCCGCACACGTTGTACAGTCTGTTCGCATTCTCGGAATGAACAACTCAGCCGCAGTCACGAATACGTCTCTGCTCGAATCCATCAATAAAGCGATGGCACTCACAAAGTCGTTGTGGCAGGACATTGCGGTATCCGTGCGACAAGATGCGGAGGCAGTCGTACTTGCAAACCCGGGTGATCTTGTACAGGTCTGGGTTAACCTGATCAAAAATGCATGCGAAAGCATGAGTCTGGCTCAGACTCCATCGCCCGCGTTGTCGATACAGATCAACGCTGCCGATGACTATTACACCGTTACCGTGTCGGATAACGGACCGGGTATCCCTGAAGGGCTTCAGAAGAAAATATTTCAACCAAATTTCACCACCCGTGTGAGCGGTCTTTCATTCGGACTTGGACTAGGACTATCGATTGTCAGAAAAATTGTCACCGAATACCGGGGTTCAGTCAATGTTGAGAGTCGCGCGGATGAAACACATTTTGTCGTTCAACTTCCAAAACCATGAAGTTATGGAAAACATTGTCATAATCGTTATTGAAGATCAGCGTGAAGTCCTTCAGGCCATTGGTAAGGACCTCGTCATTCTCGAAGGCGGCTTCCTTGTTGAAGAATGCGAATCAACAGCAGAAGCACGCCAGGTAATGGATGCAATCGACGCCGCCGGTGACTATGTGGCGTTGATCATTTCAGACCAGGTAATGCCTAATCAAACCGGTGTTGACTTCCTTATTGAAGTCCACAACGATAGTCGTTTTACCGGCACCCGAAAGATGTTACTTACCGGTCTCGCGACCCATCGCGACACTATCGAAGCTATTAACAAGGCTTCAATTGACAAGTACATCAGTAAACCCTGGAAGACAGATGAGCTCATTGAGTCTGTAAAGACGCTGGTAACAGAATTCATCCTGGAAAAGGGAATTGACTACACAAAATACATCGACCTGCTTGATAAACAGGTTTTGTTTGACAAACTGAGGAAGACAACATGATTGCCGGTTATCGCATACTCGCGAGCAGACTCTGGTTGCTTACCGCGACCGTGGCGTTGATGTTATGCTCCATCAGCGTACATGGTCAGCAACGCGAGGTGCGTCAAAACAATCAGTACTGGCTTGGTTATATGACCTCGACCAAGCTGAATGAGAAATATGCTTTATGGAACGATTTCCATCTGGTTCCGGAAGGATTTGCGCTCGTAAGGACCGGTCTCACCCGCAATTTCACCAATGTAGCGGTTACTGGCGGGTATGCACTCCTCTGGCTACCGACGGGATCTGATAATCAGCTTCGCCGTCACGAGCACAGGCCATGGGGCCAGGCTCAGTTCACCATACCGACTGGTCGCAGGATGACATTTATCCAACGGATACGCTATGACGCCCGCTTTCGTGAGAATGTCACTGCAGGTGAACCAGATGACGGTTTTTCTCTGACACACAGAGTTCGTTCGCTGAGCATTCTTAAATACAACCTCGGCAAAGGCAATAATTCAGTGCGTCCTTATGTGTCGTTGTCCAATGAGATCCTGATCAATTTCGGAAAAGAAATTACATACAACACCTTCGATCAAAACCGAATATCCATCGCCTTCGGTGTTGCCGCGCCCCACACGCAATACCAATTGGGATTAATGAGCAGGTATGTGCAAACCGGGCCGGCGAGCTTCACCAATAACAATACGCTGGTTTTGTGGGTGACGCAGAAATTCGACTTCCGCCGTAAACCGGAATCCATCAGACTTGAAAAAGGTGCTGACTTATGATATTTATCATGCGCACCTATGACACCCATTAGTGCGCCTGACCATTAAACACCGATCTTAGCATAACAATAATCCTCACTGCCATGAAAACGATCCTTGTGCCTATCGATTTTCAGAATGCTTCTGAAAGAGCGCTGCGCTACATCCAAAGTGTCTTCGGAGAAAAACCCGTAGAACTACAATTAGTCAATGTAGTCCCGATTGAGAATGCGACAACGGATGATGAAATCCAGAGATCCTTTGCTGAATTTGAATCGCGCACGTTGAAGGGTTATCCGATCCCTTACCGTTTCAGCATCATACGTGGCAACCTCCTTGAAGAAATTCAACGGGCGATCCATTTCTACCGGCCGTCCCTGGTAATCATTGGTACAAGTGGTACTGCGCTTACAAAGGCACTCATGAAACTTACTGACTGCCCAGTGCTGATTATTCCCGAGACCAGCCGGAAGTCACAAATCAGGAACATTGTTTATGCAAACGACTTCAATGCCGTAAAAGCGTCTTCTGCTTTTGAACCGCTTGCCGACCTGTCCAAATCATTTGACGCCAAAGTTCACATCATACACATCAACAAAGACGAGCAGACTACTCCCGACAATGCCGAGGCATCACTGGAATATTATCTGCAGTTAATCGACCATGAATACGCATCCATGAGGAGCGACGACTTCGTTGCCGCACTACAGGACTACGTACATCGTGAAGACATTGACGTTCTCAGCGTTCTGCTTCGTGACCACGGCCAGAATAAACTGAGCTCCAACGGAAAATTAATCGAAGAACTGGTCAGCACCGCCGACATTCCGGTCCTGAGTCTTGTTTGATCCGTAACTAGAAATACTTCTCGAGAAGTACACCGTAATTGATAAGCAGGTTTTCGCGACCCGTTACGCTGGTCTTGTTATAGTCTACGGTAAGGGAAAGGTTTATCCATTTGTAAATTCTGGCAGCCAAAACAGTATTCGAACGCAGGATGTAGTCTTTGCGATCTTCAAGGGAATGCTGAACAAAATCGATGTGGTCGATCTTGATGACTTCGCGGAACACATAGCGGAATTTAAGCCGAAGCGAGTTTCGCAATGTCTCAATTTCAGCAGCATTTGCCCCCTCCGCTGATTCCAGCTTGCTGGTTTCATAAAGCACTCCATCACTCACCTGAAAAACAAAATTGTCACGATCAATTATGTAGTAACCGATGCCGAGACCACCCTGGAAGCGATGTCTGATTCGTAACGAATAACTTTTTTCATAATTAAGAAGGCCCCAGTAGTAGATCGACCGTTTTGACTTATACACATCAAAATCAAGTATGGACGCAAAGTCCTTATTCGTTAATTGACTTTGCTGTCTGCCATAAACCCACGTGGTGTTTGAATTGAGCGAAATCGACTTTCTATAAAGGCTGAATCTTATGTCATTATTCAGAACATATGATCGCTGGTCATTCGTACGATTGATAACACCTGTGCTGTTGTATCGAACGTAGTAGTTGATGGTATCATTAAAATGTGCCTGCGCATGATTGAGAGTCTGCAACAAGATGAATAAAACAAATATATAACGTACAGACCAAGCGCCGCTGTTGGGCGGATTACACGTCTTCGTCATCGTGAATGATTTCGTTTTGCAGATATAAAAAAAGATGCCGGCTTAGCGGCAGCAGATCCGGTTGTAGGGGCAGAACTGGCAGACCTCCGGATTCGTCGTCTGATCGAAGTCCACTCCGGGGTCGAACATCTCAGTCAGCAATTGCTTAAGGTTCTCCTCGAAGCCCGGCAGCAGGGGCGTTGCATCCTCGAGAAAATCTCCTCCGTATTGAAGTCCAAACCGAAAGTCTTCGTTAAAAAGATTCTTTCTGTTCATGAGCCCGGGAACAAGTTTGAAGCGCGTTCCTGTATTCGGCAGATTGTTATGATATACCAGCGTGTAGACAAAAGTCTGAAACGCTGCCTTGTTGCGTTTTCCCTCCCGGTCGAAGAGTCCCGGAATGTCGGTGAAAGACGTCAGGTCTTTGCCGGTTTTATAGTCGATTACGCGTATCACGTCATCCTTGCGGTCGGCTCTGTCTATAGAACCTCCGATGAGGACGGTTTCCTTATCCAAATGCACGGCCACATTCATACCCCTGCGTTCAAGCGCCTCAATGTGGAATGGTGCATACAATTTGTCCATTTCAATGATCCTGTTGACAAAACGATTTACAATTTCGCGCACAACGAGTCGTTGCCCTTCATAATTAACGCGGCGATCGGGATTCAGATCATAGTGCTCGATGAATGCACGATCGATCAGGGACGCCACCGACTTTTCATAACCTTCGAAATCCTTTTCTTCGATCAGATACGATCCCTTGCGTTCAATGATATCGAGGTAGAAATACTCCATCACCTTGTGAAGGAAATTTCCCAGGATTCGGGCATCGAGATCTTCTTCAACTTCCCTTGGTTCCCTTATTCGGGCAAGGTGACGCATGTAAAATTTCAACCGGCATTCGATGTAATCGTTAAGCGCCGTCGGACTGAGAGGCCGGTCAAAGGCAGGCCCGTCACAATATCTGGCTAACGCGGCAAATGCACTTGCATCCTTCTTCACCGAAAGCACACCCGGTCCCATTGGCTGTAGCTCATTGTGAAGAACGTGCTTCGCAAACGACAGCCCCGACTCAAACAGGAGTTGTTGCAGATAACGGCTCATCTCACCCTGACCGAGTTCGTCGGTCTCGGAATTGTAAAACAGATAAATGTTTTCAGCGCGTTGAAGTACACGATAAAAAAGGTAAGCATAAATTGAATCCTGATGTTCAACTGTTGGCATACCGTATGCCTTTCGGATATTGAAAGGAATGTAAGACCCCTTTCCCGAAGAAGACGGAAATGCACCCTCATTGAGCGACAGGATGAAAACGTTTTTGAAATCGAGGTTACGCGTCTCAAGTACCCCCATCACCTGGAGTCCGCGCAGGGGTTCACCCGCAAACGGAATTTTACCTGCACGCGCCACTTGCCTGAACAGCCGCATGAAAGATTTGAGTTGGGCACTGAAAGCAGGCGCGCTATCGTTGTGGTTGTGAATCGTATCGTCGAAGATTTCCTGCATGCGGTTAAGTATCTGCAGGAAATGGTAACAATATTCTTTGTCGAAATCGGATAGTTGAGGCAGTCGGCCAGCTTCCACAATCACGGACTTCAGGTAGTCCGTCAGATATGCATGCACCGGGTGATCTGTTCCCGGAACGGCGTTCACGAACGTCTTTCGATGTATTTCCACCTGTGACGCGAGGTATGACTCCTCGACGTGCACCCGGTTTTTGTTGACAATTTCCTTTCGTTTAGCATGCGCGACGGGAACGTCCGCCGCCACTATATAGGGGTGCCCCAGCAAAGCAACAACGGGGCGGTGATTAAACTTTTTGTCTTTATAACTGAGCTGTAGTTCGACGAGTAGTTCAATCAGGTTATAGACAGGCGTACTCGTCAGCGGCAAACCCATTGTCACATTCAGTTTTTCAACCTTGTCGGCAACGCCGTATAAAACGGGCGTAAGCAATTTTTCGTCGGGAAGTACGATCAGTGTTTCTTCCGGGACCATTCCCTGGAGCAATTGTTTCTCCAGTACTTCTGCCATCACTTTGGCCTGTCCCACCGGCAACGCTGCCGCATAGAGGTGGAGTTGTTTGTCACGTTTAAAGTGCGACGGGATGTCAGAAGGAAGTGTCTTTCCAAGGGTCGCATGCCGGCTGTACTCGCGAAAGAATCGCCCCGCCTCCTGCGTCTGGTTGTTGAGGTAATAATCGTCAACATCCCAAAACACCCGCGCACCTCTTTCAACACAAAACGATAAAACGACTTCTTCGGCTTTCGTAAGTGCATTAAATCCTGCGAAAACAAGATTATCCGGAAGCAACTGTTTATTCCGTTCAACCAGCTGCGGGAGATTTGACCCAACCATTCTGTGGAGTAGTCCCTCGTAGGCAAGTCCTTCCGCAATCAACGAATCGCGAAACTGCTCATATACCTGAGGAAGTTTGCGCCAGACCTGCAAAAACTTCTGTTGATTCGGCGAGCCCCTGTCTTCAAAATTCATCCAGAACTGGCGTAGAAACTCGCGTTGCTCGTCAGTGAGAAAATCAAACGACGTATCAATTTCTTTTTGATGACTCAGATCACGAAACAAGTGTCCCGTTTCGACAAGGTAACGATCTGCTTCGTCAAAGTCTCTGAGCAGCATGTCGCCCCAGAAATAGAACTGATCAAACGCCTCGCTGACAACGCCTTCATGAACCTGGTGATACACCTTGTGAAGCCGGTGAATCAGCTGGAGTTTTTCCGGAACCTTGAAAGTTGAAAATCCTGCAATGAAGTCTTCAATGGTAAGCAGGCGCGGTGAAAACGCCGGGCGATCCAGCAACGCTGCCAGGTGTTTCCTGAAATAAAGGATGGCTCTTCTGTTCGGAAAGACGACGGTCAACGCGTCCAATGAACGGCGATGCTCATTGAACAGGGTCTCAGCAAGTTCCTGTAAAAACGCTTTCATAGACCGGTTTCGTTGTGATTTTCAGGACGTGCGATTGCCTTGAATGTCCTGTTGATTGCAAAGCCCAATAACAGACCAAACGCCGCAAAGCCCAAAATTATCCAGACAATGTTCCTTTCAAATGCGGAGGTTTCAAGGTCCAGAAACCGTCCGATCGTGTAACCGATCATACTCAGCATAAAAGACCACAGTAATCCGCTTGCGACGCTGAACATCAGAAACCTGCGAGGTTGAACATCACTCATACCGATCACCAACGGAATGATTACACGAAAGCCGTAGAGGAAGCGATATGAAAGAAGTACACCTACCTGATGGTGTTCAAAAAAGCGCCTTACCGGAGATAACCGGCGTTGGAGATCGGGCCTCCTTGACACAAAATATTTTCCGTTGGCTCTTCCAATCAGATAATAAAGCCAATCGCTTACAAAAGATCCGGCAAAACCACAGACAACAGTGAACGGTATTTCGAAAATCCCTTTGTACACAAGGGAAGACGCGACCAGTATCGCGGTTTCGCCTTCGAAGAACGTTCCGATTGCCAGTGCGATATAGCCATATTGAGCGAGAAAGTCTTCCACGGTCAGTCGCCCCTGTCTCCGATCTTGCAAACATTATCAAGTCCGATGTGCATAAGGGCGTCGCCGGTGTTAATGACAGGAATGTTATTGAGACCAATGACGTATCCGGTCTCCGGTGCGATCACCTGTTCTTTGAATTCGCCAAACGGATCGGTAATGGTTCCAACCCACTCACCCTTGTGCACCAACTGGCCACCCTTTACGTTTGATTGAAACAGTCCGGCGTTGCGGCTCCTGATCCACGTTGTACTCCATATCATTTTGTTTTCTTCTGCGGGTTCCGGCGCCCAGTCGATCATGCTGAGGTGTTTCATCAGGCGCAACGTACCGGCCAGGCCTTCTTCAATGGCATGCTGGTCAAAACGGAGGCTTTCACCGCCTTCGTAAACGATAATATTCTTACCACGCTTCGCCGCCTCCTTCCGAAGGGAATTTGGTCGGAAAACAGAATCAATCGTGAAGGGAGCCTTGAACGCCGCGGCCAGTTCCATATTTTTCGAATCGCTCAGTACCGCACGGATTTGCGGATAGTTCGTCCGCATGGCGCCGCCCGTGTGAAAGTCCACACCGACGTCAATGTAGGGGATCACCTGATGCATGAGGTTATACGCCACCCGGCTTGCAAGCGACCCGTTTCTGCTTCCCGGAAAGGAACGATTGATGTCCTTGCCGTCAGGGACATCGCGTGAATAGTTCAGAAAACCATAGATGTTCACCACCGGCATACAGATCGTCACGCCGCGTTTTGGATGATGAAGGCCGCTGTCGAGTAAACGCCGGACGATCTCCATGCCGTTTATTTCGTCACCATGCATACCAGCGGTAAGCGCCAGTACAGGACCATCTTCATAACCACGTGAGATGTAAATGGGCGTTTCTATTACCGTGTGAGACGGTAATCTCGCGATATTGATACTGACTTCTCTGGTCTCGCCCGGCCGGATTTCATGACCTGAAATATTAATTTGACGCATAGCACTTCGTCACCGAGGCTATATTACGCATTAATTTTGTCTTTCTGGATTTGTTTCTTCATGGCGTGCTTTTCAAGGTATTTGAAGATCCTTCCGGCAATGTCAACCTTGGTTGCAGCCTCGATGCCTTCGAGTCCTGGCGAAGAATTCACTTCGATGATAAGCGGCCCCCTTTTTGATGGCAACATATCAACACCGGCGACGCCGAGTCCCATCTTCTTTGCCGCCGTTACCGCGGCGTGTTTTTCTGCGCGTGAAAGTTTGATCACTTTTGCGATACCCCCGCGATGGAGGTTTGACCGGAATTCACCTTCGCGCGTCGCCTGACGCATCATCGCTCCGACTACTTCACCATCAACCACAAACGCGCGGATGTCGCAGCCTTTGGCTTCCTTGATAAATTCCTGTACAATGATGCGCGCATGGATTCCATGAAACGCTTCGATAACAGATTGCGCTGCCTTTTTGTTTTCCGCGAGAACGACACCGAGACCCTGAGTTCCTTCAAGCAACTTGATTACCACCGGCGCGCCACCAACCGATTCGACGATTCCCTCAGTGTCGCGGGTGTAATCCATGAACAACGTCTTGGGCAACCCCAGGCCTGCACGCGAAAGGATTTGCAGGCTTCTGAGTTTATCGCGCGAGCGGATCAGTGCCTGCGATTCCACTGCGGTGAACACCTTCATCATTTCAAACTGACGAACCACCGCCGCGCCGTAAAACGTCACCGATGCACCGATACGTGGAATTATCGCGTCGAAATAGTCAAGCTTTTTGCCCTGATAGAGAACCATCGGGTTCTTTTTTTCAATGAAGAGGACGCATTTCATGTGATCAATTATTTCGACACGGTGTCCACGTGCTTCTCCGGCTTGTTTAAGACGTTGCGTGGAGTACAACTTCGGGTTGCGCGAAAGTATGGCAATGTTCATAAATGTTCGGATAATTCTATCCTTTTTGATTCTTCAACAACTTCTCACGTTTGCGTTTTTCAATGAATGAAAGGTTTCTTTTGCTCACGTCGATCAGAAACCTGTTGCGAAGGATCTTTCGTCCAAGCAGGATGGGAAACTTGAGTGATCCCCGGTTACTGAGCGAAAACTGTGTTGTGATTATTTCGCCGTAAATTTTTATGGTAGTCGTTATAACGTATCGGGTTTCAACCTCGCCAAACGAATTCTTAATGTCCCGTACCCGGAACTCGTCGGCTGTAAATTTCATGCCCGTGAATTCCGGATGCTCTTCGTCCAGCAAAATGAATTCAAGCCTGCCATTAACAACACGGGCCTGCCTGCAATGGAGGCTTGACGTGTATGCACCAGTGTCGATTTTCGCGTGAATATTGGTAAGTCCCATTCCGGGTAAATCGACCCGATCGTAACGGCCCAGTATTTTTTGCATGCGGGTGTTCTCATACAAGGTAAAAAACCGTTTCTCACTTTCCAACGGGCATCCCTCTACAAAAAGAAATAAAAAAAACCGGAGGACTAACCTCCGGTTCAGGTTTTCTATAGCGTCAGCGCTATTGCACCTTGAAACTTGCCTGGGAGTTCTCCCATGCAAGCACGACTTCATTATTGTCGACGCTGATGGTAAATGTTTCAACAAAATTCGCGGGTTTCTTTGCCGGAACTGTCACGCGAAGTGCGTCCTCGCTCTGCTTGTAATTGTATGCACCCCACTGCTTGTGTTCCTTATTGAAGATGATTGTCCATTCCTTCTCACCAGGAATTGTGAACAATGCGTACTTTCCTGCAGGAAGTTGCTTGCCTTCAATCTTGACTGCCTTATCAAATTCGATCGTGGTTGCTTCGTTAGCACCGGTCCGCCATACCTGACCGAAAGGTTCGTTCCCACCAATCATCTTACGACCGCGGCTTGAAGGTCTGCTGTACACAATCTCGACACTTGCGCCGCCTGCCTTTCCGGTTACAGTCTCCTTCGGGCTTAGCGGTTTCTTATCATCCTGCGCCTGAACGGCTGCAACCTGAAACACAGCAAATACTGCAATCAATACGGCTAATTTTTTCATAACAAGTCGGTTTAAAGGTTGTTTAGTTTTCTATGTAAAATGCCCCGCAAACTACGGGGCATTGAACTAAATTGAAATAGTACCTGTAAACTACATCAAAAACGACATATTTCAGTCATTCGTCCGCGCCCTTTACAATTTTTTAACAAATCATCGGCCAAAAGGATTTATCGCGGACAATGCCCGTTTTCCGCCGCCCATTTTATTCATTGTCTTCATCAGCTTGCGCATATCGGAAAACTGCTTCAGTAATTGATTCACCTGCTGCACAGACGTTCCGCTGCCTTGTGCGATGCGGTTCTTTCTGCTTCCGTTGATGATGTCAGGATTCTCGCGCTCCTGCAGCGTCATGGCACGGATGATCGCCTCAATCGGCTTGAAGGAATCGTCATCGATGTCAACATCCTTGATCGCTTTGCCAACACCAGGAATCATGCCCAGCAAATCTTTCATGTTACCCATTTTTTTCACTTGTTCAAGCTGGGACAGGAAATCATTGAAGTCGAATTGATTCTTGCGAATCTTTTTATTGAGGCGTTTTGCTTCTTCTTCATCAAAAACCTGTTGGGCCTTTTCAACGAGTGAAACAACATCACCCATGCCAAGGATCCGGCTGGCCATACGATCGGGATAAAACCGGTCGATGGCTTCCATTTTTTCGCCAGTACTGATGAATTTGATCGGCTTATCAACAACGCGGCGTATGGACAAAGCTGCTCCACCGCGTGTATCGCCATCGAGTTTAGTGAGGACGACACCATTAAAATCAAGGCGGTCGTTAAATGCCTTTGCTGTATTCACAGCATCCTGACCGGTCATCGAATCCACCACGAAGAGCGTCTCGGAAGGGTTTAGCGCGTCTTTAAGTCGCGCGATTTCATCCATCATTTCCTCATCAACAGCCAGACGACCCGCGGTATCGACGATTACAACGCGGAAGTTGTTCTTCCGGGCGTGTTCGATCGCTGACTTTGCTATAGCGACCGCATCCTTGTTTTCGGGTTCGGCATACACGTCGACGCCGATTTGTGAGCCAAGAACCTTGAGCTGATCGATAGCGGCGGGGCGATAGATGTCGCACGCCGTAAGCATCACCGAGCGACCTTGTTTTTTGATATAGTTCGCCAGCTTACCGGAGAACGTTGTTTTACCGGAGCCCTGAAGCCCGGCGATCAGAACGATGGCGGGATTGCCTTCAAGCCGGATGTCCTCACTCTGACCACCCATCAGTTCCGTGAGTTGGTCGTTGGTGATCTTGACGAGCAGCTGCCCCGGCGAAATTGCAGTCAGCACATTCTCGCCCATCGCCTTTTCACGAATCTCGTCCGTGACTTCCTTGGCCACCTTGAAATTCACGTCGGCGTCGATGAGCGCTTTGCGAATTTCCTTTACGGTAGAGGCAACATTTATATCGGTAATCTTACCCTGACCTTTCAGGTTTTGAAAGGCCTTTTCCAGCTTAATACTTAGATTGTCAAACATAGGATTGTAGAATGTGCTTTACGGTGTCAGGATCCGCACAAATCGGATACCGGAAACCGGGTCGCAAATTTAACCTGATGGCAGGGTCTTACCAAATTTACCGCGACCGAGTCACCCATTCCCTGACAGCAGCGGTCATCCTGCTGGAAATCAGTTGCCTGGCATTGTATATCGCCTCCTTTTGGCTGATTCCTCCCGACGTCAAAGAAATCACCTCAACATTGCCGGGAATCAGTGCGGTGTCGTCCAGTTCATTTTTGCCGGTAATGATAAGTAAGGGTCGTTGACGAGCTGCGCAAACTCGGGCAATGCCGGAAACCACCTTGCCGGACAGACTCTGGCGGTCGAGTTTGCCTTCGCCAGTGATAACGAGATCCGCATCCATTATGGCATTCTCAATAGCAACGACGTTCATGACGTAATCGATTCCCTCGACAATACGGCCACCGACAAAAAATCTCAAACCTGCGCCCACGCCACCTCCCGCGCCCGCACACGGAAAATTCATATCCACGCCAAAATCGCCCAGGACTACTCTGGCGACATTTCTAAGGCCATCATCCAGTAGGCCTACCGTTGATTTGTCCGCGCCCTTTTGCGCTGCAAACACATTTGCTGCTCCATCAGGACCAAAGAGCGGATTTCTTACATCGCATAAGACAGTCACGTTTGTTTTTACGAGTCCCGTTGACGGTGGAACGATGGAGGCAACCTGTAAAAGACTCGCTCCCGTCGGAGGCAGTGGCTTTCCGGCAGTGTCCAGAAAGGTGTAGCCGAATGCCGCGGCTATTCCTATTCCGCAATCATTGGTTGCGCTTCCGCCAACACCGACGACAACCTCGCGTGCCCCGCGATCCAGGGCGTGACGAATCAACATGCCCGTACCGAGGGTTGATGTTTGCAGCGGATTGCGTTCAGTTTCACCCAACAATTGTAGCCCGGACGCTGCAGCCATCTCAATAAACGCCCGCAAACCATCCGGAGAAACACCATATCGCGCAATGATCGGGCGCAATAATGGATCGACCGTTTCTGCGTTGCGCCATTCGCCCTTTGTGTGACTCGTTAGAATTTCGCAAGTCCCCTCACCACCGTCGCCCATCGGTATGGCAACGACTTCTGCCATGATACCCGCCTGGTTTATACCCTCAGTAACAGCTGCACAAACTTCAGCGGCATTGAGTGATCCCTTGAACTTATCGGGGGCGACAACAATCTTCATGATATCTCATTGATTCTTTTTACCTCCAGCCGGGGAATAATTAATTTACCGTAGTAACACCCGGAGTCCACCAATATAGAAAATGCCGTTCACCGCGGAAAATATCCTGCTATTGTGTTCAGTGCTGCTCATTCTGAGCATCCTTGCAAGCAAGACGTCGTACCGGCTCGGTGTTCCCGCATTGCTCATGTTTCTTGCGCTTGGCATGCTCGCCGGATCCGAGGGAGTAGGCAACATTCACTTCGATGATCCGCGTCTCGCCCAGTTCATTGGGATGGTCGCACTTAATTTTATTCTGTTCTCCGGCGGACTTGACACAAAGTGGGAAAGCATAAGGCCGGTGCTAAGGGAAGGCATCGTGCTTTCTTCACTCGGCGTCCTGCTTACGGCGGTGACCCTCGGAACATTCGCCCACCTCGTACTCGAATTTTCGTGGTTCGAAGCCATGCTTATTGGCTCGATTGTCTCATCCACCGACGCGGCTGCTGTGTTTTCGATCCTGCGCAGCAAGAGCGTTGCGCTGAAACGAAATCTGAGGCCGTTACTCGAATTTGAAAGCGGAAGCAACGATCCAATGGCATATTTCCTGACGATAAGTCTGCTCAGTATTTATGCCGATGCGGACCAATCATTGCTGCATCTCATTCCGTTTTTCTTTAAACAAATGGTCATTGGTGGCGCGTTGGGTGTCGCCATGGGAAAACTGATGGTGTTGGTTGTCAATCGCATTAACCTTGACGTTGACGGTTTATATCCGGTGTTGCTTACCGCGATGGTCATGTTGACTTTCGCACTGGTAACGATCATCGGCGGAAACGGCTTCCTCGCGATTTACATTTGTGGACTGATTCTTGGCAACTCGAGTTTTCTCCATAAGAAAAGCCTGATGCAGTTCTACGATGGCGTGGCCTGGCTGATGCAGATCGTCATGTTCATTGCGCTTGGGCTACTCGTCTTTCCGAGTCAGATACTTCCCGTCATGGGCATCGGCATCCTGCTTTCGCTTTTCCTGATGCTGGTAGCACGGCCGGTGGGCGTATTCATCTCGCTTATATTCTTTCGTATGAACCTTCGCGAGAAACTGTTTGTCTCGTGGGTCGGCCTCAGGGGAGCAGTGCCAATCGTACTTGCAACGTACCCCCTACTTGCGGGTGTGCCGGAAGCAGGGCTTATCTTTCACATCGTCTTTTTCATTACGATTACTTCAGTGCTTCTCCAGGGGACTTCACTGACATTCTTATCGCGCTGGCTTGGCCTCAGTGTTCCGGAACGAATCCGAAGACGGTATGCACTTGACATGGAGCTCTTTGATAATTTCAAGTCGGAGTTGTTTGAAATCACCATACCCCACGACAATGCGGCCGTAGGCAAATCAATCGTACAACTAAAGTTCCCAAAGTCGGCAATCATCGTCATGATAAGCCGTAAACAAAAGTTCATTCGTCCGGGAGGGTCAACTATTCTCGAAGGTGGTGATACCTTACTTGTCATGGGCGACAACAAGGCATCCGTGCAGGCTGTGTACGACACATTGAATCTCGGAGAACTTTAACGAAACGGAAAGTATCGAAACACTTCCCCGGCCCGAAATCCCGAAGTCGAAGATGGAAGTTCAAGAAATCCGGTTACCCGCTTAAGATTCGCGAAGTCTCCGGATCCGCCGCCGGTGATCGGATATGCCACGTTTTTTGATCCCTCCTGTTCAACTCTTACCTGTTGAAAAAGTGTAAGCGGTAACGAGGCTTCTACATCTTCCGCGAGCGTCGCATGATGTCGTTGTAACGGTACACCAAGGCTGTGCATGATCCAGGGAAGGATATAGCGATAAAAGCACATGAATGTGGATACCGGATTGCCCGGCAGTGCAAAAACAACCTTGCCTCCAGGCGCTACACCGAACCAGAACGGCTTACCCGGGCGTTGACTAACCTGATGGAATTTCTTCCCAACTCCAAGTTCCTCCAATACGGATGGTATGAAATCGAACTTTCCTTTTGAGACGCCTCCTGAGAGTATAAGCACGTCGTTATTTTCGAGAATAGACCGCAATTCACGCAGGAGTACTTCGCGATTGTCAGGGAAATGATAACGTTTCGCTGGCCAGCTTATGGATGACAGCGCAGCTTGAATCGCGTAAACGTTCGACCTGCGGATCTGGTGTGATGCAGGTATCGCACTCACGTCAACCAGTTCGTCACCGCTTGAAATCAGTGCTACGTTGGGGTGTCCGCTAACGTTAACATGCGTTTTTCCTACCGATGCCAACAATGCAACTTCAGCAGGCGAAATCAGTAGCGGTTTCTCAAGAAGGACCTCGCCTGCCCGCGCATCGGAAGCACGCTTGTGAATGTTTTGCCCACGCGCGATCTCCTGAGTTATCTGAGCGACCCTGTCTTTTATGGTAATGTCCTCGTATCGGATCACTGTGTCTGTCCCCACAGGAAGAATCGCGCCCGTCATTACTTCTATACAATTCTGAAAATTACCAAGTGTTCGGGCTGGTTCCCCGGCAGCGTGAGTTGCTTCAATGACAAACTCCCTTTGTCCTTTTTCGTAGGCTTCGAAATCGATGGATATCCCATCCATCGCAACCCTGTCGAATGGCGGAAAATCACGATCAGCAGCAATGACTTCTGCGAGCGTTCTTCCTGTCGTATTTTCAACCGGAACAGACTCGGTACGAAACGTTAATGGATTCGAAAAAATGATTCTCTCCGCTTCTTCAACAGTTACCATCCAATTATTGTTAAATTTGCTTTTCTGCGAAGATACATGAGCGACGGTCAATTCACACACGTTTCCCCCGAAGGACAACCAAAAATGGTTGACATTTCAAACAAGTCTGTCACCAGACGAACAGCCCGCGCGCGTGCAGTTATCAATCCCGGAAAAGAAATTCTGGCTGCGCTTGCCGATGGTGAAATTGTCACCAAGAAAGGACCGGTCTTTCAAACTGCAATTATCGCCGGCGTTATGGGCGCCAAGAAGACAAGTGAGCTGATCCCGTTTTGTCATCCGATTGCCCTTGAAGATTGCCAAATTAATATCGCAGTTAGAGATAACAGGATTGTTATTGATTCCACAGCGGTTGTTTCGGGAAAAACCGGCGTTGAAATGGAAGCCCTGTCTGCCGCAACGATAGCCGCATTGACAGTCTACGACATGTGCAAAGCCCTCTCCCATGACATCATTATCGAATCGATCCAACTGCTTGAAAAAACGGGCGGAAAAAAAGACATCAGGAAAGATTAGACTAGCGTATCACACAATTTGAACGATTCATCATGGGTAAGAAGGGAGTGCATGGTCTGATCTTAAGCGGGGGCAAGAGTGCGCGTATGGGAATGCGCAAAGGCCAGATTCATTTTCATGACCGCCCTCAGCAGGAATATCTTTTTAATTTACTCGGCGATGTCTGCGATGTGAGTTATGTTTCGTGCAAGAGCGTTGAAGGCATTCCGGAAAATCTGAATCCACTGGCTGACCGTTTTGATATCAACACACCATTAAATGGCATTCTCACAGCATTCGAAAGCGATCACAATGTCGCGTGGCTCACGATTCCTGTCGATATGCCGTTGATCGATAGGGATTCTATTGAATTCCTGCTCGGCAATCGCGACAAAAGTAAGCTCGCCACATGCTTTTACGATTCGGACGGAAACGATCCGGAACCACTATTCTGTCTTTGGGAAAGCAATGCCCATGCTGCGCTTCAGGCCTTTTTTAAGTCTGGCGGAATAAGTCCACGCAGATTTCTGCAAACTCATCCCGTGATGCTCTTGCAACCACCGTCACCCATTCACCTGAACATCAATACTCCGGAGGAACTCGAAGCCTATCGTAAAAGGTACGGCTCGCCAGATTAGTTCGGATAAAGTATCTTCATTTCAACGCGACGATTTTCTGCACGTTCCTGTTCAGTCACGTTTTCATTCAGCGGCTCCGTTTCACCCCTTCCGTAAACCGCGATTCTGGTTTCGTCAACACCCCGTTTGACAAGTTCGTCTTTCAATGTATTCGCGCGATCAAGCGAGAGCCGCATGTTGAACTTATGCGATCCAATGTTGTCGGTGTGTCCGGTGAGTTCAACTTCGAGTGCCGGGTTATCATTCAGCGCGCGCGCCAACTCATCGAGATAATCTTGCGAGCTCTTATCGAGTTCCGCCTGGCCAAAGTCAAAACCAAATCGTAACGTCGTTTCTTCGAGAACGAATGGTTCGTGACTGAGTTGTCCATGGGATGCAAGGGCCTGGACCGAATCCTGCTTGTGGCGAAGGCGTTCACTCATTGCATTTTCGGTACGCGGCGGTGATTTGGTAATGGATGTCGTATCCGGTTTCTGCTCAGGCTTTTTCGTAACAACCGTGGCAGTACGCACGTTTGCCTGCTTTTGAGCTGCGGCTTTGACCTTTTCTTTCTCATTGCGCTTTCGCACACGCATACGCGGATCAACAAGACGGCGTAACTCCAACCCGATCTCAAAAGCACCAGCATTGGCAGCACGTTTCGAAACAGGAACGTCGTACGATGCTCCAAACGAGATGTTCTCCCGGTGAAACTGAAGTCCAATGATGCCCGACCTGCCAACAACATACTTCGTAATGATGTCAAGGTAGTCAGAAGGTTTGTTGCGATATTGATTTAACGCGTAACGTGTCACAACGCCACCGTTAAGCACATTTCGCCCGGCGTTTCGTGTGAACAGAAATTCGGGGAAAACAGAAAGCCGGTCCTGACTGTATGCGGCGAACGATCCGGTAATAACATACGTCGCAGCCCGCGCAGACTCCTCACCCATAAAGGATTCATCGGGACGGTTAATATCAAAAAAAGAAAAACCGAACGAGGCAAGTTTGCTTCCCGCTTTGTCAAGCTGTTGCCAGTACAATCCGCTGCTGAATGTAGTGTACTTGTTCCTTAGTCCGTCAAGCGGCTCACCACTTCCAATACCGCCATCGAACCCGCGGTCTTCAATGTACTGTGAACCCGTATAAAATCCGGCGAGATCAAGTTTACGACTACTGTGCAATACGTTGACACCAAGGGAGAGCGATTGCCATTTTGCAAGAGGCACGTGCACAGCCCAGGAAGCTGATACCTCCTGCGTAACGAAGATACCGGACTGGCCGGCACGATCATCCATGAACGAAACACCTACTCCCGACCACCGTTGCTGTCGACGATTGAACAGCGGATACGATGCGTTCAGAATATTACTGTTAAGATTAAACCCGCCGCCCGTGGACTGATTCCGATATAAGAATGACATGGCTGCATAGTCCGCCGACCCAACCTGGGCGGGGTTAATGCGCTGGGGTGTAAAGTTGTATTGAGAAAATTGAAAATGCTGGGCGTAAGACCACATCGTTACGCCCAGCAGAATTGATATCGTCAGGTAGAGTCCCTTCATGCCTTATCGCAACAGTACCAGCGACCCTTCTTCTTTGCCGTTCAGCAGGAGTTTGCGGCCCGATGGCAGTTCCCCTTCCACCTTCCAGAAGTACACACCGTTTGGTTGTTCCTCTCCGTTCGTTGCGCCGTCCCAGCCCTGTGTCAATGCTTCGCCGACACTCGACGTCTTGTACACGACACTACCTTCGCGGTTGAATATCCGAAGTGAAAACTCACTCACACCGGCAAGTCCGTATACCTTCAGCGCGTCATTCTGGCCATCACCATTTGGCGTAAAGAGTGACGGAATGAAACCGGTTGACTCGACGAACACCATCGCCTTTGCGTTGCCGGTACATCCGATAGAATCTGTTACTGTCACTGTGTATTCAGTATCTGAGACAGGAGTAGCCACAGGGTTGGCAATCGAAGCGTTGTTAAGTCCGTTTGCCGGTGCCCAGGAGTACGCTCCGCCACCGGTGGCGCTTAGGTTGACTGACTGCCCTTTCAACATTCGATGAACTTCCGGCGAAGCTGTCACCGCGGGTATGCTGATAGTGACCACAAACTGTTCCTCAATAGTACAGCCCTGCTCATTTTTATAGCCTGCTTTTACGACGTCATCCTCATCCGATTGATAAGTAATTGTAGCAGAAGTACCCAGCGCACCCTGGTTGGCGCTTGACCACCGGATCTCTTCCCAGTTTGTATTTGCAGTTAACGTGACGCTCTCTGAGTTACATACGAACACGTTATGAGACTCGGTCTTCGTTACTTCGTCATTGATCTCAAACACGACCGTTTTTACAACGGGACAATTTGCAGTCGGAACAATGTAGAACAACGTGTCGCTCTTGTTTGCTTCGGCTTCAATCGAAGACGCCTGCCCGAGAAACCCTCCCGAGAAAGAAAACCACAACGCAGGTTCAGGCGATTCAATCTTAAGTTTCTCTTCGGAGCACGCGGTTATCACCTCCTCCTGGACAGATGAACAATTGAATCCATTTCCTACACAAATTTCAGGATCAGCAAATAAGGAATTGTCAACAGCCTGGATGGCATAGGCAAAAGGAGCATTTCCCTCCAGGAGATAAAAATTGTTTGTCCCATTATTGCCGTGATTTGAACGAAGTCGTTTTCCATTTGCCAGGTCGAACGTGATGTCGCGTTTCGTGTCCGCCCCATCGAACATGATATCATAAGTCAACGACTGCAACACGGTGTGATCATCAGTCATTCCGGTCCAATAAAGGAACACGCGATCGTAAACAGGGAATGCGAAGGCCAGCACTTTCGTCGGGCCACGATTAATGGCGGGCGTCGAATTTTCAAGATAGATGAGGGCATGTTTGCCGTTATCCGATCCGGATACCTGAACGATATCGAGATCACCATCGTGTTCAATATCAAAAAAACGTTGCTGTCTCCATCCCTTGTGACTCAGGGCCTGCTCACCATTTGATGAGAGGTTGACCATATTGAGAGTATCGGTACCGTTGACGGTTACGTAATTGCAATCAGGTACACCATCGGAATCAAGATCAGCATGAAAAGCCGATATCATCTTTCCGGACGCAGCAAGATCCAATCCGCTGAAGTCTGCATGTTTTGGAAACCATTTATAAGCTGGTACGCCCGTCGTGGTCTCGCCAAATCCAATTACATCAAGGCTGCCATTTGTATCGCGATCGCATACTAATGTACTCAGCAACAATGCACTTTCGTGTCGCGGCTTGAACTTGCCGTCCTCCTGAATCAGCAACGCCGTTGAATATATACCCGCATCATTGACACCGCTGTAAAACACGTCGGGAAATCCATTGCCGTCGAGGTCAAGTATTTCCAGAGCATTCAACGCGACTTTGAGGGTATCGTGCGCGAGCGCCCAGTCGAAAGCATCATTCATTTTGTAAGTCCGCGTGAACGGAACCGCGGCAGCAGTCTTACCGGATATCACCGCTTCAGGTTTGCCATCACGATCAAGATCTGCGAAACGCACGACTTGAAACGCAGGCAAGTTTACTGTCACCTCCTGGAAGGTAAAGTCTCCTGTGTTCTGCAACACCACGGTTTTCGGCGTCCCATCATTCACTGAAAGCAGCACGTCCAGCGCGTTATCGAAATCAATGTCACGAATAGTGTGCGCACGGTATCCGGGTATCGGATACGACGTTGTAAAAAGAGAAGGGCCGTTGGTAGTATCGCCCTGAACAAAGAGCAGGTGTTGGTTCCCCGTGTTTGCGGTCGCGAATACGATGAGGTCAATAAGTCCGTCATTGTTTATGTCCGCGGGTTCAACCGATGCGCCGGTGATTGAATCCGGGAGATCGATCCGGTATTTCTCCTCAAAATTTTGCGCGTAAAGTGATGGCGTGACTGCTGCAACGAACAGCAGGGAAATAACGCCGGCTATCATTCCTGACTTCATGGCTATCACGTTCTAACGATTAATTTTTTTCAATTCGAAATTCAGTGGCAGGCTCACTTTGCTTGGAACAGCCTTGCCATTGAGCGTCGCGGGTTTCCATTGTGGCATGTTGCTGATAAGAGTTGTTGCTTCCCGGTCGAATGCTTCGCCCAGTGAATTGCGGATCGTAATATTATCAGCCTTTCCTTCAGGCGTGATCACAAATGTAACCGTTACCAACCCTTCAACGGAGTCGCTAAGCGCCTCCTCGGGATATTGAAGGTTTGCGCGAAAATATTCGAACAACTTGTCGTATCCCTCTGCCGGTTCGGCCTGTACGTAAACATTTTCAGGCCGGATTTCCTGGACATGCATTCGGCCCTTTGGCTCATCCGTCGGTATAATTTGTTCTTTCGGGGATTTGGCATCAACAGTAACTTGGGGAACGGGATGGCTTTCGTTCGTCGCTACCTCACCTGACACAGCTTCCTGATCCAAAGTCTCCACGCTGTCGTTGACCACGGGCTGCTCCTCTTCTTGTGGCGAAACCACCAATGATTCTGTTGAATTTTCCGCTTCGGGTGCTTCAGAAACTTTCCCGGTCAAAGAGACATATACTGCCACCAGCGTCGCCAGTACAAGTACGGCGGCTCCTGACTTGAACATCAGGTTACGATGGTGGATTATTTTTTTGTGCTGATGAAGCAGGCCATCAAAATCCATATAGCCTTTAACTTCTTCATCCGACACCTGAGGCTGCCGATCCATTATTTTGATTTTTTGATTCATCTTTTTTCAATAGCTTTTTCCTGTCGGATTACTCTCCGAAAACAGCTTCTTCATCTTCGATAGTACCCGATAAAGTTTCACTTTGGCGTACGTTTCTGTGATTCCCAGTATATCTGCGACTTCCTTGAAAGGTCTGCGATCAAAGAAACGAAGTTCAACGAGGTGCAATTCTTCGGCTGAAAGGCGCTCCAGTAACGACGGAAGTTTAACACGCAGATCCTCAAGATGTGTTTCTGTCGTGAGCTCCTCATAAAGGTGTTCGATCGACGTATCATCAATCGAAACAAACCGGTAGCGGTTCGACTTTCGCATGAAGTCATAGCACTCGTTCAGAGCGATCTTGTATAACCACGCCGAAAAAGGAAGTCCCTGAAACCTGTATTTCTTCAGGTTCAGTAGCGCTTTCAGGAAAACCTGTGAGGTGATATCCGCGCTAAGCGATTTTTCAGCAATACGATGGAGCACGAAAACGTAAATTGATTTGAAGTACTTCTCGTAGAGTGGTTTGAACGCCTGGGCGTCTTTTTGTGCCTTTCGGATGAACTCTGCCTCCTCCTCAATTGACGATATGGTTCGGGTGTATGTTGACACGTAATTATCGCGCTGTTACAACCTAAATGGCCATTTGATAAAAAGATACAGCTTCCACACGCAATTTTTTGGTTTTGACACGACAGCCTGACAAGAAACATGTGTAAGAAACCGGCCGTTCCGGGAAGATCGGCAGGAAAACTGAGCGTTCACTTTACCGATTGCACAAACGGTTTTTGGAATTTTAGAAGCACACCAGCAAAAAATTGGAAATCCGCAAGAGGGCGAGCCACAATTTGGCACGAAGTTTTACTGTAATCTTGTAGTTGAAAAAACGAAAAAAACACAGCAAACATGAAAACTTACGCTAAACATCACATTCACCCCATTCACCGTGATCTGATGATTGCGCTGACCCTGGGATTTGCGGGAGCGGTTGGTATTGTGTCGACGATCGTTCTTGTATTTGGTTAATCAGGCCTTTTTCAGAGGCTAAACATAAAAAGAGGCTGAAATTCAGCCTCTTTTTTTATTGATTTAGTTGCCCGCGACGAGTTCTCTTTTTCCTGGCCTGGCAGAAACCCATTCTTCGCCATCTTCAAATACTTCCTTTTTCCAGATGGGAACATTAGCCTTTAACGTGTCGACAATATATTGGCAGGCTTCAAATGATTCTTTCCTGTGGGGCGTTGAAACGGCTACAGCCACGGCGATTTCTCCCGGCTTGAGCGTACCGATGCGATGAGACACAGCCCATCCCAGCAATGGCCATCGGCTCGCAGCGTCTTCCATGATCTTTCTTATTTCGGCAATCGCCATCGTTTCGTATGCTTCGTATTCAAGCCAAAGAACGTTCTTCCCATGTGCATTGTTACGAACAGTTCCGACAAATACATCCACTGCGCCAGCACTCAGACTCGACGCAGTGTCAATGACTTTCTGGACGTCGATAGGTTTTTCGGTTATTTTTATCATAGGCTGAAAATTGGGATTTAGAGAATTTTTTGAAGGCTGAATGAAGGTAGGGATTACGAAACCAATTCACAAGCAAAAGAGCTTAAACCTCCCTTGTCATCCGCCGCTCACCGGAGGTATTACGGCTAACTCGTCAGTCGGGGAAAGCATCATGTTATCGTCGGCGTACTGGTTGTTGACCGCAATAAAAAATGACTTCAACTCATTGAGTTCGGGATACTTTTGTTCGAGGTAGCCTCTGAGGTCGCCTGCCGTTTCGGCGGTGGTTTCGATCGCGACTTCACGCCCACCCATGATTTCCCGGGCGATGCCAAACGCCCGGATTACGTACTTTCTTGCAGTTTTTTCCATAGACGGACTATCTTTTTGAGGGTTTAGCAGCCTTACTTGGTTAAATTTGTTATTCCGGCCGTGCCGGAAACTGCTAAATACGCATTTGCAACACAAAACAGCAATAACACGCAATTGATTCTCGTCGATAACCATAACCGTCCACTAAACTACGTAAGACTCGCCGTAACGGATCGTTGCAACCTGCGATGCTTCTATTGCATGCCGCACGAACGAATGCAATACCTGCCTAAACACGAGATACTCACGTTTGAAGAAATGGAACGCCTGGTCAGGTTGCTCGCGACAATGGGAATCACCAAGGTCCGCATTACCGGTGGCGAGCCATTCGTCAGGAACGGATTGATGAATTTTATCGGACAACTTGTGGAAATTCCGGGCATTCGCGATATGCACATTACAACAAATGGTGTTCTCACCGCGCCCTATATTCCTGAGCTGAAGCGCCTCGGCATAAAATCGGTCAACCTTAGTCTTGATACACTCGATCGCGATCGGTTTTTCAGGATCACGAAACGCGATGAGTTTGAAAAGACCATGAATACATTGCACCTGTTACTTGAACACGATATCCACGTCAAGATCAACGCGGTGATCATGGAGAATTATAATACAGAGGACATCCTGCCACTCACCGAGTTTGCCAGGACACATCCTGTCGATGTGCGATTCATTGAGGAAATGCCGTTCAACGGAAGGTCGGATGCATCGCCTGCACTACATTGGAATCACAGGAAAATCATTGACCACATTCGTCAGCATTACCCCGAACTCGAAAAAGTACCCGATCCACCTTTTTCAACCTCAGAAAATTTCATGATCCCGGGGTTTGCAGGGTCAATTGGTGTGATCGCTGCATTCAGCCGAACGTTTTGCGGCACGTGTAACCGCATTCGCGTTACTGCCCGTGGTGAGCTAAAAACATGTCTTTACGATAACGGCGTGCTTAACCTGAAAGAACTAATGCGAAATGGTTGCGACGACGAGGCATTGCGCGAAAAATTGCTGCATGCGTTCAGGCACCGTCCGCTTAACGGCTTTGAAGCCGAAGCTCAGGCAAATTCCGCTTCCTTCGCATCGATGTCCACCATTGGCGGCTAATGCCATTCCTTCGTATATAGCAATTTACTTTCTATTTTGCGCGCAAATCATCCATCATGAAGAAGATCCGGTTCATTGACGACGTACTGCCTCATATCATTGCAGCAGGCGTTTTCCTTATCGTGACGTTGTTTTTTTTCAAACCCGTTCTACTTGACAACAAGTCGCTCTTTCAACCGGATATCCAGCAGTGGGAAGGTTCGGCACGAGAACTGAGGGACTTCCGTGAACGAACAGGCGAAGAAGGTTTATGGGCGGGAAGTATGTTCAGCGGAATGCCTGCATACCTGATCAATGTCGAATGGGGCAACAAACCGGTGTCATATCTCAAGCGCGTTCTTTCATTCGGACTGCCCCACCCTGTTTCCAATATCTTCCTGGCATTTGTTTCGTTCTACGTTCTACTGCTTTGCTTTTCGGTTCGTCCATATCTTGCGATCGCCGGTGCTATTGCGTTCGGACTGTCGACATACATGATTATCGGATTAAACGCCGGGCACAATGCGCGCATTGGTGCGATTGCCTTCATGCCAATGATCATCGGTGGAATACACCTGTTGTTTCGCGAAAAGTATATCGCCGGTTTTGGCGTTACGCTTGCCGGATTGTCGTTGCACCTGCGCGAAAACCACCTTCAAATCAGTTACTACATCGCGCTGATGCTTTCCGTTTACGGAATCATCCAACTCGTTGAGGCTGTTCGCAACAAACGCGTCCCTGCTTTCGCGAAAGCTGCCGGAATTACAGTAGTCGCAGCGTTGGTAGCTATTGGTACGTTTGTCGGACCATTGTGGGCAGTGACGCAATACAGCAAGTACACGATCCGTGGAAAATCAGAACTTGAAATTACCTCGCTTTCGAAAAAGGAAACGGAGGGTCTGAACAAGGAATATGCTTTCGCATACAGCAACGGAATCCTGGAGCCGATCACGCTTTTTATCCCAAACTTCTACGGTGGAACGACCGCGAATTACCTCGTCGCAGACCAGGAAAGCGAAACATATAATGCTTTGATTAAGTCTGGAAACCAGGAGACTGCAAACGAACTTGCCAGCTACACATCAGCATACTGGGGACCGCAGGGTTACAGCACTCCTTATTACGGCGGCGCCATCATCTTCTTTTTATTCGGAATCGGGATTGCGTTCGCGCCACGAAAATATGTCTGGTGGCTCGTATCAATTTCTGCATTCGGAATTATGCTGAGTTGGGGGCGTTTCTTTCCCGCCTTTAATTATTTCCTTTATGACTACCTGCCGCTTTACAACAAGTTCCGGTCTATGACCTTCGCGCTTATCATGCCCTTGTTTTGTATGCCGCTACTTGGGTTTATCGGACTCGAACAATACCTGAAGGCATCGTTCAATTCACAAACGAAAAAACGCATGATGATAACGCTTGCGTCAACGGCAGGGTTGTGCGTTGTTATCTGGATGCTAAGTGGTATGATGGATTTCCTGCGCGACGGGGAAGCACAGTTCCCGACGTGGTTTACCAACGCGCTTGCGGAAGACCGGCAAAGTCTCTTTACCAGCGACGTTATCCGAACTGTGGCGTTCATCCTCGGTGCATTCGTGGTTTTGTATTTCCAGCTTCATAAAAAGTTTTCACCAATGGCCGTGTACGCGTTTTTCATCATCATGATATTTGCCGACCTCGCATCGGTAAACAAGCGTTACATCCGCGATGACCATTACCGTCGGAGCCGTAGCGCGAAGATCACACCAACGGAAGCGGATCAGGCAATCCTGGCTGACAAATCTAACTTTCGTGTGTACAACCTGCAGGATCCTTTCAACGAGGCACGCACATCATATTTCCATAAGTCCATCGGCGGATACCACGGTGCAAAGCTGCGTCGATACCAGGATCTTATCGATTCATGTATCACAAAAGAGACTGCAGAGCTATTCAACAGTGCCCGCACCGGAAGTCTTGAGTTCGAGGCGTTTCATGTGCTGAACATGCTTAACGTCAAGTACATCGTGTACGGACAACAACGCGGAAACATGTTCGAGAACCCCGACGCAAATGGAAGCGCCTGGTTTGTTCAAAATTTAGCGAAGGTGAATACGCCAACTGAGGAATTGCAACAAGTTTGTGACGTTGATACAAAAACCACAGCAGTGATTGATGTTTCGAAGTTCAATGTGGGCGTATCGCCATCTGCTGATACAGGTACGATCAGACTGGTAACACATGAACCAAATTATCTGAAGTACGAGACAGAGAACGCGGCTGCCGCAGTTGCAGTCTTCTCTGAAATCTATTATCCGGATGGATGGGTGGCTTCAATTGACGGAGCTGAGGTTCCGATCCTGCGTGCGAACTATGTCTTGCGTGCACTTGAGATTCCGGCGGGGCGCCATACAGTTGAATTCAGGTTCCGTCCGGCAGCGTACTACACCGGGAACAAGATCACGACGGCTTCATCGTGGTTGATGGTACTTTTGTTGGTCGGAAGCGTGGGGTATAGTGTGTGGAAGTCGGAGTGAGAGATCGAATCGGAATGATAGTTACAGCTACAAACAGCCACAAGCTTCGAGCAAAAGAGCTGCGAGTTGTCTGGCGATAAACTTTGATGGTTACGTTTCTCAAGTAGTGAGTCTTTCTTCACGCAAAGACGCCAGGACGCAAAGTGGCGCAATGTCTTACTTTTCACCTTACACCATTTTACTTTTAACTTTCATCCTGAAACAACTCCCCCTCAACGCTTCTGCCGGAATGCGAGTAATGGAATCTTGCTTTGAAACGCGATCCTGCGCGTGAAACTCCTGTCAAAAAGTTTATCATAAAAGCCGTGCTCATGTGTAAACGTCGCAAGCAGATCGGGTTTTACTGCAGTGATGTACTGATCAACGGCCTCACCTGTATTTCTGCTGACAAGAATACGGACGATCACATTTGTCGCACCGGTCTCTTCAACGACAGCGTCAATTTTCTTTTCCAATACCGGCACTTGCCGCGCAGCCGACGTGACGTGTACCAGGTGTATGATGACATCGCTCTTGCCAAAGTAAGGTAAGAGTGTCTTAAGCTCGCTTCGCAGGTTGGTGAGATCCGTCGCATACACGACATTGCTGAGACTCTTGAATTCGGCAAGTTCCGGAACCGCAAGCACCGGCACCTTACTTACTTCGATGACGGATGCCGTGTTGCTTCCCATAATGTATTTCCGCAAACCGCTGGCACCACGCGTGCCCATGACGATGAGATCGGCTTTGACTTTCCTTGCCTCTGCCCGGACCACATCGGCGAAGGCTTGTCCTTTTGCAACGCGTGCAGACAGGTTCACCCCTTGCGGCAGCACTGAAGCGAGTTCCGAAACCACTTGATTCAGTTTATCCTGTGCATCTGCAATCACTTCCCTTTCAACGGGTTTCGCCCTGCGGCGCATTGTGGCGGTTGCCGGCTCCACCATTTCGATCACATGAAGCAACATGATTCCGGCATTGAAAGCGCCGGCAAAACTAACGGCGTAGCGAATTGCCACATTCGAAAGCTGCGAGAAATCGGTGGGAACGAGTATTTTCAACATGTAATCTTTTTTTCACCGCCTCGGTAAATTTTGTTCGTCAACATACGGCGGCTGACTAAATTTACAAAAGCCGGGTGTCATGGCAAATCAGATTTGATAAAATAAGCGTGCAGGAAATGAGCATTCACAGTTCCGGAAAATCCTTCGCAAGCGATAACTACTCAGGCGTGCATCCTGAGATCATGGCGGCATTAAACGCTGCCAACCAGGGTCATATGCCGAGTTATGGTGCCGATTCGTACACGAAACGCGCCGTAGGACTCTTTAAGTCTCTTTTCGGCGAAAACACCGAAGTATTTCTCGTGTATAACGGTACCGGCGCCAACGTACTGGGATTAAAAGCGGCAACACAATCATTCAACGCAATCATCTGTTCTGAACTGGCTCATATTAACGTTGATGAATCCACGGCGCCACAGGTGTTCACCGGTTGCAGAATTCTGACAATACCTCAATACAATGGCAAGATCAGACCTGCGGATGTGGAAGAAAAGCTGATTCGTTTCGGAGATCAACACCATGCCCAACCGCGAATTATTTCAATTTCACAATCGACAGAATACGGAACGGTCTATACAATTGAAGAAATAAGCGAATTAGCAAACCTTGCACACCGGCACAACATGCTACTTCACATGGACGGCTCGCGGATATCAAATGCTGCTGTCAGTATTAACCGCGACTTTCGTGAAATCACATTTGATGCAGGTGTGGATATCCTTTCATTCGGCGGGACAAAGAACGGAATGATGTTTGGGGAAGCTGTGTTGTTCAGGGATAAAGATAAGGCGGGATACGCCGGCTATCTCAGAAAGCAAGGGATGCAGCTTCATTCAAAAATGCGATTTATCGCGGCCCAATTTTGCGCACTGTTTGAAGGCGACTTGTGGAGGCGGAGCGCTACTCATTCCAACCGTATGGCTACACGCCTTGGTGTGGCATTGGGCGCCATTCCCGGAATAACAATAACACAACCGGTTGAGGCAAACGGAGTCTTCGCGATCTTCCCGCCTCATATAGTTTCAAAAATGCAGGAACACTTTTTTTTCTATGTCTGGAACGATAAACTGTCGGAGGTCCGTCTGATGTGTTCATTTGATACGACGGAGCAGGAGGTCGATTTGTTTGCAGCAAAGGTGACAGAATTGCTGGACATAAACGCTAACGCTTGACGAACTTGTAGGTCGCGCGGAATTTGTCTTCGTCGTCTTTTACAGCAACAAAATAATAACCTGCATCAAGATCCTTTACGCGGACCCGGATTTCGTGGTCGTCGACTATTTCAGTTTCCACACGCATTTCGTTTCCGAGGATGTTGTGAACGGTTAGTGTAACATTTCTGACAGGTACACGGTCGATTCGCACGTGGACATAATCCACCGCCGGGTTGGGGAAGATTTGAACTCTCGCCGGATCCGTCCGCGACACCTCAGCGGTATAATCTTCACGAATCTGCGCGTGAACAGTCAGACCCAGGGCAAGAAATATGATAAGTAGATATTTTCCCATAAGCATACCGTCTTCAATTATACGGCAACAATTGCACCAAAGTTCCACACTCTCCGCTATTGCGGATTTATTATGTATAGATGCCAGCCGCTGCGAAAAGTTGTGAAGACCTGGGAAAAAAGTCCTTTTTTTAGCGTCGAAGCTTAAGAAATGCATGGGGAAGGAACGAAATCAGGTCCGAGGCAAGAAAACTTTCCTCGCCCAGCTCGATGACGCCCAGATCGGCGGCCAGTCCGTGAAGATACACCCCCAGGATGGCGGATTCTTCAGCTGAATGGCCCCTTGCCAGAAGGCCGGTTAATACACCGGTGAGCACATCGCCCGTTCCGCCGGTGGCAAGTCCTGGATTACCCGTTGAATTAAAGTATACCTGTCCGCCGGGTGTGGCTATCGTCGTGTACGCGCCTTTGACCACAACCACGTTCTGCAGTTGCGCCGCCAGTTTCTTTTGCAGCTCAAGTCTTTCAAAGCTGTCTTTCCAGTGACCCACAAGCCTTTCAAATTCTTTTGGATGTGGTGTCAGAATACTCCCCCTGGGAATGACGTGTAATAATTCACGATTGGCGCTGATCAGATTCAGGGCGTCCGCGTCGAGAACAACGGGAACGCTAGCCGACGATAGTAAACCGTGAAGCATCTTCGCAGTACCACTCTCCTGTCCCAATCCCGGACCAACACCTATGGCTTGAAATCGCCGGAGATCGGGCACTTGGGTGAGATGTGTTTCCGAGGGGTCGGTCATTACCATACATTCGGGCACTGCAGTTTGAAGGACGGTGTATCCGCACCGGGGGACGCAGGCAGTCAGCAAACCGACACCAGCCCGCAGCGCCGCCTTGCACGCCAACGTGGCAGCACCCATTTTGCCATAGCTGCCGCCGACAAAAAGTGCGTGACCAAATGTACCCTTGTGATCAAACTGCGTCCGTGGACGAAGCAGTTTGCGAACTGATTTTTTAGTGATAAGCAGGTTATCAGATTCCTGGTCACGAATCGCGTTCCGGTCCAGACCGATATCTACAACATGCCACTGCCCTACGTTTTTTGCATAGTCCGGCAGGAAAAAACTCAATTTGGGCAATCCAAACGAGACTGTATGATCCGCTTCAACGATGTCACCGCCGATCGTAGTATCAGCCGATAGACCCGATGGCAGGTCAACCGCTATTCGGATTGCATTTGCTGCATTCAGAGCTCGGATTACTTCGGCATGCAAACCGTCAACGGCACGGGTAAGTCCGGTGCCAAACATTGCGTCGATCAATATGTCGCTTTCGCTGAAATCGGGAATGGCTGTTGCATCAGTTATGGTTGTGACAGACAATCCCTTGTCCTGCAACCTGCCGAGATTGATTTTGAAATCATCGGAACCAGACGAATTGCCCTGAACCACCCAGACACGCAGTGAATAATCGAACTCGCGCAACATCCGGGCGATAGCGAGGCCATCACCGCCGTTGTTTCCGGTTCCACATACTATCCCAACCGTCTCCGGTGGCCGGAATGCATCATAAAACCAATCGACAAAACTGCGGCTTGCACGTTCCATCAGATCAATTGACGCCACAGGTTCCCGCTCAATGGTGAGGCGGTCTATTTCCCGAATCTGTCGCGCCGTGAGAATCTTCACCATAACCTGTCGTTTCCACCAAGTTACTCTCTAATTTCTAATTTATGATTTTTTGATTGGCGGGACTCGCTCTTCTTTGCGTGCCTTGGCTCCTTCGCGACCTTGCAGTGAAAAAAATGCCCCTCTATTTGAGAATCCTAAGCGTTCAAATTATCGCTGAACAAACTTGCCGCTTGTAGCTCGCAGCCTGAAGCTATTTAGCGATCTACCTCGCCGATGTTAAGATCAAGCGAACCAACAATGGCAATAAGGTCAGCGATCAGAATGCCTTTGGCGATTTCCTGAAGCATCGATAGATTGACAAAGCTGCATGAACGACACTTGCAGCGAAAGGGTACGTCGCTCCGGCCATCGGACCGGAAGAAAAAGCCGAGTTCGCCTTTGGGTATTTCGGCGCGAACGTAAAAGTCCTGCGCCTTCGGCCGGATCTTTTTAGGAACGAGGGCCTGCGGATCAAAGTCCCGCGTACGCTTGTGGTCCGTAGTAAGTTTCACCAGACATTGATCGATGATGCGCAACGATTCATGGATTTCCAGGAAGCGCACATAGGTCCTATCCCAACAATCTCCAACGCTACCCATCCGGCCGTCGCCTGCGGGAATGTCAAACTCAAGTTCGGGGTAGACTGAATAGCCGTCAACGCGTCTGAGGTCGAAACGCAAACCGCTTGCTCTGAGCATTGGACCGGTAACCCCACAGTTGATGGCAAGATCAAGGGGCAGCACGCCGACATTTGCAGTGCGGTCAATAAAGATCTTGTTCTTGAGCAAAATTTCATCGAGTTCGACGAGCTTGGGCCGGACGTAGTCGACAAACTCACGGCAGCGCTCTTCAAACCCGACAGGCAGATCATAATAAAGGCCGCCAATCCAGATGTAGTTATACAGGAGTCGCGATCCGGATGCCCACTCCAAGAGTCTGAGGATATGTTCGCGATCGCGCATCAGCCACAGGAATGGTGTGAATGCGCCAATATCAATCCCATATGTACCGATGGCGATGAAGTGCGATGCTATCCTGTTCAGTTCGGCGACAAGTACACGCACATATTCGACGCGCTTCGGAATCTGCTCTGAGATGCCCAGCATTCGCTCCACGCCCATCGCATAGGCGTGTTCATTATTCATTGAGGCCGTGTAGTCGAGGCGATCCACAAATGGGATTACCTGATTATACGGCAGGTTCTCGGCGTGTTTCTCAAAACAACGGTGCAGGTACCCTATATGGGGAACAACCTCGCGAACGATCTCACCATCCATCAGTACTTCGAGGCGCAAAACACCGTGCGTTGACGGGTGCTGCGGTCCGAGGTTGATAATCATTTCTTCCGCGCGCAGTTGCTCACCACTGAACTTGTTGGGTTCAGATTGCTGCAACGATCCCGGTTTGAACTGATACTGTTGTTTTGTTGAAGACATCTGCGCAGGAGACCTTTAGTCGACTTTGATATTCTTGTAGTATTCCTGGTGTTTGTAATCTTTTCGTAACGGGTGACCTTCCCAGTCGGCGGGAAGCAGAATGCGTCGAAGGTCGGGATGATTTTGAAACCGGATGCCGTACATGTCGAATACTTCACGTTCAAGCCAGTTCGCCGCCTTCCAGAGTGTCGTCAGCGATGGGACCTCTGCTCCGTCACGTGATACTTTGATCTTAAGCATAAGGTGAAGGTTGAACGGGATCGAGTAGAAGTTGTATGCGATTTCCATTGTACCCATATCCGGACCGTTGTCGATACCCGAAATGCACGATAGCATATCGAAATATGTTTCCGGATTACGGTGAAGGGCATCGCATACGGGAAGCAGATCCGCGACGTCGATGATCAGCGCTTTTGGAGATGCGTTTTCATCGACTATTGGGGTGGCATGCCGGGCCGCGTGAGTCACAATTTCAACGATCCGATCAAACATGAGCACTGCCCTCTTGTTTTTCCATAAGTTGTTCGATGGCAGAAGGACGCATCAGCGTTTCACTGCGAATCTTGTCATGCAGTTTCAGGAATCCACCGATAAGGGCCTCCGGACGGGGCGGACAACCCGGTACATACACGTCGACGGGAACGATACGATCCACTCCTTTGACAACGTGATAGCCATGTTGCCAGTACGGGCCGCCACAGTTTGAACATGATCCCATTGAAATCACGTAACGTGGTTCAGCCATTTGTTCATAAAGTCTCTTGATCCGTTCCGCCATCTTGAATGTAACGGTACCTGACACGATCATAACGTCCGCCTGACGGGGGGATGCACGCGGTGCCATACCAAAGCGATCCATATCATATATCGATGCCGTGCTGAAGAACTCCATCGCGCAACATGCAATTCCGAAAGTCATTGGAAACATGGAGGAGAGCCGTGCCCAGTTGAGGAGATCATCAAGCCTTGTCACAATAGCGCCTCCGTTTTCAAATCGCTGATCCAGTAAGCCTTTCATTTCAGTATAGTTAAGCGGTCAACCAATACCGCCGTCTTCTTTTTTGATATTAACCTTTTCCGTGTACTTGCGGTTCAATGCATCATACAAATCACGGGGCACCGGGGAGTTGACCGTTGTAGGTTTCGGATTTGGTTTTATCCAGTCGAGAAACCCATGCACCCACGCATACGCCAGTCCCAATGCCAGAATGAAGATGAAAAGGAGCATTTCGATGAATGCAAACCACTTCCACAATCCGCCGGTTTCAGCAATCAATTCCTTACTTGCAAACACAGTCGCCCAGGGAAAAAGAAAAACGATTTCAACTTCAAAGAGCAGGAAGATAAGCGCAACGACGTAGAATCGGACGTTGAATTGCGTCCATGCTGAACTAATCGGCTCTTCGCCGCTTTCGTAGGTGGACAGCTTTTCAGCATTGGGTCGGGTTGGTCGCAGGATTTTCGAGGCGAAGAGCATCGCCATGACGAAAACGATGCCGCCGATAATGTAAATGAGAACTTCGCCGAATTCAGAAAGGTAGCTTTCCTGCATAACGGGTTAAAGATAATCAGGAATCTTTAATATGCAGGAAAGCCTGGCTGGGTCAATATTATTTCCAGGCAGCGATAATGACGCCCATCACAGTCAGGGCGACAACGGCGTAGCCAGCATTGATCAGGAAAAGACGGAAAGATCTCCTTTCAAACAGGTAGTGGGTTCCGATAAACATGGCCACCCATCCGAAGCCGGCAAGAAAACCATAGAATGCGCCCATAGAAATACGATCCTCCGGTCCGAGGAACATGGCCAGGTTGAATGCGGCAACCAGACCAAGAATGAAAGCCGTTCCGAAGATCTTCAGCATATTGCCGTTCTTGAGACTCTCTTCGGTAAATCCGTTTTCCTTCATCCACGCTTTCCCGAAAACCGCCGGCGAGTACCATACGCCTCCTATGATAAACGTTGACAACGCGGCAACAATAATTGCCCAGTAATTCACATTTGCTTCCATATAGGTGTTAAGGTTAGGTTAGTTCGTGTTCGTTGGAGGCAAGGTACATATTGATTGCATCTTCCCAGTCTTTCAGGTTATTCTGGAACATCATTTCGAGCGCTGCATTATTGCGACTTGCTGCCTCCGCGGTCAGTCCAATGTACGTGTAGCATACCGTTGCAGCGGTTCCATCTTCCATCGGGATACACGCCACATCGATGAACCATAGTCTGTCAGCGGTCGAAACATGGTACGATATTCTGAAATTTTCGGTGTCATAATGCGTAAGCACCCACCGGTAGTTTTCTTCGCCATCGAATCGTGGTTTCGTAAGAAAGATCATTCCCTCCCGCGCGACACCATTCGACGGAAACAACACATCAGGATCCCACCCATCTGCCCACTTGCGTTCATTCAGCGGTTCAAACAAAGGAAATACTACTTCCGGGCGGTTATTTAAGAACAGAGTGCGCTCGCGCGACACCTCGGCCGGAGTGAATGTTACAGCGTCAGATGAAGGGATCATAACAGAGGGATTAAGATCGATTGAACGAATGAGAGTACCTTGTGGCGGTCCTGTCTGTTCATGTCCCCCGAATATGCGACGATTTTACGATCTTTGGACTAACGTCAGGAACAACAATCCCCCAACCGGAAAAAAGCATGACTGAACCGGAAAAAACAGGCGAAAAAATTCCGATCGAACTAAGAGATGGTTGGATTCGAATGATCGGAATTCCGTTTTTCGGGATCGCGATACCGCTTGTAAGCGGACTCATGAAAAGTGTACCGGTTGCCAGTCCGCAATACTGGATCAGCTTCCTGTATTTCATTCTCCTCTCAGGATTGATATGGCAGGGCAACAGATACCTGCTTTTCAGGACGCGACGACGCTTCACCTGGTTCGACAAACCGGTCGAAAAGCTTATTCTGCTTGTCGTTAACAATGTATTTTACACAGCGCCTGTAACGGTGGCGATGCTCTGTGGATGGTATGCATGGATCGGGCTGCCAAAGGTTGACTGGAGCACAGTTCAAATTGTAACGCTTGTCAACATCATCTCAGTGCTCTTTATAACCCATGTGTACGAGACGGCTTTTATGCTGAAGGAGCAGCAGCATGAACAACTGAAGAATGCACAACTCCAACGCGCGAAGGCCGAAGCTGAATTGATAGCACTTAAAAATCAGGTTGACCCGCATTTCATGTTCAACTCACTGAACACGCTGACTTACCTTATTCAGAATGATCCCGCTCGCGGACTTGTATTTACCGAAAACCTTGCTGAAGTATATCGTTACATTCTGACGCAAAAGGACCGTGCGCTCGTTTTGCTGGAGGACGAACTTGATATTACACACAAATACACCGATCTGCTCCACCTGCGGTTTGGAAACGCTTTGGTGATCAGGCGCGAGTTTCGTCAAAACCTCGAAAGGGATTATCTCATTCCGCCAAATTCTGTTTTCATGGCATTTGAAAACGCCGTCAAGCACAACGAGATAAGCGAGAAGCATCCGCTGCATATTTCTGTCGATGTGAAGAATGAGCATCTGGTGATTTCGAATTCGATCCGGCAGCGCGGTCGAAATGTGACTTCCTCCCGGATCGGGCTTCAAAACCTTGAGGAAAGGTTCCGGCTTCTCACCGGAAAAAGTATCCTTGCTGAAAAAACAAAAGACGTTTTCACGCTGTCGATGCCATTGATAGCCGTGTCTTAACATCCTGACGAATCAAATGAGAGCACTTATCATTGAAGACGAGATTCCGGCCAGGGCAAAACTCATTCAAATGCTCACATCAATCGATGCGGAGCTGAAGATTGTGGGCGAAGTCGGGAGTGTAAAGGAGAGTGTTGCCTGGCTTCGCGCGAACCCCGCACCGGATATCGCATTTATTGATATTCACCTTTCGGATGATCATTCGTTCGCGATCTTTGATCACGTAACCCCCACATTCCCCGTTGTGTTTACGACCGCCTATGATAAATACCTGCTTGAAAGTTTCGAATACAACTCAATTGACTACCTCCTCAAACCAGTCACCCTGGAAAAACTGCAGAAAACGTTAACAAAGGTTTCGCGACTGCAACAACACTTCCTGCAGACACATCTTGATGCGTTGAGACAGGGCCACCAGCAACTCTCCCAGCGCGTGGTTGCGCGGAAGGGCACAGAGTTCATTGCACTTACACCCGAAGAAATTGCTTATTTCTATACGGAACATAAGATTGTTTTTCTTCGCGATGTGCATGGACGTATACTCATTATTGATCGTACACTGGGCGAACTCGAACAGCAACTGAAAGGCAATGGTTTCTTTCGGATCAACCGCAAGTATCTCGCCCATGCACGAGCCATTGAAAAATTCAAAAGTGAAAGCGGAAGAATATACGTGGTTATGAACCCGGCTGTAAGCGAGGCTGTGTATGTAAGCAAGGAAACAGCACCCGCGTTTCGGCTGTGGATTGGTCAAAAACAGATTTGATTATCCTACACGCCTGGCCTTGTAACCGTCCCTGATAAGCAGTTGTACAATTTTGTCGCGATGATCACCCTGGACAAGAATGTCGCCATCCTTTACAGAACCACCAACACCACAACGCGACTTCAGGAACTTGCCAAGGCTTTCAAGGTCGGCGCCCGAACCCACGAATCCGGATACGAGTGTAACCTGTTTGCCGGCACGCATACTTTTGTCAAGGGAGACTCTCAATTGTTGCTGATTTGGCGGAAGGGTTGCAACATCATCGCCCTGCTGATAGTTGTATTCAAAAGACGAGTCGGTCGAGTAAACGACGCCATCTCTTTTTTTCCAATCGTTCTTCTTGCTCATAAAAAAACCAATAAGGATACCGTTATCAACATAAAGATCGCGCTTACGATACTCATGTTAAACGGCAGTTCAATATTCTTCCGATAACCAACACCCACAATCGAAGATACGCCCAAAATTAGCGGGACAAAAACGAGCGTCCTGTACAAATACCCCATGTTCACCTGGTACGTCGGGCCCGGGTCTGATATGTACATTTTCGTTCGGAGCAAAAGCGTTTCACCGAATCTGATGCGTTCTTCTTTTGTGAGCAGGCCTGCCTGCAGGTTGTAAACTTTGATTTCTTTACCGGTCCCCGTGATAAACGTGTAGTGCCGGAACGAATTGCGCGGCCCTTTTATGGTATGCACCTGCACAAGATCTTCTTCGACGACACGTGCCGGCACAACAAAGTCGATAAGCAGAACAGCAAAAAAGATCGTCCCTATCCAGCTTCCGACCCGGAAATAGCGCAGATATTCCGACATCGTATCCCGCACGGTATGTCGTTTCGGTGGTTTGTATCCGGGAGGCTTCGGCTTGTATCGCGGGTCCCGGTGTGGTTTCGGCGGTGGCGGCGGCGGAGTTTTCAGATCGAACGGATTCTCAAAGCTGAGATCGTACATCTTCCGTTTTTCCCAATCGCTCAGCACGTCATATGCTTCCGACAACTCCTTAAAAATTACTTCAGCCTTCGGATCCGGGTTCTTGTCTGGGTGAAATTGTACGGCAAGTTTCCGAAATGCCTTTTTTATGTCATCCGGCGTCGCGGTGTGAGATACCCCAAGGATGGCGTAGTAATTCTTCATTCACATCGGTTAGAATAGTAAATATAAAAAAAGAGCCCGACAAAATGCCGGGCTCTTTCTAACGAATAACGCGCTATTTCTTATGCTTCGTTACGAAGGTAAGAACGGGGCGTTTTGAATGACTGACGACGTCCTCCGCGATGCTTCCCGCAAGCACATGCGCGAAGCCTGTCCGACCGTGAGTTGCCATCGCAATCATGTCTGCACCAATGCTTTCCGCGAAGTAAATGATTCCCTCTTCTTCAGTGATGTCGTTAAAAACATTAATTGTGAAATTCTTCAGCTGCAACTTCTTCGCAAAATCGGCCATGTATTTTTTCACCACGGCATCGCGTTGGAAGTTCCCAGGCGTATTGATACGCACGAGGTGAATTGTTGAATCGTAAACCTTCTGTGTGGCTCTCACGATTCTTGAAAACACTTCCTCATCTTTGCTCATGGCAGTTGCATAGACGATGTCCTTGAAGACCTTGTTCGCAGGCTTATCCTGTACAGTCAGGACAGGACAACGCGCGCTGCGTACAACTTTTTCCGTGTTCGAGCCTATGATCATAGATTCCAGGTCTGTTCTGCCTGCCGTTCCCATGACAACGAGGTCGACTTTCTGTTCGGAAATAATTGCATTCATACCGTGATAAGGAGTTCCAAGCCTGAGTTCGGTACGGGTTCTCACACCCTCAAAGCGGGGATCCTCCGCTAGTTTTGCCAATTGTTTTTTAGCTTTTTCAACAAGCTTCACCGTGTAGACCTTGCTCTCCCATGTCTTTCCGACTCCAGTGTCGCCGGTAACCTTAACGGAATCGCCGACGATCTCTTCGATGACATGGAGCAGAATTACCTGTGCCCCTGTTTTCCGGGCAATATCTGCAGCGACCTCTGCGGCATTCATCGCCGGCTTTGAAAAGTCAACAGGTACGAGAATTTTTTTCATATGGATTTGTTTTTAGAAACTGAATTATCAGGTTTTGTTGTGTATCAAATTCGTATGAATTTCAATGACAAAAAGTGATAAACCTCACTAAGTATAGATGATTTATCTCAAGTGAGCAAGCCTGAGCGCTAAATTGCCGTAATGAGGTAGTAAGCCATAACAAAACAGGTTACCAGTTTTATCAGGGTCCCGAACAAAAATCCGATAAACGAACCAATCGCAGCCTTTAATGCGTGTTCCGTACTCGCGTTACCAAGCAACTCCCCGGCGAATGCACCGATGAACGGCCCTGCAATGATTCCCAAAGGTGGAAAAAAAATCCCGACAATCAGACCAATGGTGCAACCCCACATTCCATATTTCGTACCGCCCATACGTTTCGCCCCCGCTACGGGAATCCAGTAATCGATCACAGTGACGATAACAGTCACTATGGCAAAGATCACGAGGAATTTTGTCGAAAATGCCGGATGTTCACGCAACTGCATCGTGAGCAGACCCACATACGACAAGGGCGGTCCCGGAAGAAACGGCAGGAGACATCCGAGAATACCCACGACCATCAGGACAATCGAAACTACAAGCCAGAATACATCCATAGTGTGACGTGATGAATCAAAAATACGGTATTTTCACTCACGCTAAAGCTTGGCAACGTCAATCACATCGCGATTATCTGCTCCGATCACTAAAAGTCACGGCGGTTTTATACTGAAGTCTTAGGGTTCACAATCCGGGCTGAGCTGGAAGTATCCTCGCGAATTATCATAATGGTCGTGACGACAAAAACATTGACGTTTACGTTGCCGGGAAAATTATTCGTACTGGTGTTACCAGGTTTGGAGCAATGGTTGGCAATCACTGCCGGATTGGAGCGAATTCCGTATGCAGCCCCCGGAACCGTATTAGATCCGGGGACACGCATAGGAATGCTGGTGCTGGTAAACCAGGCGCCGGGTTAGAACGGAACATCTGATCACCCGAATCAGCCGCGCAATTGCGCTGTGACCCATCTTATAAAGAAATGCCAAACGTCATTGTAATTGAACGTCCGTCCGAAGGCCAGATACCCGGACCCGGATAGAACTGCGGACGTTTCGTGTAGTACATTTTATCCAGCACATTGTTGACATTTACGCGTAGCTGCAACGCAGGACTGATCCGCCACGTGGTGTTGATGTCGAGAAGCCCGTACGATGGTACTGCGCCTACGGCACCACTTGCCGGTGGTGTCTCCGTGTTCATTGCATCAGCATATGTTTTTGCGGTATAGCTGTACAACAGTGAGACACTGCCAACAGGAAAACGCACATTGATTCCGTTGCGGCTTATCACTTCGGGAACACTTTCAACCTTGTTACCCGAAATATTCTCATTTGCATTTCCAACACGCAACGTAGCATCACGGTATCGTGCATCCTGCCACGCAGTTGACGTAAAAATGGAAATGTTAACTCCGGTGAAAGGCAGGAAGTACTCAAAGAATGCCTCGACGCCTCTCGTTTCCGAATCGCCGATATTTGTACGACGATAGATTGTGTTTCCCTCGCCGTCACTGTCTACCAGCATACCGATGCGATTGTTGTACCGCACCTGGAAGGCGCTCAGATCCCAACGCAATTTCCCGGACATTCCGCGATACCCAAGTTCCATGTTGTAGCCGTCTGAGTCCTGTAAGTCATCGTCGACTTTTTCAAACGTGCTGGAAGGCACGATATCCTTCAGGATAACCGGACGATATGCCTGTGCCCATCCTGCATAGAAGTTCTGATAAGGCGACAACGAATACTGTGCGTTAACTCCAAGAAGCACAAAATCGTGCTCAAAGGTGGCAGGTATCTCATCCGTTGTGTACTTGACGTTGCCGGTAAGCACTGATTCACCATGTTCGATCCTTAAGCCAGGACTTATCGAGAACGAATGGCCAATGTTCACTTTATTTTCAATGAAGAGCGCCACGTTGTTCGTTTTGAAACGCAGGTCTCTCCCCCACCCGGGTTGAAGCAGATCAAGGTCAAAATCAGAACCGGTTGTACCTACACCCTGTTGTCTGCGATGCAGATTGTTGCGCATAAGCTGAATGCCAGCTGCCAGCACACCTGGTGCATTGAAGACTTTATATCGCTGCAGCATACGAAGTTCGCTGGTGTAACTCTTATAACGATCAATGTCTACCTGGCGTGGCGCGTAATCCAACGTCTCCGGATCAATTACATCAGGGACATCGGCTGGCTTGTCAAACATCACACTTTCCCTGGTCCCAAGTACCGCGGACGTCAGCCACTTGAGTGTTGTGTTGCGTCCAACTTCCCACTCAAATTCCAGTGACGGCACATAAATATCGGGGCTGTAGTAATTGCGAGTCCGCGTTGCCTGTTTCGGGTCTTGCGCGAACTGCTGATCATTAAGTGCGCCGGCCAACTGGTGAATGTATTTTGAATGAGAAAGTTCAAATGCAATATTAAGGTTGCGGGCAGCGCGGTATTTGATCAAAGCCGCTTCTGCATCGGCGATAGATTCGCTGTACTTGCGATACCCTTTAGACACACGTTTACTTCCGTAAACATAGTAATCAATTTTTCCAATTCTGCCACCGATTGCGTTATAGGTACTGAGCAATCCAAACGAGCCGACACTGTTGATACTTTCAAAACCGAATCGGCGAGTGGTGTCGGCGGTCTTGGTAACATAGTTCAGCATTCCACCGAATTGCGCACCATACTGCAGCGATCCTGTACCACGAACCAGTTGTATGCGATCGATAGCCTCCATGGGCATGCTGAAATGGCTCGCAGGATAGCCATACATATCCGAATTAGTAAGTGCGTCGTTTCTGCGAATGTTGAACTCCCAACCGCGATGCGGATCGAGTCCACGCGTAGCAATGTTGACCTGATTACCGGTGCCATCCATATCATAAACAAACACACCGGGAACCTTTGCAAAGATTTGTCGCGCTGTCTTTTCAGCCACGTTGGCATCAAGAGAACGCATTGATATCACCTCGCTCTTCTTCCCAGCCCAGATTCGCGTCCCGTCCACGGCGGGAAGGCGCTCAATATTGAGCACCTTCTCTCCGCGAATGGTTATTTCCTTCAGTTGCTTTGTTTCAAGCGTATCCGACTCAACCTGACCAAAACCATCGAGACATATGCAGGAAGCTATAAGTAAGAATAGAAATCTGATAAACACGTTTACATTATTCTGCCCCATCAACTTCCATCTTTTCAATCGTGTACTCGGCTACTGCCTTGCCCTGAGTAATACCTACCTCCGAGTCAAACCGGTAGTGAATGCCCGCATAAATGCGAGACTCAGCCGCTTCAAGTGCCCACGCTTCACAGCGTGCCGTCTCTGCGGGGAAGACATGTGAGAGGACTGAGGCAGCTGCCGCTGAGAATGTACTGTGCCCGGAAGTGTAACTCGGGAAGTTTGGCGTACCGAGTATCGTTCTGAACCCTGGAATGGCTTGAATCGGTCGCGGGTAGTGATAGTAGTACTTGGCATCCCAGCAACTGATACCCGCATCCATTATAGCCATGTTCATGTACGCCATAGTTCGTGCGGTCCGCAACGGGTTCTCCTTGTACTTGACAATAAACTCTCTTGCAAACCTGTTCCAATGCCCTGGAGGTGTATACGTTCCGAGACCGTCAGCCCACCAGTTGGCGATCTTGCGCTTTTCTTCAGTCATGTTATCCTGGTGATCCTGAAGTTCCCTGGCGGCTTCGTTAAACTCCGCGGAACCAATTGCCGGTGGCGGCTCAGGACGCACGTCCTCAACATCGGGAACACTCCACATCTTCACCTTGCCAAAGAAAGGTGCGAGCCCAACAGGCCGTTTCGGAATTTCCAAGTTCTCCCATTTCCAGCCAAAACGATCGAAAGCCGACTGTGCAATTGAATCGGACTGAGGCTTTGGTGTCTGTGCCTTGGCCATGCCATCGGTCTTTGCACGATTCATCGTAACCTTGACTACTTCGGTAGCTATCTGCACGCCGGCGTCAATATCGCTCTGAACATTTGCGCCGGACCAAAGCAAACTTCCAAGATGTTGATCCGCCATTTTATTGAGGTACTCGGCTTCCAAAGGGAACATTGCCTTCAGAATATCTCTTGAGACAATTGCGACAACCGCTCCATCCGAAGGATACGACGGAAGGTCGGAGACACCATAAGCAGCCTCGACATCCTCGTCGTAAGTCGCCGGCCCCATCCTGTTGTATTCAAACTTGTACGACCACGAGGTGATTAACGCATCAAATTGGGCTACACTGAGATAAGCCAGCATACGGCATGCATACGCGGGGTGTGCAAACGGAAATGGCGGCGGTCCTTCAGGTGAGTTAGGATTAGGCAACGTATACGTTCCATCAGGGTTTGGCCCGGGAATAAGGTTGTATTTCGCTGCAAGGTCCGTTGCGATTTCATTCCAACGGATAAGCGGATTGTTCGTCCAGTACTGAACGGCGTTGCGTTGATCCTTGCTGAGGCTGGCCTGGAGTGCTTTCACAGCATTGAGTTCGTTCTCGTATTCCGCGCTGTTTACGTCGGCGGGTGGGTCAACCGTTATGCCTTCCTCGCCGGTGAGCAGAATCGGAGTCCACGATCCGCCATCTTCATCCACTTGTGAATATTCATAAGCGGAAAAGCCGAGATTGCGTGGCATCTCATGGTTGTCGCATGATGCGATGAAGATGCCCGCGCAAAAGATGCTGACAAGTATAAATAGTATATTTTTTTTCATCTTAATAGATTTTGATTGGCTGAAATTCAATTAGTAGGGAAACTGGTACGTGGCACCGATACCAAATCCGGAAACCTTACCCATGTTTCTGCCATTAAGCATTTGGTTATAGTATGCAAGAACGCCCACACCTTTGATTTGCTTAGTGAAATACTGTACCGATGCAGATACCTGATCGAAAATCACCTTGTTTGTTGGTTGGGCAGCATTGTACTTACGAATGTCGTCGCCGCTTGTTGATTGTAGTTTGTAGTAAGAAGCTTCGATTTTGAGTGAGTTGTCGAAGAGCCAGAAACCTGCAACTGCATTGTACTCCCACGCATCGGGAACATCCATCCACGGGGTGTAGTATGAGCCGTTATTGTAGTAGTAGTCGCGTTCAACTTCGGTCTGGCCCCGGAACAAGTGTCCGCCCATACCTCTCAGGTAGAGCCCCATATTCCAGCGGTACTGAACGATTCCACGAAGACTCAATTCCTGTGTGCCGTTGCCAATGCTGTATGGACGATAGTCGGAGAGGTAGTTCGTGATCGGCATCGCAAATCCGCTGGCAACAAACGCAGACAATTTACCCTGAGCCATTTCGGCGTTGTAAACGCGATACTTCAAAGCGATTGTCAGATCCTGAAAGCCTTTTGCGCCTTGCAGCTGACCTCCATTGGGTTCAGAAGATTCGGTTTTTACATAATTAACACCGACATAGGCGTTCAATTGATCGATGATACCAATTGCTATCATAGGCGTGACCGTCACGCGGGAAACTTTTGTAATGATTTCGTTCGTACGGAGGGTCGTGCCTTCCCAATAGTGATCGAATGAACCACGATCATAGATCAGGGCGAAACACGACTCTCGCTTCTTCATCATCATACCATCCGATGGCGTCTGTGCAGATACTGACGCACAAACGCACAAGAGCATACACATGCTCAGAAAAGAACAGTTAAGAACTTTCATTTAGTTTAGGGTTTATGTTAAAGGGCGGATACCATCAACACGGCACGCGTATTTCTACACCCGGCGATGTATCCAAAAACAATTCAGACAGGATTCGCTGCTATTGCCATTCGCATAGACCTGGCAATGCATGAACCAGCCATTAAGAAAAGAGTTGATTAAGCTTTAGGTGGTGGACCGAATATTGGAATGGATCGGTTTTGATAGACGGTCTCGGCTGACCAGGACGCGAGGCTGCGGTTCCAGCCATCCGTACCTTCGGACAATGAAAAGACAACGGGCAGATAATCTTTTGCAAAGCTCAACTGGCTTTTGCTTTTTGATGTTTTATGAAGCGGCTTATCAGTGAACGTTTTTACATAGTCAGTGAGTGCCTGGCGGATATGCTTACTCTTCTGATCTTTGACACAAACAATAAACAATGTATCGCGAACAATGCGTTGCTTTACAAGCCTGTAGAATTCGCCATCGTGTTCAATTTCGCCCTGAACTCTCTCGTACTCTTCGTTGCCGGAATAATAAGGAATGGAAATTGGAACCTTAAGGGTAATGGTTTCTTCCCTCTCGTATTGGTCCGCATCAAGGCGACGTGATATGTCTTTTTTCGCTTTGAAACTAACCCCAACCCAAAACCCGTAGAATCCTATTACGTTGAACAGAATCAGGGCAACCAGGAATATGGATATCGCGGTTTTCAAGGGTTAAGGTTTACATAATTAACGATTTCGCCACTAATGATCAATACCCCATGCCGATTTCGTTTTATGATAACCCGAGACGCGTCCCTTGCGAACACCCATTAGGCGCCTATTCCGATGCGCTATCTTTACTTTAGAGTCTCTTCAACTGAACCACACGTAAGCATTGCATCCCCGAAATATGGGTTTCGGATCTCGTCGTTATCGCTAAGCCAGTAGGCTCCTTTGTCGTTGAACGCCATTGGACAGTACGTGTAGTACGCCGTTGCGCCACCAAGCCCGTAAGCCTTGATCGTCTTGTAGAAGGAATAGCTTAGTCTTTCGAAATGCTCACGTTGCGCTTCAATATCATCGGCGGCCTTTATTTTCTCAAGGGCTGATGACATTTCACCATGGTATATGATCCAGTCGTTGTAAGCAGCACCACTCAACTCTTTCATATCAACGGCCGCGAGTTGTTTAGCGGTAGCGTTGGCTTCCTTACGTACATTATTCGCATCTGAGGCAACGAATGCCTCCTTAAGACCGATGTAGGCTTCAAACAATTCACTTACTTGCTTCCGGAAGATTTCGCTGACGGTAAACTCAGGTTCACCAGCTTCGGTTTTGGTGACACCGTTTTCGACTTCGCGCTTTTCAGCTTCCTCTTGTGTGAGGGTATCTTTCACTTCTGCGTCGCGGTTTCCGCCAGAGCATCCGGCTAATGCTGAAACCATCAGGATCAGCACAATATTTAGTGCGTGTAGTGTTTTCATGACCTCAATTTGTTCATTCCAAGATAACTTTTCCAGGAAGGATTCCGAAAATCCCCGCCAATGATTCCGTCCCTGCCAAATCCTTGAATATGTATATTCCCCAAAATAAAACCCGTGCGGGGCAGGTGTAGGGGCGATTCAGTCTTGCTGATTTCTCCAAGGACGTATTTCCAAAATCCAAATGACTTACGTCATTCGGTCGATGTTCAAAAATGTGTTAATTGAAAAACAAGGTCCAATAATATGAAGATTCTCGTTCCTACTGATTTTTCCGATAGTGCCAACCAGGCGCTCGAATATGCCGCAGAGATTGCGAGAGCAACTCAAAGTCAACTAACACTGCTCCACGTCTATTCCGGGCAGGCGCATCTCTCAAGTAAAATCCAGATTGTTGAGAGACTTAACCTGATCTGCCAGACGACCAATACTGAATACGAACCGGTTGTATGCATTCCGATGACGCGCGCAGGTGATGTTGTAGACGAGATTTTAGCTGAGGCTGACGACATCGGTGTTGATCTGATTGTGATGGGGACAAAAGGCGCGACAAACCTCGGCCGGCTCTTTTTTGGGAGCAACACCGCTTCCGTTATCGAAAAGGCAACGTGCCCTGTATTGTCCGTACCCGGAACCCATACATTCAACAAACCTCAAAAAATGTTGTTCTCAACGAACTTTTCACGTGAAGAATTGAACGCAGCCGTTCAGTTCGTTTCTTTAGCCAAAGTATTTGGAGCAACGGTGATAATCGCTCACGTCTCAGTCGAACATGAACGTGAAGAAGTCGATGCTTCATTAGTTCGGGTGTTCGCCAATGATCTGTCACAAACGACGAATTATGACAAAATCGTAACACGTATTGCAAGTGACAACACGGTGAGTCTTGGCCTTGACTCACTAATCGCTGAAACCGGGGCCGATATAATTGCATTGTCCACACGCAGGCGCGGAATTCTCGAGAAGATGTATAACCCGAGCATCACGAAGAAGTACTCCCTGCAGGCCGACATTCCTCTTATGGCGTTTCGTGCCGACGGCGACGCCGACCGGCCCGGGACAATTTTGTCTGTGTAGCAAAACGTTTAACTTTCAGAAAAAAAGGTATGGCCAGAACCAGACTGATCGTGAACAGCAACGGTTCGTTGCGCCTAGACGGCGATTTTGAAATCGTGGACGCCGAAGGCAATGTATATGGATTACAAGGGCGCACCGTTGTTTCTTTATGCCGATGCGGTCGATCTGCCAATAAACCGTTCTGCGATGGTTCCCACAGGGGTAATTTTGAACATAACGCCGCCGCGTTTGACTTACCGCCAAAGAAACTTTGATTCAGGTATCAAAAAGGAGCCACATTCAGCGTTATCGGATATATTCCGGATTGCGAACGCGAGACCCCAATCAGAACAGAATTTCCAACCGGGTATTTTATTTTACACATGATTGAGAAAGACACATTGGAGTATGATAAGTGTAATAATACCGACATACAACGTGGCTAAAACACTTCCCGCCTTGTTGATGTATTTAAACCACATTCCGTTTTTTGAAAGTATTTCAGAAATAATTGTGAGCGACGGCAACAGCACAGATGATACTGTCGCAATTGCAGAATCATTCAACGCCAAAATCGTAAAAAACAATAGCACCGGAAGGGCGCTTCAGATGAACGCTGGCGCAAAGGCCGCAACAGGAACAGTCCTCTATTTTCTGCATGCTGACTCTCTCCCGCCGCGGGATTTTGTAAATGAAATCAAGAACCGTTTTTATGACGGCTATCAGGGTGGGTGTTTCCGCTTACAGTTCGACCACCAGCATTGGTTTCTGCGATTCAACGCCTGGTTTACACGTTTTAACACGACCTGGTTCCGGTTCGCCGACCAGAGTCTCTTTGTAACCCGCGATTTGTTCAACGCCATTGGGGGATTTCGGGAAGACCATCTTGTCCTTGAATACAAGGAAATCATCCGTCGAATAAAATCAGAAGGAAATTTCGTTGTCATCCCGCGGTACATAACCACGAGTGCGAAAAAGTATCTTGATAATGGAATCTACCGCCTGCAGTGCATTTACTACTACATCTTCGCACTCGACAGTTTCGGGGTGAGCCAGGGATCAATCGTCCGCAGATACAGGAATCTGCTTACTGGCAAATATTAGTGTTATTCAAAGAAGTCTCGTCTCGGAAACAAATTGGCGTATTCCGGCGACTGATTGTGTGTTTCGCGGAATGAACGAGCTTCCTGCCTGCTTCTATTATGAAGCAGAACCAGAAATCGCTCATACGTTTCAAACGAAACCCGTTGCATACCTGAGACAATTTTATCGAAGCTCTCTTTGTCAGCAGTGAGAATCAGTTTGAATGGGCTGCGTTGCGAGGTTTCGGACAAGTCCACCTGCTTGCCCGAGCGTGAATCCTCACGTTTGATACAGACAGAGCCTTTCCGATAATAGGATGGGTAAATCATGAGAAGCGCTTTCCCAAATTGCTATATAATTGTTCCAGGTATATACGACCGGATATTTGCGCAATTCGGGCAGCAGTAGCAAAAACAGAAGCATGAGTGAGGAAAAAAACCTACAGTTTTCATCACCAGTCAAGAATTCAGACTATCAACTTAACGATTCTTCCCGCTGACAAACGACGAATTCAAATCGGAAGAGTTATTGCTAGTTGTAGCTTTTTGCTTCGGACCACGCTACTCCAATATCGCGAATAAGTCCACGACAGATGAAAACGGGAACATTGTTCTCATACGGCATACAATAATCACATGTTGAAGTGCCAACCTGCTCCACCTCGCGGAATGTCTTCGCGTGATCGCGAAGATTACCTCCAAGAATGATCAAGGGATCGGGGTCATACGGATAGCCCCACACCCAATAGCTATTGTGATTTCCGATAACGGGAGGCAAACCGGCGTCGCGTCCATAATATTCTATGGCCGCACATCGTCCGTAATTGGTTGAGAATATCAACGTTGTTTTCTTTTCCTCTTCGGAAAGGGTGTTCCATACATCCACTACTGATTTCGCTTTTTCTTTCCAACCAAACATGTCGGCATAGAACTGTGGCAACTCCGCCAACTCCTTTCCTTCCGATGACGACGGCTTCATACCCAGCATCTCCGAATAGCTGATGTACTTTTCCACCGGCAGGATCGGAAGCACCACGGGAATAAGCACAACGGTGACCAGGAGCCACAGCACCATCACGACAACGCCTGCGATTTTCGCGGCCCTGGATCTCAATGCAAGTGATTCAAACCATATCGCACCCGACGCCCAGACAACAACGTAAGCCGGTAAAAGGTATTCCGCTTTGCTGGTGCCGTTGAACATGAGAATAAGAAATGGTCCAAGGAAGAGAAACGCCAGAATTCTGTAAGGTTTCAGCTGTTTCGCGACCAGCAGAGCAATCAGTCCGGGGATCCAGAATACAACAGCGACGGGGTTGTTCAACAGCAGCTGGCCCGTGACAAAACTTATGATCGAAAGTCCTTTGTATTTTTGTGACGACGCGTTGTGAATGAATTCAAGATGAGCGTAGTCGTGTGAGATATTCCAAAAGATATATGGAAGAAAGAGAACAAAGGCAATGGCCCCTGCGACGTATGGCCATGGCGTTAGGAGCCACTTGCGTTGCGGTGTGAGTATAAGCCCGGCAAAAATTCCGACGCCGAGAAACAACACACCAATCTTGTTAAGAAGTCCCAAACCAAGAACGAAGCCGAGCCAGATCCAGTATTTTTTCTCCTCAGTCGTTACGATTTCCACAATCAGAAATGCAACTACCGTCCAGGAGAGGATTTCGATTGCGTTCATCGAATAAAATGACGACATCACAATGTTCCCCAGACTAAACGTAAGCACACAGGCAAGCAACTGGGCAAGCCGGCCGCCACCGAGGCGAATGACGATTATGCCTGTTAGCCACACCGTTAGCGCTGCGCAAATCGCAGGAACCATCCTGACCGAAAAAAGCGAGTCTCCGAAAGCAAATGTCCACACTTTAAGTATGTAGATGCTCAAGGGTGGCTGGTCAACGTAGCCCGTATCAAGATGGCCCGTACACGCGATGTAATACAATTCGTCGCGGAACAAACCGTAGCCACCGGTTGCGTTTACGACGACGTGGAGCAGCAAGCGAACCACACTCAGATAAAATGGGATTGCCAAATCGCCGCGGATCAGGCGATGTGTCAGGGGGATGGTCGTATTCATACGCTAATACATCCCAAGATATTACTTTCCTGTCCAGCGGCAAAAAAGCGCAGACAGTGAATGGCATCGGTTTTTCAGCATTTTCCGTGCACAAACCGATTTTCCTATGACTACAACAACGGGATCAGCAATTCTGACTTATGCAGAAACAGGTATCATTCGCGAATTGGTAAACTGCGCGCTGACGTGTGAAGCATGTGCTACGGCGTGCCTGAAAGAACAGGAAGGCACACACCTCGCCAGGTGCGGCGCACTTTCACGCGACTGTTCTGACATTTGCCTACATGCATCACGCCTGGTTATGCGACACTCCGAAATTGCCGAGCACTACCTCACCATGTGTGAGGAAATATGCAGGCTTTGCCACGAGGAGTGTTCAAAGCACCAGCATGATTACTGCATGATCTGCGCTGAGGCGTGTGAAAACTGCGCCGACAGTTGTGAGCGCTATGCCAGCGAAAGCGAATAGTGCTTACAGCGTTTCAGCCTTGTAACCGGCCTTTTGTAATGATTCTTTGACCTCCTCCGCGGAAACATCGCCTGAAACTGTCAGGACGCGCTGCGGCGAAGCCAGATCCACTTTCCAATTATCAGTGCCGACAACTTCGTTAAGGAACGGCGTTACCTTTTCGATACAACCAGTGCATTTGATATTCGTGCTGAATTTCTTTTCCATGATAAGATGTGGTTTACAATTAGAACAACAAATTGCAGCGATTTATCTCTTAGAGCTTTACATTATACCTACTTCCTTTTACGAAATTCCGGAATCAATAGTTAGCACGGATTCCGATGCCCAGTTTGACGACATCACCGGGCCTCAGGCTTTCCAGGTTTTGAAACAGGCTCACCAAATATAACTCGTTCGCATTCACATCCAGGTATGCGGAAACCGATTTAATAATCGTATGGTCTCTGAGTCGAATCGTTAGTGAAGGCTGATAATTGAGGTGAACCCGAAAAGAAGTCTGCCACCAATAATAGTTTTCCGGATAGCGATGACTCGGCCATCGTGTCCGGAAGTTACTCCCCAGATGGTAGCTAATCATGAAACCAATATCAAAAGGATTAACAGTGATTCGCTTTCCCACGGAATAAACAGCGGGTGCAAACACCAATCGCGTTGAAAAAATATTGAGGGGACCGCCTTTATCACCGGGAACGTATCCAAAATGCAAGCTTGCACGAGCGCGGTAGCGAAAGACATCATAGCCGACACCACCACTGAGATAGCCAATACTTCCCGCATATTGAAGCTGAAGAAAATCCGGATGCGACCAGTGCCGCTCCTGCGCGAGCACAGGTATTGCGGCCACTAAAGAAACCCATATCAAAGCAATTCGCCTCATGGCTAATAGTTTACGATTTCCTTCACGACGATTCCGTTGATAATCTTAAGCAAGAGATACGATCGCTGTTCAAATGAAAAACTTGTTATATATCGGATTCCATCGTTGAAAGGATATCCATCGGTATGATCATGCACGTGTGCGTGGAGTGACAGCAGAAACCCGGGTGTTGTGCTTAGCATGCGGGCATACGGTACGACAAGATCTTGTTTGAAATCATCATCCGTCGGAGGAACATGAGAAATTCCGACGTAGTACTTAGCGCCGTCTTTGGGATCGCCAGCAAGCTGCTCCTCAAGCCATTGCAAATTCGGAATCTCTTTCAATGGGTATTCGCGCCCGTTGGTATTGTGCATCACAAATTTGATGCTGTCATACACAAACGAGTAGTCAGGCGGTCCGAACATCCGCGTAAAAACACTCTCGCCGTTGGCAATGACATCATGGTTGCCGATGACGCCGAAGTAGGGGGCGTTGATGCGCGATAATCGCTCGTATACCCACTCATATTCGGCCAGCAATCCAAAGTCGGAAATGTCACCGGCAAGTACGACAAAATCGATGTTGGGATTTTTGTTCACATGAGAAACAAACCGGTCCAGTTCATCCATGAACCGTTGTGAATCTCCGACAAACGCAATGATAACCGTGTCGTCAATAGCGCGTGTCAAAAGTTTTTCAAGGTTAGCGGCATTGAGATCACGCGGCGTATTCCGATCGAACGCCTGGTTAGGGCTATACTCGAAACTATTGCACGAGACGAAAGAGTATGAGAAAAATACGATACAAAGAATCCGGCATACAAACATATGTAATAACTACGGTTTTTCGTCGACAGCGTTCGCGTTACGACGAAAAAAATTCTGCGCCTTAATTCAAGAAACGATTGAGATGCCGAATCAAATGTTATCCAGCGGCTTGCGTATGCCTTCCTGCTTACGATTCTTCTTTAATTCGCTCGGTGTAAGGCCGGTGATTTTCTTGAATTGTGCAGAAAGATGGGCAACACTGCTGTAGCCTAACTGAACCGCAATCTGACTCAGTGTCAGCTCATCATAAAATAACAGCTCCTTCACACGTTCGATCTTCTGCCGTATGATATACTGCTCAAGGGTAATTCCCTCCATGGACGAAAACAGAGTACTGAGGTAATTGTAGTCGTAGTGCAATTCCTCTGATAACACGTCCGACCAGTTGTAACGCCTGTCCACCCGCGGTGAATGGATGATTCCGATTACGCTCTTCTTGATCGCTTCGACAAGCCTTCCCTTGCGGTCATCGATCCGTTCAAATCCCAAAGGCAGGAGGCTCTCATCAATTCGTTTCAGATCGTCCTCGGAAAGAGCCTCCTTTTTGATTTCAGCCTCACCCAGCGAGACGTGATCTACGGTATAGCCGAGTCGTTCAAGTTCCTGCCGGACAACAAGCACACACCTGTTGCAAACCATGTTTTTGACGTAAAGCGTTGCCATCTCCAGACTTTTTTGGGAAAGGTACACATTCCGTCACAACGTTTTTTTCCTAGTGTTTTGTTTCTTCAGTTTGAATCATCGGATCCGTGCGGATGGCATTACCCTGACGGTCGAAACGATAGGTATGCGTTGTATTATCTTTCTTAATATGGACGATGTATTGTCTCGTATTTCGCTCAAAGAATACATTGCCCTTCTCCCACCCTTCATACGCGGGGTTTTTGTCAAGTTCCTGTTTCATCGCAGGCGGAATGGCATCGTCTGCTACTTCGACGCGATCCTCTTTCACAACATTCAGTGTATCCGGTATTTCCTGCGTTCCGTACTGGCCCTGAGGCATTGCCTGTGGCACGGTAGAACGCGTTGTATCCTGCTGGGCCGATGCGGTCACTGAAGCCAGCAGCATGATTGTTATTACGTAGATGGAATATTTCATTGATCTCTCCTTTCAAACTAATTCACTTTCAAAGGAAAGAATCTTGTGCCAGTCAGAAGTTCAGGATGAATTCCTGCAAATTCTGATTGCGATCGAGTTTCAGTTTCTTGCGCAGGCGATAACGGCTGATCTCAACGCCGCGAACCGAAATATTCAAGAGCTGCGCGATTTCTTTTGTCGAAAGATTCATTCGCAGATAAGCACTGAGCTTAATGTCCTGTGGACTTAACGGCGGAAAGGCAGCCTTGAAACGATGTGTGAAATCACCATGTACGCGGTCGAAATGAAATTGAAAATGTTCCCAGTCCTGGTCGCCGGATATATTGTTGTCGATGTCACGCGTAATCTGCAGGATTTCTTTACGCCCTTCCTCCGCTGGAAGTCTTTTCGCGATCGAATTCAGATGACTTCGAATACCTGAAATAAATTCGTTCTTATTCAGCAGGTGCATCGTTGCAGTCGCGAGTTCGCTGTTCATGTGGCGCAAATCGGCTTCCAGTTTCTCGTGCTGAAGTCGTGATATCTCCTCCCTGGAACGCGACGAAATCACCTGAATTTCTTCAGCTTTCTCGTCAAGTTTTTGTTGTTGCTCTTCTTCAAGCTGTTTTTGTTCGCGCTGATACTTACGGTCTAACAAATTAAAACCGAGAAACAAAAGTGAAAGCCCGACAATCGTATAGATAAAGTACGCGACGACAGAGCGGTACCAGGGGGGCTGGATCGAAAACCTGAATGTCGCTTCCTCACTAACGGCTCCGCTGTTGTTACTTGCACGGACATGAAACACATAGTCGCCTTCTTTCAGGTTAGTATACTCCTTTACCGTTTGATCAGACCATGAAGACCATCCGTCTTCAAATTTTTCGAGATAGAACTGATATTGTTTGCCCGCATTATTGCCCAACCCGGTCGATGAAAACGCGAATGTCAGCGAATTGAGTTCGTAAGGCAAGACAATGTCAGCATCGTCCGGCTGTTGATCCGCCACAATTCCGCCAGACTGAAAAGTGCCGAAGAAAAGAACGCTATCCTTTTTTGCGGGCGCTGTCACATTTCTGATCAACGTACGAAAATCACGGGTGGGCTGGATCTTCTTGTCAGGATCATAGTGTATGAACCCATCCTTTGCACCAAACAACACTTCGTTGTTCGCCAATATGGTGACGTTCACGAGATCATCATTCAGGAAACGCCTGATCCTGTTGAACGCGTTGCTTTCAAACGTGTATTGTCCGATTGCATTCTTGACCAGGACACCCATGTGACTGCGGCCGGTGACGTAGATATTACCAAACGCATCTTCCTGCACATTCCAGACTTGCGCATCCTCGCCGAGGTGCTTACTGAAAAACGGATCCTTTTCGAAGCGGTCTCCTTCAGCGTTGTAGCGATACAAGCCTGACTCACTGGAAAAGACGAGCTCGTTGCGAACGCGAAAAACGTTAATGAGTAAATTCGACGGAAAGCCGTCATTCTTACCATAATGGCGCACGTCAAGAATACTGTCTGCGTGCTCATTAAGCTTTATACGGTAGGCGCCCTTGTAGCCATGTGTTACCCATATAAACCCACGGTCGTCTTCGGCCATGATACGTGACGACTCATGAAATCCACCGAGTTTCTTATGCAGCTTCCACCGGCCATCATCATAACGGTACGTCTGGAGGCCGATATAGGTACCTTCGAGCATTACGTCCGGATGACTTCGCAACGGCATGAATATCCATGATCCCGGTTCGTGGGAGATTTGTGCCGCACCGTCCGTAATACGGAAAGCACCACGGTGATGCCCGAGCAATGACTCATTCTTAAGCCGGCCAACAAAATAAACCTGCCCGGCTGTGTTGTCCACAGCGCGAAATGTTTTGTCATCTGCACCATCGGAAACGTACAGGCCCGTATTGGTGCCGAGATATAAAGCACGACCATCAAAGTAGGCAGCGTATCCGGTTCCGGGGAGCCCACTTTGTTCATTGATGAATGTAAAAGGTGATCCGAGTTCAACCGCCGCGATACCGTTGTTCTGTCCTGCCCACAAGTTACCTTCATCGTCTTCATATAAACCAAGTATCGTGCGGCTCTCGAGCCCTTTGCCACGTGTTAACGTGAGGGTTACACGACCTTGATCGTCGAGTATGAGCAGACCGTTGTTCTGCGTGCCGGCAGCGAACGATCCATTGCGCAACCGCAACAAACAATTGATTCCTGTCCGTCTGAATAAGCCCGCGGGTTCAGGATTCCATTCCCGGGCAAGGCCATTAGCCAGTTTGTAGACGCCTTCCTGAAATGTCGCAACAAGCAACTCACCGTTCCCCAATGGCAGAATGGATGACAAACTGTAGTCGCGAAAAAATTCGCCACCCGGTATGAGTCGCAGTTCATTTCCCTGAAGGCGGCTAAGTCCCCGACCCCTGACGTTTACAAACACCTGGCGATTAACGAGAAAGGAAATATCCAGCGGAAGCTCGCTGTTGATGATTTCAAAACTGCCTTTTTGGTAGATATAAATCCGGGAAAACGTGCAGAAGTATATTCTATCTCCGTCGATGTATGTGCTCCAGGCCTCGTCAAAATTGCGAGTTTCAGCCGGGAGGCTGTCGGCGAGCGATGTGTACTGCAAAAGCCCCGACTTATCAGGAAAAAAGTATCCGAAATCCGCCTGGCAACCTACATAAATGTGGCCGGAGGCATCGATGGCCACACTGCGAACCTTGGTTCCGTTTTTCACCCGGAAGGTTTCCCAGCGTACACCGTCGTACTGCAGAAGCCCGAAGTTGTTTGCGACGTAAAGAATCCCGCGCTGATCCTGCGTAATCGACCAGTTTTGAATGCCGGCGTTGTATTCAACCGTCGGAAACGTCCTCACGAAAGGGAAACCGGAGATCGTTGACTGAGCATGCGCAAAATGCGCACAGAATAGCAGTAAAAGCAGGATTGTGAATGCTTCACGCCGCAATATGATGAACCCGGAATTTGACATTGTTGTACTAAACTAACACAGAAATCCCCGTGTTTTCAGAAAAAAAGGCCATAGAGCCTGCACTGATGTATTTTTGATGTAGGCCGGCGAACCCGTGGATGTAGTATTGACGCGTTTGTGATTACCGCATGATGCGGGCATTTCGCGATGTTTACAGTATGAACACCAAGACCGGTAACCTGCTGCTTACAAGCCTGCTCGTGCTTGCGGCGCAAATTGTCATCGCGCAGTCCCAGACCGTCGATCAACGCATCGAGGCGCTCATTTCGAAAATGACCGTCGAGGAAAAGGCGGGCCAGCTGAATTTTATTGTCGGTGAAACCATCGTGACAGGACCCACCATGTACACGCAGGAGTCCAAAAGATTCGATGAGCAAATCAAGAAAGGGACGATTACGGGTTTGTTCAACGTCTACGGGGCAGCCTACACCGCGCGTTTGCAAAAAATCGCGGTCGAAGAGAGCCGTTTGGGAATCCCCCTGCTCTTTGGTGCCGATATAATCCACGGTTTCAAGACCGTTACACCTATTCCGTTGGGTGAGGCCGCCAGTTGGGACCTGGAATTAATTGAAAAATCAGCCCGGCTGGCTGCAGATGAAGCTACTGCTGCAGGTATCAGCCTGAACTTTGCACCCATGGTCGACATTTCGCTCGACCCACGTTGGGGCCGGGTTTCCGAAGGTGCCGGCGAAGATCCATACCTCGGATCGAGAATCGCGGAGGCGCGGGTTCGCGGATTCCAGGGAATATCACTTGCAGCGGAAAACACAATGGCTGCGTGTGTCAAACATTTTGCTGCATACGGCGCGGCACAAGCCGGTCGCGACTATAATACAGTCGATATGTCGAAGCGCTGGCTTTACGAAACCTATCTGCCGCCCTTCAAAGCAGCTCTCGATGCCGGGGCCGCGACGATAATGCCGGCATTCAATGAACTGAATGGTATACCTGCCACTGCGAATACGTTCCTATTGAAAGAAATCCTGCGCGATGAATGGAAATTCGATGGCCTCGTGATTTCTGACTACGGTGCCGTGCGCGAGACAATCAATCATGGTTACGCTGCCGATGGGAAAGAGGCCACAAAAGCGAGCCTCGAAGCCGGAACAGATTTGGATATGATGAGTTTCCTTTACATCAGTCAGATTCCGGCTCTCGTAGAAAGTGGAAAGCTGCCCATTAACGTCCTTGACGATGCCGTTCGACGCGTGTTAAAACTGAAATTCCAACTCGGCCTTTTTGACGATCCATATCGTTATTCAAATGAAGATCGCGAAAAGCGCGCAATCCGGTCACCCGAAAAAATTCAGCTGGCGCGTGAAATAGCAAGCCGCTCCATTGTGCTTCTGAAGAATGTCCGCAACCTGCTCCCGCTGAAAGAGAGTATCAGGAATATCGCTGTGATCGGACCGTTGGGTGACAACAAAGAAGATATGAACGGGTCGTGGTCGTTTTTTGGAGAAGCGGCCCATCCCGTGTCGGTACTGGAAGGGATTCGCGCGCGTGCGAAAAAAGGAACGGTCGTAACGTTCGCCAAGGGATGCGATCTCTACACGAATGAGAAAAAATACATCAGCGAAGCAGTAGCCGTTGCACAAAAAGCTGATGTAGTTATCATGGTTGTTGGTGAAAGTGCGGTCATGAATGGCGAAGGTGCCTCACGTTCAGAAATCGGGTTGCCCGGTATTCAACAGGAACTACTCGAAGCCGTGCACAAAACAGGTAAGCCTATCGTTGTGACGTTGGTAAATGGGCGCCCTCTCGAATTAAACTGGATGCATGAAAACGTGCCGGCGATTCTTGAAACATGGACCCTGGGTTCGGAAAGCGGCAACGCCATTGCTGACGTGCTTTTCGGTGACTACAACCCTTCAGGAAAACTACCGGTTACTTTTCCGCGAAGTGCAGGACAAATACCACTTTATTACTTTCATAAGAACACAGGCAGGCCGTATCACGGTGATTATTCAGAATCACCGCAGCAACGACTTTATATTTCACGTTATCGCGATATAAAGAACACGCCGCTTTACCCTTTCGGATACGGTTTAAGTTATTCGACGTTCTCATATTCTGGCGTGCGATTGAGTTCCGGCAAAATCAAACGCGGTGAAAAGCTAACAGTCTCGGTTTCACTGTCAAATACGAGCAAACGCGACGGCGAGGAAGTGGTTCAGTTATACCTGCGCGATGTAGCGGCCAGTGTAACCAGGCCCGTAAAGGAATTAAAGGCCTTCAGGAAGATTCTGGTTCCGGCCGGACAAACGAAGGAGGTGACCTTTACACTGGATGATAATGACCTTTCATTTTACCGTGCCGACTGGACATGGGGATCGGAACCCGGAAAGTTCGAAATCTTTGTGGGTGGAGATTCTGAAAACGTCAGGAAAGCAACCTTTGAATGGGTTGAATAGCGCGAATTACATTCCGCGGTTCTCAGCAAGTTTGTTCCGTTCGGTCTGAAGTTCACGCGAAAGCTTTGTCTGCTTCTCCATCGCCTTGCGTTTGTATTCTTCAAACTCGGTGCTCAGGCTGTTAAAGGCGTCAGCGCGTTCCTTCAGTGAACTGTGAATCATCCGCAGCCGGCCTGTCATCATAAGAACGACCAGTACGAGACCCACGAAGATAACGGCGACCGTCGTGATAAAAACGCCTTTGGAAAAGTTGATACCGAGGACGTTGATGTGCGTACTATCGAACACTATCTCCTGCATGGAGGCCTCTTTCTCCTTCAGAACCGCCTGAGTATCGGCGAGTTCCTTCTTCAATTCAGCGATATTTCGATCGCGCGCGCCAATCGCAGCCTGCTTCGCGGAGACTGAATCCCGGACAATCCGCCAGAATCCGTCCAGCACATGTTCACGGATAACCTTATACTCCTTGTAGTTTTGCGATTTTTGCTTTAGAACCTGGTAGCGCTCATGCAACGGATAATTTCCCTCCAGTGCGTCACTCTCCTGCTGAGCATAAGTGGAAGTTATCATCAGCGCGAGTAGAATAACGGTTATGCCTCTTTTCATAGATAGTCCGGTTTCCTAAAATGAATAAACATAGAGGATACGTGAACAAGTTTCAAGTAATCCTATATTAACGATCAATTATTCCGGTTTAATTTACACCGGCATCGCCATAAGGCAATCAACAGTGACAGACTAAAGCTTTTTTAGAACCAGCTCCATACGATTGATGCTGATCACTCTGTTGTAGAGTTCTTTAAGATAGTGATATTCTTCAGAACTGAAAACGGTCCGGTTTATCAAAAGTGATGAATTGACGGCAAGCACGGAACCGTTCTGGCGAACATCAAAGATGTAACGGCCGCCGCTGTTTGGCAGCGCTACCCCGACTCTTTCGGGAATCTCGTCGATGATGATCCCCTCCGGCAGTTGCACGTTCACGATGACTGTCTCATCCCGCGGTACACCAAAATCAACCGGGTATAGCCGTTCATTCGAACGGAATGGATTTCTGACGACCCTCCCCATCAGAAACGGATTGAACAGGAATGTTCCGCCGTTCATACTGACAGGTTCAAATTCGACAGCAAATTTCTCAACGAGCGGTTTCGATCTGTCTTCAAGGTTCAAAATTTCAAACTGCGAGATCGTTGCATTGTGCGACGAATTCTTTTGATGGTTGATGTAATCCTCGGGTGTTGTGAATGAATATATCCGGCTCCTTTTTTCCGCCGCCTTGTACCCGGTGTACGTCATCGTAACTGTTCCTCTCAATTCGCCGTCCTTCGAGAGCGTAACATTCAGCGATGTCAATTGCCGGGCCTTGTCACGCGGCGTAATGTCCTGCCAGTATGAACCTTTCCTTGCCATGACCCTTCCTCTTCCATTGAGGCAACGCTCCGGGAGTACGCCAAACGGAAGGAAGTCATCAGTTGCATCCAGCAGGTAGGTCCGTCCGCCGACTTTCACCAGTCCGATCACGTAGTTGAAGTCGGTAAGTACCGGAAACAAGTCAGTAGGCACTCCGTTGTCGCGCGTTGAAAGGATTACAGGTTCGGCGTCGAAACCAAGATGTTTGTACGCTGCAACGAGGGCGAGATTGATATCGGCCGAAGAGCCAATGCCTTTTTCATATGCCTTTTTTATTCCGTCAGAGAAGAATCGTTCTTCTTCGTTCCATCGGAAATGTAGTCTTATGGCCTCGAAGATTTCTTTCGCAGCCGAAAGGGAGTCAGCAGCTGCCGTTACACTTCTTGCGAGTCTTTCATCCACCACATCTTTGCCCTTCTTTAATTGGGTTCCGAACCCTTCATGAATACGCATCTCCTGGTCAGCATCCTTCCATTCCTTTGTAACGCGGTCTTTTCGGCCGTCGAAATACTCGATCTGAATCAACTCAAATTTCACGGCAGAAACGAAGTTTTTTCGCGAGGTCATGTACTCCTCCTCAAGAAACGCAGGAACGTTTTCAACCGCCCACCTGTATTGCACACAATCAGCAACGCCACCGCCAACGGTAAAACATCCTTTCTTCACCTCGCTTTCCTCCTTTGAAAGTTTGAGATAACCACGCAGGCTGATATTATACCGGTAGTTCCCGGGAATCGTTGCCCAATACTCACTCACTACCTTTGGAATGGAAGCCTGAAAATCCCACGGTCTGAAGTTCATCGAGAAAAAAGGTGTCTCCAATTCATACTCATATTCGATAACACTCCCAACACTGACATTGGGGATCGTGAATTTCTTTAAGACTCCGTTATCATAGTCTTCGGTGAAAATATCCTTAAAGGAAATCTTTGTTTCTCTCATCGATCCGTTCATCATCGTGAATGATGAAGCCTTGACCTCACGCAGTGTCTCTGATTTACCATTACTGCGATAAAGCGGGATAGAAACGTTGGCTTGTTCCAGTCCCTTTGTTTTCAGTACTTTGATCTTGACATAATAGCGATGGACGAGATTGAAGTTGTTGAACGATTCAACATACGAATGTCCCCACTCCTTCAACATAACGGCGTCAGCCGAGGTATCGCGCTCGTAAGTACTAAGATTCAGTTCCCGGTAGGTGGTCTGCCCAAACGTGTAGGGTGGATCCTGCCCGTAGGCGAGACACGCCACCATCAGAAAGAAAATACACAACAGATGTTTCATTGCGCTAAACAAAAACCAAATTTATCGAATGTGGGGGTCCGGGAAAAGATAACTTTAATGAATACCTTACTTCAGGGAATGTTTAGACTATGAAAATCGGCCTTCTGTCAGATACACACGGCTATCTCGATCCACGCGTCGGAGAGTACTTCCAAAACTGTGACGAAATCTGGCATGCCGGTGATATCGGCGAGATTGGTGTTCTTAATCAGTTGGAAAAGCTCAAGCCTGTACGCGCAGTGTTTGGGAACATTGACGACAAGGCGATGCAGGTGCGGCTGCCTGAAGACCTGCGCTTCACCTGCGAAGGCGTGGATGTATTCATGACACACATCGGCGGATCACCACCACGTTACAATCCACGCGTGAAGCGAATCTTAAGTAAAGCTGCACCGGACCTTTTCATATGCGGACACTCTCATATTCTGAAGGTCGGCCGCGACGCCACATTCGGAAATATGCTTTACCTTAATCCTGGTGCTGCCGGAAATCAAGGCTTCCATTCAATCAAAACAATAGTCCGGTTTACGCTGAGCAATGGAGCAATCAGCGACCTTGAAGTCATTGAACTTGGAAAACGCGGAGAAGTGAATCAGTGAAATGCCGAACGTCAGACGTACTGGTTCAGCATAACCGGCATTACAAGCATGAGGATGTCTTCGCTGGAATCTTTTTCCGCGGGAAGAATCACACCTGCCTTATTAGGCGCTGACATGGTAAGCTGAATCTTGTCTGAATCCAGATTCGTCAACATCTCAATCAGGAATTTTGCATTGAATCCGATTTCAATGTCCTCACCATCGTGTTCACACGACAGGCGTTCATTCGCCTCATTTGAAAAGTCGAGGTCTTCTGCGGAAATCTGTAGTTCGCTGCCGGTGATTTTGAGCCTTACCTGGTGCGTAGTCTTATTGGCGTAAATGGAAATACGTTTTAAAGCGCCGAGCAAATCGCTGCGCTCAATAGTCATCTTGATATTGTTCGCCGAGGGTATAACGTTTTCGTAATCCGGGAAACGTTCATCGATAAGACGGCATATCATGCGTATGTTTCCGAATTTGAAGAATGCATTCGAGAGGTTGAAGTTAAGACTCACCTCGGTGTTCTCCGACGGAAGTGTAGCTTTCAACAGGTTGAGTGCTTTACGCGGAATAATGATGTTGCTGCCGTTTTCAGACTTAACATCTGCACGCCGATAACGCACCAGGCGGTGACCATCGGTTGCGACAAATGTGGTGTTCTTGTCACCGAGATTAACATATACCCCGGTCATGGCTGGGCGAAGTTCGTCATTGCTGGTAGCGAAAATTGTATTGTTCACTGCACGAGCAAGCACGTCAGTTGAAATTTCCGCACTGAAGTCATTGCTGACATTCGGCACCTTGGGGAAATCCGTTGCGTTTTCACCTGAAAGTTTATACCGACCGTTGTCGGAAATAATTTCGACGCTGTATGTTGATTCATCTATAGAGAACGTAACCGGCTGCTCCGGCAGGTTCTTCAGGGTATCGAGCAAAATCCGCGCAGGCACCGCAATGCTTCCCTTCTCCTTGGATTCTACCTGAATCTCTGTGATCATTGAAGTCTGCAGATCTGAAGCTGTAACTGTCAAACTTCCCTTGTCGAGTTCAAACAGAAAATTCTCCAGAATTGGTACGACAGGGTTTGTAGTGATCACTCCATTAATATTTGAAAGCTGTTTCAGCAGATACGCGGAGTTTACGATGAATTTCATTTTCGCAAAGTAGTGGTTAAATAATTGCGGGTAAATTTATAAAGAAAACCGTAAGATAATACGGGGCGGTTAAAGTGCAAAAAAAGGTCGAATTCCCCTATCGCTTTAGAAAAAATTCTTTGGGACGCAGCAGCGGAACAATGCGTTCGCGCGCCAGAATCGCAAAAACATCGTCCCCGATAACGCCGATAAACTGATTATCAAGGGTGTAGACTCTCAGTCTGTATGTCCGCCCCCCAATATCTGTAATTGCGTAGCTGGCATGAGGTTCCGTTCCTGCAAGACTATCAAGACTTGAAGTAGTTTCGACATATTGGTCTACAGTAAGCAGCGACAAATCATCCAGAAAAGTATTGAGCCGCGCCGTGTCGGGCTCCGCAACTCCCTTGATTACTGCGGTGTTTTTGTTCAGTTCCACCACAAAATTTCCCTGTGGATTCCTGAATTCGGCTGCCAGGTCACGGAAATTTGTCCAGTTGATATCAAAGATGAGCTTCTCACGCCATTGAATTGCCGGAAGTTCGAAAATTCCAGAAACGTAGACGCGGTATCCCGGAATTACCACAACATGAGGCGTTGATCCGTTTTTTTCAACAAAATAAGCCAGCGTTCTCGCAGGATTACCACCGGCAAAAAATTCCAATTCCGGCTGGTCGTCATCCCGCAAAGAAACCAATACACCGTTATCCCTGAGGTGTGTCGCAATAGAATCATTCATCGAGCGGGCAACCGGACGTTTTACCTCCACCTGCTGCAGCGTTGCGAAAAGCACCTCGATCAAATTTCTGTCGGCCGGGAAACTGCCGTTTACCCGCCATCGGTTTTCGACGAACTTAAGATCCACTTCTCCCGATGGAGATTTCATAACGACCTGATCAACCTCTCTCAAATTCGCATGACGGTAGAGATCTTTTTGAACGGCAAAGCCTGTATCCTGTCGTGTAAACGCGAACGTCACCACGATTGCTACAATCAGGGCAGCAAATACAATCAATAGCCGTTTATTTCTTTTCTCGTACATATCTAAAAGCGGGCATACTTCCTTTTCCGAATGATCGAACGCACAACGCCAAACAATATTAACAGCAGGAGTGGAACTACGATGTTAACCACCTGCCAGTATGTCTCCTCGTTTTGCAGGCGTTGCCGATCCAATGGACGAATCTTGATTTGCTTTGTCCGGGCCTGAATCAAACCCTCCTCCTCTGCGAGGTACGCCATGGCGTTCATCAGCAAATCGCGATTTGCAAATGTATAATTTGAATACGGATCAAAGCCCAGCATCTGCGGCTGCCCTGTGCGCGGGTTCACCTCATTTCTGGCGATGTCTCCATCGGCAAGCACAATGATTTTTGATTCTACACCAGACGATCTGTTTCCTGTGGAATCAACTCCCTCAGGAAGGAAGCGATTCCGGAACAGCGATGTGAACGATCCTTCGAGGAGATACCCCACCGGAATGTCCGGCTTGTCGAATGCACTCGTGGACATGTTGCGCAACTCTTCAACGCTGACGTGCACCGGTGCGCCGACAACGCGCGCGTAAGGTGATGTGAGCATCAGTGGTGTTTTGCGGATACCTTCAGCCTTAACGGTATCGATACTGCTGACAAACCGCGTAAGCACCGCGTCGAGATTTCGCGTAACGGGATGATCGGGATAGTTGCTGATCAACGGAAAAAACGGCCAGTCGATCATTTGCATCTGGGGCTTCCCTCCGACTTGTCCGGTGACTATCGGGTACAACGCGGCATGCTGATCCTGAACGAGGTCGAGATTGACGCGCACACCGTACCGAAAGAGCTGATCATCCAGATTGTGGCGGTAGGGAAATGCAAAGTGGCCATCGCCTGACGCGCTGTCCATACTTGCCTCCAGCTTGTCGAGTACAAACAAAACTCTGCCTCCCCGCATGATGAACTGATCAAGCTTATACTTTTCAGCCGGCGTGTAGGCCTCGGTTGGTTTCGCGATCACGAGCACGTCGTAACGGCCAAGGTCCGCCTTGCGACTAAGGTCGACATTAAAGACATCGTAAAACTCCAGCAACTCATTGTTGAAGCTTGCCAACTCGAGACTATCAAGTTCGCCATGCCCGCGAACCAGGCCCACCTGTTTCCTTTCGGTATTCGTGAGCTTATAGATCGCATTCGCCAATTCGAATTCAACACCTTCGATGGATTGGTTGATAACCTCCTCCGAAGAAGACGTTTTGTTACCCTTGAGTAACATTACGCCGGTCTCTGCTCCGCCGTACGTTACCACCGCGCCGGGAAAGATTATTTTTTCAACACGCTGGCCGTCGCGTTTATCGACTACGTTGGTTGGCTGGATACCTTTGGCCGCGAGATCCGCCATAAATTCGTTGCGGGCTTTTTGTCCGAGCGCAGTTGCCGGATCAGTAAATGAAAAACGAACCTTATTACCAGAGTAGATTCTGAATTCTTCCAGTGTTTCTTCAATATTTTTTCGGAATCGTCTGAACCCGGCATTCAACTCACCTTCAAGGAAAACCTCCACGTATACTATGTCGTCAAGTTCGCCGAGCATTTCGCGCGTCTGATCCTTGATCGTATAGCGTTTTTCATCCGTGAGGTCGACGCGAAAGAAGAATCGCGCTCCGAGTATGTTCAACAGGACGACGAACAGTACGAGATTGACAATCGCAAGCACATCACCAAACGGTCTGCTTTTCCAGTTTACCATTGTCTGATCCCCAGAATAAATTTAGTTAGTGACAGCATTACTAAAATCACGCTGACAAAAAAGATAAGGTCGCGACTGTCGATAAGTCCGCGACTCAGCGACTCATAGTGATACAGAAGTCCAAGCTGTTTTATCATCAGCGCATTCGCCGACCAAAGATTAAGTGTTGCAAGGGACTCGAAGCCGGAAAACAACAGGAAGCAAAGAAACGCGCCAATGATGAAGGCAATAATCTGGTTGCGGGTCATTGATGAGGAAAGGATGCCAACGGAACAAAATACCGCACCGAGTAAAACGAGACCGACGTACGATCCGATTACACCTGGTGTATCGATGTTTCCCGCGGGAGAACCTAATGCATAAACAGAGACGTAATAAATGAGTGTCGGCAGCAGCGCGCAGACAAACAGAAAAAAACTCGCGAGGTATTTTCCGAGTACGATATCCCAGTCGGAAAGTGGTTTTGTAACCAGCAGTTCAATCGTGCCCGCTTTGCGTTCCTCGGCGAAAGAGCGCATCGTAATTGAAGGTACCAGAAAGATGAAAACGTAAGGGCCCAGAGAAAAAAGCGTATCCATGTCCGCATATCCGTACGCGATGACGGAAGATTCGGGGAACACCCACATCAGCAAACCCATGGCGATCAGAAACACGCCGATCACAACGTATGCGATAAGGGAATTCAAAAAACTGTTAAACTCTTTGGCAAGAATCTGAATCATGTCAACTCTAAAGCTGCAAAAGTAACTGTATTTTTCTAATGCGCATCCGGCGTCTTTGCCGTCAGCAGCTGAAAGATGTCTTCAAGCGTCCCTTCTTCCTGGCGAAGTCCGACAAGCGCTAATCCCTTCTCTGCAGCCAGGCGGAAAACCTCAGCGCGAACATCAACTTCCTGCGCCGACGTTATGCGATATGTATTGGCACCGGTGTCCTCAACAGATGTAACACCCGTGATTCCTTCGAGAATGCCGGAGGCCACCGGTCTTTCGAATTCGGCAATCACAACACGTTGAGGCCGGGTGTGCAGCAGAAGCCGGCTCACCTGGTCGTCGGCGACTATCCGACCTTTATTAATCACGATCACGCGTTCACACAACGCCTCCACTTCCTGCATAATATGCGTTGAGAAGAGCACTGTCTTGTTTTTGCTGATTTCACGAATCAGTTTTCGGATTTCAAGCAACTGGTTTGGATCCAGGCCCGACGTCGGTTCATCGAGAATCAAAACCTTCGGATCGTGGATAAGCGCCTGCGCCAGGCCGACGCGTTGCCGGTAACCCTTTGAGAGTGCCTCGATGCGTTTGTTTTGTTCGGCAGTAAGCCCACACAACACAACCATTTCAGCCACGCGTTCCCTGAGTCTTGTCCCGGTAAGCCCATACAGCTTTCCGATAAAATGCAGGTACTCGTGAACATACAAGTCCAGGTAGAGCGGATTGTGTTCCGGAAGGTACCCGGTAGTCTTTTTGATTGCCTGCGGCTCCTGCGTTACGTCGAGCCCGTCAATGTACACCTCGCCGGATGAGGGCGGCAGAAAACAGGTGGCGATCTTCATCGTTGTCGATTTGCCGGCTCCGTTAGGACCGAGAAACCCGACTATCTCGCCCTGACCAACCGAAAACGAGATGTCGTCGAGCGCCTTTTGCTCGCCATAGTATCTGGACAAATTTTTGATCTGGATCGACATTTATGCAATTTTGCCGCAAAGTTTACGGTTTTGAGCAAATAACCTGAATTTTGATTCGGGAAAGTTGTTACAAATGAAGGTTTCCTGATATAAATGCATTTGGTCTGTAATTCTGTTTTCACAATTTCACCCTCATGAAAGCATCGCTCACATTCATCATTTTTTCATTGGGACTGGTCCTTACGACGTCAATGTACGGACAATCTGGCGGGTATGATATCGAATTCCGCGTCGACGGCTGGAAAGATACAACGGCCTACCTTGGCCATTATTACTGGGAGAACACCTATATAAAGGACACCGCCAAAGTTGACAGCAAAGGCAATTTCCGGTTCAATGGCGCGAAACCGCTGGCGCCGGGCGTGTACTTTCTCGTGCTTGATAAGACTAAAATATTTGAACTCGTAATTGGTGATGTGCAGCGATTCCGGATGGAGACAAATGCTGCCGATTATGTAAAACACATGGTCGTGACGGGGGATCCGGACAATCGCTTGTTTTTCGAGAACATGAACTTCAACATGGACCGACACCTCGAAGCTGAGCCCCACATTGCCGTTTTGAAGGATAGTCTGTCTACGGAAAGTGCCAAAAAAGCGGCACGCGAAGCCTTTTCGAAAATCAATGAACGCGTCCTCGCCTATCAGACTGAAGTTCTTACGAAACATCCGGAAACAGTTACCGCGACGCTGCTCCGCGCAAATCAACCTGTCAAGGTGCCGGAACCCCCCAGGCGGCCAGATGGAACCATCGATTCAACATTCCAGCTGCGTTGGTATCGCCAGCATTACTTTGACAACATCGATTTTAACAACGAAGCCATTGTACGCATGCCGCGGCCTGTCCTGAAAGAAAAGATTAACGAATATCTCGACAGGTTATTCGCACCACAACCGGATACACTTACGAAGGCCGTCCACGCGATTCTAACAAAGGCAAAACCAAACCAGGAAGTGTACAAATACGCAGCCTGGATTACGCTGGTGAAATATCAGCAACCAGAAATCATGGGTCTTGATGCAGTATACGTCAACATCTTTGACAAGTACTTCGCCACTGGCGAGATGGATTTCTGGGTCAATGCAAGCATGAAAAAAAGTCTGCAGGAATATGCAGACCGTTTGCGGAAGAGCCTCATCGGAAAAACGGGACCGAACCTGATCATGCAGGATCAAAACTTTGCACGTCGTGCGCTGTACGATTTGAAGAACCGCTACACCATTCTTTACATATTCGATCCTGACTGTGGCCACTGCAAGGAAGAGACGCCGAAAATTGTAGCGTTTTACAACAAGAACAAGACCCGCTTTGACATCGGTGTGTTTGCGGTTAGTGCCGACACCAGCATGGCGAAGATGAAGGACTATATCAAGACGATGAAGATGCCGTTTGTCACTGTCAATGGTCCGAGGACGTATGTCGGCCCGTATCAGGACCACTACGACGCCGTTACAACGCCGTCGCTATTCGTCCTGGACAATCGCAAGAAGATCATCGCAAAGAAAATTCCCGCCGATAAGCTGGAAGACTTTTTCATTCAATACGAAAAATTTGAGAAGAGTCAGGCAGGCGGAAGCCCCCGGCCATAGTCTTCTTCGGACATACAGCGTTCATTATCGAACACCGTGATCGCCCATACACCGTTCAAAAGCCGTTTTTTGGGATTGGTAAGCGATTTGTAACTTTTTAGGCAAAACCAGAGTCTTATATGCAACTATTCACCCTTCGGGGGAATCTATAATTCGTTAACCGATCTTAAAAACCTCAATTTTGTAGTTATGGCATTCCTTGACAAGATTTTTGGAAAGAAGAAACCCGAACTGAAAGCGCGTTGTCCAATCACCAGGGAACCAATCGAAAGTGGTTACGGGTATCTGCTGACGACGGCACAGGTGATTTCTTCCAAAAAGTACTGGGATTTGGTGATGACTGAACCGGAGACGATGTCTTACACGATGTCACACTTCAACAATCAGCCATCAGGTACTCAAATGCGCTCGATGATCTTCGAAAAATACAGTACGATTGCGAAGCCGTGGATGGTTTCCGACTCATGCATCAATCTGTTCGATGGAATTGACAAAAAGGAAGCTCGTGAAAATGCGAAGAAATGGTGGGAGAACGGTGGTCAATTCGAACCTTCAAACAGTGGACCCGCTGCAGAGTCGCTTGACGCCTCAAGCTTCAACAACTGGAAAGACTACGCGATCCAGGAAGCCGGAAGGTCACGCATCAGAGTCTAGTGTACTAGTGGATATAAATTGTAGTATAGGTTAGAAGAGCCGTAGCAAACGCTGCGGCTTTTTCTTTAACTCTCACGGTCGATGGTGAACTGCACCAGTTGTATCAATGAATCCTTGTAGCGGGAGTCCGGGAATTGTCTGAGCATTTCGAGCGCCTCGCTGTGAAACTGCTGCATGGCTTTTTGTGCGTACTCAATACCACCCGATTCCTTCACGAAAGCGATTACTTCCCGGACCTTTTTGGGGTTTTCACTTTCATTCTTGACGATACTTCTTATCCGCCGTTTTTCCGACCAGCCGGCATGCGAAAGTGCATAAATCAATGGAAGCGTCATCTTTTTTTCCTTGATGTCGATTCCCAATGGTTTGCCGATCTCCTGTTCACCGTAATCGAAAAGGTCATCCTTGATCTGGAATGCGGTACCGATATGGGCGCCAAACTTCCGCATCAATGCCACATGGTCATCGTTCGCCCCGACGGAGCTCGCCCCAACTGCACAACACGCGGCGATGAGCGAAGCAGTCTTACGACGGATTATTTCAAAGTAAATGTCTTCCGTAATGTCGAGTTTTCTCGATTTCTCAAGCTGAAGCAGTTCGCCTTCGCTCATGTCCTTAACGGCGTCGGTCACAATGCTCAACAAATTGAAGTCGCGGTTTTCGACGGAAAGGATCAACCCTTTCGAAAGCAGGAAATCACCGACAAGCACAGCCACTTTGTTTTTCCATAACGCGTTGACGGAAAAGAATCCCCGGCGGTAGTTAGCCTCATCTACGACGTCGTCGTGGACAAGGGTGGCAGTGTGTAACAGCTCAATAAGCGATGCTCCGCGAAATGTAGCTTCCTGGATCGTGCCGCACGTACCGGCACTGAGGAAAACGAACATTGGACGCATTTGCTTCCCCTTGCGCTTGACGATATAGCTCATGATCTTATCAAGCAACAAAACCTTCGTTTTTACCGATGCACGGAACTTCTGTTCGAATTGTTCCATCTCCCGCGCGATGGGTGCCTTGATATCGTCAAGTCGGAGCGTCATGAAGGCGCAATAATAAGCATTGGCAGGCAATCCTCAACTAATCCTGATGCCTAATTGGGTCCGCGAACCCAAAGCCGGAAATTTCGCCAACTTTTCGCTTACTTTGCTTAAGGACATTTCCCGAAAATAAGACCCCCTACCTGCCGTTTTACCTTCATTTGCATGGACCATAAAATCCCGAAGTCTCCGATTATCGAGCTGATCAGTTACAACCGCGAACATCACGACCGTTACCTGAACGTTCCACTCGAAGAGGTTTTCGATAACCTCAGGGATGATCGCGTCAACTGGATCAACGTGGACGGTCTTACTTACCTGGACCACATTGAAAAGATTCAGCAACGATTTAACCTTCATACACTTTTGATTGAGGATGTACTCAGTGACCAGCGACCGAAGGCAGAAGAGTTTGATGACTACCTGTTTTTCACACTGAAGATGTTGTACCGCATCGAAGGCAGCCACTTCGACTACGAACAGATAAGTTTTGTTCTGGGAAACAACTTCCTGATTTCGTTCCAGGAAAAGGAAGGCGACCTTTTTGACGGGTTTCGCGAGCGAATCCGGCTGGACCAAGGCCGCGTAAGGAAACGTCAGGCGGATTACCTGTTGTACCGCCTCATTGACATCATAGTCGACAACTACTACACCGTTCTCGACAAGATCGGAGACATCATTGAGGATATAGAGGAAACTGTCTACGAGAACCCCTCAGATTCATCTTTTCAGAGAATACAATCGCTGAAAAAAGAACTTATATATCTGCGCAAAGCCCTTTATCCCTTGCGCGATGCCCTGAGCAAACTTACCCGCGGCGAGTCGGATTTCCTCAGAGAAGAAAACAGCCGGTTTTTCGCCGATGTGTATGATCATGTGGTGCACCTGATTGATTCACTCGATACGTACAAAGACCTTACATCCGGTTTGCTGGACATTCACATCAATGCAATGAACAATAAGCTGAATGAGGTGATCCGGGTACTTACTGTTATTTCCACGATTTTCATACCCCTGACATTCATTGTTGGTGTTTACGGCATGAATTTCCGACACATGCCTGAGCTCGAATGGGACTATGGGTACTACGGAATCTGGGTCGTAATGATTCTGGTTGTCTTTGGCATGCTGGGTTTCTTTCGCTACAAGAAATGGTTTTAGCAGCGACCGTCTAAAATCTTACATATTGCGGTGCGATCACCCGGCTCCTCAGGGGAGGCACAGTCTCCGAGCCATCTAATAAATCTCTATATTTATCGCTTGTAGTTTTGTCTGACAAGAATGGTTCTTTCGATTTTGTTGCTCCTGGTCGGGTTTGTGATACTTGTAAAAGGGGCGGATTTTCTGGTGGCAGGTTCTTCGTCGATCGCGAAGCGTTTCAACGTTTCCAGTCTTGCAATAGGGTTGACTGTAGTCGCGTTCGGAACCTCGACGCCCGAATTAATTGTAAGCCTTTTGTCCGCTATTGAGGAACGTAACGATGCCTCGTTCGGCAACATCATCGGCAGTAACAACTTCAATATCTATCTTATCCTTGGAACCGCAGGCCTGATTTATCCGCTGGTTGTACAACGCAACACGATCAAGTATGAAGTTCCGCTTTCGCTGGGCGCTTTTGTGCTGCTGTTCTTTCTCGTAAACGATACAATGACTCATGGTGCTTCCGGAAATGTGCTTTCCCGTATTGACGCGATGATCCTGCTGGCAGTGTTCGGGATGTTCATGTACTACATTGCCCGTACCATGAAAAACGCAGTCGATGTTCCGGATGAAAATATCAAACAGTACTCACCAATGGTTTCGCTTGGATTGGGGCTTCTCGGACTTGCGATGCTCGTTGGTGGCGGGACTCTTGTTGTAGAGAACGCCGTAGTGATCGCGGAACGTTACGGCTTGTCGGAAAAGCTCATTGGGTTGACAATACTTGCTGCAGGTACATCGCTGCCGGAACTTGCAACGTCTGCTGTAGCCGCCTATCGTAAAAACACAGACATCGCCATCGGCAACGTCATCGGATCAAATATCTTCAATGTTACGCTGATACTCGGAATAACAGGGACGATTCATCCGATTCCGTTTAACCCTGTGCTGAATTTCGACCTTTACATCATGGCTATCGGTACCGTTGTGCTGATGGTATTCATGTTTACGATGAAGCGCAGAAAACTCGACCGATGGGAAGCCTTTATTCTCTTCGTGAGCTACATTACCTACGTCGTGTATCAGATTTTCCACGACCATCCTGCATCCGTAGCCTGAAAATAAAAAAGTACAGCCGGTTTCGACTGTACTTTCTTTTTGTTTGGGTATTGATCTAGATTCGTTTCTCGAGATCGTCAATTCGTGCCTGCGCTTCGGCTTTGCCCAACGAAAGTGATTTCTTGTAAAGTTCGATTGCTTCACGCAATGTTTCTTTCTTTTTCTTCGGGGCAAGCTTCGTCCGGTTCGCTGCCTCTTCAACAGCTTGCGCGCGTGCATAATAAGCATCGGCTTCACTCATCTTGCTTTGGATCATCAACTCCTGAATCCGCGCTTCAATTAATGCGAGTTCCTGAGTTTTTGTTTCGATCTCAACCTCCTTGTCGAGCAACTCTGCTTCCTGCATTCCGACGGTTGATATCAGGTTCTGGTTTTCATTTCTGAATTTCTCCACTTGCTCCTGAAGGTCGGCAATACGTTTTGTTTTTTCTTCCATGTCGGCCTTCAGCTTCTTGATAGTCGCTGCATAGGCATTTGAAGTTGAACGCGATTTTGAAAGAGTCTTCTCCAGATCCTCAATCTTGCTTTGGGTATCTTTCACGTAGGAATTGATGTCGCGCATCCGCTCCTTATAGTCCTCATAGGATGTGCCTTCAACCATATTCACCCGAAGTAATTGCCGGGAGGCATCGATCGAATCCATTAACACACCAACTTCAGTCAACGTTTTAGCCATCCGTTGGCTGATTTCGAGTTCGGTTTGCAACGAATCCAGCTTTGACTGCATTTGATCTTTTTCTTTCTGGTCACAGCCAAATATCACGGCGGCGATACAGAGACTAAGTACTAGCTTTTTGAGCATACAGGTTGATTTTAGGGGTTCCTGATCCAAAAATACTGTGGATTAAGGAGACAATTTCCGGTCGTGAGACAATTTTTTTGATTACCCGCCCGAATGCCTTAAAGCGCGTCGAATACCAACTTTGTATCCTTTTCTTTTGGTATTATCGGCAGGCCATTAACTTTGCGACCGTTTTTTTAAAACACAGGACAAGCCTTCATGCAAAAGCTGATCACTACGCGTACGCGTATTGCCGATCTGGGGAAACCTCGCATAGTGGTTATCGGCGGGGGATTTGGCGGTCTCGAAGTCGCAAAAGGCTTGAACGGATTGAAAGCGCAGACCGTCCTGATCGACAAATACAATCACCATTGTTTTCAACCCCTGCTCTATCAGGTCGCGACTTCCGGACTTGAAACGAATTCAATCGTTTTTCCTTTCAGAAAACGGTTTGCCAGTCAACCGGACTTCTACTTCCGGCTTGGAGAAGTATCACGTATCGTTCCCGGAGAAAACTATATCGAAACATCCATAGGAAGTATTCGCTACGACTACCTGGTCATTGCAAACGGTGCCACCACCAATTTTTACGGCATGAACGACGTGGCCGAGCATGCGCTTCCGATGAAAACGATCATCGATTCGATCAAACTGCGCAACATCATCATCCGGAATTTCGAAAACGCACTGCTTACCGATGACCTGGATACGATGAACAGTTTTATGGACTTCGTGATCGTTGGCGGCGGACCTACGGGCGTGGAGCTCGCCGGTGCATTGAGTGAACTCAAGAACCACGTATTCCCCAAAGACTATCCTGAACTTGAGATCGCGCAGATGGACATCCATCTTATCGAAGCCACAGGTCGTCTCCTTAACGGGATGTCGGAAAAGGCTGGCGAGAAAGCATTGCAATACCTTAGAAAAATGGGTGTTCAGGTGCACCTGAACCTCGCCGTAAAATCCTACGACGGCAAGGAGGTTGTCTTTCAAAATGGTTCGCGCGTGAAGAGCAGAACGCTGATCTGGGCAGCAGGCGTTAAAGGCCAGCCAATCGAAGGAATTAATAAGGAAGCAACTGGAAAGGGTGCGCGCATCCTCGTTGACGAATTCAACCGGGTGAAGGGCTATGAAAACATTTTTGCCATTGGCGATGCGGCGCTCATGGAAGGCGATCCCGGTTACCCGCAAGGTCACCCGCAAATGGCACCCCCTGCGATGCAACAGGGTCGACTACTGGCAAAAAACCTCCGGCGGTTAATCAACAAGCAACCAATGAAACCGTTTCGCTACAAGCATCAGGGGAGCATGGCAACGGTAGGTCGAAACCGCGCCGTAGTTGATCTCAAGACAATAAAAACTCAGGGATTCCTGGCATGGCTGATATGGATGTTCGTACATTTAGTTTCCATCATTGGATTTCGGAACAAGTTTTTTGTTTTCGCCAGCTGGCTTTGGAGTTACTTCAGTTATGACAAAAGTAACCGACTAATTATCGCTCGTCCGAAAGACGGCGTGCAGTAGAAATGGCAACCACCCACGAGAAATACGCAAGTCCCCTCTCCGCCGCTGGTGTACTCATCTCCCTGGGAATAATTTATGGTGATATCGGAACGTCTCCGATCTACACCCTGCGTTTCATTGTCGGAAAGCACGAAATTACCGAGGAACTGATTTTCGGTGGCCTTTCGTGTGTGTTCTGGACACTCACCCTCATCACGACAATCAAGTACGTTTATCTCGCATTAAGCGCCGACAACAAAGGTGAAGGTGGCATTTTTGCCTTGTATGCCTTAGTCAGAAGATATAAGGCGGGCTGGGTGATATTCCCTGCCATTATCGGATGTGCAACAATGATCTCCGAAGGATTCATTACACCGGCGATCAGCGTAACTTCTGCCGTCGAAGGGTTGCGCACGATTAATCCCGACATTTCGACCAGCACAATCATCACCATCGTTGTGATCATCCTCGTCGGACTGTTCCTTTTCCAACAATTCGGCACTGGTGTCGTCGGACGCATATTCGGGCCTATCATGCTGATCTGGTTCTCATTCATTGCAGTTATCGGACTCATCCAGTTGCTCGAGAACACACACGTCCTGCAGGCGCTCAATCCAGTATATGCAATTAATCTTCTCACAAAATACCCGGGTGGCTTCTGGCTACTTGGTGCGGTATTCCTTTGTACAACGGGAGCAGAGGCGATGTATTCCGACCTTGGTCACTGTGGTAAATCCAACATCCGCGTGGGCTGGGGCTTTGTTAAGGTCGCATTGATATTGAGTTACTTCGGTCAGGGCGCATGGCTGCTCAATCATGAAGGCCAGACCCTCGACGGTATGATTCCCTTTTTTGCAATCATACCCGCGAAACTGAAACTGTTCGGAATTCTGATCGCCACACTTGCAGCTATTATCGCAAGTCAGGGTTTGATATCCGGTACGTTTTCGCTTGTGAATGAAGCGATGAAACTAAAGTTGTGGCCGGCAACGCGCGTTCGTTATCCAAGCCAGATCATGGGCCAGATTTATATTCCGGCCATCAACTGGATTTTGTTGTGTGGAAGCATTCTTGTGGTATACGTATTCAAGGAATCATCGCGGATGGAAGGTGCTTACGGCCTGGCCATCACGTTCGATATGCTGATGACTACGTCGCTGCTCGTCTTCTATTTTTCTGTTTCACGCAAATCCACATTTCGTGCTGCCATGCTTGCATTGCTCTTCGCAAGTATTGAAGGCGCGTTCCTGGTATCAAACCTGAGTAAATTCGTTCACGGCGGCTGGTTTACGTTTACGATCGCATCGATCTTTTTCCTGATGATGTTCATTCTGCAGCGAGCGCGGCGTCTTCGTGAAAGACATACGGAGTTTGTCGACCTCAAACATTATGTGGGAATGATCCAGGATCTCCAGGCAGACACTTCTATCCCGAAAGAAGCGACAAACCTGGTTTACCTGGCGATGGCCGACAGCAAACGCTACATCGATTCAAACATCATCTATTCGATTTTCAAAAAGCGTCCAAAACGCGCAGACGTGTACTGGTTCCTGCACGTCGATACAGTTGATAGTCCGTTTACCAGTAAATACATCGTTGACACAATCATTCCGAAAAAGTGCTTCTTCATTCGGATGAAGCTTGGATTCAAGACCGACCACCGCGTCAACCTGCTGTTTTCAAAAATCATCCATGAAATGGCCGACGCCGGCGAAATCGATCTTACAAGTCCCTACAATTCGCTGCACAAATACAGCATGATGGCCGACTTCAAGTTCATCATCATTCACTCGTGGGCGTCCTCAGACAGCGAAATCTCAAGTTTTGACCGTCTGATCATCCAGGGTTACAGGCTCCTGAAGGATTTCAGCCTGTCCACGGAGGAACTTTACGGCGTTGAGGCCGCGAACCTCGAAGTTGAGAAAGTGCCCATCCAGGTCGGCCCCACCGCGAAAGTCAAAATCAAACGCGAACGCGAGGAGTAAAACAGACCGATTCCGGACAGTACAGTTCGCGATCGACCATTTAAAGTGCGGCCAGTTAGCTGAAAATAGCTGAAAAATAGCATTTTCGGATGCCTGTGTACCGTGGCACTGTAGTTGGTTCTGCGGTCGACATGTTGCAGAACTATTTCAGAATCGCTTACAGAAACCTCCTTCGCAACAGGGTATTCTCGCTGATCAACATCGCGGGGCTTTCACTTGGGATTGCATGCTGTACGCTTCTCGGACTGTATCTCCGCGAGGAACTCATTTACGAGAAACATTTCGAAGCTGCTGACAGAATTTATCGCGTCACGTCCACAGTCCGTCAGGGCGACGGCGATGCCGAATTCCTTCAACGCACATCACCTCCTGTGGCCATGACGATGCTTGAGGAAATGCCGGAACTTGAATCGGCGACTCGTATCGTAAACCCGCCGGAGGTTGAGCAACACCTCATACGTCACGGCGAAAACACGTTTTATGAAGACCGCGGCTTTCTTGTCGATTCCACATTCCTGGACGTCTTCTCTTTTGAACTTCACGAAGGTGATCGATCCACAGCATTAAAAGGAAGATCTGAAGTAATACTTTCCGATGAACTCGCAAAGAAACTGTTTGGTGACGCATCTGCTCTGGATGAAATGTTGATCATCACCAGTGGCTTTTCCGTCGACACGTTCCGCGTGACGGGCGTGCTGAAGCCGCTAACGAAGAAATCGCACATCAATGCAGATTTCTACATGTCGATCAACAGCAAAGGCTGGGGTGACTTTGTAAGCAACTCACACACGTGGGCCGGGCAGAACTTTGTTTTCAGCTACGTTCGTATGAAACCGAATGCATCAGCCACGGATTTGCTTGCAAAACTCCCTGACTTCCAGGAACGCCATGGTGGAGAGGAAATGCGCAGGGCAAAACGCAGTAAGGTCCTGGGACTGCAGGCGCTGACCGACGTTCATCTTTATTCAAATCATTTTGGCTATGGACTTGACCTGGACGTCAATGGAAACATCTACTATGTGTACGTCGCCGGTGCAGTAGCAGTGTTTATCCTGCTTATCGCGTGCATCAACTTTATGAACCTCACGACGGCGAAGGCAACACAGCGTGCCGGTGAAGTTGGTGTTCGCAAAACGATGGGCGCAACAAAAAAGGAACTCGTGACCCAGTTCCTGGGCGAATCATTTGCCACCATCGCAGTTGCACTTATCGTAGCTGCCGGACTTGTGCAGGTAGCGCTCCCGATATTCAACTCGGCTACCAACAAACAAATGAGTCTGTCGGGTGGAAACCTCACGTTCTTTGCCGGTATCCTCATACTAACGTCATTGATTACAGGGTTACTTGCGGGAAGTTATCCGGCATTTTTCCTTTCATCGTTCCGTCCTGTACAGGTGCTGAAGCAAAAGAACCTGTTAACAGGCTCATGGTCCTGGCTGAGGAAAGGATTGGTAATCGTCCAGTTTGTAATTGCAATCACATTAATCGCCTGTAGCTCCATCGTTCAGGAGCAACTGAGTTTTATCCGGCACAAGGATCTTGGGTACGCCGCCGACCACAGGCTTGCAATACCACTTCGCACTCCTGAAGCACGCTCAAATTATGGCGTCTTCAAGAAGTCCGTTGAGCAGTTCGCCGGTGTCAAAGCTGTAACAGCAACAACCAGTCTTCCGTCAACTCCGCTGTTGCGCGACTTCCGGATTTATCGTGAAGGAGCCGGTTTGGAGGATTCCCAACATCATTATGTCTGCAATATCGATGAGTCGTATTTCAGTACACTTGACGTTCCGGTAATCGCCGGAAGGTCGTTTGACAAAAACATCGACAGGGCTGATACCGTCAGCAATATCATACCGATCATGGTTAACCGCGTGAGCCTTCAACGGTTGGGAATACCCCTTGAAGACGCCGTCGGCGCAAGACCAAGATATACCGGCAGACTGCAGGGTTCAACGAATGAGCAAACACTGGTCTTCGAAATCATCGGCGTCGTTGAAGATTTTCACTTCAGATCACTTCACGCGACTATCGACCCTGTGGTATTCCTGCTTCCCGAAACCAGTGATGATTACCTGTTCATGGCTGTCACCATCGAGCCTGGAAGTTATGATGCCGTAAAAGGTCAGCTTGAGGAACTGTGGGCAAAAAATGTTCCCGATACACCCTTTGAATCAAACCTCCTGACCGACGAAGTGGCTGCGCAGTATGAAGGTGATCGCCAGGTTTTTCTCGTGATCACATTCTTCACTGTAATTGCGATCAGTATAAGCTGTCTCGGATTATATGGACTTTCGGTTTTTGTCGGTGAACGCCGGCTGAAGGAAATCGGTGTTCGTAAAGTCCTGGGTGCGTCCACGTTCAGCATTGTGCGGATGCTTTCAGGGGAATTCATCCTGCTGGTGGGAATTGCAATTGTGATCGCCCTTCCTGCGGGTATGTTTTTCATGAGAAGTTGGTTACAGAATTTTGCTTACCAGACTTCTTTGAGCAGCATGACATTCATCGCTGCTGGTGTAGTCGCATTTCTCATCGCCTGGGCTACTATCGCCTTCGAAGCAGTCCGGGCTGCTAATTCAAATCCTGTTGATTCCCTAAGAAACGATTAAGTTATGTTTAGAAATTACTTCCTGATAACGCTGCGAACGCTTCAAAAAAATGGTGTGTACTCATTCATTAACATTTTTGGATTGAGTGTGGGAATCGCGTGCAGTATTTTTATCATGTTATGGGTCAGTCACGAATTGTCGTGGGATAACTTTCACGCGAAACGCGACAGGCTTGCGCGTGTATACATCAGCGGACAAGGTGACAACGGTATCTATACACAAATGGCGATTCCGCTTCCGCTTTGGGAGGCTCTTCGCCAGAATGAGCCCGGGATCAAACACGTGGCCCCAACAAACTGGGGTGCAACGTATCTGCTCACCTATGGCGATAAAAGACTCTACAAGCAAGGCTACTATGCGGGCAACGACTTCCTGAAAATGTTTTCGTTTCCCCTCGTACACGGATCACCTGATCAACAACTGTCGGATCCCACAACGATGGTCCTTACGGTGTCTGCTGCAAAATCATTATTTGGTGACGAAGACCCCATCGGAAAAATCGTTCGTGTTGATGACAATGTTGATCTCACCGTCACGGGCGTTGTCGAAGATGTTCCTTCCAATTCGACATTCAACTTCGAATGCCTCATTCCATTTACGACCTACCTGAACGTAGAACCCTGGGTAAAAAATGCACTCGACCATTGGGGAAATAATTCTTTCAACCTGTATGTTGAATTCGAAGAGAACGTTGATCCTGTCCAGGTCGAAGCGCGGGTGAAAAATATCATTAAGGAGAGAAGCAATGAGGAGGAGAATGTCGAAGTCACTTTCCTCCCGATGGAACGCTGGAGGCTTTACAGCGAATTCAAGAACGGGAAAAGCGTTTCAGGAAACATCGTGTATGTCCGCATGTTTACCATCATTGCTGTGTTCATACTCATCATTGCATGTATAAACTTCACCAACCTTGCTACGGCACGTTCCGAAAAAAGGGCGCGCGAAGTCGGGATCCGTAAAAGCATCGGTTCACGTCGCAAGGAACTGATCATGCAGTTTATGGGGGAGACGTTTTTCACAACACTGGTCGCCTTCCTGATTGCTGTTGGAATTGTTGAAGTCGGGTTGCCTTTCTACAACTCCATTGTTGAGAAACAACTATCTGTTGATTATGCGAATCCCTATTGGTATGCAGCCGGCCTGGGTGTGATTATCCTCACCGGACTCGCCGCAGGAAGTTACCCTGCGTTGTACCTATCCGCATTTCAACCCGCGGAAGTCCTGAAGGGTAAGATGCATTCAGGGAAGGCTGGCGCGGTGCCAAGAAAAGTCCTCGTCACACTTCAGTTCTTTGTCTCGATAGCGCTCATCATTGCAACTGCAGTCATTTATTTTCAGCTGCATCACCTTAAGAATCGTCCCACCGGATATGATTCGAACAACCTTGTAACGGTTCCAAATACAGGCGATATTCTGAAAAACTACAATGCGATTAAAAACGAGCTTATCTCGGGAGAACTTGCGTCATCGGTGACAACATCGAACAGTCCCATCACAGCAATTTATGCGTATAACGGCGGTCTGGAATGGTCTGGAAAGCGCGAAGACCAACGGGGAAGTTTTGCGACCATCGGAGTCAGTCATGACTATTCCAAAACAATGGGAACGACGATCATTGAAGGCCGCGACTTCTCTCCTGAGTTTACAGATTCAACATCAATTATTTTGAATGAAGCGGCGGTCGCATATATGGGATTCCAAAATCCGATAGGTGAAAAAATTCACTTCTGGGACACAACGTTTACGGTTGTCGGTGTGATGAAAGATGTTGTGATGGCGTCACCTGCGCGATCAGTTGACCCCACGGTCTTCGTATTCGATCCGAGCTGGTGCAGTGATGTTACGATACGTCTTGGTGATCGCTATGGCGCACAGGAAGCGATGTCGAAGATCGAAGATATATTCAGGAAGTACAATCCGGCGTATCCATTCGTGTATCGCTTCAGTGATCAGGAGTTCACACGGAAGTTTCAAGCCATCAATCAGATTGGAAATCTGGCCAACCTCTTTTCATCTTTGGCCATCCTGATTTCGTGTCTTGGCCTCTTTGGTCTTGCTGCCTTCACCGCGGAGCAGCGTACAAAGGAAATCGGCATTCGCAAAGTGCTGGGTGCGACAGTCGGCAACGTGGTTATGTTACTTTCAAAAGATTTCACCAAGCTTGTCCTTGTATCATTCGTCATTGCGGCACCCGTCTCGGCGTGGATGATGAACAATTGGCTGAGTCAGTACGAGTACCGCATCAGCATCGAATGGTGGATACTCGCAGGTGCAGGTAGCGCGGCACTTCTGCTCGCAATCGTGGTGGTGAGCTATCAGGCCATGCGCGCTGCATCAGCGAATCCAGTGACTTCACTTCGAAGTGAATAATCACGAAACGCCACCGTTTGTTGTTACACCGCGCATGATGACCATCACGGATTTCAACGACGAACCGACAGGACCTTCGCCGGACGGACAGTCTTCAGTGCCTTGCCAACGGAAAGGATATTTGTCAGGCACCGGTCACCCGATCCCCGGTGCCAGAATGCAATGTATGCATTTGTGGTTCATCGGTTCGGGTCTGCAACCGCAGCCGTACTTTTCCCGTAAAGCCTAATATTTCGGTCGCCGGACATGCTCAGAAACTACCTAACCATCGCGCTGCGTTTTATGATCAGGCAGAAGGGATTCTCCTTCATCAACATCGCCGGTCTTACGCTAGGCATTGCGGCAAGTCTCCTCATCCTTTTGTATGTGTTCGACGAGCTAAGCTTCGACCGCCTGCACAGGGACGCGGACCGCACCTACCGGATCACGACCGAGGGCCGGATGCAGGGCAAGAAGATACACAGCGCGCTCACAGCCTACCCGCTTGCAGCAACGCTTGTTGAGCAATGCCCTGACGTGGAAGCTACACTACGCCTCGCGAATTGGACTACTTTCCCCATGCGTTACGGAAATCGCGCATTCACTGAAAGTAACCTTCTGCTCGCGGACGCAAATTTCTTTTCATTCTTCGACTTCCCCCTGATTGTTGGTAATCGTGAAGACGTACTGAGCGGCGAAGGAAAAATCGTAATTACTGAATCAGCAGCACGACGCTACTTCGACTACAAAGGCGCAGGCGACATTACACCTATCGGGAAGAAAATGATCCTCGCTCAGGGCTACCTCGCAGAGGTAACCGGTATCGCTGCCGACCCGCCAAAACAATCGCACTTTCATTTCACGTTTGTACTTTCCCTCGATTCGTGGACTGAAATAAGATCAGAGGGGTGGATTTCTTCCCGGGTGATCACGTATGCGAAATTGAAACCCGACGGATCTGCCGGGATCATGGCTGAAAAACTGGCGGCATTTACGGAAGAATACGTCGCTCCCGAATTGAAGAAAGAGCGCGACCTCGACATCAATCAATATCGCACGCAGGGCAATGACCTTCACTATGGAATTCAGCACCTCGCTGATATCCATCTTACTTCCAACCTGACGGATGAAATCGAACCAAACGGGGATATGACTTACATATACCTGTTTATTTCAATTGCTGTTTTTATTGTAGTACTCGCGTGTATCAACTTCATGAATCTATCGACAGCGCGATCAGCAAGTCGCGCGAAGGAAATCGGAGTACGCAGAGCTATAGGCGCCTCGAACATACGGCTGGTAATTCAATTTCTTCTTGAGTCATTCTTCTACCTCGTTGCTGCTGTGATGATCGCGCTCTTCATCGTTGCCGCGGCGCTTGGTCCGTTTAACTATTTCACCGGCAAAGACCTCAGCGTTGGCTCACTGGTGTCGGTGCGACTGCTTATCGCTATCACGTTGTTTGTCGTAACTGCGGCGTTGTTGTCCGGCAGCTATCCTGCCGTGTATCTTACGCGCTTTTCAACAATCGAAGTACTCAAAGGCCGCATCCGACGCAAACTCAGAGGCTACAGTATCCGCAACGTACTCGTCGTATTTCAGTTTTTCATTTCATGCGGGCTCATCATTGCAACGCTGACCGTCTATCTGCAGCTGCGTTATATCCAGGAAGTGGAGCTTGGGTTCGACAAGAATCACCTGGTGAACCTGATTCATACGGCGAACCTCAGGTCGAATGGAAAGGCATTTAAGGACGCTGTGGTCGGCAGCGAAGCGATTGTAGCTGCAAGTTACTCCAACAGACTTCCTCCTAATGTCAACTGGCAATACGTGTTCCGTCCTGAGAACACGCGCAAAGATTTTTTGATCAACATCTACGAGGTTGACCACGATCACCTGCATACGTTGGGATATGAAATGCTGAAGGGGCGATTCTTTTCAAGCGAGTATCCTGAAGACTCGCTTGCTGTCATTCTCAATGAAGAGGCAGCGACTGCAATGGGAATCAATCACGCCGGCGGGCAGCGCGTCTTCACCGAGTACGGTGCGCCGGCGGGGACCATGCGCGAAGTGATTGGCATCATCAAAAACTTCAACTTCCAGTCATTGCGTGATTCCATTCAACCGGTCGCGATGGTCCTGGGCAAGGAGCCGAACTGGGAAATGGCGGTACGCATAAAGGCCGGCCAGGAATCGGAGGCGATTCGCCATATTCACGAGCTTTGGACCAAATACGCGCCGGATGCCCCGTTTGAATACTCTTTCCTACAGCAGAATTTTGAAGCGAAGATGGCTACCGAAAAGAAGATCGCGTTGCTGTTCCTGATTTTCACGATACTCGCCATCCTGATTGCGTGCCTTGGGCTGTTTGGATTGGCAACTTTTACTGCGGAACAGCGAACCAAGGAAATTGGAATCCGTAAGGTATTAGGCGCAAGTGTGGAAAGAATTGTGTTCCTCCTGAACAAGGACTTCCTGAAGCTGGTGCTGGCGGCAAATCTTGTCGCCTGGCCGGTAGCTGGCTTTCTGATGACGCTATGGCTCCACCAATTCGCCTATCACATCGTGATTCCATGGTGGATATTTCCGCTCACGGGACTGGCTACGTCGGTGATTGCGTTCATTTCCGTAAGTTCACGGGCCGTGAATGCGGCCCAGGGAGATCCGGTAAATTCCTTACGGGATGAATAATCTTTCTGACGAATAGGGGTACGGACCTCCTGAATTGTCCTGGCTAAAAGAAACAAATCTACCCATGATCAAAAAACTGGTAATATTCGCTATTCTACTCCAGGCAGGAGTTGCACGCGCGCAGGACGAGGCTCCCGAAATCAACAAGGCCCTCCCCTCTTTTTCGAGAATCGTTGTCTCCCCAAAAATCAACCTGATCCTCACAGAAGGCGATGAAGAATCGATACGCCTTGTTTACCATCGCATCAACCCGGATGAAATAAACATTGAGGTTAAAGGCAAGACCCTCCGGTTGTATCTCGACGATTCCCGCGTGACGGAAAAAATGATAAAAAGGAACAAGTACGAAAAGTACAGCAAGTATGCCGACGCAAACCTGACTGCCTATGTTACGTATCGAAAACTCGACCGGCTCGAAATCCGGGGAGAACAGGAACTCACATGTAATTCACCAATCGTTTCGGAGAAGTTTATCCTTAAGGGCTATGGCCGGAACGAGATCAATCTTACCAACATAAAGACGGCGTACCTGAAGACGCATCTCTACGGCGAAAATACGCTCAACATCGATGGTGGCAAGGCTGAATATCAGAAGTATAAACTGTACGGTGAAAACAAGATCGACACCCGGGATCTGAAGAGTTTTTATGCTTCAGCAACAATCTTTGGTGAAAGTAAACTAATGCTTTCCATCCAGGATGAAATCAAAGTCAATGCTTTTGGAGAGTCCGAGGTAACGTACGGAGGTAACGCTTCGCTCAACAGAGGTTTGATCTTTGGAAAAGCAGATATCCGCAGGATCGATTAAAACCCTTTCCCGGGAAGATCGTTTCGAAACCGTTCAATTCCTTTCCGGTCCTGAAGGGTGACGTAGACGATCTTTCCATTTAACCCTCCAAAAACGAGGTTACTGCAGCTCTTCCCCGTAAGCGTGATCTCACGAATTTCCCTGCCCTCAGATGAAAGTACGAGTATCGTACCCTTGCCGTAGCGCGTAATGTACAGGTTTCCCTCCTTATCACATTTCATTCCATCAAATCCAAAGTCCGGCACCGTCGCGAAGAGTCTCTTGTTTGACAGGTTTCCCTTCTTGTCAACATCAAATGCCCAGATTTTTCGTTGTACGCTTTCGTTGACGTAAAGGATCCGTTCATCGGGGCTTAGTGTAATCCCATTGGATGTTCCCATATCTGAAGCCAGGAGTGTCACTTTACCGTTCGGATCAATCCGCCAGATGTTGCCTGTTCCATTCTTCCAGTTCGGATCTGAAGCATAAAGGCGGCCCTTGTGGTCGATGCACAGATCATTGGGTTGATTGAAACGGTCGTTGTGGACGAAGACAGTCACCTTCTTCGTTTTCATATCCACGCGAAGGATGTTGTGGCCGGTAAAGTCTGCCAGGAACATATCACCATGGCGGTTAAACTGGATGCTATTCGCAGTACTCCCTTCAGGAAGAACCACAAACAATTCCGCTTTGCCATCCGGACGCACGACACCAATTGTGCCGTCACGTTCGAAGTTGACAACGTAAAGATTACCGTCTTTGTCAAATGCAGGACCCTCGATATTATTCGAGAATATGTCCATCGCAGTAAAGTCTTCCGCCTGATGAAGTCGCTGCATGTCCTGAGCCTGGACACGCAACACGCACACGATCAAGATTGCAATTACTCGCATAAGCTGGCATTTCAAATCAATGTTATCAAAGTAATTACATTAATCAAACCGTGCAAAAAAAGAAAAGCCCTGCATCCGTCCGATGCAGGGCTGTCCAAACCTTTTTATATACTCTATTAAAAACGGCTCACTTTTCTGTTTCCGGCTTCATCGATCACTTCGATGCTGGCAACTTTCTTGTTTTTCACGGTATAGATCTGCGCGAATTCACCGTTGATCTTTCTTGTTTCGTTGTGAACGAGTCTGTCAAGATTGTCATAGATGTTGATGGTGACAGTTTCGTTACCTGCGTTTGCAAGAGAAACAACATACTTTTCGTCTTCACCAACTATGCGAGATACGTGAACAACTTTCTTTGAAGCACTAACCTTTGCAGGCTGATAGTCTACCGTTTGTGTTACGCGATTCGAACCATCCGCGATTTCGATTGTGTAAGCGCCTGCTGCGAGTCCGCTGAACTTAACAGGAACAATGAAACCACCACCGGTTACTGTTTCTGAATAGATCAGTTGAGACTCGGCGTTATATATGTTCATTTTTACACGGCCGTTGGTTTTCTCAGTCTTGTAGATCACCTTGAACACATCAGTGCCTTTGGGAACAACCGCGAATCCGGTGTTACCGGGATTTTCTTCTGCGACTGCGCCTATGGAAGTTACCATAATAAGCGCTGCGATCAGTAATACATTAGTTTTCATGATTTTGAGTTTTTTCGTTTTTGTTTACAGACAAATTTACGTTACCACCAACGTTAGGGTTTGGAATTTGTAAGGAAACCTCACTTATTTTCATAAATAACGTTTGCGGAAACTTTCCTGGCAAAATCACGAAATCATGCGATTGATTCGCAGGAGAAACCCCAATTCCCGGCTGTAACATTAGTCAATCGGTTGCAGAAAGCGTTTGCATAACTGCAAATCGACCGAAACTACAATCGAATCGGGATGGTGTAGGAAATCGCGAGACCTTTAAATATTGTATTCTTTCTCGATTCCCGAACTATCCGAGACTTTGATCTTGGCTCCGTCAAGGTCCTTGAGATTAAGGATGGTTGAGAAATCGCGATTGGCACGAATGCGGTCAGTATAGATGAGCGAACCATTCTTGTCATAGACTCTGACCTTTACTTTCGTATTCGGCTTCTTGCCGATCATAAGGAACACCTTGTGGTCTTCCGCGCAACGCGTTACATGGAACGTTCGGCTACTCTCATCGACGGTGGCTACTTTTTTCTTCTTCTCTTCCTTGATCGGAGAAGTTGCATTACCGTTGGCCATTACACCAGCTGCAGCGAAGATAAATGCGAGGCAAAATAAAAGACTCTTTTTCATAAGCGTTTCGTTTTTGTTTGTTTTAGAGACGCTCATGTCATTTCGAAAGTTGCAGTAAATGTGTTAAAAAATGTTAAACAATCGGTTGAATTGACTTTTCGGCGACCGCGCAAAAGTATTTGTTAAAAAAGTAAACCCGTATCCGGAATCGCCGTTCATAACGGATTCGCCATACGTTCCTGATACAGCGCGAGTATCAATTGAGATGGAAAACGTCCCGGCTTTTCTCCTCCTGTTTCAACAGGTAGGTTTGAAAGCGGATGGTGTTTGAGAGGAAACTTTCCCGCTGGTCATTCCCCAGCGTCAGAAATTTATATCGTGATTGAACATCCAGGTTAAGTTCGTGCGCTACCTGATAGATATTGAACGGGGCGACGTGCTCGCTTATCCGGCGAAGCCGAAGGTATTCAACAAACGAGGCGTAAAGACCTGGTGACGGCAGTACATTCGAATCGGCTTTCCAAAGGCTGACATCGCCCCCCGGATACAGTTTGTCTTTGTACGTTCTCAACAAAAGATCGAGCGTGAAATTATCCTGACAACGAACTATTATATCGGACTCACCACCCGGATAACGCTTGATCACGCTTTCAAGTCGCATCAGAGAACCAATGCGTGTTTTGTTGATTTCATGCGAGCAATAAATACCAAACGTGATATCACTTGTTTCCAGGTCCTGAAGCAGCTGGCGGTATCGTGGTTCGAAAATGTGTAAGGGCACCAGTTCGCCGGGCACTGGCAGGATCGCGAGCGGGAACATCGGTATACGCACAATTTTCTCCATACTTCCCTTACAGTTTATTACGCGCGTACTAGTACGCTGCGAGGTATTGCGGGCTGAGTCCGAATCTGGACTTGAGCACAGATTCACCTGGTAAAAAGCCCAGTTTAAGTAAGAACGAAAATCCAACGAGTTCCGCGTTGAAAGCGCGGATCATTTCTCCGGCTGCGGCCGCCGTTCCACCGGTAGCAAGTACATCATCGTGAACAAGCACACGCCAACCCGGCTCCACGGCATCCTCATGCATCTCGATTGTCGCAGTGCCATATTCAAGATCATAACTCATCGCTCTTGTACGGTACGGGAGCTTTCCTGCCTTTCGCACGGGAATAAACCTGCATCCGAGTTCATTGGCCATTATGGATCCGAAAATAAATCCCCGCGCCTCAACAGCGGCAATCGCATCAAGCTTCATAGGTTTGTACTGGGCCACAAGTGCAGCAGCGACTTCGCGAAAAAGGCCGGGATCACTCAACAAGGGTGTGATATCCTTGAAGACAATTCCCGGATGGGGATAGTTGTGGACGTCGCGAATGGTACTCCTGATCTTTTCGGCTAGCTCCATTGATTTTGAGAAAAAGAATGATTCAACTGAAATAATGACAGCGAATCAACCACTAATAAGCTGCCATCTAAACATACGAAATCGTTATGCTGCGTATAAGTCATTTTGAAAAAAAATATGGCGAAACACTGATTCTGAGCATCCCAACGATTCAGTTTGATAAGGGTGTGTACTGGATACGCGGCGAAAACGGATCCGGAAAATCCTCATTTTTCCGATCCCTCGCCGGAATAGTACCGTGTAAAGGTGACGTTACTTTCGATGATGGCATTTCACTTCACGGTAATCCCGCTGAATACCGTCTTAATGTAAACTTCAGCGAGGCAGAGCCGCTGTTTCCGGGATTTCTCGCCGCACGTGATATCATTCATTTTATTTCAGCGTCAAAGAAGGCCGATAGTAAGCAGGTTGCGATGCTTATTCACAAATTCGGCGTCGACGCATTCCTGACGCGTCCTGCATCCACGTACTCCAGCGGTATGCTTAAACGCTTATCGCTTTGCCTGGCATTCATCGGAACCCCACGCGTTATCATTCTTGACGAGCCCCTGATTACGCTCGACGCCGAAATCAGAACTGTGCTATTTGAACATATTCGTACAACGCTCGCCTCAGAACCAACCATTTTTTTGATTTCGTCACACGAACGCTTCGCGAGCGACGAACTTCCGCCTAAAGCGACGATGAAAATAATGAACAAGACTCTCGTCGAATGAAAGGAATAATTCAAACGCTTGTCCAGGTATTCGCGGTGTCGTTCTACCGTAACAACGCGACTTTATTTCTGCTTGTACTTGTGATTGCAGGCGGATTCATGCGCGGTTCGGATCACATTATGCTGGCGCAATACTTCGTCCACTCCCTGTCGCTGCTGGCAATACCGGCATTTGTCTGGATTGCGTATGCCCTATTCGTTGCATTCTTTAACGACGCCACAACTACCCGCGACGAAAACCTATTCCTTCGGAGTTTCATCTTCCTTAGTAAAAGAAATCAACGAGTCTCATGCATCACAGTCGCCGTGAATCAATTGATTCCCGTTCACGCCTATGGTCTGTTTCTGCTTGCTGTCGCACTTAAAAATGGCGCATTCACGAGCGGTGCAGTGATCGTACTCCTTCTGGCCGCCATTACAATCCTGAGTTCGGCGTGGCTGCTGAATTGCCTGTGCACACCGTCATTTCAAAAGGACATTCCTTTTGTCTGGAGATGGGTCACGCGTAATGTCAGGAGGCCTTTCCTGCTGTTTCCATTCGAATGGGCATTTCGTTCATACCCACTTCCACTGGCAGGCTACAAACTTGCGGGTCTCGCTATACTCTGGTCTACGCTGCACCTGTACGGTACCGATACCTACGACATCCGGCTGGCAGGGATCGGAGTCGTTTTTGCATTCGCGTTGAATATCACGTTTGTTCTTGCCATCCACCGGTTTCTTCACGGGGTTTTTCCCATTTACATGCAGATGCCTTTTTCAATCGCCCGGCGACACACGCTGGTGACGGGCATGCTCTTGTTTTTTTCCGCTCCTGAATTTGTCTTGGTTCTCAGGCATCTGCCTGCATATTCCGGTATATCCGACGCGTTGCTTGTAGCAGCTCTCGGCCTTGCGATGAACCTGTTGATGTTTTACTTTCTGTACATCCGCGACAGGACCGCCGAACGCGTCATGCCATACCTGTACTTCCTCGTCATAGCATTGTTCATCGCCGTCCTCGCACGCGTTCCGATTTTGCTGCTCGTGCTATTTTGCTTTGCCGGCTCTGTGATGCTATCCTGGAAATATCTTTACCGATTCGAATATCAGGCAGAATAGGCCGGTATGATATTTCCGTTAACAATTACGCGGGCAATGTGCGAGCTGCCAAACGCGTAAGGGAGGTAAGCAATTGATGGAATGGCGCGGGTAACAATCACGTTGGCAAGTTTTCCTTCAGTAATACTTCCGAGCTGATCGTGCAACTCCAACGCATAAGCGGCATTGATGGTCGTGGCATTGATCGCTTCTTCCGGTGTTATCCGCATACGGATACACGCCAGCGAAATCATCTGCATCATGTTCCCTGATGGCGAACTACCGGGATTGTAATCGCTGGCTATTACGAGCGGAACGTTGGCGTTTATCAAGTCGCGCGCCGGAGGCATCGGGAGGTTGAGAAAGAACGCAGCACCCGGCAGCGCCGTTGCAATTGTGTTGCTTGCCGACAGCAATTGTATCTCCTCCTCACCGATATTTTCGAGATGGTCAACGCTGATTGCCCCTGATCGAATGCCGGCCTGAACACCTCCCGATCGCGACAACTGATTTGCATGAACACGACCCTTCATACCATGTGCGGCACCGGCGTTGAGAATTGCTTCACTGTCGGATTGCGAGAAGAATCCCCGTTCACAAAAGACGTCAATGAAGTCAGCAAGGCCTTCGGCGGCTACGGCGGGAATCATTTCATCAATGACGCTACGGACGTAATCGTCCTTCTTCATGCCGGCAGGAACCGCATGTGCGCCCAGAAAAGTTGTTCTAATAGTCAGTTGTGATTCCTGTTTCAGGCGCCGGGCAACGCGTAGCATTTTGAGTTCGCCTTCCACGCTCAATCCATAGCCGCTTTTGATTTCAACGGCTCCGGTACCGGTCGCAGCGATTTCGTTCAGACGTTTCAGTGCAGAGTCGAAAAGCTCGTCTTCAGAAGTGTGTGCAAGTTTGCGCGCGGAGTTCAGGATACCTCCACCTTTCGCGGCGATCTCGGCATAGGTTGCGCCCTTTATCTTGAGAACAAATTCATCCTCGCGGCTCGCGGGAAAAATCAAATGGGTGTGAGAGTCAACAAAACAAGGCAGGACGAAGCCGTTGTTGGCGTCAAGAACATCGAAACCGGAACCGTCGGGCATCTCCGCCATGGGCCCGAATTTTCCGATGCGCCCGTCACGGATTTCCAGAAAAGCATTTTCAATGGTCGGGAGCGTGCTCATTTCTGCGCCTCTAAGCGGTCCCGACGTCAACGGACGCACCTGAACAAGGCCACGGATATTCGTGATGAGCAAATTTTTCACAGACACAATAACGGAGTATGTCCTGACTTACGCCAGCCGCGTTTCCATTATTTGCCGAACGACTCGACTTTGTAATCCAGATTGGTAGCGAATACAGGAAAGCTGATCTTGGCCATAACATAAAAGCTGCTCCCCTGAATACTGGGACGGTATCCGATTTCGGCACCATACGCCCAGCCTAACTGGCGGTTAAACCGTCCATCCATGCCGAGGCGAAAACCAAACTTCTGTGTTTTAACAGGGCTGATCGCATAGGTGGCTGTCTCACCCAATATCGGATTACCGAACTCATCCTTGCGTGTGTATACGAGGTCGTCGAGTTCCAGTGACGGTGAGAACATAAGGTCGAAGTACGCTGTAAAGATGAGGTCGTCAACTCCTTCTTCGAACTTATCGAAATTGATAGCTACGTTCTTGATCCAGGTAATGGAGCCACCGAGATAAAGACCCTTGGCTGCCACGTTGGTGAACACGCGGACGTCTTTCAGGTCGCCCTCGCTGTCGAACTCCTGCTCCGGAAGGAAGTCATCCGAATTGGCAACGTTAACGAAACTCGAGTTTGTCAGGTCCTGCTTTTCCATAACCCGGTCGAGATCCGTCGAGCTGTCCCACATAATCCCACCAAGACGGGCGCCATAAATTTTCCGAACCTTGCATGGCACCTCGGCATTGAGTGGCACACGTGCAGCCCATTTGTTCCCTTTGTAACTGTTTTTGTAGAGGAACATTTTCGATTTGGAGCTGGACTCAAAATCCTTAATGTGATAGGTTCCCCCTATTTCAAAATAATTGAATACTTCGGCGCGATTGTCGACGCTGGTCTGACTTTGATTAATCGCCTGGCTTCGTGCGAGGTCGAAAAACTGTGAGCTGTAAGTTTTGCGGAAAGCTGCTCTGAAATTTGCCTTTTCTTTATGATAGTAGGCGACGTCCATGCCAAAGCCGGCATTTACATTCGTAATAAAGAGTTCCCCGTAAAGTGGCGTCAGTCCGACAAAAAGCTTATGAATCGAGTACGGCTCGTCGTACAACTCTTCATACGTAACCGGAGTTTTATCTTTCCGTTCGCCCTGCGCAAAAAGACCGGCGTTAATGGCCAGCAGCGCGATCACAATGATCCAAAAGCGGTATTTCATGCTTAAAAAGTTAGGGATACTGTAGTAAAAGTAACAAATCCGCAGGGAAATCCCGTTAACGGATGCTGCTTACTGCGACAGATGTAATACTTACCCGAAAAATGCACTACTTTTTGCCTTCCGCGACCTTCTTTTTGAGCATCTCGAGCTCCTTCAGCCTGGCCTCCACCTCGGCTTCGCGCACCTTCCGTTGGGTAATATCCTCGAACATTCCGAGGACAGCGACCACCTCGCCCTCCTGATTGAGCACCGGCACCTTGCTGGTTAACACCCACGATTCCACGCCTTCACTGTTCACATTCCGCTCTTCGTGGTCAATACGGGCCTTTTTGCTGTTCATTACGGCGAGGTCGTCCGCGCGATAGGCCTCAGCAAGTTCCTTCCACGGCATGTCAAAGTCGGTTTTGCCAATCATTTCCTTGTGGGATTTCATACCGGCAACGGCCGCGAATATGCGGTTACAACCCTGAATCCGAAGGTCGCGATCCTTCCAGAACACCGCACGAGGCAGGTTGTCAATGATCGTTTGCAGCGTCTCTTCTGCGTCACGAAGCTCTTTTATCATACTATTGATCCGGACTGTGTTTTGCGTCACAGTCAGCAGGTCAGAGCATGACTTGAGGAATTCGACATGATCCTCCGACCATTCCAACTGACGGTGTTCATTTTCAAGCGTAATCAACCCTGCAAGCTTTCCTTCAGACAGGAACGGCACTGCAACGAAAGACACGACATTGTGTTCCTTGAAATAGGTTGCGACCAGTTCCTTTGTTTCAGCTCCTTGCGCGACATCAGAAGCCCTGATAATCTTCTCGGCTTTGAGAGCCCGCGCAAAAGCAGACCCGGCCGGAATTCTGATCACACTTGCCGACGTGAAATCGCCCCGGTCGAACCGGAAGGTGGTATTTGAAACCAGGGATCCATCGGCATCGTCGTAACGCCAGATAGAGGTCCTGCTACATTGAACCTGAGTACCGACAGACCTTGTGATACTCTCAAGGGCAGGGATCCACTCACCTTTGAGTACCTGCTCCGACTTCGACAACTCAATAATAATCTGACGGTTCTTGTTATTGAATTCGCTCCGGATTTTTTCCTTTTCGAGCATCTCCTGGATGTGCTTTTCCTTTCTGCGCATCTCCTCCTGCGTAGCCTCCAGCTCCTCCATATTTTGTCGCATCTCCTCCTCCTGGGCGCGCATTTCCTCTGCCTGCTGCTGGGTTTTTTCAAGCAGTATCCGTGTGCTGTCGTTAATGCGCACTGCAGATATCGTTGAGGCGATAGTCTCTGCCAGTTTCTCGACGAGTTCAATTTCGAATTCTTCGAATTTGCCGAATGTGGCAAGCTCGAGCACACCGAAAATTGCGTCGTTCACCTTCAGCGGAACAATGAGCAATGCGTTGGGATTGGAGCCACCGAGACCGGATGTTATCGAAATGTACTCCTGCGGAACTTCAAGCAAATAAATTCGTTCGCCTTCGAGGTAACACTGTCCGACAAGACCTTCCCCTACGGATACCTTTCTGGTGAGATATTTCTTTCTTTCAAAAGCGTAGCATGCCACGAGTTCGAGATACTTGTCAGTTTCATTGTCCTCATTCAAAAGGAACAATCCACCCTGATTGCTTTTAGTATACTTCACGACGAACTTGAGAATGTTGTCGTATAGCTCACTCGTTGATGACGTATTGGCACGGAGAATCTCCCCGATTTGGGCAAGACCCGAAGTCGACCAGTTTCTCCGGCGATCATTTTCCGCGTTCTCACGCAGCTTGTCGCGCATCTTCAGTAACGTTGCCGACAGACTCTTGTCGCCTTCGAGTTCGAGCTCGACATTAAAATCACCTGCGCTTATCGATTCGACGAACGACGACAGCGATTGAACGGATCGTTCCTGTTGATCGAGTTGAAGAGCGTTTTCTGCTACAATCGTTTCATTCTTATTTTGAAGACGGTACAGCACTACTGAAAGTGCAAGGAATACCGTGGAAAGCGATACTATCGAAAGCCAGGTATAGACCTTAAGCGTTGAGCGGTCTGAATCGACGTCTTCATTGACGTGCAGGATCAGCCGGTCAAGAACTGACTGCGCCTGCGCAAACATCACATTGATTCTCCGGTCTTCAAGTTGTACGGCGGCCGACACGCCTGTGGAATCATTTGACACCACGCGGACTGTGCTTCTGCTGCGCGTGGTACCGATGACCTTGTCAATTGCGACCATCGCCTCCTTGATCAGGACGCGCATGTCTTCTTCATTGCGGGTGAAGGAACCCAGTTCGTTTGTCTTTCCGTCAAATGCATCCTTAAGCAATGCTGATGACGACGTAAGATGCGGGAGCACATCATTTTCAAAATTGACCGACGGGTCACCGCTCGCAATTTCTTCCATCGCCAGCTGCGCCCGGATAGTTCTGTTTTTTACTGATTCCCCAAGCGAAATGTAGGGGAGGTTTTGCTCGTACGTCTGGATTGTCTTTCGTTCGACGTATCCGATTAAGGCGGTCAGGATAATTCCCGTTGCCAGGAACAGCACGGCGTACTGGATTGCGCGTTTTTTCATGAACAAAAAATAAGGTCTGTTAGGAGACTCGCAGCTGAAAAGTTAGCAATATTAAAAAACATAATGAAACCCCAATCTGAGGCGAAATCATACACCTGTGCTTCTGCGCATGGTTGCGTCCTATTGCTGACTATAATGAGCCTTGCCGGATGGACGGACTACTGGATGGTTTCGGCGATCGCGTTCCGGTTCGCGTCAAGTATTTCATCGACAATCGCAGGAGTGATCGCCGCGGAAATGAACATAGCCTCGAATTGTGAGGGTGCCAGGTAGATTCCCTGCCGCAGCATTGCCTGAAAGTAACGCGCAAACATACCGGTATCTGCCGTCTTTGCTGACTCAAAATTGGTTATCGCCGTACCCGTAAAAAACAGGGTAAACATGGACCCAACGCGATTAACGGTCCAGGAGAAACCGGCATTCCTCCATTGTTCCTGAAGGCCCCGGGTTAAAGCATCAGTGCGCTGATCAAGTTCGGAATACAAATCCGGGTTCGCCTGCAGCGCGCGAAGCATAGCCATTCCTGCTGCCATGGCCAGGGGATTGCCCGAGAGTGTACCAGCCTGATAAACCGGGCCCGCGGGTGAGACCACATCCATGATTTCGCGTTTGCCGCCATAGGCTCCAACCGGCAGGCCTCCACCGATGATTTTTCCCAAGGTTGTCATGTCGGGCGTGACGTTGTAATACTCCTGGGCGCCACCGGGCGCGAGTCTGAATCCGGTCATCACTTCGTCAAAGATCAACACGACGCCGTTATCCGTGCATATTTTCCGAAGGCCTTCAAGATATCCGGGAAGCGGAGGTACGCATCCCATATTACCTACGACGGGTTCGAGGATGAGTGCGGCCACCTGGTCCTTATTCTGCTCGAGGGCGGTTTTCACAGCCTCCAGGGAGTTGAAAGGAACAATAATCGTATCGCGGGCTGTGCCCTTTGTAACGCCAGGGCTATCCGGCGTTCCCATAGTGAGTGCACCGCTCCCTGCGGCAATAAGGAAGCTGTCTCCGTGCCCGTGATAACAGCCTTCCATCTTGATTATCTTGTCGCGGCCGGTGAACCCTCTGGCTACACGCACAGCAGACATCGTGGCTTCCGTTCCCGAATTAACCATCCGTACTTTCTCGACCGAAGGCACCAGTTGCGTAATCAGTTCGGCCATCTCAACCTCACGTGCTGTTGGGGCGCCGAAAGAGGAGGAGTTGGTAAGTGCTTCGCGTACCGCCTCTTCAACCGGCTGAAAGGCGTGGCCGAAAATCATCGGTCCCCATGAGTTGATAAGGTCGACGTAACGGTTTCCGTCTTCGTCGAAAAGGTAAGCGCCCTTTGCGCTCTTCATAAAAACGGGACTTCCACCAACGGCCCTGAAAGCGCGCACCGGCGAGTTTACACCGCCGGGAATAAATTGTTTTGCCTTCTCGAAGAGGAAGGCACTTTTCGACAATGACATAATGCTATTGTTGGATGACTTTCAATCCACCATCCCTGTATCGTATGAAGGGAATGAAGTGATTGTCTCTTGTGTTCTGGAAATTAAACCCCTGGTACAAAACACCGGGAATGTAGTCGCGTTTGTTGAGCGCATCCTGAAAATAAACACCGTGCTCATGCAACAGGCGGCCCGTTAACATCATGATTTCAAATCCAAGCCGGGCGTGTTGCGAAGGAACCCTGCCATGTTTCGCGATGTACTTCTTTACGAATGCCTGTAAATCGGGGTCGTCCTGCAATACAAAATTCGGTGCAGCCAGCACGATCGGAAGTGTTTGATATTTTTCGAAGTCGACAATCGTGTTTTCAAGCCATGCTTCAGTACCCAGAACAACTATACCGTCGCCGCGTGTTTCGATGGCACTGATCACTTTCGCATAGATCAACGGGTCGTCTGAAGCAACGAAGATGCTTCCGAGACTGTCCTTCTTCAACGTAAACTCTTTCGGATTCTTGAATTCGTCGTATTCCGTTGCCGTCGTAAGCATGGGCAAAATATTCCTTACGTTGTCACGTGATATCGCATACGAACCAACAATCTTTAATCCCTTCTCCCGGGCTGTGTTCATGAACGTTTCTGCCAATACCGAATCGCGGCGCGTTGTTCCATGAATGACCATGCAATTTTTCCGGGTGGCGTAGCCGGAAAGAAACTCACCTGACGCCCTCCCCATTGTTTCAACTGAAGGCTGAAAAAGGTAACTGAAGGGATTGTTCTGTGTGATCTCTTTGTTTGCGGCAAACGGGTTAACAAGGTTCACTCTGTTGGTGAGGGCAAAATCCAGAAGTGGATTGCTTTCTTCCTGGAAAAATGGTCCAACAATCAGGTCTGTGTTTTTCAGTTCTTCGGTATCGAGAATGCGATTGATTGTTGCAATGGTTCGTTCTGTATCGTACGCACGAAGGCTGATGTTGACACCGGTGGTCTTAAGCGTATCGACAGCCTGCTGCATGCCTTCGTAAAAATCCAGCACAATCTGATTTCGCTTTCGCGACGTTGTTGGCTCGAGTGTTCTTACCATAAACGGCATCACAACAGACACCGAGTATTCTTCTTTCTTGAAAGACTTTGGTGCCTCAGGAATAAATTCGGCACGTTTGAGGCGAAATGATGAAATGAGATTTTCGAGAAGAGTCTTGTTCGCAGGATCATTAATATCTTCCGCAAGGATATGCGCAAGGTGTCGCGCAACCACTTCATCACGCGGGTACTCTTCATGCATCATCCTCAGTGTTTCCACATCATCAATCTTTGTCAGCGCCTGCTTCTTGACTGCATCGATGTCCTTCAGGAACTTTCTGTCGTCGATAGCGGCAAATGTCTTCCACGCCTGGAAATAGTCGCCGTTGTCAGCGTGAATTTTTCCCAGCCAGAAGTTTACCTCGTTGAGTTTATCCCACTTAGGATATAGTGACTTGATTTGATTAAACTGGTCTTTGGCAACGGTCTTGTAACCCTGATGGTATGCCGCTACCGCGTAATAGAAACTCGCGTATTCTGAAAAAGGATTATTCTGGTCGTACGGAATCAGCGACTTGAACGATTCCATAGCCAGGTTGTACTTGCCTTCGCGAAACAATTGTTTGGCGTTGCTATACTGACTTCTGTAGTTGCTCTGTGCAACAACGGAAAAACTGAGAATTACCAACGATCCTGCAAAAATTAGTCTTAGCATACCTGAAATTATTCTAAGCCATTAAATAATAAACACCTGATCAAGAAGGAGTTTGTTGTTACTCCCATTCGATCGTGGCAGGTGGTTTTGAACTGATGTCGTACACGACCCGGTTTACACCTTTGACTTTATTGATGATGTCGCTCGATACCGTGGCGAGAAAATCATAAGGAAGATGTGCCCAGTCCGCAGTCATACCATCGGTACTAGTCACGGCGCGAAGACTGACCACGCGCTCATAGGTGCGTTCGTCACCCATCACTCCTACCGACTGAACCGGCAACAACATCGCGCCAGCCTGCCAAACTTTATCGTAAAGTCCGTGCTCCTTTAAACCATTGATAAAAATACTGTCTACCTCCTGAAGTGTGTGCACTTTTTCCGGTGTAATGTCTCCGAGGATACGAATCCCGAGACCGGGGCCTGGAAACGGATGTCGACCCAGAATGTTAGGGTCTATTTCAAGCGTCCGGCCCACTTCACGCACTTCATCCTTAAACAGCGTGTTCAGTGGCTCTACCACTTTAAGTTTCATCGTTTCCGGTAAACCACCAACGTTGTGGTGGGATTTTATTGTGGCCGACGGGCCTTTTACGCTGACAGATTCGATAACATCAGGGTAAATCGTGCCCTGACCCAGCCATTTAACGTTTGTTATTTTGTGAGCTTCCTGGTCAAAAACCTCAATAAAAGTACGGCCGATCGCTTTGCGTTTCGCCTCCGGTTCAGTCAGGCCGTTAAGCGCCTTATAGAACTGATCGCGTGCATCGACGCCCTTAATATTAAGGCCCATATGCTTATATGAATCCAGGACCTGTTCAAACTCACCCTTTCTGAGAAGGCCGTTGTCGACGAAAATACAGTGGAGATTTTTACCAATTGCGCGGTGAATCAGGGTTGCCGCCACTGTCGAGTCAACTCCGCCCGACAACGCCATGACTACCTGATCATTGCCCAGTTTCTGCTTAAGCCCGGTGACTGTCGACTCGACAAACTGATCGGGTGTCCAGTCCTGAACACAATTGCAGATATGTACAACGAAATTCCGAAGGAGGTTTTTGCCTTCCACGGTATGCGTCACTTCCGGGTGAAACTGAATGCCATATACGTTTGTGCCTTTCACCTGATATGCAGCCACAGGCACCGAAGAGGTTCCGGCAATCACATCGAACTCTGCCGGCACGGAAGCAATCGTATCCGAATGCGACATCCATACCTGGGTGTCCAGCGAGATTTCTTTAAGTAAGGCACTGTGTTGATCGACTTTCGAAAGTCGCGCCCGGCCATACTCGCGGATTTCCGAGGGCAAAACCTTTCCGCCGCTCTTGTGAGCGATCAATTGGGCGCCATAGCATACGCCAAGAACCGGAACGTCACCGAAAATTTTGATATCCACATCAGGCGCACCAGCCTCCCTGACTGAACAGGGGCTCCCGGACAAAATCACGCCACGGATATCGGGCGTTATCTTTGGAATCTTGTTAAATGGGTGGATTTCACAATAAACGTTCAATTCCCTAACCCTTCGTGCGATCAATTGTGTGTACTGGGAACCAAAATCCAGTATTAGAATCTGCTGCGACATGGGTGCAAAGATAACAGCAGATTTCAAAATCACTATTGAACAAACCGGCTAGTGGACGACGCGTCAGCGACTCATCATCACCACCCCAAGTTTGAATCCAACGGTATTGAATCCGCTATAGTCAAAATTGTCGTTTTTGTTCGTTGAATAGTCAAAATGAACACCTGCAATCGCGCCGAGCGAACGATATTTTCCAAAACGGACTACAACGCCTGCTTCCGGTCGCGCCAGGAATCCCCAGCCCGGGTAGCTTTCGTCGTAAATATTATAGTACAGCGTATAATCGTTGTAGTTGGCGCCAAGACCCAGTCCCGCATAAGGAAATATGATTTCGCTTTCGCCCACCGGGAAGTAATACTGGCCACTGATCACGGCTGCATACTGGTAGATATACTTATAGTAATCCGTTGTTATAGCGCCATTCTCCTGTTGGAATGTGCGAGTCTCCTCGTACTTGTCGAACGTCGTCCAACTCACGTCAACGCCGAGCGAGATACGTTTCTCATGGATGAAAAAACGATAACCCACTTTGCCACCATTCGGACTTGAACTATTCAACCAGTCGGTGTTGGACAGCGGAACCTGGTAGTTCCAGGCCAGGTAGAAAAAGTTGTCCTGGGCCGACACAAGCGTCGCCACTGACAGGAAACAAAACAATATCAATATCTTCTTCATTGTCATTCAGCGTTAATGTAAGGTGATTGGGTAAAGGCCTGATCGATCCCGTCTTTTGATTGTTGTTCGCGATCGACGGTGTTGATCAGATCTCCCATGTAGGCCGACCAGATGACTTTCACTTTGTTGTCGGGGGTTCTGTTAACCATGTCAACAATTTCAATCACCAGGGCACCCGTGTTACTTGCATATGTTTGCACCATCGGGTAGTTGTAGTAGTATCCGCCGTAGCCGTAGTATCCGGAATAATATGGATAGTAATACCCGGGATAAACTACCTGTTGAAAGAAGTTGATATCATTAACGATCAGGACGTTGACCACAAGATCCGGATTCTCCTTCTTGCCAATCCGGCCATACCCCCGTGCGTTCATATTACTTTGAACCCGCTGAAGGATCGGCCTGACCAGTGTACTCTGCGCATGTGTCAGGATCGTATCGTTAGTTCTGTTTGAAACGAATCCGATAGTATCAGTCGGCATTGCGTAGGTAGCGTACGAGGTGAAATTAGCGGCTGGGTCGTAATTCGTGGACACGACAAACTGATCCAGCAACTTGACGGTATCCGGTTCAGGTTGACATGACACGAACCCGGCAACAATCAGCACAAAAACAGCAAACTTCTTCATTATCAATCAAGTTAAGATTCCAAATCCCGAATAAAACAATGCCACCCGAATAGAAAAACGCTTCGTTCAGGTTGCATGTTGCATTCATAGTTTAGACACAGAAAGGACAGGTTTCGTTTGAACCTATCCCAGTAATTGTCCGATACCGAAGAGAAAAACAAAAGCGAGCGTCGACAATGCCATTTGTTTCAGGAAGGGATCCAACTGCTCGGGTTCACGTCGGGAAACTGATACTCCGTTCCATAAAAAGAGTGGCACAGTAACGAGGAAGAGCCATTTCCAGGCAGAGCCATCACGCAGTCCAACATAGGCGATTCCAGCCACAATTCCGCCGACGAGTAACAACCAATGATAGATGCGCGCGTTCCGGGAGCCGATCCGAACCGGAACAGAAAACTTTCCAGCTTTTATATCGGAATGTACATCGCGCATGTTGTTGATATTAAGAACGCCGACTGAGAACAACCCACAACTTACTGCGGGAAACACAAGCGAACTATGCAACTGCCTGGCGAAAAGATAATATGAACCGAGGACACCGACCAGCCCGAAAAAGACGAACACTGAAAGATCGCCGAGCCCGGCATATCCATATGGTTTCTTTCCAACCGTGTACCCAATCGCTGCAGCTATGCTCAGTAAACCCAGAACCAGGAAAAAGAGTATTGCTTGCCAGTCTGTTCCAAAGGCAATGAGCAAAAGTGTAATGCCACAGATAAAACTGAGGCTGGCGAAAATTATTATCGCGCGTTTCATCGCCCGTGGTGAAATCGCACCCGACTGCACCGCGCGACTCGGACCTTTGCGTTCATCGCTGTCTGCGCCGTGAATAGAGTCGCCGTAATCATTGGCGAGGTTGGACAGTATCTGAAGAAAAATCGTGGTGGCAACGCAAAGCAGGAATATGCTCCATCGGAACGCGCCGTTTTCTGCTGCCAGGAATCCGCCCATTGCTATCGAGGAAAGTGCCAGGGGCAATGTTCTGAGGCGGAATGCGTCGAGCCAGATTTTCATTTCAATCCCGAAAATAAACTACTTCCGGATTCCATCGATGGAATATTTTCCGGGACCGGTAAAGAAAAGTGTCACGAATGCGACCAAATAAAGTACTGCCGATTCTTTTTTGCCGAATGGATCCGCACCATGGATAACAAACACGATCGTTATCATCAGGAAGATCATCGGAATAAGGGCAAGGCGGGCATAGAGGCCGACAAGAACAAGTATTGAACAAAAAAATTCGGCGAAAACTGCCATTCCCAGTGAGATCGTCGAACCGAGTCCGAAGGGATCGGCAAACCGTGAAGCGCGTTCGGTAAAGTTCGCGAGCTTTGGCCAGCCGTGCGTGATCATTCCGGCCGAAAAACAAACCCTGGCTACAAGCAACGCAAAGTCAAGTGCCATGGGATGGTATTGCGCAAGTTTTTTAATCATTGTATGAGTTCAAGTTTCTTCAGGATTTCCGGATCGAGGGGACTAACTTTTGAGGGATAAAAGGCAACGGGTTTTCCCGATGGATCGATAACGTATTTGCAGAAATTCCAGCGCGGCGCCTTTTTGGTTTTGCTTTGGAGCCACGCATACAAGGGATGTTGATCTTTTCCCTTAACGGATATTTTACTGAACATCTGGAATGTTACGCCGTAGTTCCGGCTGCAAAAAGCTGCAATCTCGTCATCGGTACCCGGTTCCTGCCAAAGGAAATTATTAGCCGGGAAACCGAGCACGACTACCTTCTCGCCGTATTTCTCGTGCAGCTCCTGCAATTCACGATACTGGGGCGTGTACCCGCACTTAGATGCTGTATTAACGATAAGGAGAAACTTTCCGCGATAACGGGAAAAATCAATTTCATCGCCATCGAGTGATGTCATTTTGAAATCGTAAATCGATTCCACATCCGGCTGCGGCTTCCGCGAGGCAAAAAGGATATCGGAAAGGAAAGCCAGAACACTCATCAGTACGATGGCAGCAACGATGTATCTAAATGATCGCATCAACAATTTCCTTATCCATCGGATTCACCTTCGAAGGATAAAATCTGATTGTGCCGTCAGGTTTGACCAGGTACTTGCAAAAATTCCAGGTTGGTTCCTGGCCAGTCTTTTCTTTCAAAAACTTGTAAAGCGGATGCTGGTCATCGCCCTTGACGGAAATTTTTTCAAACATCTGGAAAGAAACGCCATAATTTTTCTCACAGAACGAAGCGATCTCCGCGCTCGTGCCAGGCTCCTGTTGTCCGAAATTGTTGGCAGGGAAACCGAGGATTATAACCTTCTCGCCATACGTTTCATGCAACTTCTGCAAATCCTTGTACTGAGGCGTATAACCGCATTTTGAGGCGACGTTCACAATAAGCAACGTCTTTCCTTTGTACTGAGAGAAATCAATTTCCTCGCCATCGAGCGAAGTCATCTTAAAGTCGTAAACCGACGAGGCATTGGTAGCGATCATAAGTAGCAGGGCTGATATTAGTGCTTTCATAAATTCTCAGGGTTAGTTCAATGAACATCAAGTAACAAAAAATGTTCTGAATTTCGCACCGGTTTTCTGCAAAGTGGAGGAACGCGAATCCGGACGGCGTCACATCCGTTCCGGAACTTCAATTCCAAGCAACGCCATGGCTTTTTTGAGTACTTTGCCAACGGCATCAGTAAACGCGATACGAAATGCCAGTTTATTCTTATCGCTTTCCGAAAAAATGGGTATAGACTGATAGAACTGGTTATACGATTTCGCCAGTTCATAGGCATAATTAGCAACTACTGCCGGAGAATACTCCTTTGCTGCCTCCGCGAGTTTTGACTCATACCTGCTCAGCAAAAATACGCTGTCACGCTCGGCAGGCTCAAGTTGTTTGACCGAACCAAAGGACGCACTGTTCCAGGATATGCCGGCCTCAGATGCCTTGCGTATGATGGCACGAATCCGGGCGTGCGTGTATTGGATGAACGGTCCTGTGAATCCCTGTAGCTGTATGGATTCATTGGGATCGAACAACATGCGTTTTTTCGGATCAACCTTGAGCAGGAAAAACTTCAGTGCACCCATCCCAATCATTTCAAACAGGCGGCGCGCTTCATCACCAGACATATCTTCAAGTTTGCCAAGTTCCTGAGTTTGCTTTTCGGCTTCGGCATACATCTCCGCCATCAGGTCGTCGGCATCAACAACGGTACCCTCGCGGCTCTTCATTTTTCCGCTGGGAAGATCTACCATTCCGTAGGACAAATGATAACAACGCTGTGCCCACTCGTAACCGAGTTTACCGAGAATCAGGAATAATACTTTGAAGTGGTATTCCTGTTCATTCCCAACTGTGTATACCTGCCCTTTAATCCGCGGGAAGTCACGAAAGCGCAGTATCGCCGTTCCGATGTCCTGCGTCATGTATACGGAGGTTCCGTCAGCACGGAGCAATACTTTGTGATCGAGTCCTTCACCTGTGAGATCAACCCAGACAGATCCATCTTCTTTCTTGTAAAAGACGCCCTTATCAAGACCCTTTATTACTTCTTCCTTGCCGAGAAGGTATGTATCGGATTCGTAATACAGTTTGTCGAAGTCGACGCCCATTCGTTTGTAGGTCTCTGCAAAGCCGGCGTAAACCCACTCATTCATCATCTTCCATAATCCGACGGTCTCCGGATCCTTCTGCTCCCACTTGCGGAGAAGTTCCTGCGCGTATTTCATCACCGGCGCTTCCTTCTCTGCATTCTCCTGCGACATGCCTTTCTCAACAAGCGCCTTCACCTGGGCTTTATACGCTTTATCAAACTCCACATAATATTTCCCGACGAGGTGGTCGCCTTTCATCATGGTGTTGTCCGGGGTTTCACTATCGCCATACAGCTTCCACGCTGCCATCGACTTACAAATGTGTATACCCCGGTCGTTGATGATCTGGACCTTGTGAACTGTGTACCCGTTAGCCTTGAAGATTTCACTGACACTCCACCCGAGAAAGTTGTTACGCAGGTGACCAAGATGAAGCGGCTTGTTTGTATTCGGAGACGAGTATTCGATCATGATCTCCTCACCATTCGACGGGAGTTGACCGTAGTCGTTACGATTCGCGATCGCGCTGAAAAGAGAAACCCATACGTCATCGTGAAGTACAAGATTCAGAAATCCCTTGACCACATTAAAACGGCTGACAAGACTGCTGTGCTCCTGCAAATACTCTCCAACAAGACGAGCAGTCTCTTCCGGGCTTTTTCGGGAGAGACGTGTTAATGGAAAACACACCAGCGTATGTGACCCTTCAAATTCCTGATTGGTCGGTTGTATCTGAAGGCCATCAGGCACCTGACCAAAAAGATGCGCTGCCGCTTTTTGTACTTCGTCGCGAAGCTGAAAATCAAGATTCATGGGTCAATAAATAGGTGTTGCAGGGTTATGCCCTGATTTAAGAGAGCCGGTCTTTTGTCGGTGGTTATTTACCATTCAAGGACGTATGCGAAGATCAAAGGCGCAACGATCGTCGCGTCTGATTCCACAATGTACTTGGGTGTATCGATGTTTAGTTTGCCCCACGTGATTTTCTCGTTTGGCACCGCCCCTGAATAAGAACCGTAACTGGTTGTGGAGTCGCTGATCTGGCAGAAGTAGCTCCAGAACGGAACGCCATCGCGTTCGAGATCCTGGTGCAGCATCGGCACAACGCATATCGGAAAATCTCCGGCGATACCTCCACCGATCTGGAAGAATCCGATTCCGTGTTCACCTGCGTTTTCGGTATACCAGTCTGCCAGCCAGGTCATGTATTCAATGCCCGACTTCATCGTCGAGGGTTTTAGTTCGCCGGTAATGCAGTAAGAAGCGAAGATGTTACCCATCGTGCTGTCTTCCCATCCGGGAACCACCATCGGAATATTCTTTTTGGCAGCAGCGATCATCCAACTGTTGGCGGGATCAATTTCGTAGTACTGCTCGAGGTCGCCGCTGTTCAGAAGCCGGAACATGAATTCATGCGGGAAAAGTCTTTCGCCTTTGTCTTCCGCATCTTTCCACACCTTGAACAAGTGCGCCTGCAATCTGCGGAATGCCTCTTCCTCGGGAATGCACGTATCCGTTACTCTGTTGAGGTGGTTTTGGAGGAGGTCCCACTCCTGTTCCGGTGTAAGGTCGCGGTAGTGGGGAATTCTCTTATAGTGAGAATGAGCAACAAGATTCATGATATCTTCCTCCAGATTAGCCCCGGTACAGGAGATGATATGAACCTTGTCCTTACGGATCATCTCAGCGAAGCTGATTCCCAGTTCTCCGGTACTCATTGCCCCCGCGAGCGTGACCATCATTTTTTTGCCCGACTCGACGTGTTTCTTGTACCCTTTTGCAGCATCCACAAGCGCAGCCGCGTTGAAGTGCAGATAGTGTTTCTCCAAAAAGGCGGAAATCGGTTTGTTGCTCATTTCGTTGCTTCGATATTGGTTATGAAACTTGATTTGGTCGCGAAATTAAGAAAATCGGGTAGTATTTCACGAAATCAGTTTCGTAACTAATCGACGTGCCCGGCATACCTGCAAGGGCACAAGGACGCAAGGGAGCGCAAAGAAAAAATGCTTATTCGGCAAGAACCGGTCTGCTGATGATTGAGCGGGCAGTAGCCTCAAGAATCTCGAAAGCACTTTCGGCCATCCGGTTTTCGGTGTCCAGCGTCGGATTCACTTCGACGATCTCCCAGGCGCAAACCTTGGGATCTTTACCCAACTCGACGTTGAATGCCTTGGCTTCATCGACGGTCAGGCCATTTGGGACAGGCGTCCCGGTTCCCGTTGAATAACGGCTATCGATACAGTCAACATCGAAGGAAACATAGACCATTTCGCAATGATCGAGCATTTGTAACGCCTTGATTGCCATTACATCAGCACCGTGTTTCTTGATATCCTCTATTTCAATGAAATTGATGTTGTATTTGTTGATCAGGTAGTTCTCGGGTTTTTCCAGGTCGCGAACTCCCACGTAAACAATATCCTCCGGGTACACCTTTGGACCGGGCATACCCACGTTTTTCAACTGCTCCCAAAGTTCCAGCGTTTCGCCACGCGGATCATTCACCTTGCATTCCAGGTTATCGATGCCGCAGGCCATGGCAAGGGCCATACCGTGCATATTGCCGGATGGTGTCGTAAAAGGTGTATGAATATCGGCGTGCGCATCGATCCAGATGACACCCAGGCGGATTTTAGGGTATGCTTTCTTAATACCAGCTATCGTCCCGTAGGCGGTACTGTGGTCGCCCGCCATAATTAACGGGAAATACTCGTCAAAAAGCGTTTCATAGACCTCCAGGCAGACCCGTTCTTCCATGATCATCACGCCATCGATGAACTTCGCGTAGCTGTGCTTGGCACCGTCGAAAAGCAACTCGTTTACGTTTTCAACCTCGACTGACTGATGTTGCTTGAAAAAATCGGAATTCATGTCCAGACTGGCGATCTTAATAGCCTCGACGCCCAAGCTGGCGCCTCGCGTTCCGGCACCGATTTCGGATTTAACTTCTATTATCTTTAGCTCTCTCACGACTAATGCATTTAATATAACTACGTTCAACTAATTGGGGAGGACGGCACGAAGAAGAAAAAACAGTTCCCGCCCGCCGTTAGAGTTCCGGCAAAAAATGAGCAATCAGGCAGAAAAAACGATTGTTCATGCGTTCTTTTGGATTATTGCAAAGATGGCAAATTTATCCCAATATTGCACTCCTTTATAAAAGCGTTACTAGCAAAACCATTAATACCCGGTTTCTGTTCGTAATGGAATGAACTTTTAACGCACGCAGGTTTTTGACCGTATTTGGACACCGAAAAAACGTTTTTAGGCCTAGATGAAGAGTTACCGTGAACTGATTGAGCAGACTTTCGAGTTTCCTCAGAAAGAATTTAAAGTCCGGGAACATGAATTGCTGTTCAATGACGTACCTCTGATGGACATCATCAAGCAGTACGGAACTCCCCTGAAACTTACTTACCTCCCGCGCATCAGCGAAAACATCAGGTTTGTTCAGGCAACCTTTAACAATGCAATTGAGAAGTTCAAATACAAGGGGACTTATACCTACTGCTATTGCACAAAGTCGTCGCATTTTTCCTTCGTACTTGAGGAAGCACTGAAGAATAAGGACGTGCATATCGAAACGTCTTCATCGTTCGATATTCCGATCGTGCGGTCGCTATACGACAAAGGCAAAATCACAAAAGATACGTACATCATCTGTAACGGCTTCAAGATGCCGCGGTACACTGGTTACATTACAGATCTCCTTAACGACGGCTTTCACAACTGTATCCCTATCCTCGACAAGATGGGGGAAATCGACGCGTATGAAGAAGGCGTGAAAGTTCCTTACCAGATCGGTATTCGCGTCGCCGCCGATGAAGAGCCAAAGTTTGAATTTTATACGTCGCGCCTCGGCATCCGCTACAGCGACATCAATAACTTCTACAAGGAAAAAATCCAGACCAGTGACAGAGCTACGCTCAAGATGCTCCACTTCTTCATCAACACGGGCATCAAGGACACAGCCTACTACTGGAGCGAACTCAGCCGTTTCGTTTTCAAATACTGTGAGATGCGCAAGATCTGTGAGACGCTCGACTCGATCGATATCGGTGGCGGCTTCCCGATCAAAACATCCCTGACATTCCATTACGACTACCGGTACATGATCGAGCAAATCGTGGAAAACGTAAAGTGGATCTGCGACAAGAACAACGTTCCTGTTCCAAATATCTTCACGGAATTCGGTAGCTACACCGTTGGTGAAAGCGGCGCGGTGCTATACAACGTTATCGATCAGAAACTGCAGAACGACAAAGAGCTCTGGTATATGATCGACGGCTCATTCATTACGCATCTCCCCGATGCCTGGGGACTGAACCAGAAATACGTATTGCTCGCCATCAACAAATGGGACGACCCATATCACAAGGTGAACATGGGCGGACTCACCTGCGACAGTATGGACTATTACAACTCCGAAGCGCATACCGGTGAAGTGTTTCTCCCGATGATCAACGACGAGGAACCGCTTTATATCGGATTCTTCCATACCGGCGCTTACCAGGAATCCCTCGGCGGATATGGTGGAATTCAACACTGCCTGATTCCCGCACCGAAACACGTTCTCATCGATCGCAATGAAGACGGCGAGATCGTGACGACGTTGTTCGCTCCTGAACAAACTCACGAAAGTATGTTGAAGGTGTTGGGTTACAAGTAAAACCAGAATTTCAAAGTCGTACACTCTCCGCCTCACTCTCACACCGTTCCACGCGCTTTCCTTACGCGCGGTTTCAGGTTTCACGTTCCAGTCTGTCGCGAAACGCTCTGGCGGGCAGGCAGGATCCTTCCTGTTTGAAATTGTCGTAAACAAAATGTGCGTTTGCCGTTGAATGGGATACAATTTCTAATTCTGATTATTCTGATTTATAATATTTATAGTTTTTAATTCGTGTGACTTTAACCAAGTCTCTTTGCGCTCCCGTTTCGACAAAATAATATTAATAAACGGACACCGTCCTGAGCACGGCATGTGCGCAGGACCCGGGTGAGCGTGAACGTTTTGACTGAAACGTTTTCAATAGACAGTCGATCCTCTGGCACAATCCAAAGCTCCTCATTCCGCTTTGGTTTCTGATTTCTCATTTATAACAGAGGTTTCGCTAAGGTTGAATATAGATCAATATAAGTTCCATACAACATCCATATCAGTTGCATACAGGTTCCGCAAACGGGCAATAGCCAAACAAGCCAAAAATTGATACTGAATTTTGATCTCAAGCCACGAGAAAAGTCTTTGTTCAACCCTGGTTGCCAGCAGCCAGTTGCCAATTTTCCCTGCGAAATCCCTGCATACCACGCCCCCGCATTGAACGCATTTCCGCAACTCACATTCAAAAGAACTGGTTTCCTTCCCGAAAATTGGTACCTTAAATCCAATCATTAACCTTTCCCTATGAGTGCAAAGACCTTTACATTCGTGATCACCGGGTTGCTGCTAACCCTGATGGCGCCGGCTGTTGTTGCACAGCAAGGCCGTACCGAAGTCGGTAACCTTGTTATGGAAAACATTCCACCGATTCCGGCAGAACTCCGGGAGCGGATGAACCAGTATCAACAGGTTCGCGGCGCCTCGCCTTCAACGTGGTCACCAACAGGCGATGCCATGTTGATCACAACGCGCTTCGCCGAAACAAATCAGATTCATCTGATCTCAAAACCGGGTGGCGCGCGCAAGCAGATTACTTTCTTCAATGAACCCGTTGGCGGCGGATCGTTCTGTCCGAATCCGCAGTACTATGGCTTCATGTTTACAAAAGACGTGGGCGGAAATGAGTTCCGGCAGTTATATTGGTTTGACCTGAAAACAGGTTCATGGGAAATGATCTCCGATGGTGGCCGTACGCAAAACTCAAATGTGCTGTGGGCCGAGGACGGGACGCAATTCATTTATACCAGTACCAGGCGAACCGGAAAAGACTACGATCTGTATCTGGCTTCCATGACGAAGCCGAAGGAAGCAAAACGCATTCTTGAAAACACCGGAGCGTGGTATCCGTCAGACTGGTCTGCCGACGGCAAGAAAGTAATTGTCGTGAACAGAATTTCGATAAACCGTTCTTACCTGCATATACTGGATCTGACCACAGGCAAACTCGAACAGGTTAATCCATCGAAAGAAGAGATAAGCTACGGCGGAGGTGTCTGGAATACCGACGGCACCGGAATCTTTTACACATCGGATGAAGGCAGCGAATTCCACCAGCTTCGGCATTACGATGTGGCTACACGCAAGTCGGAGGTGATCACAAGAGACATTAACTGGGGTATCGTCGACATGATCATCAACAAAAAACGAAACACGATTGTGTTTACTGCCAACGAGAATGGCGTTTTCAAATTGTACGAACTCAATACCCATACGAAAAAGTATTCACAGCTTCCCGGACTGCCCGTTGCATTGAACGGGCCGGCGAATTTTCATCCGGATGGCAATGTATTCAGCCTTACCATCAACTCGCCGAAATCATCAAGCGATGTGTACACATATGATCTTGGAACCCGCGAACTCACACAGTGGACAGACAGCGAAATTGGTGGCTTGCCAAATTCAAGTTTCACAGCTCCTGAACTGATAAGTTACGAAACCTTCGACCGCGTCGGCGGCAAGCCGCGCATGATTCCTGCATTTTATTACAAGCCGGCGAAGGCAACGGGCAGGGCACCCGTCGTGATAAATATTCATGGCGGCCCAGAGGGACAGGCGCTTCCCTCATTCAACGCATTCCGGAGTTATCTGACGAATGAACTTGGCGTCGCAGTCATCGAACCCAACGTTCGCGGTTCATCCGGTTACGGCAAGACGTACTTAAAACTCGACAATGGCATGAAGCGCGAAGAAAGCGTTAAAGACATCGGCAGCCTGCTCGACTGGATAGCGAAGCAACCCGAACTTGACGCATCACGCGTAGCGGTTTACGGCGGATCTTACGGCGGTTATATGGTCCTGGCTTCCATGGTGCACTACAGTGACCGCCTGGCGTGTGGTATCGACGTGGTGGGCATCAGCAACTTCGTGACCTTCCTCAAAAACACAGAAGACTACCGTAAAGACCTGCGACGCGTAGAGTACGGTGACGAACGCATCCCGGAAATGAATGCCTTCCTCGAAAAAATTTCACCGAGCAATCACGTCGACAAGATTACCAAACCCATGTTTATTATCCAGGGCTTAAATGACCCGCGTGTTCCTGCTTCCGAATCGGAACAAATAAAAAAGAAACTCATGGACAAAGGGCACGACGTATGGTACCTGCTGGCGAAGGATGAAGGCCACGGATTCCGCAAGAAAGAAAACTACACCTTCCAGCAACTGGCGATCGTCATGTTTCTCCAGAAGCACCTCAAACTGGAGGTTGTGAATTAGCACGTGCGGAATGAGTCATAAAAAAAATCGGGAATGCAAAATCAAATCGCCTTGCATTCCCGATTAATCTCAATCGCAACTACTGTTAATTATTCAAAGCCTTTTCGATCGTATTGTTGCTGAACGCAAACGAAAAGTCAAGTCTCAGCTCAGGATACATTACCTTCTCACCGTTGAACATCTGGCTATGATAACTTCCGTCCAGCTTAATGGCCACAGCAGGTACCGGTCGATAGACAACACCGATTGATGGTTTCAGGAACTTGCCATCATCCGCGAGTCCGGATTCGTTGTCACCACCATACGCCTGATTGCGAATAGCTTCGGGATGACTCATCCAGTCAACAAACACGTACGGCACCATCTGCCCGATGTTTGTTTTCATGTTGTATCCCAGGCGCAGGTACCAGGTCTGCACGGTGTACTTTGTATCGCGAATCACGTCTGCTTCAACAAGTGCATCATTTGTTTTTTCTGCGTTTGCACCGAGGAACCGCGAACGCTGGGTACTGTTGATTCCGGCCTCACGCACAACCCTGAGGGTATTCGCTGCATCCCTCACCGCATTGTGGCGGGCTGTGTAATATTCCGATTGAATAAGAAACTTCCCGATTTGTTTTTCGATAAAAACACCGGCTACTGTGAAACGGTCTCCTTCCATCCAGGGGAGGATGCCGCCGTCAGGAGTGCCTTCGCCGAGTGAAGTATTTGAGCGGGCCTTTGTTCCGGATACGCTCGACGTGTAGCCGGAAGTCCCTATGATAAGACCATGGACGTAAGATTTCATTCGAAGGTCCCAACCGAGAGGAAAGAGTTTTTTCGCCGGGCCGCCTTCTCCGTTGTCAGTCATCAGCGCGTAGGAAATTTCCTGCTTTGGATTCATAAATGTTCCATGAATCATCGCATTGGTAGTACGTGTCAGAAACAAATGGTCGGAATCCAGCATCTCCGGCGCCTCTATTCCAATAAACGTTGGTATCTGATCAAGCCTTTCGTTGTAAAGCCCGAACTTCCGGTACATCTTTCCAACACGGATCTGGAATGCCTCACGAAGCATGAAGTTTCCCCACGCATTGCGAACATCGAGTCGCTGATCATCGTACGCGATATTGAACAGGTAGCTGATATTCTTGGAGAGATTTCCCTGGCCGTACAGATGGAAATTCTTAACCGGTGTCCACTCGGCAGGATCAGAAGTTTTCACCGTCTCACCACCTTCGCCAAGGGAAGGTGCGTCAAATGTTTTCTGAAAATTGGCATTGATATAACCGTACAGATAGAAATTCTTGTCGACAACGTCCAGGTTAAGCAATTGTTCGAGGGAAAGATCAAAAAGATCAGTGTGGGCCGTCGAGTCGGATTGTGGAAAGGCCCGGAACGCACACAACGTCAGAGCTGCGAGAATCAGTAACTTTTTCTTCATGGCTGTGGATTAATACAACCAAAAATAGGTGCACACCACAGTGTGAATCGGATGAATTGCGCAGCATTCTTACACAAGACAGCCGGATACCCACAACGACAGCGGCAGGCGATGAAGATTAGAAACCGATTAGAAAGCTTTAAGTGTGAGGTTGAATTCCACGTCAAGGCATTCCTGGACCTGGATTAATCCCATCATTTTCTGTGGAGGTTCCAGCCGGAAATCGGCGAAATTCACTTGTTGAACTCCGGTAAGGAACAACGTTTCGGGATTGGGGGTACGGGCAAAATAACGGACCGTGTATCGTTTGGTGGCACCCGCGAGCGTGATGTCGACTACACCATCGACGTAACTTTTGTCGGGTATGGAACTCTTGCGAAACGACCGGAAACAAATTTCAAGTTCAGGATAATGGTCTGACTTCAGGGTTTGCCAGAAATCTTTTGTGATTTGCCTGTTGCCACAATCGAAGTTCCGGACAGGGATTCGCATCCTGTTTCGTGTGAGCTTCATTTCGATTGAGGCTCTTTCCCTTACATACTCGAGTGTGTCGCCGAGGTTGTAGGATTCAAGCAGACATTTGAATGTATTAACGTTGGTGGCCCCATGAATAGCAAGACGGCTCGTTGGATCAATGACCCATCGGCCTTGCTCTGAGAAACCGCTTGCGACCAGCAGAAGCAGAACCGCGACAAGAGTGTTTACTAGCTTTTTCATGGTACCAATAATCATTTCGTTTTTAACAGGTGAAAGTAGCCCCGCGTGCGGGACTACTTTCTATTGAGTTGGTGTGCGAGTCCCGCGATTAGAAACCGATCACGGCTTCAATCACGATACCATCAAACTCAGCACCGTTGAATCGTCCGGTCCAGGCATCACCTGTATATTTCTGCTGCACGTACTCTACTTTGGTCAGGATGTTGCGTGTCAGGAACCAGCCAGCACCGAGTTGAACTCTGCTGATGTCCATAGTGTCAGTTTGATCATCGCGTGTTTTACCAGACACTGTGTTGTAACGTCCGCCTATGTAGAAGTTCTCCTGTGCGCCGAACCGATAGAGCAATTCACCGGCGAGTTGAGTAAATGAACCGGCTTTGGCCACTACATTACCACCCTGCACGATATCCTCTGCGCCATCTGCCAGTTCATACACACCATAGAACTCAAGACCTTTGTATTTAATGAAGGGGTTAATCTGAATTGCAGTCAGTTTAGTAAACCTTGCATTGTATCTGCCGTCGAAGTCAGTGTAAGTTACTGTATTGTTGTTGTTGGGATCAGGCACTGTGCGCAACACGTGGTAGTATCTTGAACCGCCGCGGTCGCCACCGTACAACCATGTTCCGGTTGAAGTACCATGGTTTCTGTACCATGAACCGGTAAGTCTCACGCGAAGGTCTTCATTCATCTGTTTGTCATAACCGATTTTACCGAAGAAAGAAGGCTTGTTGTCAGATGCATTAGTATTCACCACGTTTTGGTTCAACTTACCGTTAGTCACACCTAATACTACAAGGAATCCTTTGTTCTGTACAGTCACTTCACCGAATGCCTCAGTTGCGTAAGCGTCCATGATGAAGTTTTCAACGAAGGGGTTGTAAAGGGCCTGGGCGTTGTCGCTTCTTCTGAAGTGGTTGTCACCATAGTTGAACTCATCGAGACCGACGCGGACCGTCGTATACTTCATAATGTTCTCCAACAAGCCGGGTTTGATGAAGTCAAGGTTGTCGATTTGCATGTGACCACCTTTTACCCATGCTTCGTTGTGGTGCCGTGAAGAGAAGAAGTTCCTCATGTGCAGGCGAAGACCGTCGGCCAACTGAACGTCAATATTCAGGTTGGCTGTCGGAAGGTTAAAGTCTGAACCGAGTTCTGCAAGATTGTTCTCTGCGTTGGATTGGCTCAGGCTTTGGAATTGCATTGCAAAACCGCCACCCAGACGAACCTTGATACCGTCGTATTTGACTGTATCAGTCTTCGGCGACTCAAAATAGTTTATTCCGTCTTTGTCCTGGGGTCTGTAATATTGGAGTGCAGGCTGTTGAGCAAAAGTGCTCTGGGCGAACGTCATGAGCGCTACGAGGCTCATAAGTTTAATTGTGTTCTTGAGTACCATATTGGTAGTTATTTAAAGTTAGTATGTTTTTTCTTTATTGGACTATTTTTTTCGTGTTTACGACAAGGTCGAAGTTTACGGTTACCTCGTCACCTACCTTAACCGTACCCATCATAGCTGTCGGAGGATCCATTTTGAATTCTGACATTTTGAATTTCCGTGAAAGTGTCAGGCGGATGTCGCCGTTGTCGAGCATTGTGTATTTGGCCTGAAGGTCCATTGGTTTGGATACCCCCGCCATGGTCAGTGTTCCTGTGGCATCAATGGTACCGTTTGCGGGGTTAACCTTTGCCTGGGTAACTGTGTAAACAATGTTAGGATTCTTTGAAGAGTTAAAGGCGTCATACGTTTTGCTGTCCATCAACCTGCCTTTTGTGCTCTTGATGCTTTCGACAGGTATTCTTACCTCAACATTTTTCACTTCCTTAAGTTGGTTGTTGCTAACGAGGAACTCACCTTTGAGGTCGGCTTTTGTAATCTCAGACTCCCAGTCGTGAAGTGAGGATGATCCCTGAACGGTCATTTTGTTAGCTTTCAGAAGTGCACTCTGGCTTACACCGTGGGTGAAAACCATCAGCATCAGGGCGGCTGTCAATAGGGTTGATATTTTGTGTTTCATTTCTTCGTGGTTTAGAATTAATACTCAAAAGTATCCGAGGGAATATACTCGAAACCTGACGTTTCAATATAAAACCAAGTGATTTTGCTTAATGTCCGGGCTGACGAAAGTCAGGAAAACAGGCTAACCCCTTCAAAAACAGCCGAATGAAGTAAGGCTACCCGTCCGGGGGGTTCAAGACATTTGAACGAATGCCTTTTTTTCTTTTGACAAAAAGCTTTTTGGGTTACCTTCAATAGACAATTCCCTCAACAATTTACGACGGTTGCCTGATAATGCAGCGGCCGGGTTTCTATTTCAGACGGACGTTCTGCATCGCGGTAGCCGGACCCAAAAAAGTTCTTACCATGAAGAACCTGCGCGCCGACATCTCCCTCCGATTTCAAATCAGCGTAACAGCGTTCTTCATGCATTCTTCCACTTCAAAATCATATCGCCATGAAAGTCTATGATGACAAGCACATCAAGAACATTGTTCTGTTGGGTGCGCCCAAGGCCGGCAAAACTTTGCTGGCCGAAGACATGCTATTTGAAGCCGGTATCATCCACCGGCGCGGTTCGATCGAGTCAAAGAATACCGTATCGGACTATCACGAAATTGAACAGGAACGCGGGAACTCCGTGTTTGCAACTCCCTTACATACGGAGTGGCAGGATTACAAAATAAATATCATCGACACGCCCGGTTTTGATGACTTCGTCGGTGAAATGATTTCTTCCGTGCGTGTAGCTGACACGTGCGTGATGGTTATCAATGCCCAGCATGGCGTCGAAGTAGGCGCCGAACTTATCTGGAACTATATAGACCAGTTCAGCAAACCAACAATATTCGCAGTCAACCAGGTTGACCATCCCAAGGCCGATTTCGATGCCGCGTTGGCATCCCTTCGCGCGCATTTCGGAGCGGCCGTCACGCAAATGCAATATCCGCGCAACAGCGGTGAAGGCTTCAACCAGATCATCGACCTGCTTAAAATGGTGATGTATGAATTTCCCGAGGAGGGCGGGAAACCAAAAAAACTCCCTATACCGGCTGATGAACAGGAGAAAGCAAACCGACTGCATAACGAGTTAGTTGAGAAAGCTGCTGAAAATGATGAGCAGCTCATGGAAAAATACTTTGAAAAAGGAACACTTGACGAGGACGAACTGCGCACAGGCCTCAAACTCGGAATGATCCATCATGATGTGTTTCCCGTATTCTGCATGTCAGCGAAAAAGAATATGGGTAGTGGAAGAATGATGGGTTTTATCGACAACGTCGCGCCCTGTCCGCGGGAAGCAAAACCGGAAATCACCGTTGAAGGTGAGGAACTCGCGTTCGATCCCGACAAGCCGACGGTTCTTTTTATGTTCAAGTCGCATCTTGAACCCAACCTCGGCAAACTTTCATTCTTTAAGGTGATCAGTGGTGAAGTCACCACGAACATGGAACTTGTCAACAGCCAGACCGGTACCACGGAGCGTTTGAACCAACTCTTTATTATGGACGGCAAAACACGTACGCCTGTAGACAAGCTGGTTGCCGGGGATATTGGGGCTACGTTGAAGTTAAAGGATACGTTTACCAATCAGACGCTGCGCAGCAAGGGCTTCGATGTTACTATCAGGCCAATTGAATACCCGGCACCGCGCATTCGTACGGCAGTAGTTGCTCAAAGCAAAAACGACGATGAAAAGATCGGCGAGGTTTTGCAGAAAATCCATCATGAAGATCCGACCATTGAAGTACAATATGCGAAGGAGCTGAAACAACTGCTGATCTCCGGACAGGGCGAATTGCACCTGGCCGTGTGCAAATGGTTTCTCGAAAATGTGTATAGATTACATATTGACTTCGTGTCGCCGAGAATTTCCTATCGCGAAACAATCCGGAAGCCCGCGATCGCAAGCTATCGCCACAAAAAACAGTCGGGTGGCGCGGGACAGTTTGCGGAAGTGCATATGAAAATTGAACCTTATGTGGAAGGAATGCCGGAACCTACTGACTATACGATCCGCGGCAAGGAGGAAATTGCGTTGCCCTGGGGTGGCAAGCTTGTCTTTTATAATTGTATCGTTGGTGGCGTGATCGACCTGCGTTTTATTCCCTCAATACAAAAAGGGGTAATGGAAAAAATGGAGGAAGGACCGATAACCGGTTCCTACGTGCGGGATGTTAGAGTAATGGTATTTGACGGAAAGATGCACCCGGTTGACTCCAACGATATTTCCTTCAAGATTGCGGGTATGATGGCATTCAAGGATGCATTCATGCGTGCAGAGCCACAGCTTCTTGAACCGATTTATGAAGTTGAAGTGTCGACGCCGGAGGATGTTATGGGCGAAGTGATGGGTGACCTCCAAACACGCCGCTCAATAATCATAGGTATCGATACGAAGGGAAGCTATCAGGTGATCAAAGCCCGGACTCCGCTGGCCGAGCTTGATCGTTATACGACTTCATTGCGTTCCCTGACACAGGGGCGGGCCCATTTTGTGCAACGTTTTGCTGAATTCGCACCAGTGCCGTTCGAAATCCAGCAGAAACTCGCGAAACAGACCAGCGAGCTCGAGGTCGCATAAGTCTGAAAGGGTAGTTATTTTTCAGAAAGGTGCTGGCAGTCGGCACCTTTCTTTGTTAATGCGGCTGGGAAAAAAGCAGAACATTTCAAAAAATGGGGATTCCAAACGATTGCGCCCATTGTTCACGATCCTTCTTTTCATAGATTTGTTATAAACCGTCTGGCCTGGTGAGCAATGCCATTGTAATTATACCGACCTACAACGAACGCGAAAACATTCGCGCAATAGTTGACACCGTGTTCGGGCTGCCGAAAGACTTTCACATTCTTATTGTTGACGATAATTCTCCTGACGGGACTGCTGACATTGTTGCAGAACTACAGGACGTGTACAATACGCCGTCAGAGACAAAACTTCACATGCTGAAGCGATCCGGCAAACTGGGATTGGGAACCGCCTACATCACTGGTTTCAAGTATGCGATCGAGCACCAATATGACTACATCCTTGAAATGGATGCAGACTTCTCGCATGATCCGAAGGATCTCGTTAATCTTTATCTGACCTGCAAGGAGTTTGGGAGTGACGTTTCTATCGGATCGCGATACGCCACGGGTGTGAATGTTGTCAACTGGCCAATAGGCAGGGTTTTGTTGTCGTACTTTGCCAGCAGTTACGTACGCATCGTTACCAGCATCCCGATACGCGACACCACAGCGGGTTTTGTTTGTTACAAAAGAAATGTACTCGAAACCATCCCGCTCGACGAAATCAAGTTCGTAGGCTATGCATTTCAGATTGAGATGAAGTTTCTGGCGTGGAAGTTTGGATTCCAGCTTAAGGAAGTGCCGATAATCTTCACGGACCGCACGAAAGGCGAATCAAAGATGTCAGCGGGAATTTTCAAGGAAGCTTTTTTTGGCGTCCTTCAAATGACAATACAAAGCTGGTTCAAGAAATATATCCCGGGATAAATTACTCAAACCAGCCTTAAGCCTTCCTCAAACTTCAAGCCCGACAAATGAAATCGGGCCGACGTGTGATTTCACCAAATCAAGATCTGGTTCGGTAATTTCGACTTCGTAACCGTCTTCCTTCAACATACTCAGGATGTCTTCAGCAGCTTCGCGTTGTTTGTAGATGTGGTAATCCTCGCGGGCGAACACAGGGTAGCGCCCCAGCTTTTGTTCACGATCGACAAAGTTGAATCCGCAAAGGAACAACTTGCTTCCTGCATGCTGAATACGATACAAAGGCATTTGAGGATATGCCTGTAACCATTCCACAACATCCTCGCGCGTACCTTGCACAATCTCCGTTAGCTTGAAAATCTTCATCACTTCACCCTGATTCGGTTTGTCGAGCAAACGAAGGTCGAAGTTGTGTACGTATGCAGACAATCCCACACATCCGCATAAAACCATCAGCGGATTCTGGGCGTCGCCGTGCAAACGTACATCGAGATTCTTCGCATTGAAAAATGCTTGTAACCTGCGATTCCGTTTCTGGATCGTTGGCGTCAGGTCTGGCCTGACAGGATTTTTAAATTTTAATTGCATAACCTAGAACATTTTCGATATAAGGTGGGCTCCTTACATCCCAAAAATAACAATAATAATTGAAGTTTGAACCTAAATCGAAAAAACCGTTGCCTGAAGACTTCTTCTAATCGAATCTTAATGCCTTTATCGGGTTCACGCTTGCAATGATCATCGTCGGAAGAAGTAACACCAGTGTAACCACCAAAAACGTCAGGACGTTCAAAAGAATCACAATTTCCCAGTTCCAGCTAATCGGCACAAAACTCATGTAATAGTCATGCGGATTCAGTTTAACGATTTTGAATTGATCCTGAAGGAAGCACAATCCTAATCCCAACAAGTTACCGAACAAAAGTCCGCGCGTGATAAGCCTTACACCGTTAAAGATAAAAATTGAACGGATGGTGCGGTTACCCGCTCCAACGGCCTTAAGCAATCCAATCATTTGTGTCCGGTCCATTACCAGGATTAAGATTATCGATATCATATTCACACAAATCACCGTGAGAATGATGATCAATAGGATGTTGACCTGCCTGCTGAGAAGATTCAGCCAGTCAAAAACCTGAATATACCTGTCGCTCACGCGTTCGATGTTAAGATCATAATCCATTTCCTCCCCTATCGCCATTATTGCGTTGTCGATTGTACGGGCTTCCTGAGAAAACGGAAATATTTTTTCCATCAATGGTATTTCATCCTCATAAAATTGTTCCGATGGCGGGGTGATTCTCCGATTCAAATCAAGAAATACTTCAACGCCACCGGCAAGACTGTCTGACCAGTCATTCAATCGTTGAATCATTCGAATGTCGGTCAGAACAACTTTGCTGTCGAAATACTCCGAAAGGTTCGTTTCATAAATACCTGTGACTTTTAGTCGCCTGAACCGTGGCGGATTCTGAAAGAAGTGTACGATTATATTGTCACCGACTCCTGCCCTGAGCTTATCGGAAATTGTCTTACTTATCACGACCTGGTTCGCATAGGTCGAATCAGGAAATGAAATAAACTCACCTTCGAGAATGCTGGATGAGAAACTTCCCACATCGAAACTTTTGCCAACTCCCTTTACGACAACACCAAGAACTTCATCCTCTGTTTTGACCAACCCCGGCTTATGTGCGTATTCCTGCACATGTCGGATGAACGGATACTTTGACGTGCTGTCATAAACGTCGATGTGAATGTTCATCGGACGTTCTTCGGGTGAATTGTTTATCGAAAAACGCGTGATGATAAGGTGACCGCTGAATCCAAAGATCTTGTTCTTGACTGTATTTTGAAATCCCTTCATGACAAGGAACGACAGTATAGCCGCTCCCAGCCCAACGCTGATGCTGATGATCGCGATCTTATGAATCGTAGCCGAAAACCCGGTCTTATAATCCCGGTTGATTCTTTTCGAAATGAAATACGAAACGTTCAAGGCTTATTGCTAACTTTTCAGCGTTAGTGATTCATGCAAATTAAGCGAACATTTGTGGCCCTACAAGTGATTTATTGCAGGTGTTTCTATGACTACCTGGACAAAATGGTGACGGGTGCCCTGCCGGTATTCGTGCTTTTTCTCACGATCTCGTGCGCGGCCCAACCGCATCGGGAGCCGGGACACGATGCCAAAAAACAATCGGATATCCCGGACCTGCGCATGGGCGCCGACCAGCTTGACGTGCTTTTACCAATGCTGGAAGGCAAACGCGTGGGCCTTTTGGTGAATCACACCGCTCTTGTCGGAAGAACTCACCTGGTGGACACGCTGCTTCAGCGCGGCATTCTGATTAAGAAAATATTCGGTCCGGAACACGGGTTTCGCGGTAATGCGGCAGATGGTGAAGTAGTAAAAAACGGCGTGGATACTAAATCCGGGCTTCCGGTGATTTCACTTTACGGTAGAAACAAAAAGCCCACTCCGGATCAGGTGTCGGATATTGATGTGCTCATTTTTGATATTCAGGACGTCGGTACACGCTTCTATACATACATCAGTTCCCTCCACTATCTGATGGAATCCGCAGCGGAAAACGGAAAGAAAGTTGTCGTGCTTGACCGCCCCAATCCGCATGGCGGCTACACCGACGGTCCGATCCTCCGGCCGGAATTCAAATCATTTGTGGGCATGCATCCTATTCCGGTCGTGCATGGCCTCACCGTCGGTGAACTTGCACAAATGGTCAATGGCCAAGGCTGGCTTGCAGGCGGTCTCAAATGCGATCTTGCCGTCGTAACCATGAAGAACTGGGCTCACGGCGACGAATACTTGCTTCCTGTTTATCCATCGCCAAACCTTCCCAACAACCAGTCAATCAGGTTGTACCCTTCACTTTGTTTTTTTGAAGGTACCGCAATCAGCGTCGGTCGCGGCACACCATTTCCGTTTCAGGCGCTGGGCAGTCCTCAGCTGAAGGATTTCGATTTCACATTTACACCGGTGACCGTCCCGGGTGTGGCCGTCAATCCGCTGCATGAAAACCAACTCTGTTACGGGATCGACCTCCGCGAAGCGAAGACCACAAAACGTATAGACCTCTCCTATCTGATCAATATGTATAACGCGTTTCCCGACAAGGAAAACTTTTTCTGGAACCCGTTCGATCGAAATTACATCGACAAACTTGCCGGCACCGACGAGCTTCGCAAGCAAATACGGAGCGGTATGTCTGAAGATCAAATACGCGCGACATGGTCTGAAGGCCTGGCGAACTATAACCGCATACGCGCGAAATACTTACTTTATCCAACCAGGGAATGACAAAGGCTGAAAAGGTAAAAGACATCCTGAACACGCTCGAAAAACTTTATCCGTCACCACCGATACCACTTCACCACAAAGACGCCTATACGCTTCTTGTTTCGGTGCTGCTTTCTGCACAGTGTACAGACGAACGAGTAAACAAGACAACACCATTACTTTTTTCGAAGGCTGATAACCCGTACGATATGATTCGTATGTCGGCTGATGAAATTCGCGAGATTATCAAACCGTGTGGGCTATCACCGATGAAATCAAAAGGTATTTATGGGCTTTCGCGAATTCTCGTGGAAAAATACAATGGCCAGGTGCCAGATACATTTGAAGAATTGGAGGCACTCCCTGCCGTCGGACATAAGACAGCATCGGTTGTTATGACGCAGTGGTTTAATAAGCCGGCGTTTCCTGTGGACACGCATATTCATCGGCTCGCATATCGCTGGGGACTTTCATCCGGAAAAAGCGTTGAACAAACCGAAAAAGATCTCAAGCGATTGATCCCGGAAGAAAAGTGGAACAAAGCTCATTTACAAATCATCTATTTCGGACGCGAGTATTGTCCCGCACGCGGCCACGACTGGAAAGCCTGCCCGATCTGTTCCAAACACATGCGGAGGGAGCTGCGCAAATCTTAATGCTACCCGCTTTTGAGTTCGCAAAATATCTTGATTTGTTTTCCTAAAGTGTAATTTGCGATCGGGATATGGACACCACCTTCAAAGCAATCTTTATGGGCACGCCCGAATTCGCCGTCGCGTCGCTCGAAATGCTTCTTACCAATGGCGTTAATGTTGTTGCCGTCGTAACTGCGCCGGACAAACCGCAGGGTCGCGGACAAAAATTGACGCTGTCGCCGGTCAAACAATGTGCAATTCGTCACCATGTGCCGGTACTTCAGCCGACCAATTTAAAAAGCGAATCCTTTCTCAAAGACCTTGATTCATTTCAGGCCGACCTGCAGGTTGTAGTAGCGTTCAGGATGTTGCCCGAAGTAGTCTGGTCGCGTCCGAGACTCGGAACGTTTAATCTGCACGCGTCGTTATTGCCGCAGTACCGCGGTGCGGCTCCTATCAACTGGGCGCTGATCAACGGTGAAAGTGAGACCGGCGTAACTACATTCTTTCTCCAGCACCAGATAGACACCGGGCATATTATCTACCAGGAAAAGGAACCGATTGATTACTCAGACGATGCGGGTACCTTGCACGACCGCCTTATGAAACGTGGTGCAGCTCTCGTTTTAAGAACTGTTCAGGCGATTCACAAAGGAAATCCGCCTACGTTGCCTCAACCTGAAACCGGTGAGCTCAAACATGCACCAAAAATCTTCAAGGAAACATGCGAGATCAATTGGAATCAATCAGCTCAACAGGTAAGAAACTTTATCCGCGGCCTGAGTCCATATCCTGGCGCCTGGGCCTCGCTCCAGGGAAAAGTGTATAAGTTATTTCGCGCGGAGATCGTCGAAGCAGAACAGAATGCATCAGAGGATTTGTCACCAGGACAATATCGTACAGATAATAAAACGCATCTTTGGTTTGGAACAAGCGACGGATTGATAAGCATTACTGAGTTGCAGGCAGAAGGAAAAAAACGCATGAGCACAGAGGAATTTTTCAGAGGAAATAAACTCTAAACACAATCACCAACGCATGAAGGTATCATTGGTCGCGGCGGTCGCTGCAAATGGTGTAATTGGAAAAGATAACGATCTGCCCTGGCGGCTTCCCGATGACATGAAGTTTTTTATGGGGAAAACAAAAGGGCATCATGTCATACTGGGGCGAAAGAATTATGAATCACTTCCGGCGAAGTTCAAACCACTTCCGGAACGTACGAACATTGTAGTTACCCGGCAGAAGGATTACGAGGCTGATGGTTGCATTGTCGTGCATCGATTTGAAGACGCATTGGCATATGCGAAGAAAAACGGCGAGCATGAAGTCATGGTCGTCGGTGGATCGGACATTTACAAACTGTCATTACCATTTGCCGACTACCTGTACCTTACGGAAGTACAGGCTGCTGTTGACGGTGACGTTTACTTTCCGAAATTTGATCGTGCCGTGTGGCAGGAAATTTCGCGAAAGCATCACCCAGCGGACGAACGGCATAAGTTTGCATTCGATTTTGTGGTGTACGAACGAAAACGAGGCGAATAAATCTTAATATGTCACTCGCAAACAAAGTAGTGTGGATTACGGGAGCATCCTCCGGCATCGGCGAAGCGCTCACATATGAACTCGCACAAAAGGGATGCAAACTTGTCCTGTCAGCGCGGCGAAAGGAGGAACTCGAACGCGTGAAAGGCAACTGTCCGCCAGGGCGTCAGGCAGAAATCCGCGTGCTTCCGCTGGACCTTACCGCAAGTTCGACACTTCAACTTTCTGTCGAGGCCGCCATTCAGATTTTTGGTCACATCGATATCCTCGTTAACAATGGCGGAATAAGTCAACGAAGTTTTGCAAAGGACACGCTCATCTCCGTAGATCGGACGATCATGGAAGTTAATTTCTTTGGAACGATCGCAATCAGCAAATACATCCTTCCGCACTTTCTCGCCCGCAAGCAGGGTCACTTCGTAACGGTTAGCAGCGTTACCGGTATTTTCGGAACGCCATACCGGTCTACCTATGCGGCGTCGAAACATGCGCTTCATGGCTTCTTTGATTCGTTACGCGCAGAACTTTATAAGGATGCCGGCGAAGCTATAACGGTGACGATGATATGCCCCGGATTTATTCATACACCAATCACACTTTCCGCTGTTACAGGCGACGGCACCCCTCTTGGAAAAATGGATGAAGCGCAGTTCAAGGGAAAACCTGCGGACTGGTGTGCCCGAAAAATTGTAAAAGCGATAGAACGCAGGAAAGAAGAAGTTTACATCGGCGGTATCGAAACGCTTGGAGTGCGGTTCAAACGTCTGTTCCCAAAACTATTCTCACGCTACATCCGAAAGGCAGCGGTGAGGTAATGGATCATAAGTCTGGTTCGTCCACGGTATTCTCGCAGGTCAATCCCTTCACTTCAAACTCGATCGTTGCGTGATGCACGCCTTCCGTTCTGAGTTGTCCCTTGATGCGGCTCTTGAGTTGTTCCATCTGAACAAGTTCCAATGGTGCGTGAAGGACGATGTGTGTAGTCAGTATGTTGTAGTTACCGTCAAGCGTCCAGAGGTGAACATCATGAGTGCTTTCAACTTCGGGGAAAGTGTTAATAGCATCAACAACCTGTTGTTCCGAAACGGAATCGGGAACCCCTTGTAAGATGATTCGGAAGGTGCCTCTCAGGTGGCGGAAGACATTTACAATTACGTAAACGCTGATGAGCACCGATAGCGCCGGATCGAGATAAGGCGCTTCGGTAAATTTCATGACGACGCTTCCGATCAACACCGCCACCCATCCAACAACATCCTCCACAAAATGCAGTGAGATAACGCGTTCGCTGATTGAATTCCCTTTACGCAGCCGCAGGATGGCAAAGCCGTTCACTACAACTCCTAACACTGCAAGAAAGATCATCCCGTTTACCTCCGGTTGCACCGGCTCGAAAAATCTCTCTATCGCTTCACGGAGAATAAAAAAAGATCCCACAAGGAGTACAACGGCATTGATAAGCGCACCCACAAGTGAAAAGCGCTTGTAACCGTACGTGTAGGTTTCGTCGCGATTCTTTTTCGATTGTTTTTCAAAAAGCCATGCGGAACCAAGTGCGATACTATCGCCAAGGTCGTGAATCGCATCTGAAAGGATGGCTACCGAATTTGTGAGCGTGCCACCCACCAGTTCAATGACTGCAAAGCACGTATTCAGCCAGAATGCCAGGGCAAGATTACTGCCGTGGTGGTCGTGGTGCGTGTGTCCGTGGTGGTGATGGTGATTATGGGAGTGCGCCATATCGCAAGTTTCTCAAACGTCATCCGGAAATATTTTCATCCTGCCATGGCGAGAACTCATATCCATCCTTGAGATAATTCGGATAGATCTGAATATGTTTCTTTCTCACCTCGTCAAAGAGCATCTGCTTAAGATGAAGGATATTCTCTTCCGTAGTCGCTGACACAAAAACAATATTTTCATAACCAGCCTGACGATAATACCCTTTCATCTCGTCGAGATTGGCATCCAGGTTCGCCTCGCGGTACAAGTCGACTTTGTTGAGAACCAGAATCGACGGTATGTCGGCCGCGCCGATATCTTTCAGCGTTTGAGTGACGATTTCAATCTGGTTGTCATGGAACGGGTGGGCAACATCGACAACATGCAACAGCAAGTCTGCTTCGCGAACTTCATCGAGTGTCGACTTGAATGATTCGATCAAATGGTGCGGCAACTTGCGAATAAACCCGACGGTATCCGAAAGCAGAAAAGGAATCGTACCATAGGTAACCTTGCGCACCGTGGCATCGACTGTTGCAAAAAGTTTGTTCTCCGCGAGTACTCCGGATCCGGATAGCAGGTTCATGAGTGTACTCTTCCCGACGTTGGTATAACCGACTAACGCAACCCTTACGATATTGCTTCGTGACTTTCGCTGGGTGCTGCGCTGTTTTTCGATCTTTTCAAGCTTGTCCTTCAGGATGCTGATCTGATACCGGATATTGCGCCGGTCCGTTTCGATTTCCTTTTCACCGGCACCACCCCGCGTTCCGGTTCCACCGCGCTGGCGTTCAAGGTGGGTCCACAGTCGCGTCAGACGTGGCAGAAGATACTGGTTCCGGGCGAGTTCAACCTGCGTTTTCGCCTGGGCTGTTTGAGCCCGGGCCAGGAAGATATCTAAAATCAATAAACTCCGGTCATAAATTCTCACGACAGCTTCCCCCCGTTCCTTCGGGTTAAGCTCCCGTTCAAGGTTGCGGAGTTGTGAGGGCGTGAGATCATCGTCGAAGATTACATTCCTTACACCTTCCCGAAAAACAAAATTCCTGAGTTCCTCCAGTTTACCCTTCCCGACAAACGTGCGGGGATCCGGGTGTTCGAGGTGCTGTACTATCTGCTTTACGGCTTTAATTCCGCCGGTCTCGGCAAGGAACGCCAGCTCATCCAAATGTTCTTTCGTTACCTCCTGATCTCTGGTTGACCCCAGCGCTACCAGTACCGCTGTATTACTATTTCCCTCCATAACTCATTAATCGCTATAAACTTAACGTTTTCTTACAACCCGTTTTACGGCTCATCCTATTTTAATACCTTTATGTAAACTAACCTGGAATTTTACGGGGATCACCTGAAAATACTTCGCCTTATCGAATTTTCAGGGATTAACGGAAATTCTCATCGACGCCCATATGAGAATTGCTATTGTGCTGAACACGTCCTGGAATATTTACAATTTCAGGTTGAGTCTGATCCGTACGCTCCTTCGCGAGGGATATGAAGTTCATACCATCGCCCCCGTAGATGATTATACACAGTTCCTCATCGACGAGGGATGTATTCACCATAACGTAAGAATGGACAGCCGCGGCGCAAATCCGATCAAGGATTCGGCGCTCATCGTGGAACTCTATGCCATTTACCGGAGAGTCCGTCCTGACATCATTCTGCAGTACACGATAAAACCCAACGTATATGGCACGCTAGCCGCTACGTTGCTCCGCATTCCGGTAATCAACAACGTATGCGGACTCGGAACAGTTTTCCTGAAAGAGAATCTTGTTTCAGCAATCGCACTTTTTTTGTACAAAATCAGCTTTCGTTACGCCAGGAAGGTGTTCTTCCAGAATCCGGACGACTTGCAGCTTTTCCTTGACAAGAAACTGGTTCCGCCATCCATAGTCGACCTCGTACCAGGTTCGGGGATCGATGTCAAACACTTCGCACCATTTGCCTATAGTCGTAAGGGCCGGTTTACTTTCCTTATGATTTCACGGCTCATATCCGACAAGGGTGTCTATGAATTCATAGAGGCGGTTCAAAAAATGAAAGAGCAAGGCAGCACTGCCAGATTCCAGATCCTTGGCGCTATCGACGAACAACACAAGCGAGGTATACCTGAGAAGACAATCCGCCGTTGGATTGACGACGGGACGATCGAATATCTCGGCACGACGCTGGATGTGAGACCTTACATTGAACAGGCTGACTGCGTTGTGCTTCCATCATATCGCGAGGGCGCACCACGCACCCTGCTGGAGGCAGCGAGCTCGGGCCGGCCAATTATCGCGACCGACGTGCCGGGGTGCAACCACGTAGTGAAACACGAGTTCAACGGACTTTTGTGCCGCTTGAAGGATGCATCGGACCTGGCTGAGAAGATGGCCCTGATGTCCGGTCTTAATGACGAGAAACTCAGAGAGTTTGGGCAAAACGGCCGGACCAAAATTGAAAACGAGTTTGATGAATCTCTCGTCATAAACAAGTATCTTGCAGCCCTTTCCGACTTCAGGAAAGCGTCGTAACCGCTTATTTTTTAGTTCATGCAAGTCATCGAAACCCCGTTTGAGGGACTACTTGAAATTATTCCAACTGTATATCAGGATAGCCGCGGATGGTTCTATGAATCGTTCAAGGAAACCACCTTTAAGGCTGCCGGGATCAATTACAGTTTTGTGCAGGAAAATCAATCCTTCAGTAAGAGGGGTGTTATCCGTGGGCTGCACTTTCAACGTGAGCCCCACGCGCAGGCAAAACTTGCTTGCGTGTTAATGGGAAAAGTGCTTGATGTGGTAGTCGATTTGCGGCCGGCGTCCCCAACATTTGGCAAGGTGTACACGTGCGTGCTGGATGGCGTTCGGCGCAATATGCTCATGGTTCCCGACGGATTTGCTCACGGGTTTTCGGCACTGGAAGACTCCCTTTTCTTTTACAAGTGCTCCAATTTCTATCACAAAGAGTCGGAGTCCGGCATTATCTGGAACGATCCGCAACTGGCGATCGACTGGCAGGTTAAGAATCCTATCGTATCGGAAAAGGACCAACTATTGCCCACACTGGACGAATTATTAAGAAAATCAGTAATTTCACCCTGACCAACCAATTTTGCCGACGTTGAGCCGCTCATTTTTTACGTCTCCGTTTTTCGCTCTGCTACTTAGTCTAAGCCTGTTTTCCTGTGGATCATACCGAAAAAACATCATGTTTCAGGTTGGGCCGACGGATTTAAGCAAGGAAGTGGCGGCTGTGGAATCAGCTTACGTGATCCGCCAGAACGACCTTCTCACCGTGCGCGTTTACACAAACAATGGCGAACGCCTCGTGGACCCGGATTATGAGTTGATGAAAGATACGCCGGCCCAGGCCGATCTCAGTACCGTGAAGCCCGACTATGCATATCTCGTCTCGCCATTGGGTGAAGTGAAACTCCCCATGGTTGGAAACATCAAAGTCGAAGGGCTGACAATTCGGGAAGCTGAAGATTTCCTCCAACAGGCGTACAGCGAGTTCTATGAAAAACCATTTGCCGTTGTTAAAGTCACAAACAATCGCGTTATCGTTCTGGGTGCCCCAAAGGGCCAGGTGATTCCGCTTGAAAACCAGAGCACAACGCTTGCTGAGGTACTCGCCCTCGCCGAAGGCATTGGCAATGATGCTAACGCTTCGAATATACGCATCTTGCGCGGCGATGATGTGATTGTTGCAGACTTCAGTACAGTCGAAGGGTACAGACGTTCGAATGTAGTGCTGCGCCCGGGAGACATTATTTATGTTGAGCCAATACGAAGGCCGGTGGCCGAATCCATCAGGGACTATGCGCCACTGGTAACCATACTAACGAGTCTTACAACACTGATCGTAGTGCTGATAGGACTTTGATCGCAAGGCATTGATAAACGAAACGAACATACAGAACGTCGCTGCCGAGTCAATTGATCTCAACAAACTCGGTATGGTCATCCGCAACAACTGGATGTGGCTGATCGCGATTTTCCTGTTGGTAAACGGCGTTACCCAGCTCTACCTCCGCTACACAAAAAATCTTTACGAGTCGTCGTCGGAGCTGAAACTGGAAGTGAAGAATGACGCCACCGAACTCGGTATCAAGAATGTAATTGAAGAGCCCAACCTCAATTTACTTTCCGGCGAAATTGAACTCATTCAATCGAAACTCTTCCTCACCCAGGTGCTAAAGTCTTCACGGCTTGACGTCAGCACCTTCAGTGTCGGTCGCGTGACAAATGAAGACCTGTTTGGCAAGGAAGCGTTTTTCGTAAGTTATAAGCCGACAAAGACCTCTGCGTTCGACGTACCGATCTCGTACGAGCCGTTGGACGAAAGATCCTTCAGACTCACTACACCCGATGGAAATACTATCGATGCGCGCTACGATGAACCATTTTCTTTTGCAGGCTTTGAGCTTTCAGTTGCCCGAAACGAAAACTTCCGGTCCGGAGACGAAAAAGGGTATTACTTCACGGTCAACAGTCAGGAAAACCAACTCCATTACCTGAGCGAAAATCTGACCGCAGAACCGTTGAACTTCAACGCCAACACCATACGCATTTCCTTCCAGGATCACAATCCAACGAAGGCGTGGTATATCATCAACAAGATCGACACGCTTTATCTTCAATACAGTTACGAACAGAAAAATCTCGCCAACCGTCAGAAGATCGACTGGCTTTCGAATGAACTCGCACAGATCGAGCATAAGATGGAAGGATACGAAGACTATTTCGAGAACTTCACGCTTCAGAACAAGACAAGCAACCTCGACGACGATCTGCGAAACGTCATCACCCGGATAAACGAACTTGACTCACAACGTTTCCAAATGACTCAGACCATCAACCAGCTAAATCAGGCTGTTGAGAATCTGCAGCAGGAAAACTACGTAGTGGCTTTTTCGCAGCGCGCTGCACTCCCGGAACGCCTGGTTGAAGATCTGGAAGAACTGAACCGTCTTGCACTCAGCCAGGAACGGCTGCGCATGTCGTATAATGAAAAAACCTTCGCTTTCCGCGAACGCCAGCGGGAAATTGAAGCGCTAAAGCAAAAGGTTACGCTTCAACTTGACGAAGTAAGAAAAGATGCTGTGGACAGACTTGCTTCGCTGAATTCGACAAAAGCGCGACTGGAACGTGAGTTCGCGCATCTGCCGGACAAGAACACCGAGTTCTCAAAGAACCTCAGGTTCTACAAATTAAATGAGCAGCTCTACCTGACGTTGATGCAGAGCAAATCGGAATTTGAAATTGTACAGGCAGGTAGCGTTCCTGACTTCAGAATTCTTTCACCGGCGTCAATGCCAACCGAGCCGATTGCTCCGAAGCGGTTGATGATTTCGACGGCCGGTCTTGTTGCCAGCCTCACCGTCATGCTGTTCTTCATAGGTATTGTTTACCTCGCGAACAACAAGATCACCAGCGTTTCGGAACTTGAGCGAAGCCTTCACCTGCCTGTTCTCGGTGTTGTACCGGTATCACGTCACATCAGGAATCAGGGCTTGTTTGTAGTGGATCAGCCAAAATCAATGGTGAGCGAAGCCCTTCGCACGATCCGTACCAACCTGGATTTTTTCAATATTCGGTCCCGCGATAAAACCATCGTTATTTCAAGCACAGTTTCAGGCGAAGGCAAGTCGTTCATTGCCATCAATCTGGGAGCGATGATCGCTTTGTCACGGCGTAAGGTTGTTCTTCTTGATCTCGACATGAGGAAGAACAAAACAAACCTTCCGGTGTCGGTGGGAGAAAATACACGCGGTGTAAGTACGATTCTCATCAGGAAAACCTCCTGGCGTGAATGTGTGTTAAATACATCGGTTGAAGGATTTGATTTTATTCCTTCCGGGCCGCATCCGCCCAATCCCGCCGAACTGTTGCTTAACGACTCATTCCAGGAACTGATCGACGAATTACGAAAGGAATACGACTACATCCTCATGGATACGCCGCCTGTCGGACTGGTTACTGACGGGATAATGGCCATGAAACGCGCTGATCTTTGTATTTATATCTTCCGCGCCAACTACTCTAAAAAAGAGTTCATGACCAACCTGCAGCGCATCATCAACATCAACAAGTTTTCAAATATAAGTGTGGTGCTGAATGCCCTGCCAAGTACCGGCGCCCATAAGTATGGATACGGCTATTATCAGGAAGCCGAAATCAATAGCAAGTGGACCCAACTATTTAACACCTAGTGTTCAGCTGGTTCAGAAAAAAGAAAATTCTTAAACCGGATCTCGGTACAGATCTGCATTCTCATCTGTTGCCCGGACTTGATGACGGCGTTCGTTCGTTTGAACAGTCTGCGGAGATTATCCTTCGCATGAAGCAACTGGGGTACACAAAGATCATCACCACACCCCATGTCATGAGCGATTCGTACCGGAACACTTCCGAAATGATTCTTGCGGCACGCGACAAAGTAATCAGATACCTTCGCGAGCAGAATATAGACGTTGTATTTGAAGCCGCTGCGGAATACTATCTCGATGAAGATCTTTTCAGCAAGCTCGAAAACCAGGAGCCGTTGCTTACCTTCGGAAAAAATTACCTGTTGTTCGAAACAAACTTCCTTATTGAACCGCTGAATCTCAAGGAGTTTATTTTCCTTGCAACAACGCGTGGCTATAAACCGGTACTGGCACATCCGGAACGATACCTCTACCTTCAGCAAAACCTCGAAAAAGCGGAAGACATCCTGAATCGCGGTGTTTTGTTTCAGGCTAATATCAGTTCCTACACCGGGTACTATTCAAAACAGGTTCAACAAACGGTAAACCGGCTTACCGAAAAAAGGATGATCCACATGCTCGGAACGGATTGCCATCACATTCAGCATATTAATTTGCTGGAGTCGGCCATGTCATTCAAGTACTTCCAAAAAGCTCTATCTTTACCCCTGCTGAACAAGACACTGTAACGTTTGTACAGATTGGTTGCAGCATAACGAATCACTCAGGAGAACATGGTCGCAGTTACCGGTGCAAATGGCTTACTCGGAAGTTTTATCATCCGCGCATTGCATCAACGCGGCATTCCTTTCGTAGCGCTTAAGCGCAAGGACAGTGACACCTCGCTGCTTGCTGATCTTGGTGACGAGGTTACATGGCGAACCGCCGACCTGCTCGATGCTGTTGGGCTTGAAGAGGTGTTGCATGATGTCACCGCAATCATTCATGCGGCGGCGATAGTCTCGTTTAATCCGCGCAAGGCACGCGCTGTAATTGAAAACAACGTTCAGTCAACGCGTAATCTTATCAATGAATGTCTCGCGCGTGGTATCCCGACTTTCATTCACGTGAGTTCTGTCGCGGCACTCGGACGTCAGCGCAATCAGCATTTTGTAGATGAGACGAATCAATGGGTCGACAATCCGATGAACACCGCATACGCGAAATCAAAATACCTTTCGGAGCTGGAAGTATACCGCGCTCAGGAGGAAGGTATGCGTACTGCTATTGTCAACCCATCGGTTATTCTTGCTCCCGGCGACTGGAACCGGAGCAGCGGCAAGGTCTTTCGTTACGTATGGGATGAAAAGAAATTTTATTCTGACGCGTATTTGAATTATGTCGACGTACGCGACGTTGCTGACATAACGGTACGGCTACTGAACAGTGATGTTAGCGGGGAACGCTTTGTTTTGAGTGCAGGAAGCATTCACGTTAGGGAACTTTTTTCAAAGATTGCACAGCGTTTCGGAAAGCGACCTCCGGGAATTCGGCTGAGTCCCTTTCTGCTTGGAACGCTTGCCCGTCTCGAAAGTGTACGTTCGCGGTTTACCGGAACTGAGCCGCTCATTACAAGGGAGACGGCACGCCTCGCCGGGACGGAATTTGTTTACGGCAATGCTAAAATCAAAAATGCCTTATCTGTTGAATTTCAACCGATTGATGAAACTCTGGACTGGTGCTGCCAATACTATCTTTCCAAAAACGGCTTCAAAAATTGAATTGAAAGGTTATGTTTACACGTTAAAATGGAGTATTTTAGAAAAACCTTTTGTGCATGTCCAAAGAATATAGAAAACGAGAGGAAGGGAACGAACTGATCAAACGCTTTGAGGACCACCTTCGGAAAAAGAGAGCAGCCTTCTTCGATCTTGATGCATACGAGCACATAATCGATTACTACTTATTCAGGAATAAATTTAACAAGGCTCTTCAGGCTGTTAATCAGGCGATCAGCCAATACCCTTTCTCCACCGAACTTATCACGGTAAAGGCACAGATACTGACGAACCTCGAAGAATTTGATCAGGCGCTCGCACTTCTTGATCAGGCGAACGCGCTTCAGCCGAACGATCCGGAAATCTATCTTACGAAAGGATCGATTCTTAGTCTTCAGGGCGATCACTCCGCCGCAATTGACAACTACGAGAAAGCATTGCTTTTTGCTGATGACAAGGATGAAGTCTATTACAGCATCGGCATGGCGCATCAGAGTATGGAAGATTATGCTTCTGCCATCGACGCTTACAAACGCGCCATTGAAATCAATATCAATCACGACGGGGCACTTTACGAACTCGCCTATTGTCTCGATGTAACGGGACAACTTGAGAGCAGCATCCAATACTATCAGAAGTTCATCGATGAAGATCCGTATTCTGCCGCAGCATGGTACAACCTCGGCATCGTATATAACAAGCTTGAGAAATACGATGAAGCGTTGCATGCGTACGACTATGCAACTACGATCGATGAAACTTTCGCGTCGGCGTACTTCAACATGGGCAACACGTACATGAACATGAGTGAGTACACCAAGGCACTTGATGCGTTTCGCAAGACTGTTGAACTCGAAGGTCCAAGCCCCGAGGTGTATTGCTGCATTGGCGCAGCGTATGAAAGCCTGGAACAATATGAGCTTGGCCTGAAGTATTTTCAGAAAGCTTCAAAGCTCGACACATTGTATGACGAAGCGTGGTATGGTGCCGGTGCGTGTCTTGAAAAACAAGACAAATGGTATCAGGCCCTGCACTTTTATAATAAGGCGCTGAAACTGAACACCGAGAACGCCGAATACTGGAAGTCTGTTGCCCATGCCGAGTTCAAGGTGGGTAACATTGTTTCCAGCGTGGATGCCTATGATGAAGCAAGCAAACTCGATCCATCCGACAAAGAAATATGGCTGAACTGGTCATTTATCTATTATGACCAGGGTGATCATCAGAAAGCAATTGACACCCTGCTGGCCGGATTTGAGGAAATTCCGGACGATTCCGAGATGTTCTACCGTATGACCGTCTACCTCATTGAAGCAGGTCGTTTTAAGGAGGCCTTTAATTATTTGGAAAATGCTTTAATTTTGGACTTTGATGGTCACACCGCGCTGTTTGAATTCTTTCCCAAGCTGGAAACCCAGAAAGCGCTTTACAAGATCATCGAGCAGTTTAGAAAAGAAAACCATTGATGAACTACGACCTAAAGAATCTGCCTGAGCGAACAAAAAAGCCCAGGCAGTACGGTTTTACCATGGCCATGGATAAGGGCCTGAGTATCCGTCAGGCTGAGGATTTCGTCAGCACTTGCGCCAATCACGTTGATATTGTGAAGCTCGGATGGGCGACCTCCTTCGTCACTCCCAACCTCAGAGACAAACTCCAGATATTCAAGGACGCCGGTATCCCGGTGTACTTTGGAGGGACTCTGTTTGAAGCGTTTGTTGTTAGAAATCAATTCGATGACTACCGCCGATTGCTGGACAAGTACGACATGGCGTTTGCCGAAGTGTCGGACGGCTCCATTGATCTCGATCACGACAAGAAATTGGATTACATCTCAAAACTCGCCGATCAGGTTACCGTGTTGTCGGAAGTTGGATCCAAAGATGCAGACAAGATCATTCCCCCGTACATGTGGATTGACCTCATGCAGAAAGAACTTGAAGCGGGTGCATGGAAGGTAATCGGAGAAGCCCGTGAAAGCGGTAACGTCGGACTTTTCCGCTCCACCGGAGAGGTAAGATCCGGACTTGTGCAGGAAATCCTTACCAAGATACCGTTCGAAAAGATCATCTGGGAGGCTCCACAGAAAGCACAGCAAGTCTGGTTCATCAAACTTCTCGGGGCTAACGTTAACCTTGGAAATATTGCTCCGGAAGAAGTGATTCCTCTTGAGACCATCCGTCTCGGTTTGCGTGGCGACACGTTTCTCCACTTTCTCGGGATTGAAAAAAGAAAGACAAACACTGCTCCACCGTTCGAAGTGGATTAATTGATCCAGCATTGAGAAAGAAACTATCCGATCACATTCTGTTGGGCGCAAAAGGCGTGGCAATGGGTGCCGCGGACGCAATTCCCGGCGTTTCCGGTGGAACTATCGCCTTTATCACCGGAATCTACGACGAACTCCTGTTCTCTATTAATTCCTTCGATCTCGAAGCACTGAAGTTGCTGACTTCGTTCCGTTTTGCTGAATTCTGGAAAAAAGTCAACGGGTCGTTTCTGCTAACCCTGGTAAGCGGGCTCGCCATCGGGGTGATCCTCAATCTAATGCTCATCGACTACCTCCTCCGGCACCATCCAATACCGGTGTGGTCGTTCTTTTTTGGGCTGATTCTGGTGTCCGCACCGCTTATTTTGCGCGAAATCAGGGTATGGAACTGGCGTCCCGTCGCAATGCTCCTTCTTGGGATGGTCGTCGCGTATACCATTACAATCCTGACTCCGGCAAGCACACCAAATGGCCTGTGGTTCATTTTCCTCTGCGGGGCCCTCGCCATTTGCGCAATGATCCTCCCCGGGATCTCGGGGGCATTTATCCTGTTACTTCTCGGAAAATACCAGTATATAGCGGGAGCCGTAAGAGAACTTAATATTGTTGTAGTGCTCGTTTTTATGGCCGGCTGCGTTTCCGGCTTACTTAGCTTTACAAGATTTTTAAGCTGGATTCTAAAGAATTATCACAACGCGACTGTAGCTTTGCTCGCCGGATTTATGTTAGGCTCCCTCAACAAAATCTGGCCGTGGCGTGAGGTTTTGGAGTACGCAACAACCAGTAAAGGAGAGCAAGTCGCCGCGTTCGACAAAAGTATCTGGCCCTGGAACTACGTCGACGTCACTGGAAAAGATCCTCAGATTTTTCAGGCAATACTCATGATGGCTGTAGGTGTATTCTTAGTGGTAATAATAGAAAAGATTGCGGCAAGGCATAAAACTAAAATCTGACATGGAAAAAATATTTGGACTTATCGGAGGTACCGTAGGTCATTCATTTTCGAAACAATACTTTGACGAAAAATTCTTCCGCGAAGGTCTGCGCGACTATCATTACGAACTCTTTCCGTTGAACAACATAGACGAAATCGAAACTCTTCTTAAAGATACAAAAGGACTTTCCGGACTTAACGTAACTCTTCCATACAAGGAACAGGTGTTGAAGTATCTCGATGAGGTTGATTCGTTTGCCAAGAAAATAGGTGCAGTAAATGTTATCAGGATCAAAGAAGGAAAGCTCCAGGGATTTAACACCGACTCGGACGCATTTCTCGAAACCATCGAGAACTGGCTGCCCACAGACCGTAAGTTCAAAGCATTGATCCTCGGAACAGGTGGTTCTTCCAAAGCCGTACAGGAAGCACTTAAAAAACTGAAGATCGACTTCAAACTTGTTTCGCGCGAAGCCAGAAAAGGCGTGATCACGTATGACGATCTTGCCAAAAACAAAAAGTATCTCACAGAATCAAATCTGGTGATCAACACAACGCCGCTGGGTATGAGTCCCAACACGGAAACTATGCCGCCGATCGACTATGAACAACTCGGCCCGGACCACTACGTGTACGACCTGATCTATAATCCCGCGCGCACAATGTTCCTTCAAAAAGCAGAAATGAGGGGCTGTAACATCAAGAACGGTCTCGAAATGCTGCACGTTCAGGCTGAAAAGTCCTGGAAAATCTGGAATAACTGATTCCCGACTCAAAGACTTCAAGGCCCGGCTCATTCAAGAGACCGGGCTTTTTCATTAATACGTTTTCTTTCGGGATAACACGAAGTAACTTATCTTTCATGCTATGGAATTCAAGCTGACGAGTGAATACGAACCAACCGGTGATCAACCAAAAGCAATTGAGCAACTGGTCAACAGTATCGAAACCGGTGAAGCCCATCAAACACTGCTTGGTGTTACCGGTTCGGGAAAAACGTTTACTATGGCGAACGTGGTTGCCCGCACCAACCGCCCCACGCTTGTACTTTGCCACAACAAAACGCTGGCCGCGCAATTGTACGGCGAGTTCAAACAGTTCTTTCCCGAAAATGCTGTGGAGTACTTCATCTCATATTACGATTACTACCAGCCCGAAGCGTTCATTCCGTCATCAAACCTCTACATCGAAAAAGATCTTTCGATCAATGAAGAAATCGAAAAACTACGCCTGAGTGCTACCTCAAGTCTGCTTACAGGCAGACGCGATGTAATTGTCGTTGCTTCAGTATCCTGTATCTACGGTATCGGAAATCCTGACGAATTCGGGAAGAATGTCATTCGATTGAAAGTGGGCGAAACTATTGCCAGGAACAAGTTGCTCTTCGGACTTGTCGATATACTTTACAACAGAACCGAACTTGACTTCAAACGTGGCACCTTCCGCGTTAAAGGCGATACGGTTGATGTCTTTCTCGCTTACGCGGATTACGCTATACGAATTTATTTCTGGGGTGATGAAATCGAATCTATTCAGCGGATCGATCCTGTTAACGGAAAAAAAATCAGTGACGAAACAGTTGTTACAATTTTCCCGGCAAATCTGTTCGTAACAGGAAAAGAATCGTTACATGTTGCGATTCGCGAAATTCAGGATGACCTTGTTGCCCAGGTTGGTATGTTCGAAGGTGAACTACGGCACCTGGAAGCGAAACGTCTGAAGGAACGGACGGAATTCGACCTTGAAATGATGCGCGAACTTGGGTACTGCTCCGGTATCGAGAACTACTCGAGATATTTTGATCGGCGTAAACCGGGTGCACGTCCCTTCTGCCTTATTGATTATTTTCCTGATGACTTTCTGCTTATCATCGATGAAAGTCACGTAACCGTTCCGCAGGTTCGCGCCATGTGGGGTGGTGACCGCAGTCGGAAAGTAAATCTTGTCGATTACGGGTTCCGTTTGCCTTCCGCGCTTGACAACAGGCCACTCACATTTAACGAGTTCGAATCGCTGGTGAACCAGGTGGTCTATGTGAGCGCTACCCCTGGCGAATACGAACTTCGGAAATCCGAAGGCGTCGTTGTTGAGCAGTTGATCCGTCCGACGGGATTGCTTGATCCTCACATTGACGTGAGACCCAGCAAACATCAGATTGACGACCTGCTTGAAGAAATTGATGAGCGCGTCAAAAAGCAGGAACGCGTACTCGTAACAACGCTGACCAAGCGCATGGCGGAAGAGCTTTCAAAGTATATGGACCGCGTCGGCATCAAGTGCCGGTATATCCATTCGGAGGTCGACACCCTCGAACGCGTCGAAATCCTGCGTGAGCTTCGTCTGGGTGTCTACGATGTGCTTATTGGCGTGAACTTGCTGCGTGAAGGTCTCGACCTGCCGGAAGTGTCTCTGGTTGCGATTCTCGATGCCGATAAAGAAGGTTTCCTGCGAAATCAGCGTTCACTGGTACAAACCATAGGCAGGGCTGCGCGAAACGAAAACGGACGTGTGATCATGTACGCCGATACAATCACGGAGTCGATGCAACTCGCGATTGATGAAACGAATCGACGGAGGAGTGTCCAGATGGAGTACAACCAGAAACACGGAATCACGCCGAGGACAGTGTTAAAATCGAAAGAGGCAATACTTAGCCAGACCAAGGTTGCCGACTCGAAGAAGTCGTCGCGCAAATTCTATGTTGAACCGGAAGAAGTAACGCTTGCCGCGGATCCTGTGGTTGCATACCTCGGCAAGGATGAACTTCAAAAGATGGCTGACCGGACTCGCAAGGCGATGGAAAAAGCTGCCAGAGAACTTGAGTTTGTTGAAGCGGCAAGGTTGCGGGACGAATACCTGGCGTTGCAGAAATTGATCGAACAAGGCGGATCGAAATAAGATCTGGACTTCCGGCAACGTGTGCAACCGATAGATTTTATCAGAAAAATTACATCCGGCAGACGGCTATGAAAAGACGAGCCGGCTTTTGAAAATTCCTTCTATCTTTGCTGCCCGATCGTAAAAACAAAACGTGAACATTATTAAAATTGGTAGTGAGTACCTTCTTGATGGGAAAACTAAAGTGAAGGTTATCAAACCTCTCAATCGCTCAAACACCGTCTTTTCTGTAGAAACTCCTCAATCCAGTATCCTGACTGTCGAGAAGGAAAGGCTCAGGGAACTTGAAGCCGGACTCGGAGTAGTCGCCTAAGGTAAACCGAAAGTGAACGCGTGCTGGCAGGCCCCGGGCAATCACCGGGGTGAAATCGTATTGCCGTGACTTTCCGGTTAACTCACCACTGAATATTCTTTTCGATAAATGCAATGAGCTGATCAGCCATTGTGCGGTTATCATCGCGTCGAGGGTGCCCGGGTTTCTCCGTGAACGGAAAGAAAAGCGTGTGTATTTTCGGATCCTTAAAGCGCCCTACCACTTCCTCCACGTATGTTGGCCACGGGGATCCCTTTCGTGTGGCGTCCATACTTCCCAGTGCACAAATAATGTGCGCCTCGGGATAACGTTGACGTAAATTCCCTATAAACCCTTCATAAGCACTCATGATTGTTTGCGCATCAGGTGGCGTGGTGCCGAACCGTTGGATGAACGAAGGATGGTCGGGCATCTTCACGAGCCAGGAGTCGTTTTGCATCAGGTTTACGACTACCACATCTGGCGTGACCTTTTTGAAATCCCACTGACTTGCCGAATCGGAAGGATCAAGGCGGCCATACATTTCCGGCATGATCAACGGGAACCAACTAACGGTGATGCCTATGCCCGACTTCACGGTACAGTACAGCGCCGCATCGAAATGACGTGCTGTAATCGCCGCATAAGTGTGGTAGTTATTGGTGTAGGAACTGTCGGGAGAATCACCACCCGTGACATCATCAATCGCATAGCCCGCGGTGATTGAGTTACCGAAGAATTCAATGGTACGTTTTGGTTCCGGTGGCGCTGCCTTCAATTCACCATCCATTACCTGCATGCCGTAAAACCACGTACGCCCCCTGTCCCATTCTGTACCCTTTACAAGTTCCACCGTGTGTTCGCCTTCGGGGAGCCCGCTGGCAAGCGTATAATACTGCTTAACAGAGTCGAGCTTAATGTAACGAACACTATCTCCGTCGATAACCACATTGAAATAATTCTTTCCCCTTTCATCGCGGAGGTGCGCCTTTAGCAGTGATCCTTTGAAGCGCACCTTCACGGATGTTGCCGACCAGTACATCGTCACGGAATCACCACGCTGTACCCTGCCGGTTATAGCGATGTGTTCATCGTTAGCGTTGTAGTGTTTGACAGTGTACTTGCCCGCCCTTTCTCCGGAAATACAGGCGGACAAAATGAGAAAACAGAGTGTTGCAGGATGCAGCTTGATCATTATCACCGAGGTTTAATAAAGCAGCCGGATCGTCGTCAGCGGCGGCATTAATTTACCCGGAATATTGTATTTCTCTACACACGGAAGTTGGAAAAATGCCGGAACATCCGTCCCTCTTACCGTTTTGGGCGGCCTTCCGTAACGCCTGAAAAAATCCTCCCAATGTATCCACAAGATTTCTGCAGGCTGAAGCTGATCAAGATGGCCACACGGGTACTCCGGCGAGAACTGATAGCTGGCAACGCCAAGAAGGGCAACGTCGGTCTTCCGCATCTGAGTTACCTCCGCGGGGGGAATACCAACGGGAGGATTGCATGACGAACTTTGAATGAATATCCTGTAGGTGACCTCTGAACAGTCATTGAGAAAATCGACGACAAATGAAAATGTTGTTCCTTCGAGCCACATATTGGCACGTGTGCGTTGCAATGGATCTTTGAAATCTTTCACCGGATTTATCCGCTCACCGCTGAAGAGTTTAATGTTCCGGAAATGTGGATTGTGATCGGCGGGGATAGCATAAACGTGAATACCAGCACCGTCTGGTGCAATTGATGAAGTTGGATGCATTGGACTGATCGCATGGTCTTCAAGTATTACGGTGCGCGAAGAATCCAGCATCGCACGACAGATATGGTAGCCGGTGCGATTGACAAGTACCCAGGGATGATCCGGGAGCGTGTCTACAATGGCCGGCACATCCATCAGGTGATCGTAATGGCCGTGAGCGACCAGTATGGCAGTCAGCGAAAGCTTGTTCTCTTTGAGTACTCGGTGGATTTCACCAACGCCTTGGTAAATGGCGCCTTTGTCCGGGCGAATATTGCACGATCCGAGTAACAGCGACTTTCCGATTCGCATGAGTTTCTGATTGGAGAAAAACGGATCGACAAGTATTGCCTTACCGTCCTTGCCAATCAATACACCGCCACATCCCAGGTACGTAATAACGACGGTATCATTTGATTCCCCCGGCATGTCGATATCCGTGTCGCCGGTAATGAAGGCAGGCCGCGCATTCTTAAGTGGTTTAACTGACCCCGGCCGGACTCCACACGTCATGAGGGCGAGTGCGGCACAGGCAATTAGTATCGTTGTGATGGTTCGCGGTCTCACATTTCAATGTAATAAAAAGAAGTGGTGCGCCGACACCCGAAATTTCGGGCACATTATTTTAAACGCTACCCACACTAACAAGGCAGGAACTATGAACAAGCTATATTATCGCGGACAACCGTATGACTTCACTGTTTCGGAAATCATGGGAAAGCGGTATTTCGTCCTTTCCAAGGACGGCACAGTGGTTGAACATGTTAAAGAGGATGAACTGGACATCCGATCACGGGTGAGCATGATCCTCGATGATTATTACAGGATGCCGCAGCCCACGATGCAGGGGAACATTTACGGATAAACTGTAGAATCCGTTCTACAGTCAAAAGGGATGGGAATCGTTTGGTTCTCATCCCTTTATTTTTTCAAAGCTTGAACGGGACGGCGGGAATAAAAATTTAGCAGCCGTTTAGTATGAAAAATTCCCTCATTTTTCTGTTGATTCTCACCACTAACCTTTCCGTAGCTTCCGGGCCGCGAAAACCCGTTATCGAGGGGCAACGGGAGCTTTCAGTCACTGAGGACGGTTCCATTACAATTTCGCTCAACCACCTTATCGTTCGCGATCCCGACAATTTCTTTTATCCATTGGGTTTTACGATGCAGCTCTACCCTGGCGAGAATTACACGTTCAACGGCCGCGTCGTAACTCCTGCTCCGGATTTCCATGGCGTTCTCAAAGTACCCGTCACCGTTAACGACGGATTTGGCAACAGCGATCCATATGACCTTATCATTACTGTTGTTCCCGTCAATGATCCCCCTTTGATTACAGGTCAGCTGCCAATCTCAACTGTCGAAGAGGTGAGCGTAACGGTGGCGTTCTCTGATCTCACGGTTACAGATCCGGACAACGCCTACCCCACAGACTTTACAATGACCATTCTCCCGGGGGCCAACTATACGGCTAACGGACAATCGTTGACACCGATTGCCGGTTTTACCGGAACGCTTACTGTCCCCGTCACAGTTAACGATGGTCAGGCATCAAGTCCTGCGTTCAACCTTGTTGTCGACGTGAAGCCGGCAAACAAAACACCGGTTATTACGGGGCAGAAACCGGTGAGTACACCCAAGAATCAATCCGTTCAACTTGACCTCTCCTACGTCCAGGTTACCGACCCAGACAGCAATTTTCCTCAGGAGTTCACACTCACACTTCATCCTGCTCCGAACTATACGTTCACCGGAACAACGGTAACTCCCGCAACCGGATTCACCGGTACACTCGTAGTATATCTCTCCGTCAACGATGGACACACGTCGAGTGAAATCTTCCATTTTGAAATTGACGTGACTGACCAGATTGCGATCACGGGCCAGGAAGAAGTTACGATTGATGAAGACACAACTTTCACTTTATCGACGGAGCTGATTACGGTTTACGATCCGTGGGGAGAATATCCATCCGGCTATGCGCTCAAAATCGATGCAGGCAAAAACTATGTTGTGAACGGCCAGACTGTTACACCTGCCGCTGACTTTAACGGTACGCTGACTGTAAACATCATTGTCACCAACGGTACGCATACAAGTCCGGTATTTCCTTTTTTGATAACGGTTCGCCCGGTGAATGATGCACCGAGGCTCACCGCGTTCCCGGAGGCGCCGCTCCGATATGCGATCGGCGGAACACCGGCTGCATTGATGCCTGAGGTCCTTGTTGAGGATCCTGACGACGCGAACATCATCCTTGCCGAGATAGGTTTTCGCCCTGAGGGATACACTCCCGGGAATGAAGTCCTGACCGTTCCTACTACCACTAGTCTAACCGTTGTATTCGACGAAGAAAGTGGAAAACTCACATTGATTGGGAACGCACCTCTCGCAACGTACCAGGCGGTACTCCGACAGATACGGTATGAAATTCCGGTATCCGCGGAGGCAATTCCAGGACGCCGTACCGTGTACGTCAAATTGAATGATGGGAAGGACCCAAGTGAAACGTATGAGCGGTACGTTGATGTGGGTGAAGATTTCACGCTCGACATTCCGGCGGTGTTTACACCGAACGATGACAAGGCCAATGACACCTGGAAAATCAGACCTGTTGCAAATGGTGAACGTTTTAGTCGGGCAATTACGCGGGTGTTCAATACGCGTGGGTTGATCGTTTATGAATCGAGTGGTTTTGAACACGAATGGGATGGAACATTTCGCGGGCAGGATTTGCCCCAGGGTACGTATTACTATACGATTGATCTCAATCTGAATTATGCTACTGAAAAAATTCGTGGCACGATTACCATCATAAAATAAGGTTTGGCACTCAGACCTAACCTTACCGCCGATAACGACAGCCGCAAATGTACGCATAGTGAGATCTACTATCCCTTTCGGTTTTTCCGTTGATGTTGTGGCCGCGGCTCCGATCCAATGTGTCCTTTGCGAATATTCTCAACACTGCGTCGTATTCTGACGTCCATGTTTGTGATGTCGGTCATGAAGTTTTCGAGAACCTGACGACCCTCCTTTTTCGGCAACGTTCGGATGCTTCGTATTTCGCGTTCGTGAAGCGTAACAACTTCGAGAATAGCCGGAAGCTCTGCCTTTTGAAGGTCAATGACACGAAACCTGACGTCGACGGAATCGCCTTCAATAATGCGTGCGGCACGTCTCAATGCTGATCCCACCGTGAAATAGCGGCTGCCGTCCCGGCGAAAACGAATTGCCAATGAAAACGGCGCACCGTTAATGGTTCCCGTAACGCGTATGTGCCCACCGGGAAGTTTGGCGATGATATGATGCGGGAGGTAAACAGCCGTAGTCTGGACATTCAGCCGTACCGATTCCAAAACACTTGTGAAAGAAAACTGAGTTTTATTGTCATCCATAAACGGCTGAATATATCACGCTATTGGCGCATGGCCATTTGCCGGAATCAGGAATTCCAAGAGGCCATGCAGCAGTTCCAGTTTTACGGTCGTATCCTTTTTAATTTCCACAATTTCGTCGTCGACGTGAGCGTTACTGCCGTCGTAAAACATTTCCAGCTTCTTTGCTCTCACAACATTAAAAAACGACGCCTCTTCTTTGCCCTGCAGCAGTGTATCGAGATAATCCAGGCATTGTTCGCGTTCGCGTTCTGTGACCATGACCACATCAAAGAAGCCATCGAAGGGATCGGCAAACGGTGCAATATGAAGTTTGGGACCCATTGATCGCGTGTTCATCACCTCAACCATGATGAAGTTGCCTCTGTGTTCAACACCATCGATTACAAGCCGGCAAAAACGCGCCTGTGCCTTCTCAACTATTTCACGTAAAACCTCAAGAGCGGTTCTGATTGATTCCTCCGGATCATTGATTTTCTTCTCATACTTCTCCATCTTTTGCATGAGTTCCGGAAATACACCTACACCAAAGCTCTCGAGAAAGAAGGGGCACTTAATACCGTAAATCCTGCCTACATCAAACTTCCGGATCTCGCTGTGATGCCAGCTTTCGATTACACCGTCGGGGTTGTCGCGCGGAATGTTAAGTGTCTTTGCGATGTTGTTCGCCGTACCCATCGGTAGTAGCGCGATTGGATATTTCTTTTCGAGCAATCGTTTCTTTAATAGCGAATCGGCTACTTTTCTGACTGTTCCATCGCCGCCCGCAAGAATAATGAAGTCAATTTCCGCTGATTCGATTTTTTCCCATCCGTCATTTTTTGTGGATGAATAACTACAGCCATAGCCGGCGGATTGAACCATCTGAATAAGCTCTTTCTTGGAGTACTCGCCCTCCCCGGCCCCGGGGTTGTGCAATAGTTTGGCAAATTTCATGTATTGGTAAGTGGGTTATGTACTGATCCATTCGAAAGATATACCCGAAGCAAAAGCCTGATGTGGAATCATTATGTATATAGCTAAACAAACACTGATCACTCATGAGAATTCTGGTTACAAATGACGATGGAATATATAGTCCTGGTATTGCTGCGCTGGCGCGCATAGCCAGCAAGTTCGGTGAGGTACGGGTAGTTGCGCCTGATGTTGAACAATCTTCCATGGGACATGCAATAACCGCGACGCGACCTCTGCATTACAAACGTTCCCCGATAACGTTCGAAGGCATCGAGGCACATCGTGTCAACGGTACCCCTGCCGACTGTGTTGCCCTGGGTACGCATCTGTGGGAAAAAGTAGATGTCGTTTTATCCGGTGTCAATCTCGGTACTAACCTTGGTAACGCAATGTGGCACTCGGGTACGCTTGCCGGCGCGAAGCAGGCCGTCCTTCTCGGAATGCGAGGAATTGCATTTAGTACGCCCACCGGTAATGTGGAACCCGATTTCAAATCGCTGGAGCCATTCATCGAAGAAACGCTAAACGTTTTGCTTGACATTCCAGACTTGTGTCTGATAAACGTAAATCTGCCTCCAACGCCGAAGGGATTGAAATGGACACGTCAGTCGGTAAGGCAATACGATGGCCGTGTTGTGGCTGGTGACGATCCTATGGGCAGAAAGCATTACTGGTTTACAGTAGTACCACTGGAAGCGGCTGAAGAAGGAACAGACAGATGGGCTGTCGAAAACGGATACGTTTCGATCACACCGTTGCGTCTTGATCTCACGAACGAAAAGGAGCTGGCACGTGCCCTTGATAAAGAACCATCGCTCAGGTAATAACCGATGTAACAAATAATAAAGCCCCTTCGTGTTGAAGGGGCTTCAATTTTTTGAAAGCGAAACTATTAGTTCTCTTCCTGATCAATGGCGTCTTCAGTTGATTGTGCCATCTCGAGATGGTGACGCAGTGCAGGGACTTTGTTCGACGCCCATTCACTTACTTCGGGCACATCGCCGTTCTCGGCCTGCTTCTCAAACATGTCAACGACCTTCTTATGGTCCTTCACCATCATGTCCATGTACTCTTTGTCAAACTCTTCACCTTGCTTTTCCTGCAGCTTATTCATCTTTTCCTGATTCTCTTCACTGATTGAAGAAGGAACCACGATGTTTTGCTGCTGGGCAAGTGTTTTGAGTTCATCATTTGCCCGGGTGTGTTCTTCCACCATTGTTTGGGCAAATTTTTTCACTTCCGGCTTGGTCGCTCTTTCTGCGGCAAGCTTACCTAACTGCACTTCGGCCATTCCGGCATCAGCTGCTTTCACGACAAAATCGCTGGCTTTTTCCAGCTCCTTATTGCCGTCCAGATTTCGTTCATTCTGTTCCTCGGCTATTTCCGTTGCGTCGTCGTGCTTTGCCTGATTTCCGCATGAGAATAAAGCGGTCGCCAGGAAAGCGACGAGTAAAATCCTAACTGGTTTTTTCATAACAATTCGTGTTTTTTCCTGAAAAACAAAAATTCAGATGCCATTTCAGAAAAACACTGTCGCTCAGTTATCGGAATAAAAATCCTGTAGCGCACCAAAATACATTTCATCCCAGCCACTTGTGATGTCATCGTAATCCTCGTCGGGAATATTAGTGTGCTTCAACTCAACGGACGTTCCCTTTTCGTGAGGATGCAGCTTTATCGTTACTATCGATGGCTCAGTCTGATCGCCAAAATACCACTGCTGCACGATCTTGCTATCTTGGGCAAATTCAAGATTTCGTCCAACAATACTTCCTTCCCAAAGACTGAATTCTGACCCCGCCTCCGTGGACATTTCTGCGGCCTCGCCACTCCAAAGATGAATGGTAAGCGGATTCGTCAGCGCCAGATAAAGCTCTTCCGGAGTCGCCGGAACGATATAGTATTTTTTATAATCCTTCATAACGCTTCAATTTAGTGTGTTACTCGCAAAAATGATTATCCAGTGTTGAAATTTCCCCCAATCCTGAAGACGGATTGTCCATTTCCTCATTCAGTTTCGGTCCTTTGCGCCGGGTACAACGATTGAATATCTACAAATGAATTTCACTCAGGCTGATACCATGGCATCAATAGAGTTCAATGAGTTTAAGATAGATATAGAGGTTCAGAACATAGACGGAATCTTCTCGCGGATATTTGACCATATCCCGATCTCAAAGGGCTTCTGGGTTTTATTAACGATATCCAACAGACAGGCCGAAAGGGAAAGGTTTCCGATGATGGATGAGCACTATCGCGTGAAGACGTACCGTTCGTATGAGGAGGCGATAGACGATGTATCCAGGTTGTTAAAAAATCTGTTCAGGAAGGCGTTGTAGTTCCTTTAGGAATCGAATCAAAGCTTGGTTACCTTGCAGGTTGTTATTTCAATACTATGAGTCTGAACTGGATACTAATCGGATTAAACGTTGTCCTCAGTTTTTATGCCTTCAACAAACCCGATGTAATGCGCGGCATGATCATGAACCCTTACGTGGTCAACACGCGAAATCAGTACTATCGGTTTATCACCTCCGGATTCATCCACAGGGATCACATCCATCTGATCTTTAACATGATCGCTTTATACTTCTTTGGTCAGTATGTAGAAATCATCTTCGGGGCGATTTTTGGTCCTCCTGGCGGAGCGTACTATTTGCTGCTCTATGTGCTGGCTCTCGTTGCATCCGACATCCCAAGTTACTTCAAACACCGCGGCAATCCGGGATACAATTCACTGGGTGCTTCTGGTGCTGTGTCGGCAGTAGTGTTTGCTTTCATCCTGTTCCGGCCCATTGACAAGATTTACATTTACGGAATAATTGGAATCAACGGATTTGTACTGGGAGCGCTTTACCTTGTCTATTCCTACTACCAGGGCCGGAAGGGCGGCGACAACATCAACCATGATGCACACCTCTATGGCGCGCTCTTCGGCTTGTTGTTTTGTATTGTAATGTATCCCGCTTCGATTGCAATCTTCATTGAGCAAATACGGGAATTCAGGATATTCAATTGATTATTTCAACACCGGCTTCAGCGCGTCTGTCCAGATGGCGTAACCTTTTGCATTCATGTGAAGATCGTCATCCAGAAATATGTCGGATTTTGGTTTGCCGGTATCATCGAGCATTCGTGAATATACATCAACATACACAGTGTTCTTCTTCCCGGCGAGGTACTCTCTGATAAGCGAGTTTCCACGAATGATATCCTCGCGATATTTCTCACGGCTTGGACTGGGCTTCATGCTGACAAACGCAACAGGTACCCGTGGCATTTTTTCCCTGATCGCAGTGAAAAGTTTATCGAACCGGTCAAGCACCGTTTGAGGAGTCTCGCCGGATGCGATGTCGTTCTCTCCACAATAAATGACAATTTGTTTCGGCTCATACGCAAAGATGACATTATCGATATGCGTGATGACATCAGCCAGCGTGGATCCGCCAAAGCCGCGGTTAATGATCTTCGTATCCGGGAATGCGCTCTGAACGTCCTTCCACATACGAAACGAGGAACTACCCACAAACAGAACAGCTTTTCTCGGAGGCGCATTCTCGCTGTCTTGTTTTTTGAATTCATCAATCTCTTTTTGATATCGTACCTGCGCGAATACGTATGAATGGATTGAAAACACGCAGATAATAAGGCTGAGATAACGCATACGAATAACTTAAAATAACTTATTTGATAGGCACAAGGTAAAAGGCCGAACGGGTATTTTGGAACCGGCAGTGTAATTTTCTCTGCCGGGCATTTCTTTTTCTCTGATGCCAGCAAAAATATCTGAGATGGAAAAAAGGAGTTGGGGCAAATTAGGGATGGCGTGGAAGGTTTTGCTGGTGATTATCGCGGTTGTGGTAGTCGTCCGGCTTATTTTGCCCTACGTGGTGTTACGGTATACGAATCAGGCGCTGGCTGAAATGCCGGGGTATCGGGGGAAGATATTCGATATTGATCTGGCACTGCTAAGGGGCGCGTATCGCATTGACAGCATCTACCTGAATAAGCACGATTCCGTTTCAGGAAAAGAAACAAAATTTTTTGGCGCTCGCGCTATCGACCTTTCAATTGAATGGCGATCCCTTCTGCATGGAGAGATCGTGAGCGAAATCGTGTTTGAAAAACCGTACCTGCTATTCACCAAGGACAAGGTTGAACCTGAAACACTCAAAAAAGATTCGACAGACTTCATTGAACTACTCGAGGATCTGATGCCAATCAAGGTAAACAGGTTTGAAGTTGTCAACGGTACCATTACCTATCGCGATCTCAACACTACTCCAAAAGTGGATGTCGCAATGACGAATACCTACATCGTTGCAACGAATTTGCGGAACGCTTATGACTCCGGTGCTGTACTACCGGCAACGATAACAGCACGCGCCACGGTTTACGAAGGCGATCTCGACTTGAACATAAAGCTTAATCCGATGACGAAGGTTCCGACATTCGACCTCAACGCGGAATTACGCAATACCAACCTGGCACTGCTCAACGACTTCTTTGAAGCATACGCGAACGTGGACGTCAGCAAGGGAACGCTTGGTCTTTACACGGAAATCGCTGCTGCTGAAGGAAAGTTTGACGGTTATGTCAAACCACTGTTACGTGATCTGCAAATCCTGGGCAAGGAAGATAAAAACGATTCCGTTTTCAAAAAGATATGGGAAGGTATCGTAGGCGGCGCCGGTCAGGTTGTTGAAAACCTGAAAGAAAAACAGGTTGCTACCAAAATTCCGTTTGAGGGCGACGTCGAAAGTCCCGAAGCAAATGTTTGGTACACGATTTCTTACGTTTTGAGAAACGCTTTCATTCAGGCGATACAACCATCCATCGACAACGAGATAACCCTTGCCGATGCAACGAAGGAAGACGAAGAAGAGAAAGGCTTCCTTGAACGCATATTCGGTAAAAAGGACAAAGACGAAAAAGACAAGGATGATAAGCGCGACAAGGACAAAGGATGATCACCGACCAGTTCGCCGCTCAAGTCTTTCGATGCAATTCATAAGCGACCGCACCTGGTGATAGCCGGCTTTCCAGATGTGGCCTTTCATCGCTGACTTTTGATCGGGTTCCTTGTCAAGACCACCCGCATACCATTCGCCGTTCTCGTGGTCGATAAGGTAATCATTGGCGTAGTTCCAGAGTGTCTTAAACTTGCCGTAATAGTCTTGTTCATCATCCGGGTAGAGGTCTGCCATCATCAACAGGGTGTTCAATCCTTCGGCCTGAGTCCACCAGTTTTTGGTATCGTGCATGATTGTTATACCAATGCTGTCGGGGAAATAATACCCGGCATCGTAGAATCCACCTGTTTCGCTGTCCCAACCGTTTTCCAATGAATGGTCCACCATACTCTTGGCAATCTCGCGCGTAGTGTCGTCGTTGTGTTTGCCAAGAACATGAGCCGCTTCCAGCAACAGATACGCCGTTTCAACATCGTGGCCAAATGAAACGTGATCCAGGTTCAAGTGCCGTCTTATTGTTGCCACGGAAGAATCCCGATATGATACCGGTGTCCAGTCCGGGGTAAAGAACAGCGTCATGTATCCTGCGGGTTGTACTATCTTGTCGCGTATCAGCAACAGCATTTCTTCCAGCCTTTCCGCGACAAGCGGATCGGGCCATACCTGGTATAGTTCAGTGAACGCTTCTAACAGATGGATTGAACTGTTTTGATCTTTATACCCGGTTTCGGCGGTGCTCTGAATACCGGCGTCGCGGCGGATTACGCCTCCACTTCGCGTCATGTGCTGGTAATAGCCCTTGAGTTCGGGATCATGACTGTACTTTTCAAGCCACATAAAGGCTTTTTTAGCGAGACTCAGGGCGCTGGTATCCCCGGAAGCGGCGGCATAGGCTGCACATGCATAGATTCCAAATGAGTTCCCGTATGCCGTTTTTTCCTCGCGCGGATTACTCTTAACGGTGCCGCTACGCGACACGAGTGTATGAAATCCGCCGTATACGCTATCCCACATGACGTCACGCAGAAATGCAAATCCATGTTTGGCCGACTCCGCATACGCGGGATTGTCAGGGTACAACTTTATGGCTTTGGCGTTGTTCCATACATGCCGCGCCTGCGAAACGATCATTTTATCCTGCTCCCCGGTAGGTTTAAAATCAAACGTGAACGCGCTGAGAAACCCGCCATATTCGCGATCAATTGCCCGGGGATACCAACGCTCAAGCAATCCCTTGCCGAGCGCTTCTTCCATTTCCTGGCGGATTCGTCCAACTTCATTTTCACCGTCCGGCGCTTTGGACGTGCAGGCCAGACAAAGTATAAGCAGCAGGGAGGCGCAGGCACTTTTCATGATGTTTTGGGAAAGTCTAAATATACGGTCCGCAGCAGACTTACAAAAGTACCGCCGCTCGTAGTTTCCGTGACGAATGCCCGAAACGCGTGTTCAAGTTGGAAAAGCTGCCTGTCCGCCCTTTTGGTATCCTGTAAGCCGCAAAGATGTTCGTGTAAGTTTTGAAAGTTCACTCCAGAATTTAAGTGCTCTGCTTTCGTTACGTTTGGTGTTGATTGTTTTAGCACGAACGACCATGAAAAAAATAACCCTTGCTCTACTCGCAGTAGTTTTTATGATCTACCTGGGTTACTATGGAATGACCAACCATTCCACAAGTGGCCCATTTTTTATGTTCATTGGTATCTGTACAGCCATCGGACTCACCGTTGACATTGTGATCCTCATAAAGGAAAGGATGCGTCGCAGCAGAATAAGCAAGCTGGGTTGAGGTATCAGTTCGCAATCAACGATTCCTGCGTCGGATTTTGCCTGGCGCGCGATGTAATTTTTCGGCGGATTATTATCTCCCCCAGAATCAGGTTGGGCACCCAACTCAACCACGCAAATACTCCGTAAACAGCAGGGGTACTGAGGTCAAAGAACCATGAAGCCCCAAAGATATACAGCCGGAGGGTGATTGCAGCCAACGTCAAAGCAAAACTCCGGATCATCCATTGTTCATGTCCCCGAAATTCCCGCCGCCGCGCGCTCAGGACAGCGAGCGTGGTAAATACGATCCACAACGTACACTGCAGAACGAAACTCGATAACACCACCGCACCACGACCGATAAACATAGCCATCACCATTCCACCAGGCGCGGCAAAAGCCAGGATACCGGTCACATATACATAACCCGTCAGACGATGGGTCGTCGGCCACTTCTTCCGCAGCTTTTCCTGAAACTGAAAAAAGCCGGCGAGGAGTACCAGCGCACCGGCGAAAATGTGTGCATAAAATGCGGGCAGATACCAACCGGTCGCGACCGCATTCTGCTTGTGCCGCAGAAATCCAAATGAAGAATCCAAATTCAGGTAAAACAGTGTATTTGCCGCCAGTGCCGCGGCAGCTGCAAATAGCAGAACGATGCCAGCGGTCTTAATACGTCTTCGCAATCGCATCGTTTGAGACTAAGAGGCTTTCAAGGAATTGGAGATTATGCCGATCGATGTCAGTCAGCAAATCATATATCTCGTCAATTTCTTTTTCTGGTAGTTCCCGATACTGAAAAAACCAGCCATTGCGTTCTTCATCGGCGAACTTGAATCCGTAAGACGCCAGTATCTCGTCGCGCATAAACGCAATCGTCTCCTGGGAAAGGAAATCGATTTCGTCGTATCCATAGATCTGTTCACCATTTTCTTCGCGTATAACAAAATGCCTGAACTTGCCAATGAAGTAAGAGCTGTCGAGGTAAACAAACTCAGTCTGTGGAAACATACGCGTCGACTTCAACGGTGCTAGCGAAAGGTTCTCACCCATACGGAAATAGAAGTAACCCGGAACGATATCCGGTGTGTAGCTTTCTTCGAAGTAGCCTTCATCATCAGAATAATGGCGTACCTCCAACAGTGAGTCCAACTTTCTGAAAGAAACATCCCCGGCTCCACCTATAAGGCTCACTGCCAGCGTATCCATCGACGGGGCGACAAACGTGATCTTGTCATGCCGGTAAAACTCTTCGCGGCCATCGAGATACCGTTCTTTAATGGTGGTTATAAGTGCGGATAGTGTCTCCGTGATTGCGGTAAAGCGCGTACCTTCACTTTCAACATAGTCAGTCCAGCCCTCCATAGGAAAATTCGTGGGAGAAATATTACCGACAATAGGCTCAAATATCCCGGTACGAACGAGATATGAGGGAGGTATCACAATACCGTAGCCTGCGTACTCACGCGACGGAATTTCACACAATGCCTGGTAGCCCACATCAAGTTTAATATGCTTTGGCAAAAATGCGAACTCCTTAACCCAACGTTCCTGCACGGGGAATTGAAATCCCTCGTGGTAAACGAATTGGTAGTCAAAATATCCATATGTACTATCCTTACGAACAAAACAAACGATGTCGTCCGGACCATGAGGCATGATTATATCGAACTCAGCCGGAACAACTTCCCGACCTTTTGAAATATCAAAGTATCCGTACTTCCCATCACGCGAAACCTCCACTATGTTCTCGAAGCTGAAACCGGGTGTTCCAATCAATTCGTACTCCGCAGGAATGACGATCGTTCCATCCTGATCAACAAGTCCCATCAAGTGTCCTTTGTTGGGATTGGTCGCCTGATACTGTTGAAAATAATTCACCCAGGTACCGCTGGCTACATAAAAAAATGCGCGATCACGATACTCCGTATACCAGATCACAGAATCAAAATTTTGCTGGATCGCCTGTGCAGAAGCATAAAGAGGTTCACGCTTTCGATATTCAACTTCCCGTTCAACAAGCCAACCCATCTCGTGTTTGATACTGGCGAATGCCTTGTAGAATTCATCACCTTCAATATGTGCGATAACCAGGCCGTTGTTATCTGGCTTAAGCAGAAAGGACAACGTAGCCTGTCCGGCGTACTGCTTTTCAAGGTTTGCAGAGGCAAACTTCACGGGCACCTGAACAAAAACACCTTCGTCCCGTTGTGTGATCACCACCGATTCAAATCCGGGTGTGCAACGTATGAATTCGTGAGCCGTATTCCTCAGGATGCCAACAATCGTCGAAACGTTTTCGCGGGACTGACGGGCGTCAAACAAGTCAGACATTTCGTCGTCAGGAGAATTTAAACGCGAGGTAAATTGGCTGAGAAACTTACGGACTTGTGCGTCCGGATCGGTCTTTGGCATTACGGAACAGGAACTCAGCAGCACGATCAGTGCCGCCATACAGGCCAGGGTTCGGTTATTCATGAAAGTCAGGTGTTGGCCTGTGAAGGTACACAAATCCGGGCGTTCGTAAAATACGCCTCTGGCGGAACCCGCCTGACTTTTTTACCTGATGTTTATGTGGTAAACGTCCCTTGTGTTGCGCTGGATATTTGAAATATGAAACCCTCCCGACGACGGAACTTCTTCGATGAGATCAAACTGGGTGCATGACTTCGGAAGCGAAGAAAAGATCAGGAGGAAGTTATAGGTCTTACCATCCGGAACCATTGTCCACATAGGGGCGAACGAAACATTCTCCGCGTGAACCAGCTTCGACCTTGAACCTGAATTTCTGTCTACCAGGAACGTTGTTCGCCAGATGCGGATGAGCATGTCACGTACATCGTTGTCGAGGTAGCAGTGAACATAAACGTAAGAATCTTCCAGGACCTCAGCTTCAATTGCTGACAAGACTTCGATGTCGAGAAAAGGTTTGACCTTAACAGGAGGCAACTCAATACCCGCCATTCGCGGAGCGGCATCAGAAGAGAAGGTTGACATAGGGGTTCGAATTGTTTCTACAAAGAAAGTGGCTTCAGCTTTTTTTTGCAAATGGCCGTTTGTTTAATTTGCTTTCTACCTTTCCAAATTTCTTACGACCTCGCTTTTTTAAATTCGTTTTCAAAAAATTAAAGGCAGTCCGGCAGGAACTCAATGCACACCGGCTCACGTTTTCGCCTTGTGTTACCGAAAGTAATTTTAGTCAGGAGGAAGATTTTCCGCCATTATACAGGATTCTCATTTTTTGTATTCATATGGATTAGTGAACTGGTTAAGGAAAGGAAACGACTTATCCATCATGAGACCATCCACTACCATCAGCAAATAGAATTGCTGTTCATTTTTCATTGGTTGCTGTATGCTTTATTCTATGTGATTTCACGCATTGCGGGGCGCGGACATTACATCGCGTACCGTTACAACCCCTTCGAAATCGAAGCATACAGGCACGACGGCGAGTTTGATTATCTCTCCAAAAGGAGGCTGTACGCATGGACAAATTATCTTCCTGCATACTATAAAATCCTTCGGGGTAAGTTGCGTCCGGACGACACAATGCAGTCCATCAAATGGCCGGATGATGGCACTTCTTTTTTGAAGTGACCTCATAAAGGAAAGTGAGTCCTGATCTAACGCAAGTTGTCGGAATTGTCGCTGGAATCTTTACCGCCATTTCCCTGTTGCCTCAGCTGCTGAAAATCATTCGTAACAAAAAAGCTGACGACATCAGCCTGTTTTATCTCATCATTCTGCTTTGTGGTCTCTCATTGTGGGTCTGGTACGGCGTTCTCCGCGATGACATTCCAATCATAGCAACGAACTCATTTTCACTACTGCTTAACGTGGCTATAATGATTCTCGGAGTTCGTTACAAGAAACGCAGCAACTCATCAAAGTAACCTAATAAAAAAAACAGGACGGCGTTGTGACGTCCTGTTTCATGGTGATGACGAACCATCAGTACGGCGTATGAGGTGATGCTTTGTCCGTGCTCCAATATGTATTCACATCGTTGAAGTACGTGTGTGCATTCGTATCCGGCCAGTGTGACTTGTCAAACCCGGGAATGTTCTGAAGGTATTTCTTTTCTCTGTTCAGAATGAATACCTGCTTTACGGGATCAAGCTTCAATTCACGAAACGGTATTGCGAATAGTTTGCCTCCGAGACCGAGAAATGAACCCATTTCAACAACGGCGTATTCGACACGACCATCGTGAAGATTAATCATAAGGTTGTCAATTTTGCCCAGATCCTCCCCGCGAGGATTTTCAACCTTATCACCGGTAATGGAACTGGCCGTCAGCCGGCGGACAGGTGAATTGGCACGAGGTCCTTCCTGATTCAAACCCGTTTTGTTGTCCACCTCATAGTCTTTATCGCTTGTTGTTTTCATAACCTTGCGTTTGAGTTTAACCATTCTTTCAAGGAAACTCTCCAACGTTGTACCTATGCGCATCACGCGGTTAATCAAAGAATACGCAGTCGTTAGTTTCATTTTATCCACAGTCTTAAAACCGGATTTAATCGACCCTAATACTTGTTAGCTAAATGTCGCGGAAGTGTTTATTTTTACGCCATTAGGATAAAGTATGCAGCCAGCAACGCAGGAAAAGACTCCCAAAAAACCAAATTTGGCCGGCCACGAGGCTCCGGCACCCTATAAACCCGTAAACAAGATCAGGATTGTAACGGCTGCGAGCCTTTTTGACGGTCACGATGCTTCAATTAACATCATGCGTCGGATCATCCAGGCCACCGGGTGCGAGGTGATCCACCTGGGCCACGACCGCAGCGTTGAAGAGGTAGTCAATACCGCGATTCAGGAAGATGCCCATGCCATTGCGTTAACCAGCTACCAGGGCGGACATAACGAATACTTCCGTTACATGCACGACCTGCTCCAGGAAAAAGGCGCCGGTCATATCCGCATCTTCGGTGGCGGCGGTGGAGTGATTCTACCCGAAGAGATCCGCGAACTGGTGGAGCACGGGATCACCCGTATTTATTCACCGGATGACGGCCGCGCATTGGGTCTTCAGGGAATGATCAACGATCTTGTCAAGACCAGCGACTATCCACTTGGTGATGTGCTTACCGATGAAGTCGATCGTCTTGCGAAGAAGGATCCGCTTGCAATTGCGCGTCTGATTTCAGCAGCAGAAAACTTTGCCGAAAAGGCTGCACCTGCATTTGAAAAGGTTCGCGAGAAAGCCGACAAGTCGAATGTCCCGGTACTTGGTATCACTGGTACCGGTGGTGCCGGAAAATCATCCATCGTTGATGAAATTGTAAGGCGCTTTCTTATGGACTTCCCGGACAAGACGCTCGGGATAATTTCCGTTGATCCAAGCAAACGTAAAACCGGAGGTGCATTGCTTGGCGATCGTATCCGTATGAATGCGATCAACAATCCGCGAGTGTACATGCGTTCACTCGCAACACGTCAAAGCAATCTTGCGCTGTCAGCATTTGTAAAGGAAGCGTTGCTCGTGTTAAAGGCAGCCAACTTCGATCTTATTATTCTTGAAACGTCGGGTATTGGTCAAAGCGATACTGAGATTCTTGACCATAGCAACGTAGCGCTGTACGTCATGACACCAGAGTATGGTGCGGCAACGCAGCTTGAAAAAATCGACATGCTCGACTTCGCCGACGTAATCGCACTTAACAAATTCGACAAACGGGGCGCCCTTGATGCGTTGCGTGATGTGCGTAAACAATACCAGCGCAATCACCAGTTGTGGAATCAGAAACCGGATGACATGCCGGTCTTTGGTACTATCGCCTCGCAGTTTAATGATCCGGGCACAAACCAGTTGTACCTGCGGGTTATGGATACGCTCGTGAGCAAAGTAGGTGCTGATCTGAAGTCGTCATTCACCGTTACGCGGGAAATGTCGGAGAAGGTGTTTGTCATTCCCCCGGCGCGAACGCGTTATCTGAGTGAAATTTCCGAAAACAACCGGAACTACGACAAGTGGGTAAATGAACAATCAGAAATAGCCCAACAACTATACGCGATACAACGGACGATACAGACGCTTACACAATCGGGCGTTGACGAAACCATTGCGAAAGCTCTTGAGGAACAATACAACCAACTCAAGCTTCGGCTGGACCAGCGTAATATGTTGTTGCTGGAGCAGTGGCCGGAAAAAGTAAAGCGCTATCGCGATCCTGTTTTCAGGTTCAAGGTCCGCGATAAGGAAATCGGAATCAAAACACATACGGAGTCGCTCTCGCACGTAGAAATTCCCAAAGTATCATTGCCACGTTATGAAGCGTGGGGCGAATTGTTGCGCTGGACGTTACAGGAAAACGTCCCTGGCGAATTCCCGTACACTGCAGGCATCTATCCCTTCAAACGCGAAGGCGAAGACCCGACACGCATGTTCGCCGGTGAAGGCGGACCGGAACGCACAAACCGGAGGTTCCACTATGTGAGTATGGCCATGCCGGCAAAGCGTCTGTCGACTGCGTTTGATTCGGTTACGTTATATGGTAATGATCCTGACTATCGTCCGGACATTTACGGGAAGATCGGTAACTCGGGTGTAAGCATTTGTTGTCTTGATGATGCCAAGAAACTCTACAGTGGTTTTGACCTCGCCGACCCGCGTACGTCGGTATCGATGACAATCAACGGCCCGGCGCCGATGTTGCTCGCATACTTCATGAATGCGGCCATTGATCAGCAATGTGAGAAGTATATACGTGAGAATGGCCTCGAAAAAGAAGTACGCTCAAAGATCGACCAACTTTACAACGGCAAGGGTGAGCGCCCGGCGTACCAGGGACCACTTCCAAAAGGCAATGATGGTCTTGGATTGATGCTTCTTGGTGTTACCGGTGACCAGGTTCTTCCTGCTGACGTTTACGAAAAAATAAGGACTGCCACGCTATCACAGGTGCGCGGTACGGTTCAGGCCGACATACTTAAAGAAGACCAGGCCCAAAACACCTGCATCTTCTCAACTGAGTTTGCACTACGTCTGATGGGCGATGTACAACAATACTTCATCGACAACAATGTGCGCAACTTTTATTCCGTGTCGATATCGGGATACCATATCGCCGAAGCCGGAGCCAATCCGATTACACAGTTAGCCTTTACATTGGCTAATGGTTTCACGTACGTGGAATATTACCTGAGCAGAGGCATGCACATCGATGCGTTTGCGCCTAACCTGTCGTTCTTCTTCAGCAACGGCGTCGATCCCGAGTATGCCGTTATCGGAAGAGTGGCGCGACGTATCTGGGCCAAAGCGATGAAACAAAAGTATGGTGCAAATTCACGAAGTCAGATGCTGAAGTATCACATTCAAACATCGGGACGTTCACTGCATGCACAGGAAATTGATTTCAACGATATACGCACCACGTTGCAGGCGTTGTACGCGATTTACGATAACTGTAATTCCCTCCATACAAACGCGTACGACGAAGCAATCACAACGCCGACGGAAGAATCCGTACGACGAGCGATGGCGATACAGCTGATCATTAACAAGGAACTCGGCCTCGCCAAAAACGAAAACCCGCTGCAGGGTTCGTTCATCATTGAAGAGCTTACCGATCTCGTCGAAGAGGCGGTGCTTATGGAGTTTGACCGGATAACGGAACGCGGTGACGTGCTTGGTGCAATGGAGACGATGTATCAGCGCGGACGCATTCAGGAGGAAAGCCTCTATTATGAAACCCTGAAACACACAGGTGAGTATCCAATCATCGGTGTGAACACGTTCCTGAGTTCAAAAGGATCACCAACGATACTCCCACGCGAAGTCATTCGTGCGACGACCGAAGAAAAGGAATACCAGATTGCGATGCTACGTTCACTCCACGGGTTCCATGCCGAGCGTGCCCGGCACGAAATTGGCAGAGTTCAGGAAGCCGCAATCATGAACAAAAACATTTTCGAAGCGCTTATGGAGGCGTGCAAAGTTTGTTCACTCGGCCAGATAACGAAGGCACTTTTTGAAGTTGGCGGACAATATCGCAGAAACATGTAACCAGTGTACATATAGCACACGTTGTTATGGCTATGAAGAAAATCGCATTCATACTTTCGGGGCTCTTCATGCTCCATATTGCGGGATCGCTTACTGCTCAGGATTTGATTCCCTACCGGAAAGGAAACCTTTGGGGCTATGTCGACGACAAGGGTAAGGTTGTAATCGAACCACGTTTCGAACGCACATGGTTCTTCACCGGTGACGACGTCGCGCGCGTACGCCAGAAGGGTTTATATGGGTACATCGACCGCACAGGAACTTTTATCATTCCGCCAAAGTACACCGCTGCGGGTGACTTTGATCTGGGAATTGCCGCGGTACGCGAAGGCAAACGTGAACTGTGTATAAACCTGGACGGCAATCCCGATGAATGTAACGCGGCATACGAGGAAGAAGTGTACGAAGAGGAAATCGATGAGGCGTTTGCAACGAGTGTGGACAGTACCGGTCTTGTCAGCCTTTTCATTGAAATGACCGGTGATACAATTCCTGAAAAATTCAATCGCGTCGTTACGGTAAACCGCAACATCTTCCCTCAACAATTTCAGTTTGCCCTCGTTACGCGCGATGGCAAATGGGGTGCGTTCAATCAACACGGTCGCGTTATTGCTCCGGTCGAGTATGAGCGTGTCGATCCATTGAACATCCATTCCTGCAAAGTAAAGAAGGACGGACAATGGGGTGTTCTCAGCCGCGGCAGTAAAATGATCATTCCTGCTTCATATGATTCGATAACAAGATTCACCTCGGTGCAATCTGATACGGGGGGACTCGTGCGGACCGAGTTCTTTATTGTCCGCTCGAATTCAAAATGGGGACTACTTGACAGAGAAGGCCAGACCATCCTGCCGTTGGAATACGATGTTATCGATGTACCAGCGCCGTGCAATTGCGCGATTGACTTTGTTGTGCGAAAGGGAAATCGCTACGGGATCGTCGATGGCGAAGGAAAATTTGTTCTGCCGCTCAAGTACACTTACGCCGAGCCTTTCAAAGGTGCGAATATCACATTGGTCAAAGATGCCTCGGGGAAAGAAGGTTACGTGAAACGCGATGGCACCGAACTGTTTTCAAATTAGAATTTCCCAGGACGAACATACTGCGTTAGCACAACTCACATCACACACAATCTTCGCAGCGTTCCCCAGATTCGATAAAACAAAAGAGGCTGCCTCTTTTGAGACAGCCTCTTCGATGCTCTCAGGCGCTTTGTTTTCCAAAACGTTTACGTTCGTTCTCTGTAAGGTATATCTTCCTTAACCGGATTGACTTCGGTGTTACTTCAACGTACTCGTCTGACTGAATGTATTCAAGCGCTTCTTCAAGGGAAAACTTGATCGGCGGAGCAATCCGCATCTTTTCATCTGATCCCGAAGCGCGTATGTTGGTAAGCTTCTTGGTCTTGGTAACGTTCACAACGAGGTCACCGCTGCGGCTGTGCTCACCGATAACCTGACCTTCGTATACAGGCTCGCCCGGATCAACGAAAAACTTGCCTCGATCCTGAAGGTTATTTAAGCTGTACGCGATCGCTTCACCTTGTTCCATTACAATAAGGGAACCGTTGATCCTTCCGGGGATCTCACCGCGATACGGCTGATACTCCTTGAAACGGTGTGTAACGATAGCTTCACCAGCTGTCACGTTAAGCAGGTAGTTACGTAATCCGATAATACCGCGTGAAGGAATGAGGAACTTGAGAATCATACGATCACTCTTTGGTTCCATATTCAGCATCTCGCCTTTTCTGATCGAAACGGTCTCGATCGCTTTTCCGGCGTCGGATTCAGGAAGGTCGATCGTCAACTCTTCGACAGGTTCACACTTCACGCCATCTATTTCCTTGAAGATCACCTGCGGCTGGCCAATCTGAAGTTCGTAACCCTCACGACGCATCGTTTCTATAAGTACAGACAAGTGCAGCACACCTCTTCCAAATACCATGAATGAATCCGCGGAACCCGTATCGCCCACACGCAATGCGAGGTTCTTTTCAAGTTCGCGGTCAAGTCTTTCCTTGATGTGTCGCGACGTAACGTATTTTCCCTCCTTACCAAAGAACGGTGAATTGTTGATCGTGAAGAGCATACTCATGGTAGGCTCGTCGATTGCGATGGACTTCATCGCTTCGGGATTTTCCGGATCGGCTACCGTATCGCCGATGTCAAAACCTTCCAGACCGACAAGGGCACATATCTCACCGGCTTTCACCTCATCTACCTTTTGTTTTTCGAAACCTTCGAAGGTATAGAGATCTTTTATCCGGGTTTTTATTATTCCTTTTCCGTCGCGTTTTACGAGTACAACCTGCTGGCCACTCTTCACAGTGCCGCGGTGAACACGTCCGATTGCAACGCGACCGATATACGACGAATACTCGAGAGAAGTGATCAGCAACTGCGTCGTTCCTTCAGCAATCTGGGGTGCGGGAATGTATTGAATGATGCCATCAAGCAACGGCGTGATAGTATCCGTAGGTGTTTTCCAGTCGGTGCTCATCCAACCTTGTTTTGCCGAACCATAAAAGGTAGGGAAGTCCAACTGCTCTTCCGTTGCGTCGAGCTGAAACATAAGGTCGAATACCTGCTCATGAACTTCGTCCGGAGTACAGTTCTTCTTGTCGACCTTATTAATAACAACGATTGGTTTCAATCCAAGCTGCAGCGCTTTCTGCAAAACGAAACGAGTCTGCGGCATAGGTCCTTCAAACGCGTCGACGAGCAGAAGACATCCATCGGCCATGTTGAGCACGCGTTCAACCTCACCTCCGAAGTCACTGTGACCGGGTGTATCAATAACGTTGATTTTGTAATCCTTATAACGAACCGAAACGTTTTTAGCCAGGATGGTGATTCCTCGCTCCCGTTCCAGGTCGTTGCTGTCCATGATAAGCTCGCCGGGGTTCTCGTGATCTTTGAACAGCTTGCCGGCCATCAGCAGCTTGTCCACCAACGTAGTCTTTCCATGGTCAACGTGGGCGATAATCGCAATATTCCTGATCTTGTTAACGTCCATAAATCCTCAAAAAATCCTCTGTTTTTTTAAAATGAGGCGCAAAGATAAGGAAAAGTTTCATGTTTACGTTTTGTGGCGTTACAGCCGGACTACTACCCCTTCCATTGAAAATCGAACCCTGCAATGCACGTGTCACTTCGTGACTTCCGCCTTTTTTCATGTTTCAGGCCAGAAACGATGACATTTCACCCTGAAAACTAATGCACGTAAGAAATGGCCGTCCGCGCTAAGAAAACCAGGCGCCTTAAACCTAAAATCCTCAAAAACAGAATAATATGACCACTCTCCCTGTTCAAAGGTCGAAAAACGACATGTAATAATGAAGAAATGATGAATTCCGGGTTTCTTTTCGTTTCATCCACCGGAGAAACGAAGGAAAGTCCCCATTGGAAGGTCCTTTTCCCCCTCGCGAGACTTTAGAAAAAACTCGCCGGTTTCAGGAGAGACGTGTGGAAAGAAGGTCTTGACGACGTTGAAACCCACCAGAGCGGAAAGCCCGACGGCGTACATGCTTAGTATGAAAAAGTACTGGTCGCGTATCAGCAGCTTGCTGCTCATCTCCACGAGCTCACTGAGCTGTTCCTGCAACGTCCACTTTTCGCCTTCGGGGCCGCGGCCATACGGGGGCGGATCCATAATGATTCCGTTATAACTATTGCCCCGTTTGACTTCACGTCGCACGAATTTGAAAGCGTCTTCATACACCCATCGTATGTCTTTCAACTGATTCAACGCCATATTCTGGTTTGCCCAGTTGATGCCGGGTCGCGAAGCATCGCAGTGAACAACCTCGGCCCCACGCGAACGGGCAACGACCGAAGCTGCGCCTGTATACGCGAAAAGGTTCAACACCCGAACGCGCGATGTGCTCCACCCACCAAGTGTATCGTGAATAAAATTCCAGTTGTTCCCCTGTTCCGGGAAGATGCCGACGTGTCCGAAGCTGGTTAGCGCAAGGCGCAATTCGAGATGCAGATCGTTATAGCGATAGTTGATGTTCCAGCTTTCAGGCATGCCCTGCGACCTGGTCCAGCCACCTTTAACGTCGTCGGAGAAGCGAAACTTGTCCTTTTGTTCTCTTACGAACCGTGCATGGGCGAGGCTTTTCCATTTGGATTCGGGCAACGAACGCCGCCAGATTGCCTGCGGTTCAGGCCGGATCAACACGTGCTTTCCAAAGCGTTCGAGCTTCTCGAAATCGCCACTGTCAATGAGTTCGTATTCTTCCCAGGACGACGGATGATGTAGCTTGAGGTGTTGCATGTAAATCGGCTCCAAGTTTAACGTTAATCCCCGACACTTGGAACTTTGAAAGGCTAACTTTAACATTACAGGATGCATCCCCTGATAACCAGTTTACAAAATCCCAAGATCAAGAACGTGGTCGCCCTTGAAAAGGCGCGCGAACGAAAACGCCAGGGTGTATTCCTGATCGAAGGCGTCCGCGAAACCACGCTGGCGATTCAGGCGGGGTACGAGATGCAAACAGTATTTTTTTGTCCTGAGATACTTCCGGCGACCGAATTGACCGGCCTCGTACGAGACGAAAGCCTTCTCGTGCCTGTGCAACGAACAGTATTTGAGAAGCTTGCATACCGTGAGTCAACGGGTGGGGTACTGGCCGTCGCGCGTCAGCGTAAGCACTCGCTTTCGTCTATAAAGCTGAGCCAGAATCCGCTGATTCTTATCGTCGAAGCGGTGGAGAAACCGGGTAACCTGGGCGCACTTCTGCGTACAGCCGACGCCGCCAATCTTGACGCTGTTATCATCTGTGATCCTCAAACGGATTTCTATAATCCCAACGTCATACGCTCCAGCGTTGGTTGTGTATTTACCCGCCAGATAGCCAGCGCGACCACCACGGAGACGATCGCGTGGCTGGCAAAGAAGGACATCACCAGCTATTGCACGTACCTCGAAGCTTCACAGCCGTACCATACCTGTGATTACACAAAACCCTGTGCGATTGTAATGGGTACCGAATCCACGGGGCTGTCAGAAGAATGGGTAAAAAATGCCGGTGCGAATATCATTATTCCCATGCAGGGAAAGATCGATAGCATCAATGTTTCGACCGCCGCAGCTGTCGTAATCTTCGAAGCAAAACGCCAACGCAATTTCACATAATCTGCGTTTTCGCTGAATTTCTGTCACGGTCCCGAACCGTCCTGAATAAAGGACTATATTTAGCACATTGCCCTTGCACTGTTGATGGAGAAGTTTCCGTTTTCTTCCGTTCAAATGGATGAAACGAAGAGCACACAAACTGAACGCCTTCGTCTGGTTGATGCTTTCTATCAGGCGACCGATTTGGGTATGCTGCTCCTCAATACCCGGGGCGAGATCGCCAGCATGAACAAGACCGCCGAAGTCATGCTGGGCCAACGCCTCGACACACTCGCAGGCAAGACTCCGGAACCACTTTTTGATCTTACCCAGTTCGACAAGCTAAAGCTCGACGGCGATAATGAATTGTTCCACGAGGCTGTGCTCCCGCGACTGCTTCACGAAGTACGAACCACGTCACGAACTTGCCGCTTTGAAACAGTGGCCCATCACAAAAACGGAACTCCGATTCCTGTAGCGCTTGGCGTCACTGGTTTGTGGGAACGAAATACGATTGCAGGATATGCGATCACCTTCCTTGAAATAAGCGAAAGAAAGAAAGCCGAGCGCGAACAACACGAAAATCAGAAACAGCTGAAAGCAGTTATTGCTTCGCTGGACGACATCGTCTTTGAACTCGACACCGAGGGTCGTTTCCGCGAAATATGGGTGCGGTCAGACGACTTCCTTTTCCTGCCACGCGAGAAAGTACTCGGCCATACGCTTTCTGAAATGTTCGGTGAAGAATTCGCGCGCCCTTTTGAGGAGGGCCTTCGCGAAGTGATCCGTACCGGCGATACTTTCCAATGGGAGTACCCGTCGATGAAGCCCGGCGATAACCGCTGGTTTAACGCAAAATGTTCTCTCGTGATCGAAAACGGTGAACCTACAGGTCGCATGAGCGTATGCATCCAGGATATCACCGTCCGCAAGGAAATGGAGATGTCTCTCCGCGAAAGTGAAGAGAAGTTCCGATTGCTCGCGGAAAGTATACCGGGTGTGATCTTCATGATAAAGAACGATTCGGCTAACACCGTCCAGTATATCAATAACAAAATCACGTTGCTCACCGGCTATGCCGTAGAAGATTTCTATTCCGGGAAGGTCAATTTGTTATCGTTGGTTCACAAAGACGACCGCGACTATGTGATTAACATTCGAAAAAAATCGCTTGAAGATCGCGTGAGCTATACGCTTGAGTATCGCCTCCTCCACCGCGACAAAATCTGGCGCTGGGTTTCTGAAACCGGTATCGGCGTACAGGCTGGTCAGGGTTTCATGCTCGAAGGTTTTCTTTCCGACATCACTCAACGGAAAGAATCCGAAGAAGAACTGCGCCGCATGGCGGATGAGAACTCACGTATTTTCAACAACTCGATAACGCTTACTGCAGTCACTGGATTCGATGGCTACTTCAAGAAACTAAACCCCGCCTGGGAAAAAACGCTGGGCTGGTCGCGCGACGAATTACTCACAAAGCCGATCAACGAATTTATCCATCCCGAAGACCTCGTCAAAACCGAGGAGATGATGCGCGTCGTCTGTACGGGTCATACAATTGCCATGTTTGAAAACCGGTACCGTTGCAAGGATGGTACGTACCGCTGGCTACTCTGGGGATCATCCCCCGACATTGCGCGGAAAGTGGTCTACGCTTCCGCGATCGATATCACGAGTCGTAAGAAATTCGAAGAAGAACTCATCATTTCAAAACGAAATCTCGAAGTCGCCGCTTACGAACTGGAAGAACAAAACCGCCAGCTCGACGAGTTCGCACACATTATTTCGCATAACCTCCGCGCACCGGTATCAAATATCAAGGCACTGCTGAACTTTATTACAGAAGACAGTCAGCCGGGAGATTACCAATTGATCTTCGAAAAGATCCGTAACGTCACACATAACATCGGCGAGACGATGAACGAACTGATGGAGATGATCAAGATCCGGAAAACGCACGACATCGAACGTGTTGAAATCCGTTTCAAGGACATCCTTGACAAAGTCGTGCAATCACTCGAAGGCGAACTCATCGAGGCCGGCGCCACCGTTACGTATAACTTCAACAACGCATCGAAGATCTACTATTCAAAACCATACCTCGAAAGTATTCTTCAAAACCTGATCAGCAACGCGGTCAAATACCGTTCGCCAAAACGTATCCCCGAAATATTCGTTTCCACCGACCTTATTCCTTCCGGTATTGAACTCAGGGTAAGAGACAACGGACTGGGTATTGATCTGAAACAGCATGGCGACAAGTTATTCGGCCTTCATAAAACATTCCACGAAAACAAGGAAGCCCGTGGTGTCGGATTGTTCTTAACTAAAACTCAGATTGAAACGTTGGGGGGAAGTGTTAAGGTTGAAAGTAAGGTCGATGAGGGGACGACGTTCATTATTCACTTCTGAAAGTTAAAAGGGTAAAGTTCCTTTGGATGATGCTCGCGGTGAAAAATGGGTGACGTCCGCGGAAACGGGGGTTATTTATAATTTCTCAATTTATAATTTCTAATAGCTTGAGGCTTGCGTCTTGAAGCTTTTTCAAACTATGAAGATTTCTTCCTTCTTCAGCCGCTCACGGCGCAGTCGGCCGAGGACGGGCATTTTTGGCAGATAGAATGAAGGATATAACGCGCTTACAAATCCGGCAAAGAGAAACACGGCAAGCATCGTGATGAAAACTGACGAATGCCAGAGCAATGAGATCGGCAAAGTCTTGCCAAGAATGTTGCTCACCAGCGGCAGCGTGGCAAGCACAAGCAAAATACTGACAATGAAAGCAACGATCGTAATGCACACCGACTCAGCAATCATCTGCAGGATCAATGCACTACGCTTCATGCCAATCGAATGCAAGGCTTCTATCTCGGAGGGTTGTCCAAAGGTGCGGCTCTTGATAAACAATCCGCCTGCGCCGATGAATACCAGCATAAATGCTATCGCGTACATAAAATCACCCAGGCTTGCATCCGCAGAACCGTGGCGTTGGCACCGCTGGTGAATCTGTGTCAGCGGTTGCAACTGATACGATATACGCACTTCAACCTGGTCGGCGATTGGATTAAGATTTTCACGCGCCACTTTCTTCAAATGACAAAGCATTCGTCCCGTGCCGGAATTTGTGGGTAACTCTATATATGTATACGTGCTGAAGTTGCCCCAGCCACCGCTTAATGCGCGACCACTGGTGCCGGAAACAAGTCCGTCGAAAGTAAAATGCGAATTCTGTGGCACGTTTTCCATCACGCCACGAATCATGAAAATGTCGCCGTTGTCGGTCTTGAGCACCTTCTGATAAGCATTCTCGACAGATCCGAAGATTTTTCGTGCAATCTTTTCAGTTACCACCATCGTCCCCGGACGGGCCAACGCAGTGGCCGCATCACCTTTAAGGAGTCGCCATGAAAACATATCGAACACCGATTCATCCGCTGCATAAAAACCCTCCTCCTCAAACCGGCGGTTGCCATCCTTAAGAATAATTTTACCTAAAGCTGAAAACCTTGCTGCATTGCGTACCTCCGGAAAACGCTTCAGAAGCTCCGGAGCAAGTGGCGCCTGGGACGTGTTCCACTGATATTCGTTGTCGCCATCATTAACATTGGAAACGATACGGTAAAGATTACCAGCCTTGGCATGGTAGCGATCATAGCTCGACTCATACAGAATGTTGAGCAGCAGCAGGAGGGCAAACGTGATTATACCGGTAAGCGCAAGCACCTGGAGAAGGCTCGAGGTCCTGTCCTTCATCAGGTTTGCGATGGCGGCAGAGAGCAACGGCTTGAGCATAGGGTCCGGGTTAGTTTTTGTCAAGACGAAAAGACCTATACAAAAGTTTTACCCGGATTTAGAAAACGTTTGTAAAATGTTGACAAGCGGTCAAAATCAGGGTTTTACCCAATGTACGGGTAGCCACATTCAAGAGTAGCAACGCCGTCGTTGTTCATATCCGTATTCTAGAGAGTTCAGTTTCGAACAGCGTGCTCCTCCTTCCTGAAGTATAGACTGCGGATTACGCAGAAGGTGGCACCGAAGGCAGAATATTTTTTTGGCGAAGTAACACCGAAGAAATCAGGGTGATCAAAAGTCCGACAGGAAGGATCTCAAACAACGTCATTCCAAACCGGATTACGGGGTTCTTATACATCTCGGCAAGCTCTTCCATTCTCTCTCTGGTGGCGGCCACCTCGTCGGCTGTAGCACCCGCCGCGATTTTCTCATCGACATAGTAGTCGCTCATGCGCGCCATAAAATCACTGGCAATAGTATGGTAGCATACTTCCCACGTCAGCGCGTACATCACAGAAGCGATAACTGTTATTGCGAGTCCTACACCGAACGCCTTCGCGAATGTGATTTCCCCGCCGAGATGCTCGCGGTATCGTCTGATGGCAAAAAAGATTACTGACAGCGCAATGACCATCGAGGCGTAACCCACATAGGTGCCGGAATTCATGTCGATGATGCCCTTCTCGTGGAGCGGCATCGAAAGGGCAAGCATAGCCGATACGATTACACCAGCGATGATGCCATTGATGATAATAATTCGTTTCATAATGTTTTTTGCCCAAAACACGCAATCGACGGGAGAATGGCCGTCACCCGAAAGGATGATTCGCCCTTCAGACGCAAATTTCACCCGAAAGCAGGATACACCAAAATGGGGGATAATCTTTTTAACTGATCAAACCTTCCCGCTTTGCGCGCTCGATTGCCTGGGTACGTCGTTTCGCATCGAGTTTGACAAAAAGGTTGGCGGCATGGGTCTTCACCGTGTTTAAGGAAATGAAAAGTTTGTCGGCAATTTCCTGGTTGGTCATACCACGCGCCATCAGATCGAGTACTTCATACTCACGGCGACTTATCCCCGTCTTCGCAAGCAGTGCATCGAGGTCTGCTGGTGGCTGCGGTTCGGTTACCGTTCGCCGCGGCCGACTAAGTCGCAGTCCGACCCAGACTCCAATAATCGTAAACAACAAGGCGATTATGCCAATGTAGTGTGACACCGACAGCTCGCGTACCCACAACCGGTACTCCAGCATCTTCAGCAGAAAGACCAGGGCGGCAAGTACGACGGCATAAATTATGATTGTCCTTATCTTCATTCACTTCAAAACAGAAGCGTGATTTTTTGTACGGCAACTTCTAAAGAAAAGCAGCCACCTTGCGTCGCACCGATTCCGGGTCGATCGGTTTTTTTATGAATACGTTCACACCAAGTTTGAGCGCAGCCTGGATTACTTCCTCCTCACGATCCGATGAGATCATAACGATGGGTGTATCCTTTCGCTGATGACTGCGAATGCGTTCAAGAATATCTTCACCGTTGTTGTATGGCATGTGAATGTCGGTGATGACAAGGTCAAAATCGGAATGCTGTTCGAGCAGGTCGAGTGCCTTGCGCCCGTCGGAAGCGATAAAAGTTTCCACGCCCTCACCTTCGACCGCCATCTGGATCACCTTACGTTCCACCGGGTTGTCCTCACAGATCAGAACTTTCTTTCGCGCTTTCATTTCGTACACGTTACCGTTGGGAGGCAAAATAGTGAAAAATAATGGAGCTGCCTTTGACCATCCATGAACTTCTACCCCGCCCAACCCTCTCTGTCCAAACTTCGGTACTGAATCGCCTCAGCGAGATGTTCTGTTTTAATCTCCTCTGAATTTGCCAGATCAGCAACGGTACGCGACACTTTCAATATTCGATCATAAGCACGCGCCGAAAGTCCAAGGCGTTCCATCGCAGTTCTCAGCAGCGCCTTGCCGGCATCGTTGATCTGACAAATTTCCTTTACCATGTTCGAAGGCATCATCGCATTACAGAAAATGGTTTGGTGTTCCTTGAAACGACACGCCTGTATCTCACGCGCAGCCACCACACGCTGTCGTATGTCCTCGCTGGTTTCCGTTTTGCGATTGGCGGTCATCTCATCAAACGAAACGGGAACAACTTCGACATGAAGGTCGATACGATCGAGTAACGGTCCGCTGATCTTGCTGAGATAACGCTGCACCACCCCGGGACCACACACGCATTCCTTTTCGGGATGATTGTAATACCCGCATGGACACGGATTCATACTCGCGACAAGCATGAAGTTCGCGGGATACTCAATCGAAATCTTCGCGCGCGAAATGGTAACACGTCGCTCCTCCATCGGCTGACGCATCACTTCAAGCACACTGCGTTTGAATTCGGGCAGCTCATCAAGAAAGAGTACGCCGTTGTTGGCCATGGATATCTCGCCGGGTTGAGGATTACCGCCGCCGCCGACCAGTGCGACATCTGAAATTGTATGGTGCGGGCTTCTGAACGGACGTGTAGTTATGAGCGTTGCGTCGCTGCCAAGTTTGCCCGCGACGGAATGTATCTTGGTGGTCTCCAACGCTTCGTTGAGTGTAAGCGGTGGGAGAATGGTTGGCAATCGTTTCGCAAGCATGGTCTTGCCGGCACCCGGCGGACCGATCATGATCACGTTATGTCCTCCGGCAGCTGCAATTTCCATGGCGCGTTTGATGTTCTCCTGACCTTGCACGTCGCGGAAATCAGTGTCGTAGAAATTCAACTTGCGGGCGAACACTTCAGAAACGTTTAGCGAAAAGGGATCGATGCGTTTCGTGCCTTCGAGAAATGCAACGGCATCCATGAACGATTTGACAGGGTAGACATTCAGGCCGTCAACGATAGCTGCTTCGCGGGCATTGTCTGCCGGAAGAATGAAGCCCTTGTACTTTTCGCGTCGCGCCTGAATCGCTATTGGTAATACGCCCTTGATAGGACGCAGCATACCATCGAGTGTGAGTTCACCCATGATGAGATACTCTTCAAGCGATTCGGTAAAGATTTGTCCGGATGCCTGCAACACACAAAGTGCGATGGGCAGATCATACGATGAACCTTCCTTACGGATATCAGCGGGCGCGAGATTGACCACGGTTTTCTTTCGCGGCATGAAATACGCCTTGCTTTTGAGGGCAGATTCAACGCGATGCTGACTTTCCTTGATTGCATTGTCGGGGAGGCCGCTCATAAAGAAACGGGTTCCCTGGTCGACCGAGACTTCGATCATGATAATTCGGGCATCAACGCCGTGAACGGCTCCGCCAAAGGTCCTTGAGACCATAGTGCACAACGGGTTTAGTTTGAAGATAACGGGGAATTAAAAGTAGCAAAAAAATTGGGATGGGCAACGTTGTTGACAAAAGCAGGCGCGACTTCGTTCGGAGGTGCAAGTAGTTAAGTTGTTCTCACTTCTTCCACCGAGGTCCTTCGCAGCTGGTTGGATAAGGTCGTGGTGGCGATTACAAATCGTGCTCAGCCCAAGGATGTTGGGGCTGAGGTAGTGCTCAGGAGCCCAGGTTTTTTCTTAAGTGGTTTAGATGTGTGGGTGATCGAGCTTAGTTTGAGTGCACAGTAGTCAATTTCGTCGTCACTCCTTCCACCGAGGTCCGTCGCAGCGGTTGGACAAGGTTCGTAGTGACATTTCCAAAACGCACTCAGCCCAGGGTGTTGGGGCACGGCAGTGCTCAGGAACCCAGATATCTTTTGTTGCAGTTATTTCCCTTCCGGCGGAGGAAGTGGCTTGCGTGATTCTTCCTGGAGGTCGAAAAGTTTGGCCTTTAGCTGCATCATCTCGCCTTCCAGTTTGGCCATCTCACGCGAGTGGGTGCGTTCGCCGCGCATGAGCCATACAACGTCAATGGCGAGCAATACAAGACCAATGAAGGAGCCGTATTTCAGCATCCATATCTTCTTCTGCATGGAGAAAAGAAACTGGACGTTGTCCTTCTGGGAGTCTACGTATAAACTGAAAAAGAAAATAAAGAGATGGAATAAGGCAAAGAATCCATAAAAAATCAGCCTGTTCTTTTTCATACCCGGATAGGCGTTAATAACTAAAGGTAAACGAAAATTCCGGAAAACTACAAAGCGTGTAATACAAAAGACATTTTTCAAGCTTTTGAAGAAACCATCACGCGCGCTGGAACTCGCTGAGTCTGCGATAGAGTCCCTCCTTTTTTTGAAGAAGGTCGTCATGAGCACCGCGTTCCACGATCATACCATCCTGCACGACGATGATCTCGTCGGCATGCTGGATCGTACTTAGCCGGTGTGCTATCACTAACGAGGTCCGGTGTTTCATCAGGTTATTCAATGCATCCTGCACAAGGCGTTCCGATTCGGAGTCCAGCGCAGACGTTGCTTCGTCCAGAATGAGAATCGGTGGATTCTTCAGCACGGCACGCGCAATACTCAGTCGTTGCCGCTGCCCTCCCGAAAGCTTCGAACCGCGTTCACCGATCTGTGTCTGGTAACCGTTTTCGGTTTGCATAATGAAGTCGTGTGCATTCGCGATCTTCGCCGCATTGATAACATCCTCCTCGCGCACGTTTTCCATACCGAAAGCGATGTTGTTGAAGATGGTGTCATTAAACAAGATCGACTCTTGCGTGACCACACCCATCTGCCGGCGCAGTGATTCGAGTTCGTAATCTGTCAGCGACACTCCATCAAGGAGTACTTCACCTTCAGTAGGGTCGTAAAACCTCGGCACGAGATCCGCCAGCGTCGACTTGCCGCCACCGGACGGTCCAACCAGTGCAATAGTCTTTCCCTTTTGGATGGTAAGGTTGATGTTTCGCAGCACCGGTTCCTTGTCGTATGCGAAAGTCACGTTCCTGAATTCGACCGCCTGATCAAAGGACTCGAGATGAATTGCGTTCGGCTTGTTGCGGATCGTCGGTACCATTTCGGTAAAGACAAAGATGCGTTGCGCAGCCACGGTACCTTTCTGCAACGATGTAATCCCGTTCGAGAAGTTCTTCGCCGGCTGGATCATCGACGCATAGAAGGTAAGAAACGTTATGAACGACGCGGCCTCAAGTTCTTTGCTGCCCTCCAGTACCATTCGACCTCCAAAGTAGATTACGAATGCGACGACGAGCACACCGAGAAACTCGGACAACGGAGAGGCTAATTCATTCTTCCGGCTGATTGACAGGTTCACCCGTTTGTGATAGGTGGTTTCTCCATCCATCTTGCCGGTGATGAAGTTGATTGCATTAAATGCATTCACCACTCTCATTCCTGTGACCATCTCATCGAGAATACTTACGATCCGGCCCATCGCCTCCTGGCTCTGCTTCGCTTTCTTTTTCAGGCGCCGGATAATATTTGAAATAATTGTGCCGGTGATCGGCAGGACGATCATCGTAACAAGCGTAAGCTTGACAGAAATGGAAAACAACACGATGATATAAACCACCAGCGTTATCGGCTCCTTGAATGTTTTCAGCCCATTCATCACGGAACCTTCAACTTCTCCGATATCATTTGTGAACCGCGACATAAGGTCTCCCTTGCGCTGATCATTGAAGAAGCTGATTTGCATTCGGCTCACACTTTTGAAAAGATGCATGCGTATGTGTTTGACCACGTCGACCTTGATCTTCGAAGCCGTCATGCGTTCGATATACCGGAATACATTCGAGAGCAAAACAAACAGAACAATGAAAACGCATATGAACAGCAACGCGCTGGAGCGACCCTGTTCCGCGACTACCTGGAGAAAATGATATTCAAAAAGGTTTTTCGGATAATTAACAGAGAGTTCAAATTGGGGACGTTCCGTAACTGTAACCTTCACCTGATCGAAAAGAATATTCAACATGTGAAAGGTGAGGCCCAGATACACAGCACTACAGATTGCGCTGATAAGAGCCGTGATCAGAAATTTAAAAAACTGACCCTTGATATTCGGCGCATAGGACAATATCCGGAAATATAGCTTCATGTTCAGAATTCATACAGCCGCTGTGGAATGTTCCACCGCAGTGCCATTGATGTTATGCTCGTGTTATTGTTATACGTCGGAAGGTCGCTTTCACTGCGGCGCAACACAAGTGTCCCGTCAAGGAAGAGATTGTGCCGGAACTGATAAGATGCCGTAAGCGACCCTAACATGATCGTGTTGGGAACACCCTGACCGATCTTATTCCCAAATGTCTGTTGCAGATTGCGATTGCTTTTCAAAATATCACCGCCCCAGTTTTCGCCTTCGTCATCGCGGCCGGTTTTGATAAGGATCAACTTGCCGGTAACGTTAAGTCGCGGAATGGGTTGGTACCTAAGTATGCCTACCATTTCGTTGAAGTTTGCTCCAAGAGGATGTGCAATCGGCTGGCGATAACTTGTGTAGTCACCGTATTCGGTTCCGTGCGTGTAGGTATATGGTCGCACAATGTTGATCTCACCCTGCAGGTCAAGGTTGGGGACGGAAAACGCGTCGATATATTTTCCACCAAGTTGTACTGCGAACTTGTTGGCCCACCAGCCGTCGCCTGCGCGAATGTGGCTCAACACAAATTCATCGAGTACGAACTGTCCGTAAAAGGAAAGATTGCGTACAGGATTCAGTCTGAAATCAAAACCAAGGAGAACGTTGTCGCTGCTGCCGTTTTGTTGTTCGATAGCGCGATAGAAAATTATGGGGTTGAGATAATCAAGACGGAAGTGATCGGTTCCTTCGGTATCATCGGGACTAAAAATGACGGATTCAAAAACACCCAGCGTCAACTTTTTGCCAATGTTGATACTGAGATGATGCAGCGCTGAATACTTGTTCGGATAACCGCGGTCCATCGACGTGAGTCCGCTGGTGTTACCCGCTACGTCTGCGACCATCTGATTAAGGAGAAACAGATAGTTTATCTTCCATATCTTCAGGTTTGCCTTGATGAACCATGTCGGCGGAGCAAAATCAGAAAAGATGAGCGACCGGTAACCGTTTCCGATAAAATGGCGATCGTGCCCAAATTGCATGTCGACATGCCGTGTTGCGCGGAAGCTGATGTACCCGCGTGCGTGCAGGAAGTCGACAGCGGGGCCGTCCTTAAATCCTTTCCAGAACCCCTCGTGAGGAACGGCCAGCTTGCTCCGCAGAAACAACTCAGTGGCATACGAAGGCAGGAGCATCTGGTTGTCGGCGAGGTAGGTATAGAAGCCGATTTTCTTATCGACCATACCACGCACCTCGACGCCACGCGTATTTAAATAGAGAACGTCGTCAAGTCGCGAGTCCTTTCCGGCACCGACGTGCAGCACCGGGTTTATATGCAGGTCGAACCATTTTTCCGAAACGTGATACAGATCCGGCTTTTTTCGGTAAAAATGCTTCAAAAACGGCTTTTTGCTGTCTGCAGCGGGTGTTTCTGACCATTCCCAGCTGTCGACCATGAGGTATTCGCGGTTGAATTGGTTGGTCCGGGACGCAAAGTTTTCATCGGAAACAGAATCCACCAGTGACACAATTTTAGACCGCTGCCACGGTTTGATGCCGGTAAACATGTTCGGCATTATTCGGCCGGTCTTTATTTCATAGCGTTCGACCCAATGGTAATAGTCCTCATTCAGGGGTACGTAAGTGCTTTGCGCCGCACTAAAAAGGGGCAAAAAGACGATTATCAGGATCAGAATGCGGTTCATAGCGGAAAAATGCGTAAAAAGAGGGCGCTGTTTTCGACAAAACCCACGCGTAGCCAACAGGGATCGGTAAACTTTCTGATCTTCAGGATTTTCATTAATTAACCGGGCAGTTGGGCACCGGCCAGCACCGAAACCATTCAATGCAGGCTTAAAGGTAACGGATTGGCCATCGTTGCGCAAAAGTTTGGAAAAGGTATTGTAAATAAGGTCGTCCTCCCTATCTTTGCAGTCCTTTTAAGGAAAAATCAGTAGCAGAGATATGAAAAAAGGCATTCATCCGGAATACAGAGACGTCGTTTTTTGGGACACATCCAGCGATTACAAGTTTCTGAGCCGTTCGACTTACTCAACCAAAGAGACCATTAAATGGGAAGATGGAAAGGAATACCCTGTTATCAAGGTCGAAGTAAGTTCCGCATCCCATCCTTTCTACACTGGCAAGAAGATGTTTGTTGACACAGCCGGCCGCGTAGAGAAGTTCAAAAACAAGTATCAGAAGAAATCCTAATATCCTTCTTCTGTGGAGAGAAAGAGCCCTGGACAACCGGGGCTTTTTTCTTTTGAAGCAGTTTCTTCAATTTTTTTTCCAGCGTGGGCGCCCACAACCCTGGAGGGGTCTGGTATCAGCGCAGCGCGCTCCTATTTTTGGGCAAAATTTTAATATACCCTCATGAATCTCATCCTCTTCGATGATCCGCGACTTCGGGTTGCTCTCCTGCCCTTCACCTATACCAGACCGGTTTCGAAGATCAGGGTAGGCATACTTACCATCGACCAGAAATGGGAGTATTGGATGAAAACCACTCCCTCCTACCAGACTCCCGAATACCTGCAGAAAAAGTTTCCCGCTGTTTCGACTTACAACAACCTGCTTGTCAACGGGGCAGTCTGTCCAGACCAAGACCTCGTTGATACCATAAAGGCACTTCCTGTCGGATATTACCTTGTAAAAGGCGATTTGCTGATTGCCGCCAATCAACCTTCGGGCGCGATGACGGAAGGCAACATCGTCAACTATGAAAAGCCGCTGACAGTCATCGATACGAAATGGAAAATATTCCAGGAGAACGCTCGGCAAATCAAGGTTGATCTTCCTCTCGTAACCGCAGGGCGACAATCACAACAAATCACTGATCCTTATACAAAAGTGTATAACGCTGCCGACATCTTTGTCGAAGAGGGTGTCGAAATCCGCGACGCTACACTAAATGCCGAATCAGGACCGATCTACCTTGGCAAAAACAGTGTCATTCAGGAAGGTGCGGTGATTCGCGGATCGTTTGCACTGTGTGAGGGCGCGCAGTTGAATATGGGTGCGAAAGTTCGCGGTGATACTACACTCGGACCGTATTCGAAGATTGGTGGCGAGATCAGCAACTGCGTAGTTTTTGGCTACACGAATAAGTCGCACGACGGCTTCATGGGTAACTCAGTACTTGGCGAATGGTGTAACCTCGGCGCCGATACAAATACCTCCAACATGAAGAACAATTACGACACTGTAAAAATCTGGGATCACGCAGAAGGCCGGTTTGTCAAAACGGGATTGCAGTTCTGCGGACTTATGATGGGCGACCATGCCAAGAGTGGAATCAATACAATGTTCAATACCGCGACCGTTGCTGACGCGTTTTCTGTTGTATTTGGCAGCGGCTACCAACGGTGTTACATCCCGCCGTTTTTCTGGGGCGGTAGCGAAGGCCACCAGACCTTTGCACTCGAAAAAGCGCTCGTTACAGCCGAAAGGGTCATGCAGCGCCGGAACGTCACCCTCACCGACGAGGACCGCGAAATAATTACACACATTTTTGAAGCAAGCCGGCCCCTGCGCAGCTGGGATTCGGCAGGTCGTTGATTTTTTTGATGGCGTATATGAATTCCCTTGGAAAAACAGGGAATGCTAAATACTTTTCAGCCTTATGAATTTTTCTTCCATACCCGGCTCCGCCGAGGTGAAAAAAGTTCTTACCGAAGCGGTAAAAAGCAATCACATTGCACATGCACAGTTGTTTGTGGGGCCTGAAGGCGCGTTGAACCTGCCGATGGCACTTGCGTTTGCAAACTATCTGCATTGCCAGAACCGAAATGATACCGACGCGTGCGGATCGTGTCCCGCGTGTTCGAAGAATGCAAAGTTCATACATCCAGATACCCATTTCGTTTTTCCGTTAAGCAATGTCAAAAACGACAAGGACGAAGATCGTTTTAAAGCTGAGATCCTGAAGTCGTGGCGTTCATTCCTGGGCGAAAATCCGTTTGGCACACTTGACGACTGGACGAACTCGTATGGTGGCGAAGACAAACTCGCGCTGATCTCACGTGAAGAGAGTCGGGAAATCGTAAAGGCGCTTTCACTGAAGCCGTTTGAGAGTCCGCATAAGGTTATGATTATCTGGCAACCGGAGCTGATGCATCCTTCGGCGGCAAATGGAATTCTGAAAATACTGGAAGAACCGCCACCACATACATTCTTCATTCTTGTTTCGAATGCACCGGACCGGTTGTTACCTACGATCATATCACGAACACAAATCGTAACGGTTCCACTACTGGACGATCAGGAAACTGAAAAATACCTGATCGAAAAGTTCAATATCGACGCGGAACGTGCTTCACGAATTGCACACCTCGCCGACGGAAATCTCGCCCTGGCTGCGAAGCTCATTGAAAAAGAGGAAGACAACAACTCGCAACAATTTGCTGAATGGATGCGCGCCTGTTATGATAAGAAATATGGTACGCTGGTCGCATTGGCTGACCAGTATCACGGTATGGACAAACTCAGCCAGCGCAACCTCATGCAGTACAGCATCAACATGCTGCGTGAAACGATGCTACACCTCGCTGGCGCCAGCGGCATTAACCGGACGCACGGAGAAGAGAGGAATTTCGTAGAGCGCTTCAGCAATGTCATGAATCTGGATAAAGTAGAAAAATCATATAAGCTCATTAACGACGCGAGTTATCATCTGGAGCGTAACGCGAGTGCCAAGATGATTTTCCTGGACCTCTCGTTGCAACTGTCAAAAACACTAAGCCCCGCTGAAAATGGATAAAATCATCCGTATCGGAACCCGCGCCAGCAAACTTGCCATGTGGCAGGCAGAACACGTTGCCAGCCTCATCCGTCCGTCAGGATTCCGGACAGAAATCCATCCCATGGAAACCCGCGGTGATAAAATCCTTGACGTGAGCATTGCCAAGATCGGAAGCAAAGGTGTTTTCACCGAAGAAATTGAAGAGAAGCTGCTGCAAGGTGCCATTGATATCGCCGTACACAGCGCGAAGGATCTTTCGTCCGATATTCATGACGATCTTGAACTACTGGCGTTTACCGAACGCGAGGTTGTTAACGATGTGTTACTCGGCTTCCGCAAAGATGTCGACCTCAGGAAGAAGGAACACATTCGTGTGGGGACGTCGTCTACCCGGCGCGTTGCGTTTCTGAAACATTTCTATCCGCATGCAGAACCGATATCTGTTCGCGGTAACCTCCAGACACGCATCGCGAAGTTAGAGGCTGGCGATTGTGATGCGTTGTTACTCGCCTACGCCGGTGTGCACCGCATGGGCTACGACGACATGATCCTTGACCGCATTGAGACAAGTTACTTTGTTCCACCGGTTGGACAGGGAAGCATCGCCATCGAATGCCATAAGAAACTCGACTATCGTAAGAAGGAAGTTATCGAGCGCTGGGTAAACCATCCGGCAACGGAAGACTGTGTACGTGCCGAGCGCGCCTTTCTGCGAACCCTCCAGGGCGGATGTAGCATTCCATCATTCGGCTATGCACATTGGGAAGAAAATCTGATCACACTAAAGGCGGGCATCATATCCCTTGACGGGAAAGAGATCGTAAAAATCAAAAGGTCAGGATCTCCCAGTGACGTCCGCGAGTTAGGCGAAACCGTGGGCCGCGAAGTCCTCCAGGGCGGCGGCGCCGAAATCCTGAAAAAGATACGGGAACAAATTCCATCCTGACACGCATCCTGGATATTTCTATATTTGCCTTCCAAAATGGAACTTCACATGAGAAAAACACTCAAGTTATTACCCTTCTTTATTTCTTTGATGATGGTGGGATGTGCCCAGAAGACGGATCACGTTGTCACCATAAGCACAAAATACGGCGACATGGTTGCCATCCTTTTCGACGAAACTCCAAAGCATAAGGCCAACTTCATCAAGCTGGCGAAAGAGGGATTTTATGACAGCCTGCTTTTTCACCGCGTGATTGAAGAATTTATGATTCAGGGTGGCGACCCTGATTCAAAGAAGGCTGTACCGGGTCAGCCTCTTGGAATGGGTGGACCTGATTATACCGTCGATGCAGAATTTGTCCCAACCTTCTACCATGGAAAAGGTGTACTATCAGCTGCACGTCTTGGTGACGCGCAGAACCCGGAAAAGGCATCGAGTGGAAGTCAGTTCTATATTGTACAGGGGAAAAAATTTACCGAGGAAGAATTGAAGTTCGATGAACAGAAGTTTAACATGGCAATGCAGCAATTCTTCGAGAATCCGGCGAACAGGCCTGCATACGACACCATCATGCAGTTTTATCAGACACGAAACCGCGAGGCATACGAGGCTTATCTGCAGCATCTGCGACCTCGCGTCGAAAAGGAAACCGGCATCGTCGCTGAAAAGGACGTTACACCTGAACGCCTGGAGTTGTATACGACAACCGGTGGCGCGCCCCATCTCGATGGCCAGTACACTGTGTTCGGTAAAGTGATCAAAGGTCTTGAGGTCATCGACAAGATTGCCGCGCAGCCGACAAATGAATCCGCGCGTCCCCTGGAAGACATCAGGATGACTGTGAAAGTAGAAGAAATGACGCGGAAGAAAATCGAAAAAGAATACGGGTACAAATATCCTGATAAAGAAAAGAAATAAGCACCCAAACGTGATGAAAGTTCTCGTCACCGGTGCCAATGGTTTACTCGGTCACAAACTGATCCGGCTTCTGCATCGTGATCCCGAAGTTGACCTCATTGCGTCGGGGCGGCGACCTACCCTGCCATACTTACAAGGCACAACGTATTGCCCGTTGGATATCACTGATTCCGCGGCGGTAACTGCAGTAATGCTGCGCTACAAACCCGATGTTGTCATCCACACCGCCGCGATGACTAATGTCGATCAATGCGATCAGGACCGGGAGGGATGTCGCAAAGTAAATGTCGACGCCGTCGAATATCTGGTAAAGTCATGCGAAGCAAATGCAACACGACTGATATACCTGTCCACGGATTTCGTTTTTGATGGCAAACACGGACCGCTTGATGAATCCGCCATACCGGCCCCGGTAAACTATTATGGAGAATGTAAAGCTGAAGCAGAGTCAATTGTATCCAACAGTAACACGCCATGGGCAATCATACGCACGGTGCTTGTATACGGAATTACACCTGACTTAAGCCGGTCGAATATTGTGTTATGGGTAAAGAACAGTCTCGAACAGGGAAAGGCAATCAATGTAGTTAACGATCAATTCAGAACGCCGACGCTGGCAGAAGATCTTGCCGATGGTTGTGTACGCGTACTCAAGAAAAACGCAAGCGGTATCTTTCACATCTCCGGTGAAGAGATGCTGACACCATACGATATCGCTATCCGCACCGCTAATTATTTCAGTCTCGACCGTTCATTGATTACTCCGGCAGATTCCGCTTTTCTCAAACAACCTGCGCGTCGTCCTGCAAAGACCGGATTCATAATCAGGAAAGCGAAACGCGAACTGGGATATCAGCCTCACTCCTTCGAAGAAGGGCTTCGCACGCTCGCGGCGCAAATCAATGACAGAAGTCTGTCATGATCCCGACGCCTTCTTTTGTTTCATGGCAAAGAAATAGATCGGAATACCAATGAGCGTGATGATGATACCCGGCCACGTGTAGTCAGGTTTGAACCGTACGAGTAACAGGCAAAAAGTACCGCCCATTATCAGGTAGATGATTGGCAGGAATGGATAACCAAACGCTTTGTATGGGCGCGGAAGGTCGGGTCGTTTCACGCGAAGTATGAATATGCCGACAATGGTGAGCATATAAAATACAACCACACCTAAGGAAATCATATCGAGAAGGTCACCGTATTTTCCACTGAGACACCAGATGCAGGCGAGGAGGCATTGAATCCACAATGCTCTGCCGGGTACCGAAAACCTGTTGAGTTCACCTACCTGGCGGAAGAAAACGCCGTCTCTGGCCATGGTATAATAGACACGCGCACCTGCGAGTATCAATCCATTATTGCAGCCAAAGGTTGAGATCATGATCATGATGGCGATTACAATGGTGCCGCTATTGCCAAAGATGGCATTGGAGGCCGCCACACCAACGCGTTCCTTTTTGGCGAATGCAATACCGTCAAGTGGTAACACTGCCGTATACATGATGTTGGCGCTTACGTAAATAACGGTTACGATAAGCGTTCCAAGAAAAAGTGAAAGGCCGATGTTTCGCTGTGGGTTCTTGATTTCACCAGCAATAAACGTAACGTTATTCCACGCATCGGAACTGAAGATGGAACCAACCATCGCCGAAGCTATTGCTCCCATTGCCGCAATCTTTGTGTACTCTACCCACGAACCATCAGGTTTTAGTCCGTGCAAAGACCACGCATTTTCCCAGTTTGCGCTCCATACTTCAGGTTTAAGCATAATCAATCCGAAGATGATCAGTCCGAATAAACTCGCAATCTTCGTGATGGTAAACGTCGTCTGAACGCGTTTGCCTTCCTTAACGCCGCGGGTATTGATATAGGTGAGCAGTATGATTGAAACGATAGCGAGTACCTGTGCCGGTGATATGGTCAGAGACCCAACGCTTAGCAAAACATCATCTTCACTGAATGCAGGAATGATGTACGCCGTGAATTTCGCGAATGCCACACCAACAGCGGCTATGGTTGGTGTTTGGATTACCGCAAAGAAACTCCAGCCATAAAGGAACGCTATCAGGGGGTTGTATGCTTCCTTGAGATACACGTACTGGCCACCTGCGCGCGGAAACATTCCGCTTAGTTCACCATAACTTACGGCTGCGGTGATGGTCATAAAACCCGTTATCAACCAAACTGCAATGAGCCATCCCGCGCTGCCAACATTCTCAAGGATGTCAGCACTTACGATAAAAATTCCCGATCCAATCATCGAGCCGGCCACGATCATGGTCGCATCGCGAAGACCAAGCACGGGCTTGAACTTTGTTCCTTCCATAGGTCAATTCAAACCTTTAAGGTAACGTTTTTGCAATAAATGCAAACGGTTCATGTGTTGCGCATGGATTTTCCTTACCGGAAACAGCCTGCGTGTAATGTTATCGGTAATTTATTAATGCAGGTGTGTTCCGTTAACGGCGGCTAACTCCGTACTTTGCAGGTAGCAATGCGTTATCTTGTCTTCATTCCGGTTGCCGTCATCCTATGGCTGTTGTTCTCGTTTGCAACGCAGCAGGAATATGATCTCATTCTCCGGAATGCGACGATCTATGACGGAAGCGGAAACGAGCCGTACCGTGCAGATCTTGCGATCACAGGAGACCGCATCGCCGCCATTGGCAATCTCGCGAACGCTCGTGCAAAACGCGAGATTAATGTCGAAGGCCTGGCCACCGCACCCGGCTTCATCAATATGCTCAGCTGGGCCGACGTAAGTTTGCTGCACGACGGCACTTCAATGAGTGACATCAAACAGGGTGTAACCCTTGAAGTTTTTGGTGAAGGATGGAGCCAGGGTCCTGTCAAATACGATGCCCGCAAACCTGCCGACTCATCATGGACAACGTTGGAAGGATATTTTGACTGGGCGATGAAAAAGGGTATGAGTCCGAACATTGCGTCCTTCGTCGGTGCTACAACGGTACGCGTACACGAACTCGGGCACGAAAAAAGTCCTCCGACGCCAGCGGAACTGGAGCGTATGAAAGCGCTTGTTGCACAAGCGATGGAGCAGGGCGCTATGGGACTGGGTTCGTCTCTTATTTACGCACCCGCCGATTACGCCACGACAGAAGAGCTTATAGCGCTAGCGCATGTCGCTGCATCATACGACGGAATGTATGCCACGCACATGCGTAGCGAGGGTGACTTCATACTCCGCGCACTCAATGAAACATTGCAGATAGCACGCGAGGCAAACATCCGGACAGAAATCTATCATTTGAAAATTAACCTCTCACGGAACTGGCAAAAAATCGATACAATAATTGCAAAGATCGATAGCGCTCGCGCAGTCGGGCTTCAGATTACTGCCAACAACTACCCATACGTTGCATCAGCGACCGGATTAACGGCCAGGCTACCCAACTGGGTACAGGAAGGCGGACCTGCCGCCATGCGGAAGCGTCTCCGCGATCCAAAGGTCCGAAACAAGGTGTTATATGAAATGCGCAAAGGCATACCATATAAGAACTCCAATCCCGAAGACGTCATGCTCCTGGGCTTCAAACTTCAGTCACTGAATACGGCTTACCGCGGAAAGCGTCTTAGCGAAGTGGCAAAAATACGCGGTAAAGACCCGGACGAAACCGTTATCGATTTGATCCTGCTCGACAAATCGTCCATCCCAAGCGTTTACTATCAGCAATCCGAAGAAAATATCCGTCGATTCATTCAGCTTCCATACGTGAGCTTTTGCTCCGATGCGCCGTCGTTGTCTGAACATCCGGCGTTTGAGGGATGGGGAACACATCCTCGTACGTATGGAAGTTTTGCACGCGTGTTTGCGAAGTATGTGCGTGAGGAAAAATTGTTAACCGTACAGGAAGCCGTGAGACGAATGACCAGTCTGCCTGCCTCGAACCTCAGGATACACGACCGGGGCATGCTGAAACCCGGCTACTTCGCGGACCTGGTTGTATTCGACCCAAACAAAATTCAGGATCATGCCACATTTCAAAATCCCCGTCAATACGCGACGGGTGTCGTACATGTGTTTGTAAATGGAGTGCAGGTCCTTGACAACGGTGAGCATACTGGTGCGAAGCCGGGTAAAGTAGTGCACGGACCGGGGTACAAGGGGAATCAGAAATAGTTACCTTATTATAGTAACCACACCTCTGTAAGTGCGACTGTCAAACGGCATATTGATTTCGATTGTATAGAAGTAGGTGGCGGGTGGAAGTTCTCTTCCTTTCATTGTCCCATCCCACGGCACTGCCAGACTTGTCGATTCATACACCAGCAGTCCGCGTTTGTCAAAGACACGAACTGCAATCTGACCTTCGAGCGTTGCCTGCACACCACCAACATTCCACGTATCGTTATGGTTGTCACCATTTGGTGTGAAGATCGTGGGAATATCAAGTTCACCAGTCTCACTGAAGCCGATCTGCATTTGTTCCACCTCACTGCGAAGGCGCCCATCACTCACAACCACTTCCACGTATTTTGGACCGGCAGGAGATAATGAATCAGACGCACTGAACCGATAATTCACGGAACGCAACACCCGAACGTATTCGCTTACCGGTGCTTCACCCACAAGAAAGAGAGTACCGGAAGTCGGATCAAATATGGAACGAACTACGGCGCTCGGACTTTCCGGAAAGAGTTCATCGGCGTTCACCTGGTAACTTCCCGTTCGGAAATAAACTTCAGCAAAACTGAGATTTTCATTGTCCACGTCAGTGACAGCTATTTGAGGAAAAATCGGAACAGGCCGCGCTGCCACAACAATAACCGGCGCCTGCGGAATCCCTTCAATTATCGGCCTGTCGTTCACAGGGGCAACTGTGATGTTCATGACAAACGGTTGGCTTTGTCGCGTCAAATCCGAGACACTTACGGTGACTTCGAGGACACCTGCAAAGTCAGGCGCTGGTGTCACTGCCGCGCCATCAACGGTGTAGTTGTCGCCGTCGCCGATCTGAAGCTGAAATCCGGTCGGATAGCGGTTCTCCGGATCGTTGACAATGAGATCGGTCAACGCGATCGTTACCGGCGTATCTTCCGGCGTCTCAAGCGTTTTCTGACTGGTAATCTGAAGGACAGCAGGTTCAATCACGGTGATCTGGAAAGGAAAGACATTACTTGAAGAAGTTCCGTCGTTTACCACAACGCTCACGCTAAGCGTTCCGGTAAAACCCGGAGCAGGTATTACCTGATTTCCGTTGACCGTATAGTTGGCGCCGTTTTGAAGTGTAAGCGTAAACGCAGAAGGATAGCTATTATCAGGATCGGTTACATAAAGATGCGCAAAAGTGATTGTTACCGGTTGATCACGAAGTGTGCTGAGCGTACTCTGACCCGTAATTACGGGTGGCACATTCACCGGTTGTGGCACTACAGTGATTGAGACATTAAATGGTGCGCTTGACGCTTCACCATCGTTTACCGTGACAGGTACGACAATCGTCCCGGAAAATCCCGCGGCGGGAGTAATCACGGCTCCTTCGGCTGTATAGTTTACACCCGCACCTACCGAAAGTGTAAATCCTTCCGGATACGTATCATCTGGATCGTTCACGAACAAATGACTTAACTGTAACGTGAGCGATGCACCGGCATTTACGGAAAGAACAGTCTGACCAATGATCAGTGGCGGCGTGTTCGGAACCGGATCGTCATCATCTCCATCACCATCGTCACCGCCACCATCATCGCCGCCGCCATCATCACCTCCGTCGTCGGCCTCAACTACGGCAATCTCAAGGTTGAAGAGTTCGCTGTTGCTTACGCCATCGTTCACGCGTAGGGGTACCGTAAGTGTTCCGGTGAAATCCTGTGCCGGAGTTATTGTGGCCCCGGAGAAGGTATAGTTCCCGCCTTCGAACACCTCAAGTGTGAAGCCGGCCGGATAGTCAGGATAAGGATTTCCGACACTATCAACTACAGTGAGATTGTCGAGGGTAATGGTTAGTGGCTGGTTTTCTGTTGTGGAAAGCGGGACCTGTCCCGTAATGACGGGATTACCCTGACCATTTGTACCTATGCACAGGGTGACAAAAGCGAGAAAAAGCAGATAACGCATGTCGTCACCTGCTAAAAAGTTGGCGCCAGCTTCAGGTGCCGGCCAGCTTATCAGCGGAGAGGGAGTTCTCCATCCGCGGCATAACTCAATCCTGTCGGCGATGGCCTTGCCGGACTCGTATAGGGATGTTCCTGTGTCTTTCCTTCACCCATAATGTGGAGAACCTCCCACCCTTTCCATTTCAGATAATCGGAAACTAAGGAGCGGTGACAACTCCACCATACTGCCTCCGAGCACATGATAGCAACTGACTCTTTTGAGGCATATTCTTCCAATGTGACGATAGCGTTTTTAAAATCAGAAGTTTCCATGTAGTCGGCATATCCACGAAAAGATGCGTTCCTCCAGCCGGTGTTTGCACTGCCGGGGCGGGGCGGCCTTCGTCCACCGAGGGATTTCATATGCACATATTCGATACCGTGTTTCTGCAAGTCGCCTGCAAGCGCGTCCTTGTTAAAATGTGGATAACGTCGCGATGAGGGGTACATCCGGATGTCGACAAGCATCGAAATATTCGAGGCCCGCAGTAGCCGGACAAACTCTTCCAATGAATGTGTCGAATGGCCAATCGTATGAATCACCTTCTCCATATTGAGAGGGATCAAAATCTCATACCGGGACCAATGAGATCAAAGGCTGCGGATAATCCAACCGTTTGATTTGTAGTAGGAAACGCCTTCGTCAAGCATTGCTCTGAGTTGTTCCACGAGCGTTTCGTTAATGGTTGTGAAGTGAAACGCAGACTGCCCTTTTTTAGTCTCACGCAGTTCGGGAGGCAAACGCTCCGCCATAGCGGGATTGATGTGAAGCGGATAGTAATATAATCCAACGTGCGTATTATGAATCGAGATTCCGGCGAACAGTACGCCGCGTTGTCTTCGGGGGTGGAAACTGTTTGATCGGTATTCGTGCTCTGTCCACAGTTCATACTGATGCGTATCGTTGACCCGTACATCAAAGGTCTTTGCATAGTTTTTCAGAATCTTCTTCAATTCAGTGAACACATGATTTTGCTCCTCCGTAGCAGTGAAGAAAACCATCTTATGCCGGAGCGGCATGGTAGAGCGCTTCGATAACCTCATGGTGTTTGGTTAGGGCGTTATACGTTCAAAATCAAGATTAAACAATACGCCAGGTTATACCTGTAGACAGTTTAAAAAGTAAGTCTAAAAACCGGGGCGTAAAACCAACTGCGGTGAATATAACCAAAAAACCAACGAATTACCAGCAAAAAGATGCGTCCGCCGACGAACAATGCGAAACTTAAGTACAGATGATTAACCTTGATTCAACGAATGTAAGTTTTGAACAAAACTGACTGGCAAAAAAAGCCACATTCCAAAAATTATGTTTTACTTTTAAGCACCCTTCGTTTCAGGCAATTCAACGTCGCAATCATTTAATTGTGTCGTTTATTTCAAATGACTGCTCATGAAAGCTCTCACAATTGACGGTACAGACGAAACACCGAGGGTCGTCCTCGACAGGGAAAATCAGGTTTTCGAAATCTCAGGCAGATCACTTCCCGAGGATTCAGCTGATTTTTTTAATCCCATTCTTGAATGGGTTCGCGACTACCGGAACCATCCTGCGGAAACTACTCACTTCGTTTTGCGCCTTGACTACCTGAACACCGCATCATCAAAGTTTATTCAGGATATCCTTACCGGACTGGAAGGTGTTCCCAATGCACGCATAACATGGTATTACCTGGAAGACGATGAAAGTATGGAGGAAATCGGAAAAGAATTTGCCGAGCTGGTCGACGTCCCCTTTGATTTTAAGGTGTACGAATAAACATATCAGAGGATCACGTAACGCATTCCTGTCTGTTCGCTGAGTTGTGGGATTGTACCGGATACCTGCAGTAGAAATATTGCCTATCTTTACCTGCAACTGACCCGGGCGTATGAAGAACACCTTGACTCTTATCATCACAATTCTGCTGCTAACGTGCATGAGTTGCCAAAATGAAAGTTCACCGACAGTCGAACAATGGACGACGCATGAGATAAACCTTACGGCTGAACAAAGTTTTCAAAACCCATACACCGATGTCGAGGTATGGGCCGAGTTCAAAAGCAACAAAGGTTTGATAATCACGCGTCCGGCATTCTGGAACGGAGGAAACTCTTGGGTGGTCAGGTTTGCTCCGCCCGATTCGGATAGCGAATGGAAATGGCGAAGTTTCTCGTCACCGGAAGATAAAGGACTTGCCGGAATTGAAGGCTCGTTGAAGTCTGTCGCATACACCGGCAACAATAAACTCTTGCGTCATGGCTTGCTCCGGATGTCAGCCGGTAAACGAAATGTCGTACACGCTGATGGAAAGCCGTTCCTTGTTGTAGGCGATACACCATGGTCAATTCCATTCAGGGCACAACCCGACGAAGTGAAGGTTTACGCTGAAGACAGGCAACGCAAAGGTTTCAACACGGCGTTGCTCATGTCGCTCCAGCCAGACCGTTATGCCGAGGGTCCGGAACAACGCGGTGTCGCGGCCGGATATGCCCGCGCATTTACCGATCTCCCCGACGGTCATCTGAATCAACTGAAGACCGAATACTTTCAATACCTTGATTCGTTGATTGCAATTTTGATCGATCACGAAATTGTCCCTGTATATCAACCCGTATTCCATGGCTTCGGATGGAAAGGAAAAACAGTTCTCGGTACAACAGCTGACCCGGCTGAATACGCGCGTTACTGCCGTTATCTCGTGGCGCGGTATGGAAGTTATCCGGCATTCTGGCTTATAAGCGGCGATGGAACGGGGCTTGATCCCTGCGTAAAACCCGGAGGCGAGGAAGTCGAAAAATGGGATGCGTATCATCAACCCGCGGGTATTCACTATAATCCTGCCGACAACTATCTTCCTGTTTGGGCACAGGGCGACAGCACCAAGGCATTCCATTACAATCGTTCATATCAGGCCGAACCATGGCTTGACTTCCAATGGGCACAAAGCGGGCACGGAGGCGAACACATCAATTACAAAGTCGAAGAGATGTATGACAACACGCCGGTAAAAGCCGTGCTCAACGGAGAGCCAACGTATGAAGGCATGGACGGCGGAAAAAACGGACTGGGCTGGTGGCAGGGTGAAGAAGCGTGGACACAACTCATGCATGGTGGCACGATGGGGGTTGTGTACGGTGCGGCAGGACTCTGGCAGTGGAAAGTCACGCCCGACGAAAGCGGTTGGGATACCTGGACAGACCAGCCCGTATCGTGGCGGGAAGGAATTGAGTTGGAAGGAAGTCGTTACGTCGGACTCGTCTCCAAAGCATTCGCAGGACACGACTTCGGCGATATGCAGAAACGATGGGATCTGACGGAAGGCAACAAACCCCTTCTTGCGAAGGAAGGTGTGTTCTACATTTCATACCTGCGAGAAGGGGGAAGTCTGAAAATTTCATCACTACCAGCGGGCCTGCCATGGCGCTGGTTCGATCCGAAGACAGGCGACGAAGTCGACGGAGGTACGACAGAATCGGACATGACTTTTCAGGCACCAGACTCCCGGCCGTGGGTACTTATCATAGGCAGGAAAACGACATGATGCGTCCAGCCGCATCGTTATGACAGACAGTCGGGTGGGCCGGGCGCGATTGCTTTAATCTCGTGCTTCATCTCCGTCCGCGGCAGCATTACCTGCCGGCGCACTCGTTCCACTTGCTGATGTTCCGCTTTCATTAGCCGTGCCGTAGCCGCTTCCCGGTGCCCCGAATGACCCTGTACTGCGATCGTTGCCTGTAGTATCGCCCTTCATTTCCCTGGTCTCATCAGCCTCATGTGTGGAATCAGACGGCACGTTCTCCTGTGCCGCTTCGCTTTGTGCGTTGCCTGACTCACCCGATCCCGAACAAGAGACCATGGCAAGCGTTGCAACGACTGTCGATATAGTAAGATACTTTCTCATCTCTATTCGTTTATACCCAAAAAAGGAGTGCTAAACGAATGCCACCCAATTGTGATTTGAAACAGTGCTCTCGTCAGAAAAGTAGCAGCGTATTGTGGCGGCGATTCAACACATAGCCTAAAGGTTGGTTGACTCGGAACAATACTGACGGAAGTTTTCCGGAACAGTTTGTGAGAAAATACCACGGCCGCTTAAACTTGAGAAGTTAGATCAAGGCGTCCTCGGTTTCATTATTATAAGGGAGTCAATAATCTTGTCTTCGAGATCATGAACGTGTACCGAAATCGTATCTTGGCCCACACGAATCCGTGTAATATGATGCAGCTTGATCACTTTGTCCATCTTTGGTTCATCGGACGAGGCATGTGGTTCAAGTCCTCCGCCGCCACCGCCCACGACAAGGTATGTGACCTGCTGCTTTCCATATTGCATTGTAAGGCGTTCAAAGTCGTGCGTGTGCCCGGAAACTACGAAATCAATTTTGTGTTTTTCAATGAGTGGTTCGAGCAGGCCGCGCAAGACGACTTCACCGTGGTATCCCTGCCAGCCCTGTGAGTACGGTGGCTGATGAACCAGCACAAACCGCCATGTAGCATCTTTCCAACTTTTGTTTTCCAGTTCCTGCAGAAGCCAGCGATACTGCGCCGATTGGGATGGAACGCCAATAGGAAATCGTTCATTCGGATCCAACGCAATAAAGGCGGCATTACCATACTGCCAGCTAAAGTAGTTCTGCCGATACTGCGTGAACCTGAAGAAATTTTTCGGCACCAATTCATCGTAATAGCCATCGTAGTCGTGGTTACCAGGAACGAGAAAGACCGGTCTTTTCTGAGCTGAAATAGAAAGAATTTCAAACAAGCGGACCCATTCGGAAGCAGATGCTCCATTGCCAACGAGATCACCAACGCCTGCACTGAACGCGTCGTTATACTTCAGACTATTTCGCATGTGAGTTTCGAAGGTAGTCCAACCGGATTGGCTGTCTGCCCAGATAGAGAAGGAAAATCGCTCCGGAGCGTGTGGAACGTCAAACGCCTGGATATTCCTGACTGTTCTCCCAGCACGTATCTGATAGTAGATCGTCTTTTCCTCCAGACCGGATACAGGAATCTCAAACGAACACACATCTTCGCGACATGTAATCTCATTATCCAGACGAAGACTGTCCGTTCCCCAGTTCAATATTGTGTTTCCAGGACCTTCACGGATCACTGTAATTCGCGCCGACGAGGAATCCCGGAAGACGACGACAGGACCGACAATCCAGGGTGAATTCACCACTGATGCTTCGGCTACATGCAGTTTCATCGAGTCATCAGGATTCAGCAAAGCGTCTGCTATCAGATTTCTCGCTGAATCGCCGACCGACGATAGTTCGGATTGTTTCGTGAGGATACTTAGCCGTTTGTAACGTCTCTGGTCAGCATCAAACTTTTCCGTTTGACCGGCGGAGCTGAATGTAACCTTCTTCAACCCGCCGGACATGGCATTATTCAGGACGCGTATTCTAACCCTTACTCTCCCAGGCTTGTCGATCTGGAACAACGTCCCTTCTCTGTTTCTAATTTGGACTCCATCAATAAAAACTTGCGCACCGTCGTCAGCATGAACCGCCAATGCTCCCGGAACCGGAACGTCTAAATCATTCTCATAAATGATCTCGCTATCAGGCAGGCTGACACTATGAGGAAGTGTCACGTTAGCTTTCCTCATATCAGGAAAGCCTGGAAAGCTTACAGTCCAGTTATTGGAAATTTCAGTGGCGACCTCAAGCCGAGGTGCGGGCAGGGTATCAAAAAGCGCAGTGATTTCAGCAGCGGACCAATTTGTCGAACTTCGACTTCCGCCTGGTTTCCCCGAACATGCGATGAGCGTGACGAAGAAGCAAAGCAGAAGACGTGTCATTTGGCTTGTTTGAACATCGTGTGGATTACGTCGCCCACCGGTTTTTCATTTGTGTATAGAAGACCGAGAAACGAGGCGGCCGTTTTCGCCAGCTGATTTTGATAGAGCTGCATTTCAGTTTTGACCTCTCCTTTGGGCTCGGTGTCGGGGCCGATAACAGCCATCCAAATCTGATCAGATCCCTTGATGTCCGTACCATGACTTCGCCAGGTGTCCAGTGGTATGGTACCGCGACCGTGATCTGTAGTTATGAGAAACGTAGTCTTATTCCTGTATGCCGGCTGCGACTGTGTCCAATTCCAAAGATCTCTTATAAAAGCATCCGTCTGATGCGCCGAGCGCAGGTATGCGTCATATTTTCCCTCGTGGGCAAAATCATCCGTTTCTCCGTACGAAATAAAAACAACACGCGGGCTGTTCTTTTTCAAATACTCAAGCGCATAGTGGTGAGTAAATCCGTCCAGGCGAACACCTTGCCACGGGCTGGGTATCTGCGATTGCATTTCGTTCAGGAAAACCTCACGCTCGGAAAGCGATTTCCCTGTTGCCGTTTCGAAACCTGCGTTAACAGGTATGCCGCTTCGGGTTTCATTGATGATATAGGGGAAAACGTCCCAGGAACCGAAGGCTGCAACCTTACCTTTGTATGCCGGGTTCCGGTTGATAAATTCAAGCACCGTCATGTTCGGATTGTTGATCTTGTTATTGGTTTTTATTCGCGCATCGTCGGCGAACCCACAGAGAATTTCATTGTATCCGGGATAGGAAAACCATTTGTAGTTCGAACAATTGACATTGTTGTTAAAGATACGGTTGCCGTATAGCTGTCCACGTGACGCGAGCTCACTCCAAAAAAACGGCATCAATATCCGCCGGCGTTCATCACCTGATTCCGCCCAGAATTCATTTTTCAAACCAAGAGGATCCTTAACGTACTCCTTATTGGTTATGAGCGCTGAATCTGCTCCGGTAAACAGCTCCTGCCAACGCAGGCCGTCGAATGTGATAATGAAAATGTTTTCAGTTGCATTTTTTTGCTGGCCAAAAGCTACCGAAAAAAGCAAACAAATAGTGAGTGTCAGGATGGTTGTTTTCATAGAAAGAAATATAATTAAAGGGAGCAGGATACTCATCCCGCTCCAACCTGCAAATGATTATTGTACATCCCACCACACGCGGGTATTGATGTCGTCACCGCCCTGGCGTGAAACTGCCAATTCGCGGTTCGCGCCGTTGAGCGATTGTTCAATAAACGGATAAACAAACCTGACCGGTATCCTGTCGTCGTTCTGGTTGTCAACAGAAGGCTGCAACACGGGGTAACCCGTACGTCGCCAGTCAAACCATGCTTCCATACCCTGAAAGAATGCGGCAACCCATTTTTGATTTGCTATCTTTTCAAGTTTTTCGTCCTGCGTTCCGGTATAGGCTATCTCGTCCTGTTCAAGAAATCCATCGGGAACGTCAAGTCCATAAAAAGCAAAAGATGCCTCAACACCCTGCCGGTAATAATCGGCAGCATCACCACTAACGATCATGCTTTTTTCCCGGGCCTCTGCGAGGATGAATAACAATTCGGGGTAAGTCATGATTACTCCTTTCGCGATGCCAAGTCCGGCGGAAGTGTTTGCCTGTTCGTAAAACAAGGGTCCGATGCGCGCGTGAAATTGGGGACCTCCGTTGTAAGTCAGCGCTGTTACATCGTCCAGTCCGTTGGGAATTCCGTCATACTTATCGTCGGCAGGGTCTGGTGTCTCTTCGGTTGCCGGCGTAGGTCTGAAGAACGTGTAGAGGCGGGTATCGTTGGTAAGTTTGAGGTAGTCAGTCATGGTTTTGCTCGCGCGAAATTCATTGAACGAACCAATGCGGCTCGTAAATAATGGAAACTGATCCGGCGCATTAGCGCGGTACGTGTACACAGCATGATCCCCGATGCCGGTGAAAACGGGATTCGCTGCGGCATTGGCGATGATCTCCTCCATATCGGCCGACACATCTTTCCGATCAGATATCCTCATCAAATAACGAAGCCTGAGAGAATTTGCCAGGCTTCGCCATTTTTTTACATCGCCTCCATAAACAAGATCACCGCTAATGTTTAATGCACCGTCGAGAAGTACATTCGCTTCTGCAAGGTCAGCGAGAATACCGGCATAGATTTCTTCCTGCGTATCGTATTTTGGAAAGAACACACCGTCCTTACCTTTTAACGCTTCGGAGTATGGGACATCGCCATAGGCATCGGTAACAAGGGAAAACATCCAGGCTTTCATAATGAGGGCTACACCCTTGTAATTGTTTTGACCTGTTTCGTCAGCCTGCACGATTATATTGTTCACGTCGCGAAGATTATCATAGACAGCGTTCCAGATTGTGTTCCGCTCACCCCAGAGATAACGATCTTCATTCACAAACTGGTTTTTGGCTGTATGCTGGATCACGATGTTACCGATGCCCCAGGTTTCTCCAAGAACCGAATTTATTACATCGCGCTGAACACCCGGCAATAATAAATTGGGAGTTGTCGTAAGAGGTCCGTTTGGATTGGTATTCACTTCCTCGAAGTCACCCGTGCATGCTCCTAAAAGGAGCCCGGATAACACTATTTTATAAATTGACAGTCGAAGGTTCATAACTGTGTTGATTAGAATTAGAATTAAAATTTGAAGTTGAGATTAAATCCGTAGCTGCGTGCCGAAGGGATGGCAACTGACTCGACGCCGGGGATAATAGTACCACCAGCTGTCGAAGCGGTCTCAGGATCAACGTGCGGTACATCAGTCCACAGGAACAGGTTCCGACCAACCAGCGACACGCTGACGTCACGCAAGCCAAACTTATTAAGAAGTCTATTGGGGATTGTGTATCCAAGCTGTACTTCACGAAGTTTAATGAATGACGCGTCATACATCATCGGCTCAATCAAACTGCGGCCGAGGGTAATTGTACTATGCCATTCACGAGCTGAGAGCTTCGTTGCGTTCGGCGTGTATCCGGTTATTTCGCCTTCTCCATTGAGCACAGGGATGACGCCTTCGCCGATTACACCATTGCCCTCCAGTGTCAGGTCGTAGCCATTTGCCCGTCCTTCAAGTGTTTCGATAATCGTTCCACCCTCGCGACCAACGGTCTGAGTATGGGAGTATATTTTACCGCCGTAGCGGAAATCAAACAACACACCAAGAACGAGCCCCTTGTAGCTGAACGTGTTTCTGATTCCGGCAAGCCAGTCGGGATTGTAGTTACCGAGTTTAATTCGTGAAGAAGTTGCAACCGGTTTACCGTTGTTATTGTAGACAATCTGGCCGACATATTGACCCGTCGGATCAAAATACTTGTCATCCGGATTATTGCTTACGCGCTCATAACCGACACCGTACATGTCTCCCATGCGTTCACCCACCCGCGCTTCAACCGTAACATAACGGTCTGCCATCACGTAGTTTCTTATCTCCTGTCCTGATTCGGGGTCAGTAAAAAGTTCGAGTACCTTACCGCGATTGCGCGAGAAATTCACGTCGAATGCCCATTTGAAATCACCTGCAATGACCGGCACGGTATTCAACATGATCTCAATACCCTGATTCTCGATCAGCCCTGCATTGATGATACGCGCGGTGTAACCACTGGTCCGACTGAGCGGCACGCTGAGTATCTGGTTCTCACTGCTTGTTTTGTACCACGTGAAGTCAAAGCCTATACGGTCACCAAGAAAACGCGCTTCAAGACCGGTCTCGAAGGAACGGCTTCTCTCAGGCTTGAGGTTTGCATTCTGAATCACAGGGTTCTCCGCGTATGCAGGCATACCCTGTGCCGGAGCCTGTGCCTCATATGTCGATATGAGTTGGTAGGGATCCGTGTCGTTTCCAACGGCTGCCACACCCATTCTGATTTTGGCGAAAGAAAGGGGACCAGTCGTAACGTTGAGGATATCCGTTATTACAGCACTGACCGAAGCTGACGGATAAAAATAGGATCGGTTATTTGAAGGCAATGTACTTGACCAGTCGTTACGTGCAGTGAGTTCGAGGAACAGATAATCGCGGAAACCTATGTTGGCGAACGAGTACGCACTGTTGATCCGCTTTTGCGACTGAAAGGAAAAATATTCAAGTGCAACCCGTGAGTTGTTCAGGCTGTAAATACCGGGAGCCGTGAGTTGAGGCGCACTGATATCAGAAAGATTGTACCGACGACGCATCAGGTTACCACCCGCGCTCACGGACAGGCTTAGGTCTGGTGTCAGTTCCTTGCTGAAGGTAAGCAACATATCAGCGTTGGTTTCCTGAAGGAATATCTGTTCTTCCCTATAGCTTCCCAGCGGATAGCGTTGCGTGCTGTACGCACGTCGACGTGTACGGAACTCATCGCTGTAGTCAGTTCCCACACGCGCCATTAGATTGAGCCATTCATTGAACCGGTACGTGGCGACAAAGTTACCATAGAGGCGGTCTACTTCCTGACCGTTTGTATTTTCATAAAGATTAAAGTACGGATTGTCGTGATAGTTATAGTTAAAGTTATATTGATTCAACCCTTCCCTTCCTGCCTGCCAGTAATCACGCAGGGAATTAATATCGATCTGTCGGGGAAACCAGCAGTTGAACAAGTACATAATATTTTCAGTACCGTAGCTAAGGCTCGGCCTGTTGTCGCTCTGGCTCTTCACATAGTTGGCGGTGGCGCGGAAATTCAGTTTTTTGGTAAGGTTGTAGCCAGTCGCAAGAGAAAAAGAATGACGTTTGAGGTCTGTGTTGGGGATCATACCCTTCTGATCGAGCAATGTGTACGAGGCGCGGACATCGCCGAAGTCATTGGCGCCGCTGATTGCCACATTCTGTGTAAAGGTGACTCCCGTTTCATAGAAGTCGCGGACGTTATCGGGATGTGCGACAAACGGCGTGGGTGTAATTTCGCCACGCACTGCAAGCTGATCGGTCAGAGACACAGGACCGATCTGTGTATTCAGGTTACCAACATCGCCTCCGCGTACCCCGTTTGACGTCGGTGAGTCGAACTGTGGGGTAAGCTGTCCATTCATTGCAGGGCCCCAGTTTTCGTCAACTCCGTCGCGTACACCTCCACCGTTCCCATCCTTGAAAGCAAACTCGCCATTCAGGCCCTGTCCATACACATTCTGATATTCCGGTATTCTAAGTGGCGATTCGAATGTAACGGTTGTGTTAACAGATACGCCAATCCCCTTTGTACCTTTCCCCGATTTTGTTTTCACAATGATCACACCATTCTGACCGCGTGATCCGTAGAGCGCGGTGGCGCTTGGACCTTTCAACACGGTGATTGATTCAACATCGTCCGGATTAATAACACCGGCGCCGTTTCCATAGTCCACGTCCTGGTTGTTGCGTCCTGAAGAACCAAACACTTCATTCGTAACAGGTACGCCATCTACGATGAAAAGTGGTTGATTCTTATTCATATTGAGTGAACGCTCCCCGCGAATAGTAATCCGCGAAGAGGCTCCAACACCACTCGGATTTCCAACAACGGTCACGCCGGCAATCTTTCCGGCAAGCGCATTGCCAATATTCGTTTCGCGTGCTTTGGTGAGATCATCTCCATCAATTGCCTGTACGGCATAACCGAGGTCACGGGTCTCACGTTCGATACCGAGCGCGGTAACAACTACCTCGCTTAATTCTTTCGCGTCCGTAAGCAGAGAAACATCGACCGTAGTACGTCCTCCCAGAGCAACTTCCTGCGACACGTAGCCAACGAAGGAAAAGACCAGCACATCGTTCTGTGAGTCACCGACCTGAATCGAATACCTTCCGTCAGCGTCACTGATCGTTCCCTGTAATGTTCCTTTGACAAGAATGTTCACACCAGGCAGCGGCGTTGAATCTTCCCCGGCGGTTATCGTTCCGGAGACAGTGCTTTGCGCATAGGCATGTAGTGCAGTAACCACCATGAATGCGGTCATCACACCCTTGCGCACTAAAGACAGTGTGTTCTTTAGTAAAATCAGGTTCATAAGAGTTAAGGGTTAAATTTGTTTACTACTGCTCTGAGAAAGAAAAGGACCGGGCGCCCTGAGGGATGCAGAAGCGAGAGAAGAACAACAACCATTTTAACCTAAACTAAACCACAAGACAAACCGGCCTTTCCCTTCAGCAGAACGGGAGCAAAGGTTGAGAATTCACATCATGTGTCTTTTAGCGAAGCGTTAATTGCGAATGAATCTTTAGGTCATGAAATGAATGAAATATTAAATGTTTCTGCGGCGTTACAAGGCGCACACGTGGGGCAATCTCCCAATAGCCGTTTCACGATTAACATAACATTAAGCTTTCACGCGATGCCTGATTTCTGCATACGCACTTAGTATGTTTACTTCCGGTAAACTTTATCATCATGGTAGATAACAAGGTTGTTATTCGCATTGCACGGAAAATTCGCGCGATGCGGCTACAAAGGAACATGACGATACAGGAGGTGGCATCGCGGGCGAATGTCACCAAAGGACTCGTCTCCCGTATTGAAAATGCGCGGACAATTCCATCTCTTCCGGTTTTCGTCGACTTGCTTCATTCACTTGGGATTTCCCTGAAAGACTTCTTCGACGACATGCTGATAACCGGCGAAAAAAATTTCCTCGTCATCCGGCATGATAAACTTATACCGGTTGACCGCGAAGGCCGGCCCGGATTCCGGTATAGCCATATCTTCTCGCAAACAATTCCCAACTGCACACTGGAGGTTACCCTGCTTTCAATCGAGCCAGGGGCAAAAAGCCTTCCAACAGTGACAGACGGATTTGAAATGAAATATATGCTGGAAGGTGAATGCGACTATATGATTGACAAGGAGTTGATTTCTTTGCAGGAAGGCGACACCCTTTATTTTAATGCATCAACGCCCCATGTGCCGGTGAACCGGTCTTCGAACCGCGTTACAATGTTAGTCATCTATTTCCTACAGGCAAGAAGTTGATGTCATAGTCGTTGAATTGTTTCTTCGGCAATTCCAAAGCTTAATGTCATGCCTGCACCGCCAAGACCTGTAATTACGGACACGCCAGGTTCAGGTGTTAAATGGAGAAACGCCTCCCCTTCAACCTTCGGATATACGCCGTTCCAACGCTCTGTAATCCGAAGTCGCGAAAGCCGTGTGAATGACCGCAGATACTCAAGAACAAGATCATTCAGCGCTTCGGAATCAAATGGCTCGAAAGTCCTTCCATAATGATGTGTATCGCCAATGATCAGTTCGCCATAGTTATTCTGGCTGAGCAAAACGTGAATACCGTTTTCCGAATAGCGGATGTCTTCCCTGTCGAATCTTTCCATAACCCGGTCCAAAGACCCGCATTGTGAAAACGCTTTATAGTGCGTCAATGTAAGTCCGGCACACAGGGTTGGACCGATAGAAAAGGTATGATCGGTTACCGCTTTCATCATCTGGAGCTTACACTTCGTGAACTTCTCGTTGAATACATGTGGATAGAGCGTTTCGAAGTCGGCGCCGTTGCATATAATGACCTTGTCTGCTATCCATGTCTCAGTTGGTGTGTATACACGAGGAAAGTCAATGGCGGTTACAACCGATCCATATCGCGTCACGAGATTGAGTTCCTGTTGCAACCATTCTGATATGCGTCGTATCGCTTCCCGAGGATTTACGGTAAGCTCTGTAGAACTGTGGAGAGCACCTTTCAATCCGTCTTTATTTACAACTCCCGAACATGAAGCCGCCTTCTCCGCTGAAATGAGCGTGCAATCATAACCGAGGTTGCCGAAGCGCGATTCGAACTCATCGAGGACCGCAAGCTCATCGTCATGATAAGCGAGATGGAGCGAACCATTTTGGTTTAGCCAAATGCCTGTTTCACGTGCGACTTCCAGCCAGTGCTGACGGGAACGTAACGCGTGATCGAGATTTTTGCCTGGTTCCTGTCCGATCGGCCAGATAAGTCCAAAGTTTCGGATTGAGGCTCCAACAGGAAACTGCTCGCGCTCAAAAAGTACAACCCTGTAACCCCGGCGCAGTGCCATATAAGCATGCGCAAGTCCGACAATGCCGCTTCCGACAATAGCAATATCAGCCGTTCCATGAACCATTGTGTTTTCGATTAATGTAAACACAATCTTAAGCTTTCACCGAAAGCTTAACTATTAGCTGATTTTAAATGTTTGTTAAGCTTGCCCGTGTCGATGTTACTTGCACGAATTGATCGAGACCCTCAATGTGGACGAATTATCATACACACAGCCAGTTCTGCGACGGAAGCGCAGGTTTGCATGCTATCGTGTCTGCGGCTCAAAGACTTTCAATGCCAGCGATAGGGATCTCGTCTCATGCACCACTTCCTTTCCAAAAACGCTGGAGCATGAAGACCGAGAACCTTCGACGGTATCTCGGTGAAATTAAAACGCTCAAGCGGAAACGTGTAGGAATACAGGTGTACACGGGATTGGAGGTGGATTATATTCCTTCACAAATTTCACCATCCGATTTCGTCCAACTCCTCGACTACACGATAGGCTCTATACATTTCGTGGACAGGCTGCCAGACGGGAGCCCCTGGGAAATTGACAGTTCGCTTAGCGCCTTTAAAGCGGGGCTCTCGGCGATATTCCGCAATAACGTCAGGGCTGCAGTTTCCCGTTACTTCGAGTTGACCCGTGAAATGATTATCAATGGCCGGCCTGACATTGTTGGTCACCTCGACAAAATAAAAATTCACAACAGACACTATCCGTTCTTTCGCGAGAATGAAGGCTGGTATCGTGCCGAGATAAATGAAACCCTTGATGTGATCAGACACGCCGGCACTATCGTCGAAGTAAATACGCGCGGAATCTATACGGGAAAAACAGATGACGTTTACCCCAGTCGCTGGATATTAAAACTTATCTCTGAAAAAAGTATTCCTGTAACCTTGAGCAGCGACGCGCACCATCCATCCGAGCTCCTCAATGGTTTCGCTTCAGCGGCTCCTGTATTGGTGGAAAGTGGAATTCAAACTCTTATGGTTCTTAATGATGGAATCTGGAAACCCTTACGGTACAACGATAAAGGACTTGTCTTGCCGGGAACATCCGCTTACGCGGTGGCTTAGAACAAGTCATCCTATCTGGTTTACGCTTTACGCGGCAACAGCTGCGTTTGTCCTTTATACGTGTGTGTATGCTTTTCGAAAAGCGTTTCCGGCTGCAACGTTCGAACATCAGGCGTATCTTGGAATGAGTTACAAAGTCTGGCTCGTGCTTGCTCAGGCTGTCGGTTACGGCATGTCAAAATTTGTCGGCGTTAAAGTAATTTCAGAACTCAAGAATCATGGAAGAAGAAATGCAATCCTCATACTGGTATGCATCGCTGGCATGAGCTGGCTCTTTTTTGCGTTGGTCCCGGCACCTTTCAATATTGTTTTTCTTGTGACGAATGGACTGCCATTGGGAATGATCTGGGGAATAATCTTTGCGTATCTGGAAGGTCGAAAAGTTACTGAAGTTCTCGCAGCGGCATTGTCTGTAAGTTTTATCTTTTCCTCCGGACTCTGCCGTTCCATCGGCGCGTACCTGATTCAGGAAGGAGTCGCGGAGCGGTGGATGCCCTTCGTTGCATGTTGTCTCTTTATCCTTCCCCTCATTGTCTTTGCATATCTGCTGGACAAAGTTCCTCCTCCCTCCACCGGCGATATCGCTATGCGTACCCAACGCAGGCCGATGAACGGTAGAGATCGTCGTCGGTTTCTTATGGCCTTCCTGCCGGGAATATTCTTGTTCGTGATTGCTTACATGCTGCTCACTGCTTTCAGGGATTTCCGCGACAACTTCTCAGTGGAGGTGTGGGAATCGCTCGGATATGGAAATTCACCGAAGATATTCACGACAACAGAAGTACCGATATCATTGCTCGTACTTGTGATCGTCGGAGCGCTGATGTTCATACGAAACAACCACACTGCCCTTGTTGTGAATCACATTATTATCGGTTCAGGCATGCTGCTTATCGGGATATCATCCTACCTGTTTCAGATTCACCGGATCAGTCCTTCGACCTGGATGATTGCCATTGGACTCGGACTGTATCTCGGCTATGTACCATTTAACAGCATCTTTTTCGACAGACTACTGGCTGCATTCCGGTATACGGGAACCGTCGGTTTTATTATGTATGTCGCTGACTCATTTGGCTACCTTGCAAGTCTCGGAATTCTCTTCTACAAAGAACTTGCGTTACCGGATATGAAGTGGCTGGATGTATTTCTCAAGTCCGGTTACATTATTTCAATATTTGGGACCACGCTCGTAATCGGGTCAGCAGTCTATTTTCACCTCCGATACCTGCAGTTATCCGGTACATCAGTTCAACGAAAGCAACGTCTCAGCACGCCGTGATCGGTTTACATATTGTACAATCGTGATAAGGTCCGCGTCGCTGTAAAGAGACAGGCGCTCGCGCTTTACAAATTCCCGAAGTGATGGAATCGTTTCAGATAGTTTCGCAAAAAGCGATCCGCGCAGTTCCCGCAACGGAAGCAACGCGGACTCGTGCTGCACCAAATATTCATAGTTATCACGATCCGGAACCTTTGTGACGCAAGGCTGATTTTTCGCAAGTCGCATCACTTTGATGAGGCCGCCAACTACAACCTCATACAATTTTATTGTCACAAAATTCCCTGATCGTGAGGCAAGCGCACGAAAGTGGCGGTTCAGGTCCTCATTCAAGTCATAGTAAAACGCCTCGCGTACAAGAAATGCCGGATAGAAATCAGCCCGGCCATTTTCATGCTTATACAACACAAAATGGTGATGCTCGTCAACTGCGATCATACCCGTCAGCACTGTCTCATTTGCCAACACGATCGAACCCTCGTACCAATCAACATCCGGCGTGGCCCATGTCGAGTTTACAAATAGTAAACAAAGCAGCAGCGTTTTCATTCATGTTACCTTAGTAACATGAAGTTAACATTATAGTAACATCTTACAAATGAATACCAAGATATATTGAATGTGGTTTACCTGGAAACTATACAATTCTTTCAATCTCACGAATATTTTCAATAAGGTGAGTATGATATGTATTCTGGAGATCCTCCACGCTGTGCGCTCCCGTAGTAACACCAATGACCAGACTACAGCCGGCGCTTTGTCCCTGGATCAGATCAAACGTTGTATCTCCAACCTTTGCAACTTCAGCGACGTTGTCCGTCCCCGACAATTCCATCGCCTTAAATATCATGTCGGGATGTGGACGACCATTCGGCACTTCATCACTTGTTATACTGCCATCTATCAGTCCACGCTCCTGCCATTGCATTCGTCCAAGCAACGCATCCGTAATAGCCCGGTCGAAGCCGGTGTCGACACAAATCTTGATACCCCGCCGCTTTAGTTCGTAAAATGTCTCACTGACGCCATCCTTTTCTCCAACGTTTGCATCTTCCTGATAAAATTTTTTCATGGCATCTACAAAGTGCTCATGAATCGAAGTAATCTTCTCCCTGCTGATCACGGATCCATCGCCCTTCTTTTCAAGAAGCCTTTGGATTGCGACGGGCTTAGGAATCCCCATGACATCATTCGCCTCATTCAGGGAAATATCTACTTCGAACTTCCGCATCGTATTGCAAAGAACACGGTGTACATCCTGGTTGTCTTTGACCGTCGTACCCGCGAGATCAAAAACTATAAGGGAAATCTTCATAGCCTCCAAAATATGTGATCGTAATAACACAGGAAACAGCTAAACCAAAAGTTAATCATGTGATAATATCTGTTAACCTATTTTTGTACAATTCAATACCGTCTCACTATGGATAAGATTGATTCAATTGTCACCGAAATTTTAGATCTCTATCGGAAGTTTGGAAATAACGACTATATCGGCGAGCCGGTTTCGCAGCTTGAGCACATGTCACAGGCTGCGCAACTCGCGATCAACGAAGGACTTGACGATGAAGTTGTGCTGGCTGCGTTCTTTCACGACATCGGTCATCTATGCGTAGAAAGGACACCTGAAAACGATATGAACGGCCTTGGAATCGAATCTCATGAAGGCGTCGGAGCTCAATTCCTTCGTGAACGTGGATTCAGTGAACGTGTAATCAGACTGATAGAAAACCACGTTAATGCGAAGCGCTACCTGACATGGCGTTATCCTGAATATCATGCCTCTCTCAGCAAGGCGAGTCAGGAAACCCTGAAGCTACAGGGAGGGGTGATGTCAGATGATGAGGCTCTGCTGTTTGAGTCGGACCCTCTGTTCGAGATGAGCATCAGATTACGCAGATGGGACGAGCTTGCAAAGATTGAAAATGTTCCGACCATAGATATCAACATAATTGCGGAGAAGATTCGAAACGTACTTACTACCAAAAGATGATCGAAGGATATGGTAAGGCTATTCTTCGTTTATACTGACCACCACGTTTCCCACCTTCGCACCACTGTCGACGTAAGCATGCGCAGCTTGAATTTCATCAAGTGAATATCGCCGGTCAATAATGGGTTTAATCACTCCACGCCGCACCCACTCCAGTAAGGCGGCTTGGTCTTCAGCGGAATATTCGGCCATGCGAAACTCTACCCGTTTCCCGCTCTTTCCATTTGCGCGCATCGCACGCAGCATGCTGCTTCCCCGTGGATTGCCAATCACATAACAACCACCTGGCAGTATCTTATTCAGGGTCTCGTTGAATGATGCATTACCGACAATGTCTATCAAAACGTCCCATCTTTGCGAAACATCAACAAAGTTTGTTCGTCTGTAATCGATCACCTCATCAGCGCCAATGTGTCTGAGCATTTCGAGCTTGCTTTCCGCATCGACGGCGGTAACGTGCGCGCCAATAGCCTTGGCGATTTGAATGGCGTACGTTCCGATAGTCCCACCGGCGCCATTGATCAACAGGCGATGACCCGCCCGTAGCTGGCCCACGCTGATGAAGTGGATCGCATTTAGCCCACCCGTTATAAGCGTCGCGCTTTCTTCAAATGAGAGGGTGTCTGGCTTGAGCATGATAGGATAGCTTTCCGGCAGACAAACATATTCCGCGCAGCCACCGAGACGAAGCATGGTAGCGGCCACAATTTTGTCGCCAGGTTTGAATCGGGTTACTCCATGACCAACAGCCTCGATCAATCCGGATACTTCCTGTCCGGGTACGATTCCGTTTGACCTTGCTAAAGCAAAGTAAATACGGAGTGGTATCCTGAATAATGCGGGAAACTTCATTGTTCTCAACTCACAATCACCTGCGGTAACCGTCGTGTTGATGACCTTAATCAAGATTTCCTTGTTGCCGGGCCGGGGCTTGGGAATTTCCTTCAGTTTGAGGAAATCAGGCGGTCCATAGCGTTCAATAACAATTGCCTTCATGTCAGTCGGGTAGTTCTTCACAATGAAAACCACACGTGTTCAGGAGTTTCATTACATCCTCCTCATCGAAATTGCCACTGGTTTTTACGCGCAACACGCGATCAACGTCGTTGACATCAATAGTCCACTCCCTGATGAATGGTATCCGGTCCAACGAGGTGCGCACCACATCCACTTCTGTTGGATTGATGTTGGTTTTAAAAATCATGAAGTCCATATGGATGATCATCATTGAATCTGCAACCGCTCGAAAATTTCATAAACAAGGAATGCCGGCCAGACAAGTGCCTTCAAGAATCCGAGCACTCCAATCCAGAAACCGGTGGCGTTCGAAATGTAATACACCGCCGCCCCAATAAATCCTGTACAATAGAGGAACCCGCCCGAAGCCGTGTTATTTTCTCCTGCATTTTTCATATGTAATTGATTTATGGTCGTTGAAGACGGCATTCCATAAAGGCCGCCGAATATTGTTATAATCCGGTTATTTTACCTTTGGATCCCTCATTGTAAAATCAAATGATGAAGCCGATCGAATAATCATCGTTGTAAACTGGTTTTCACCTCCGCTAACATGACTGCCTTTTGCAAGCCTTAACGCAATGGAGTCACCCTTAAAACCATTCACTCGTATTACGGTACCGCTATCCGCCGACAGGTAGTTAAGGGCTGGCAGCGCAATCTTCGCACGTTTGTACATACCGGGTTTTTGATTGGCGACCTTGTCAAAACGCAGTATTCCGTTTTCAACCGAAACAAGCGAATCGTCCTGGGTGTCGCCTCCTACAACGTCGATCGTACACGTGGTATCCCGGCTTATTTCAACTTCCCACCCAGAAAGGATTTCGACTGTATTAAAAGCATGATCATTGTGCAAACGGTAAGTTTCGGCCGCAATCCGATCGCGAATCTTTGCTCCAACATCGCGTTTAAAAACCACCATACTTGTTATCGCCAGAGCCAATAAAAATCCTCCTGCTGCGATAATGATTTTTACACTTGTTTTCATTCGTCTTCGTTCGCGTGTTGTGATCATTTTGAAGATTTCGTTTCTGCCTGATCTTCCGTATAGGATTCGTAATAACGCCTTACATCCTGAATGGAAATATTGAGCAGATGCATTTCCCGAAATATGCGTGGCAGTTCCTGATTAATAAAATTCTCCTTACGTAGCGCCTTTACCCGTTCGAAACCATCGTCGGAGACAAAATATCCAATACCTCTTTTGTTATAAATGATCCCTTTTTCCTGGAGATACGTGAACGTTCGCATCACCGTATTGGGATTGACTTCAATTTGAACCGCTACTTCACGGACAGAAGGAATTCGGTCACCGGCATTCCACTTCTCCATCAGGATATTGTCACAAAGATGGTCTGCAATTTGAAGGTAAATAGCCTGGTCGCTCCTGAATTCCATAGTTATACCTCCTTCTCCTTAAGTCCGAGGTATGTTATCCCCCAGCACAACGGTGCCAGCATCCACCAGAAGAATATTTCAATTGCGGACCAGAGCGGATGAAATCCAATTTTTTCGACAATCTCGCAATACTCATCGTTGCACACATGTTCCGAAAAAAAGAGATCGCCCATTATGAGAAACGTGCATCCAACAAGTACAAGTGCGGCGATGACCAGCGTGAACAATGTCTTTGGAAATACGTTGCCCTTGAAATGCACGGCTCCGGCAAGAAACACACCCTGCCATATGAAATAATGTTTCATGGCACGAAGTGGAATTCCTTCAAGCGGATCAAATCGCAGAAAGGTTATTCTGGAAAAGAGTACAGTACCAATTCCGTTGGCAGCCCACGTGTACACGGTGTAGATCAGCGTAAATGATAGTAACCATCCCAATGAAGTCAGTAACCACATTGATACGAACTTTTCCAGCGAAGACGCGGGCATCGTCAGGTAGTGATAGCGACGTAGTGTACTCGTAAGGTCACGAAACGCCAGACTACTGAGAAAGAAACCGCCGATGATCAGGGCAATCACATAATTGTAGTCATGCGCAAACGTTCCGTCATTGCGACTGAAAATGATCTTCGGAAGAAATCCCACGAAGAACAACAAACCAAAAATGACTACGTATGCTATTAATGCGGCCCTGACACTTCGATATAACTCAAGCTTTAACAGGAAGCCAAAGCGTGTAATATCAAAATACTTTTCCCGCATTTCTTTTGATTTTAAATATCTCACTTATGCGTGCCGGATTGTTCACGATCGCATTAAAGACGACTTCGAGGTTCATATGCGTTTCATCGCCCGTCAGGTTTTCCGAAACAACCGTGTAGCCTCCCAGGTAGGATTCAGAATAAATCGCGTTGTCATCCACGGCGTTTTCACGCGTGATGCTGAGTCTTGAACTGATACTTTCGCAAGTTTCGAAGAAGACCACCTTTCCTTCATCGAGGATAATTACCGGGTCGATGAGATTTTCCATATCACGCACCTGATGCGTTGAGATGATAAACGTTCGTTCATCATTTATCGCATTAGCTATGATTTTTCTGAAACGACTTTTCGACGGGATATCCAGCCCGTTAGTGGGTTCGTCAAGGACCAGTAGTCTGCAGTCGGTGGCAAGTCCGAATGAAACGAGAAAGTTTTTTTTCTGCCCATATGAAAGCTCGGAAAGCTTCTGTACGGTGGAAAGCCCGAATGACGTAATGTACTCCCGGAACAGTTCGTGATTAAATCGCGGGTAGAACGGACTGTACAACTTCTCATATACACCAATGCGAATGCCGGGAAGATCAAACTCTTCAGTAATGAAAAAGGCTTCACGCAGAAAGTGAGGTTCGCGCGTACCGGGCGAATATCCCAATACCTTAAGTGAGCCATCGTCAGGGAACAACAGACCGGTGAGCAACTTTAGCAGCGTCGACTTTCCTGATCCATTCTTTCCAAGCAGTCCATATATATAGCCCGAAGGCATACTTGCAGTCAAATCGCGAAACAGCGGTAACTTTTTGTTATACGAGAATGCAAGGTTGTTAAGTGTGATCATAGGTGTACTACTTAACTAATACACTACAATGGTACGGGTAAAACCGCTTCCAACCAAAAAGGGTTGCTTTTTTTTGTAGCTTTTTCGTTGAAATGCGGGGGTATCGAGCCTGCGCATGGTTCGGCCGCGTCGCCCGGGCTTTTTAAATTCAGGTAATTCCCTTAGATTTTACTTCCAATTTCCTCACCTAACCCCTTTACGTATGGACCAACCCATTCAGCATTACTACAATCTGGTAGAAGAAACGTTATCGGATTACAACATCCACCCGCCAACAGCCCGCGGACAACAACCCGGGCAATGGAATCTTAAACTTGGATCTGCCAGTGTGTGGGTTGACGTTTTTCAATCGAAGGACGCGAACGGCAATCTTGTTCAGAATGGCTACTTCCAGGTTCTTGCGCCTGTATGTGATGTGCCGGTGAACAATCAACATCTTTTTACGAAAGAGCTGCTTGAGATCAACCACTCGTTGTACGGCGTATCGTTCACAATCTTTAAAGAGAAGGCATACATCAAAGCAATCCGCGAATTGCAGGGGCTTGATAAGTCCGAGATCCGCGCAACGTTTGATCGCGTGGGCATTTATGCAGATGATTGGGATGACAAACTGCGCCAGAAATATTTTGCTTTCGCTGAAGGCGGCAGTGCGCCTGCATAAGGATTTACTCCATTCCAACTAACATAAGCGTGTACGCAACGTAGGCGCCGAGGAACAACGCTGCCTCCGGTCGGTCCAGCCGTCGTTGCTTCAACGTGAACATAAAGATCATCAAAGCCACTGTTGCACCACCCAGCACGTAAAGATCAAAATTCATCGATGGATTGTATGCGATGGGACTGACAAATCCTGTCACGGGTAGTATGAAAAAGAAGTTGAAGATGTTTGATCCAACGACGTTCCCGATGGCAATGTCGGCGTTTTTCCGATACGCCGCCATCGCGGACGTTGCAAGTTCGGGGAGCGATGTTCCCGCGGCGAGAATAGTGAGACCGATGATCTTTTCGCTCAGACCAAATTCCTGCGCCAATAAAATTGCGTTGTCGACGACAAGTTTGCCTCCCCCAACAAGCATGGCAAGTCCACCTATAACCATACCGGCGGCCACGGGAAAGCTGTAAATCCTGATGGTACCGTTTTCGCCATTGGGCTCCGACGTTTTCATCGTACGATAGATATACAGAAGAAAGCCGAAAAAACACAAAAGCAGTATAGCGCTGTCAGGGCGACTGAGCAATGACTTTGCGCTACCGTAGATCAGCGTGTCGTTAACGAGAAGAAAAACGAATCCCGCAGCCAATAGTGACAGCGGGACTTCAAATTTCACTGTATTGCGTTGTACAGTCAGCGGGCAGATCAGACCCGCGACACCGAGAATAAACAACATATTGAAGTTGTTGCTGCCAATGACGTTTCCGAATGAGGCATCAGCTTTTCCATCCATGGCTGCCATGAGGCTGACTATTAGTTCGGGTGTCGATGTACCAAAGGCAACAACGGTAAGACCAATTGCGAGATTTGAAACGCCAAATGTTTTTGCTGCGGATGACGCCCCACTAACCAGAAAATCGGCGCCCTTGATAAGAATAGCAAAGCCGGCCAGAAGAAGCAGAAACGGAAAAATCATGCAAGTTTAGGTCGAGGTAATTCAACAAAGATATCGGTTATTTTCAGGTGGCGTCGGCGGCCCTTTCAAAAATTTTCCTGAAACAGTGTCCGAATACCGAGGCAGGGGTGACTCCTTCCATTTCGATTCTCCTTACCTTGTCCCACACTCCAAGCGAAAGATCAGATGAAAAAACTACTCCTGTCGGCACTCCTCGTGATTTTCTTTTACACTGCGTCAGCTCAATCCGACACCACTGCATGGTTTGATTTCTGGATCGGCGAATGGGCATTAACATGGAAGGACGCCAAGGGCAATGTCGTTCATGGCCAAAACAAAATTTCAAAGGTTCACGACGGAAGAGTAATCCTTGAGGAATTCAGCGCACCTTCCATATCCTATACCGGCTCAAGCTATTCCGTTTTCAATCCACAACAAAAGGAATGGAAGCAAACCTGGGTCGACAGCCAGGGCGGTTACATTACACTTACCGGACGTAAAGAAGGTGAGACTCGAATCTTCGAAACAACCGATCCATTGATCCGCGGCAATGATCAGCTTCTCTTCCGGATGATCTTTCATTCCATAGCACCTGAAAGTTTTGTCTGGGAATGGCAATCCACGAGCGACAACAAAACGTGGAAAACAGCCTGGAAAATTGAGTACAAGAAGAAATAATATTACCTCAACCCAGTTTGGTGTCGCAGCCTCATTCTCGAGCAAGAATCAAGCGTTCAACAACAAAAAGCCCGATTTTTGGGGTCTGTTCTGATGTTTTAGGTGGCCCCCGTGAGAAGTAAAGCCTCTTCTCCGCTTTTCATCTTTCAAAAAGAGTCATTATATTACATGACTGTTTATAGTTATGATAACCCGGTTCCCTAACCCGTCGGGTCTCACGTCGAGCGTTCGCTCGCAGCAGTGGCTTGCTTCTGCCTTCGTCCTTTTTTTTCTAATCGCTGCGTCTTCTTTGAAGGCGCAGCTGCCAACAAAGACCGCCCCACCGCATGAAGTTGGCTTCGAGGAAAACCGCGGTCAATTTCTGAACAAGAGCGGTAACAGGAGCGATGATGTTCTGTATGTTTTCAGTGACAAAACAATCACGCTCTACTTCCACGCAACAGGTGTCACGCATACCTGGGAAAATGATGCCCAGGGCTCTGCTATCGACGAAGCTACCGGATTGATTGTTGCCGGCGAAAACAATGCGCATATCACCATCCCTTCACAGACTTCAGTAAGAATGGAATGGATCGGATCAAATCCCGGTGTACAAATTACCGGAGAAGAGCCGCTGACATCGTATACAAACTATTATCTTGATCATTGTCCCGACGGCATCCTCAACGTTCGTAAGTTTCAGCGGCTGGTTTACAAAAATATTTATCCGAATACGGATGTCGTTTATTACCTGCACGACGGTCATATAAAATATGATGTGATACTGCATCCGGGTGCGCGCATGCGTGACGTGCGATATCAATACCGTGGTGATCATACGCTGATATTGGATGATAATGAGTTGAAGTTGAGTACGCGGTCGGGATATCTTCAGGAGAGTAAACCTGTCGGATGGAATGATTCGGGAGAAGTTCTTTTTTCGTATGCTGTCGATTACCCGCACAGCGTCATTTCATTCACTTCGCCTTCTATTGAGGCTGATCAACCTGTAAGAGAAGAAACAACAATTGACCCGGTGCTCATCTGGGGGAGCTACCTTGGCGGAACAAGCGTTGAATATGGTTACGGAACTGCAATTGACGCGACCGGAAACGTGTATATGACCGGTTGGGCACAAAGCGCGTCAGCAGTCGCAAGCCCGGGTGCGCATCAAACATCGGTGGGTGGCTCAGCTGACGCGTTTCTCGCCAAAATGAACTCGGCAGGTGCGTTACTCTGGTGTACGTACTACGGTGGTACTGGCGAGGATGTCGGTCGAGACGTGGTCGTTGACGCTTCCGGAAATGTTTATGTCGCAGGTCAGACCGCCAGCAATAATGCAATAGGCGCGGGAGCTGGCTTTCAGACAACATTGGGAGGAGGCATCGATGGATTCGTCGCAAGGTTTACAAGTGCAGGTGTGCGAACCTGGGGAAGTTATCTGGGTGGCACCGGCAATGATTATGGTCGCAAGCTGGTAGTCGGTGGTTCATCAGTTTACCTGATGGGCTACACGGCAAGCACTACCGGAGTGGCTACTGCAGGTAGTCATCAGACCACGTATGGTGGGGGCGCAAGCGACTCGTTTGTCGCAAGTATCAGTGATGCGGGATCATTAAACTGGTGCAGCTACTTTGGCGGCACCGGCGATGAAGAAAGCTGGGCCGGTGGAATCAGCGGCGGCGTGGTCTATCTCGCCGGGAATACAACAAGTACATCGGGAGTAGCAACACCCGGAAGTTATCAGACGAATAACGCAGGTGTGTCCGACGCATTCATCGCAGCGTTTTCAACTGCGGGTACCTTCCAGGGAGCGACGTACTTCGGCGGCAGCGATGAAGATATTGTACGCGGTTTTGCCATTGACGGAAATGGGAACATGTATATCTCGGGACAAACAAAAAGTCTAAACGGAATTTCCACTCCAAACGCTTCTCAACCCAATAAAGCCGGGACGGCTGCCGACTACGACGCTTTCCTTGCAAAGTTCAGTTCGATTAACACGAGAGTCTGGTCGACCTACATCGGCGGACCGGGGAATGATGTTGGTCGCGGACTTGCAATTGATGATGGGAACAATATCTATCAGGTGGGAAACACTAATAGTACCACCGGGATCAGCGGAGGATGGGGATATCAAAGCAGCTTTGGAGGCGGAACAAATGACGGGTTTTTCGTCAAGTTTTATTCTACAGGTGAGCGCCTCTGGGGAAGTTACTATGGTAATACCGGTGATGACTATCTTATAGCAGCAACCGTTCATGGGACCTCAGGCCGCCTCATTATGGTGGGACAGACTACCAGCACAACCGGCATCGCAACGGCCGGAACACATCAGAGCACATTCGGTGGCAACTGGGACGCATACATGGTTGTCATGGATGCAGTTGAGGAAACGATTTTGTATTCCCGCCAAAGCGGGGCATGGTCAGATGCGAATACCTGGTCTGTTGTCGGGCACAACGGACCCCCTGGTGGAGTCTTTGCAACCGGCACTGACGCCATCATCGGCAATGGCCATACGGTTACCCTTACCAGCGACGACGGTCTGTGGACAAACCAACTGGGGGTATACATCGAGGACGGGGCCACACTCGATGCGAATGGATTCACTATGAGTGTAACCGGGACGTTAACGATAAACGGCTCATTCATCAACGGCTCCCTGGCAGGTAGCTACGACCTTTGGTCAAACCAGCCTTATGTTACCGTTGACTATCTCAACTGCGGTATTGAGGGATGGGGCGGGGCCTCCTGCACTTTGAATACAGACGTTATTGCGCTCCAGGGCAGCATATCAATTGACGGTGCTACTATTGATACCAACGGTCACGAAATCTGCAACGCAGCCGGAGTACCGCCGATATCTCCCGTGTTCTCCTCACCGCAGTCAAACGCGGTCACGCTGTCCTGGACTCCGGGACCGGGTAGCGCATTCGTTGTGGTGCGCGAGGGATCGACGTCAGAGAAACCAGAATTTGCCACCACGTATAATGCCAACGCCGTATTTGGGTCCGGCGACGACCTCGGCAGTGGCAACTTTGTTGTTTACGACGGCACAGGTACATCTGTAACCATCTCTGGTCTCAGCCCGGAAACAACCTACGAGTTCGATCTTTACACGCACACCAATGACGTTGGCGGATGCTATACCGTAAGCAATTATCAGTTCGCAATGTTTACGACATGTGCGAATATCCCGGCTCCCGGAAAACTTGGCGACTCGGAATACTGCGTGGGCGATGATCCCCCTGCAATTCTCGTCGACATTCCCCCCTCGGGTCACACGATCAGCTGGTTCGCCGATGCTACGGGGACGACTCCCGCAACGGGCACGGTCTCGGGAACGTACAACGAGTTTTTTACACCGTCGGCATCCGGAACATACTACGCACAAATGGTTGAAACATTGACAGGTTGCGCAGGGTCTGCATTGACTGCGGTATCACTCATCCAGCATCCTGCGCTTTTTCCCGGTACACCTTCGGGCGCTGCAACTGTCTGCGAGGGCGGTGACCCCGCTGTACTCGACGGTGGAACTCCGTCCGGTGGTTCTGGCAACTACTGGTACCGATGGGCGTCTTCCACAGTCCCAGGAGGGCCTTACATGATTATGAACGACGCCACCGATCCCACGTATGATCCACCCCCGGGAATCATAATGACGATGTACTATACCCGAACCGTCTACTCCGGAACCTGTTCTGCAACCACCGATGACATTGAAATAGAAGTCGTCGCGCCACCCGCGATCACGGTGCAACCATCAAATCAGGCCGTATGTGCGGATGGTACCGTCACATTCAACGTCACCGCTACTGGCACAGCGCTGACCTATCGCTGGCAGGCAGACGTCGGCTCGGGATTCAGCGATCTTTCGGATAATGCGGTATATGCCGGAACTGCAACGAACACGCTACAGATTCTCAATCCCACAGGATTAAACAACGCACGATATCAATGCGTGGTGACTTCGTCAGGTACGTGCAACCTGCCGTCTTCGATAGCCGTGCTAGCTGTTAATCCACTTCCTTCCGCAACACCCCAGGTCGCAACATTTTGCGAAACAATCGCTGGGTCAGGTATTGCAACGCTTAACCTTACGTTGATTGACGCGCTGATAGCAGGAGGCGTGCCTGGCCTGACGGTGAACTGGTTTGCCGACGCCAACCTCACCATTCCGATAGCGGCCCCCACCGCAGCATCTGCAGACAATGGCACCATCTTCCATGCGCGTGTCTCAAACGCGTCCTCGTGTTTCGCTTCCGCCGGCCTGACGGTAACTGTAAATGGACGACCAATAGTAACCGGTATCACAGACGTGTCAATTTGCAGTGGCACCTCACCTTCGATTACTTTTAATTCCAACCAGCCCGGAACAACGTATACGTGGACCGTTAATATAACGGGCACAATAGGCGGTGCAGCAGATGGGTCAGGTTCGGGTATCAATCAAACGTTAACCAACAGTGGTCCAACGGCCGGAACGGTAACCTACAATGTCACTCCGCGCGTTAATACCTGCGATGGTCCGACATTCTCACAATCTGTCGATGTTGATCCCATACCCACTGCTTACAATGTATCCGGCGGCGGCGAGGTTTGTTCGGGTTCGCCAGGCGTAGCGGTGGCGCTAAGCAACTCACAACCAGGCGTAACTTATTCACTTCTCCTGAATAACGTACCTACTGCTGCTACTTCAACTCCGGGCGGAGGTCAATTCTCCTTCCCCAATGTCACCGCACCGGGAACATACACCGTCAGAGGCGCCACCGCCCTCGGATGTGCAAATGATATGTCGGGATCGGCAGTTGTGACCGTGAATGCTGCGCCCTCAGGAGGAACTCTCACATCAGCGGACCCGGAAATTTGTGTTGGCGAATCGACAACGTTCACTCTGTCGGGCGTAAGCGGTGATCCCACTTCTTTCAACTGGACATTACCTCCTGGTGTTCAGGAGTCGTCGCGGAACAACAACAGCATTATCCTCACCGGTGTCAGTGAGAGTACGGGGAACATCTCGGTTACTCCTGTGAATTCATGCGGAAACGGAGCTGCGCTTACCGCATCCGTTGTTGTGAACTCCGCTCCGGAAGTTGCGATAAACCCGCCTTCTGAAGTATATGCACTTGACGAAGCTTCGTTCTCGTTCACCTCCACCATTAGTCCGGTCAGTGTTGCATGGGACTTTGGTGATGGTCAGACCTCAAACGATGACGAAGTGCTGATCACTTACGCCAATGAAGGAACATATACGGTAACTCTTGAGGTTATCGCCGCGAATAATTGCAGCGATGTCGCGAGCCGGCAAATCAATGTGGCTCCGCCCATTCAGATGGAGGACTCTGCTATCAAGAATGTCGTGACCGCGAATGGCGACGGCCACAACGATGTACTCTATATCGACGGCATCGAACGCTTTCCGGACAACGAAGTCATCGTGATGAACCGCTGGGGCAGCGAAGTGTACAGGAAAAAAGGATACGCCAACGATTGGGACCTCAGGAAGGATGACAAATACATTCCGGCGGGCAATTACGTGTGCATAGTCAAATACAACGGCAAAGTGCTTTCCAGAACGATCACCGTATTAAAAGACAACTGATGGTGAAAAAGATTATTACGTGCCTGTGTTTCCTTTCCCTCGCCGTCAGTCTGGCCGCGCAGGATATTCCGCTGTTCACACAAAAGCTGACGAATGCATTTCTGTACAATCCGTCGGTAGCGGGAAATACACTTGGTTCGGCCACGTTATCATATCGTAAACTCTGGTCTGCTATCGGAGACGCTCCTACAACCAGTTTTGTAAGTCTGCATACTCCGTTTGGTCAACATCGCTTCGGCCTGGGTGTAAACTTCTTTCAGGATGAAATAAACTTCAGCAAGACAATTTACGGTTCCGCTGCTTTTGCATACCATATTCGTATAACGGACACACATTCATTCAGTCTTGGTGTCGCTGCAGAGTACAACAATCAGCGATTAAATTTCCGGCGCGCGGATGTAATCGACACGGAAGATCCGCGACTCAACGGCGCGAACTCACTGGATCATGTCGACTTTTCCTTCGGCGGAAGCTACCGGACGAAGTTCATGCGAATCGGCGGGTCTGTGAACCGGTTCACCAACATGCTTGGCAATGACAGCACAACAATGTTTCCGGCATACTACACGGGCACACTACAGTTTATGCTTCCGCTTGCCGATGAAAGGCACCTCCTTGAACCCATGGCTACTTACCGAAGCAATGTATTCGGCTCGCCTCAGTTCGACGCAGGGATTTTCTACACCTATAATGATTTCGCAACAATAGGCGGGAGTTACCGGACCGGTGGAGTAATCAACGCAACGGCCGCCATCAAGCTTAATAAGCGACTGCTTGTCGGGCTGAGTCGCGATATGTTTATGGGGGATGTCGGACAGGGCCTTGGCGCGTCATATGAGGTGACGGTTCGCTTTGATTTCAGCGATGAAAGCTTTTACCTCAATTCGCGGAACTCGCGTCAGATCAACAACAACGCCATCAACATACGCCGTAAAACGCTTAACCGGTTCCCGCTCAGCAACAACGCGATGAAACAAAGCGCGAAGTACAAGAAGCTTGTAAAGAAGAAATCATACATGTCGCCCAACCATCGCATAAATGCAAGCAAAAAGTTGATGACGGTACGGACGAAACGCAAGCCTTACAAGCGTCGCTAGAAATGCGCCCGCAATCGAACTTCGACTACTCCTCACGTAACGTATCTGCCGGGTTTGCCTTTCCCGCGCGCAACGTCTGAACGCCGACAGTAACAAAAAGCATCACGGCCACAAGTACAAGCGTCACAATATAGACGACGGGTGAAACACTGATTCGATAAGCAAAACCTGAAAGCCACTCCCGCGCCCCGTAAATGCTGAGGGGAACAGCAAGGACACCGCCAATCATCAGGACGATCAAATACTCTTTACCGATCATCTGAACGAGATCGCGGATCGATGCACCAAGAACTTTGCGAACGGCAAACTCCTTTGTGCGTGTTTTCAGCGCATAGGCGACCAGTCCGACGAGCCCGGTAAATGCAATGAGCACGGCGATCCCACAAAAAACAAACAGCAATTCCACCTGAGCGCGCTCGCCTTTGTACAGGTTGTTGTACATGTCGTCGAGGAAATGATATTCCATCGGATAAAAAGGGAACAGCTCGTTCCAGACACTCGTGATTTTTCCGATGGATTCGTCAATCGAATTTGTTTCAACCTTAATCAGGAAGGTCCGCAACCACACCGGTTCCTGAACCATAACAAGAGGATCAATTTTGTTCTTAAGAGATTCCTGATGGAAATCTTCCACAATTCCCACGACAGGTCCCGACGCGAGGGCGAGGTCACCAATAGACCAGCTTATACGTTGGCCAATTGCATCTTCCGGTGCTTTCCAGCCCAGTTGACGCATAGCGGTTTCGTTAATCAAATACGTTCGCGGCTGCGCCCGAAGATATCCCGGAAAATCAAAATCACCCGACATGTCCGGATGCTCACGTACCAGGTCAAGCGGTTCCAATGGTTTTCCTGCTGCAACTTTGATTCCCAGCACAGACGTGAACGCATGGTCAACCACCTGGATATCCATCACAGGTGCGGCAGTCGGATCGGCATTCACGCCTTCAACGAGTACGGGGCCTGCATCGTGAATCTCGCGTGATGGTACCTCCATACATGCGCTTACAGATATTATTCCCTTCCGGCCCGAAAGCCTTGTACGGAATGCTTCAAATTTGGCCTTTACCTGATCAGGCACGCCGGGTATCGCAATCACCTGATCGCGTTTTATCCCAAGATCCTTATTCAATACATACCTGAACTGATTGTTGGCCAGCATCGCGCTCGCGATAAGCAGGATCGAAATCGCAAATTGCAACGTTACCATTACACGCTTCATGCTGAAGATCCGCTCGCGACCAGTGAACGCGAGTGCCTTGCTTGTTTTAAGCACGGTTACGGGCTTTAAAGAAGTCAGCAACGACACAGGATAAATGCCGGCTACTATTCCACACAATAGTGCGATGCACGACAAAAACGCAACGAAGAGGATAGGTTCCGGAAGGAAATCCAAACCAAACATCTCCTTCACATAAGGAAATGCCCCATAGACTATACCACCTCCTATTGCAAGGGACACAAAATTCAAAAGGATCGATTCACTAATCAGATACGCCACGAGTTGCGGCTTTCCTGCGCCAAGAACTTTGCGCATGCCGATCTCCCTCGCCCGACCAAGTGACATCGCACTGTTAAGATTGGCAAAGTTCATCACCGCCATGACCAGTATCAGCACACCGGCAAATCCGACGATCCGAACGTAAAGCATGCTCCCGTTCGGAATAATTTCGCGGGCGATATTCGAGATTAAATGAATATCAGACAGCGCCTGAAAGATGATGGCGTCGTTCGCAGCTTCGTCTTCAGCACTGTGGTTGCGGATGAATTCGGGCATTGCCGATTGTACATCAGCAATATTTGCATCTTTTCCGAGCATAATGTATGTGTAAGCCCAGCCTGTGCGTTCAGATTCGTCGCGGAAGGAGAAAAGAATATCTACAGGGAGGTGAGTATTGCGCGGCAGGTCCGCCATTACGCCCGTGACATGGTGCAGGGTTTCAGTCTGATCGAGATCGCCGATCACAAATATCTCACGCCCCAGCGGATTCTCATTCCCGAAATATTTCTTTGCCAATGAGACAGATATCACTACCGAATTCGGCTTTGCCAATGCGTAATCGGGATTCCCGGAAACAAGATCAAAATTAAAAACGCGTAATGCATCGTTATCCGCCACGTACGCATGCGTTGGTGTAAACTTTTCTTCACCAATCCGCAGGTACTTGCGGGCATGGTTCTGAAATCTGACAAGAGTTTCGACACCCGAAACTTCATCGGGAAGTTTGTTGATGTAGTCAAACGGAATTCGCGCCCAGTGAGCCTGGTAGTCTGCCGAAGGTGTGTACTTGTATGTCGCACGGAAAATCCTGTCGCGGTTGTCGTGAAAGCTCTCGAAGTGCGTTTCGAAATACACGTACAGCGCCGCAAAAATGAAAACGGCAAAGCCGACGCCAAGTCCGAAAAGATTGAGTATGGTGTAAAAACGATTTCGGTAAAAACTTCGGACAAGCGTCATGAGATAATTACCCGGGATGAGAGTGAGGTTCATAAGAGGGCATTTAATGGTCGCTGGAGTGAAGGAAGGTACTCAAAAACCGGTTACTTTCACAGTAAGCGTGAACGATCGGTCTCTTCTATCCATTGGATACACCCGGCGCGGAACTTGTGCTCAAGCTCCTGGCCTCCCGGGCAATCTCCTCCGGAAAATTAGCCAACTCAAGAAGTCTGATCGCTTTGCGGGTCTTGAGCGAACCCGGTTTCAACCTATGATCAAAATGTAATCGCCCATTTTCTATCGTATCAAGAAGATTGCGTCGGCGCCTTTTGACGCTGGTCAGCGTAAAAGCTTTTATGAATAAAATAACAACTGCTGAAATCAGAACGTAAACCATGAATCCGGTGCCGGCCAAATCAATATATCATTAATCTGTCTCTTATTTATACGCTGAAGGGGCTAATCCGGCGGATACCGCTGCCGATATTTTATACGAAGGGTCGTCCATCAATGCATGCGGGATGTTACCTTTACCCTGCTCATTGATTCAATTAACCTGATCGAGTTATGAAATTCCGGATTCTTGTTCTGGCCACATTTGTGGTATGTCTGGCCCAGGCGCAACCTTCGCTTACGACGTCTGATTATGATCGTGCTGCCGCCCAGCTTTCTTTCAATACAACCAAACTGGTAGACCATTCCATTCAGCCGGAGTGGCTTTCCGACAATCGTCTCTGGTACCGCAATTTAACAGCAACCGGAAGCGAGTTTGTTCTCTTCAATCCCGACACAAAGCAGCGGCAAACCGCGGCATCCAAAAACGAATTGTTCAAGATTGCCGGAATAACTCCCGACGAATCACGTTCGCCACGAAATGAAGTGCGCTCACCGGACGGAAAATACGCAGCATTTATTCGCGACTGGAACCTTTGGGTTCGCGACATTAAAACCGGCGCCGAAAAAGCATTAACCACGGATGGCATTAAGGATTTCGGTTATGCAACAGACAACGCAGGCTGGAGACATAGCGACAGAGCGATCTTAACGTGGTCTCCCGATTCGAGGAAGATTGCCACTTTTCAACAGGATCAGCGCCATGTGAAGGATATGTATCTCGTGAAGACGAAAGTTGGCGCACCCGAACTTGAACAATGGAAATATCCACTGCCCGGAGACTCTGCTGTAATCATGATACATCGCGTGATCATTCACGTTGAAGGAACACCAAAAGTTGTCCGCCTAAAGGTTGCTCCTGACCCGCGAAGGGGCACGTTGCTCGATGATATCGCCTGGCGCGGCGGACTCATCGACGTGGTCTGGAGTGCAGACAGCGAAAATCTCGCTTTCGTGTCAACAAGTCGCGATCACCGCGAAGAAAAAATCCGCCTGGCCAATAGCCGTACCGGTGAGGTGAAAGAACTGTTTAATGAAAAGGTTGCCACACAATTTGAATCCGGACACGACGATATAAACTGGAGATATCTTTCCGCAAGCAACGAGATTATTTGGTATTCGGAACGCTCGGATTATGGACACCTTTATTTGTACGACGCCAACAAAGGCACGGTTAAGAATCAAATCACTTCCAGTGAATACATTGTGAGATCAATCGCTCACATTGATGAAAAAGCACGCCAAATCTATTTCATTGGTAGCGGTCGTGAGAAAACAAATCCTTACTACCGGTACCTCTACCGTGTCGACTTCAATGGTAAAAACCTCACACTGCTCACACCAAACGAAGGAGACCATACAATCCAGTTTTCACGGAATCGCAAATACTTCACCGATTCGTATTCACAACCACACGTTCCGCCCGTACACGAAGTACGAACAGCTAAAGGTCAGCTCGTGTCGGTACTTGAGAAAACAGATGTGTCGCGTCTTGTCGCTGCAGGATGGAAGGCGCCGACTCCGTTTACGGTAAAATCCGCAGACCGAACCTGGGACCTGTATGGTTTGATGTTCACACCTCCGAACCTTGACGAAACAAAAAAATATCCGGTAGTCGTATACATTTATCCCGGACCGCAGGGCGGAAGCGTGGGATCATGGAGCTTTATGCCTTCACGCGGAGATTGTCAGGCGCTGACGGAACTCGGTTTTGTTGTCGTTCAACTTGAAGGAAGCTGCAACCCGCGCAGGTCAAAGTCATTCCATGATGCCTGTTATGGTAACATGGGTGAGAACACGCTGCCTGATCAGATCGCCGGTCTCAAGCAACTCGACAGCAGGTTCAAGTATCTTGACCTCGACAAAGTTGGTATCTGGGGGCATTCAGGTGGAGGCTTTGCAACATGCGCTGCATTGCTGAAGTATCCCGAGTTCTTCAAAGTGGGCGTTTCACAGTCGGGTAACCACGACAACAGAAACTATGAGGACGAATGGGGTGAACGTTACGTTGGTTTGTTCGAGGACGCTGAAGGTAGCTCAAATTATGAAACACAAGCCAACCAGACATACGCGAAGAACCTCAAGGGCAAGTTGTTGATCGTACACGGCGGAATGGATGACAACGTACCTCCGTACAACTCCTACCTCGTTGCCGAAGCGCTGATGCGGGCGAACAAGGATTTTGATTTTCTCCTGGTGCCGAATGCGCGCCACGGCTATGGTCGCGACAACAACTACATCATGCGTCGTCGGTGGGATTATTTCGTACGGCATCTGCTGGAGGCTGAGCCTCCGCATGAATACGAGATTGTGACGAAGCCCGACCCGCGGCTCGGCGCCAGCCGGGATTAATGACAAGATAGGCACTAAAGGATTGATATTCAGTTGGTTAGTTTACCTCTGACTTATTGGCCGTCAGAGGCCGGGCACGCGCGGGGCTGACTAAAAGCGGTCCAAAGGATTTTGACTTCCGGTTTTTAAACCGGGAAGTTTCTTTATTTTTGCCGGACGAAAATCCTCGAAGGATGGCCGTTTGGCGGGAATTAGGTGAGGTTTTCAGGGGTTTTGGTGTTCTTATTTTGACGCAGCCCCCTATCGCGAACCAGCTGGGTTTGCGTAGAAATTTTGGCTCCGTAGTACAATGGATAGTATATCAGATTCCGATTCTGACGATGCAGGTTCGATTCCTGCCGGGGCTACAAAGACAGCGTGAGTGTGAGTGTGAGAGTGAAGACTACACGTTCACGCTGTCTTTTCCTCGCTCTCACCCTCCAACTGACTCTGCCAAATTCAAAGGGCAAAACCCGTCGTCAAGTGCTCACCAAACAAAACCGTTATGTTTGATTTCGAAAAGCTCGTGGTTTACAAAAAAGCGAAGACATTCAATTCTGCCATCCGACTCTTTATCAAGTCGGCAAGACTAGATCCAACTACAACAGATCAACTGATCAACTCCGCCGCGCGGCCATGAGCGCAGTCCTGAATATTGCGAAGGATCCGGGAGGTTCAGTCGTGCTGACCGACGAAATTTCTACATCATTGCAAGGAGTTCGGTCTTTGAATGCATCGCTATCCTGGACGTATTAAAAGACGAAGAGGCTATTGACGAAAGCCTTTTCCGTCAATTCTATTCCGATGGCGAGGAGCTGTCGAAAATGCTGTTTGCAATGATTACGAGCCTGGAGAAAGGAAAGTGATCCGGTTCGGTATTACGCCATTATCGCATATCGCGATATGCGATAATATTGGGTCAATCGTTGACAATTAAATGAATAGTGAGCTAATCCGGCTGCGCTGCCTTTATTTTTCAACGAAGTCCGTTCATCGGTTTCAAGATGTCGGTGAACGAAAGGCACAAAACATTCTTGAACGAACAGGAGTTGTTGATTATCTCTGAAAAGCAGATCGCCATCAAACGCCTCGAACAAGTTCGTGACATCTTTCTGTTCAGCTGCTACACGGGACTTGCTTACCGCGATGTTGCCAAACTGACGAAATCAAATGTTGTGATCGGAGTTGATGGTGATAGATGGATCTCCACGAAACGAACAAAGACGGACACCCCCTCCAGGATTCCTTTGCTACCGATCTCAAACTCAATCGTGAACAAGTACGATGACCATCCGGTGACCTCCTTATCAGGCAAACTCCTTCCGGTTATGAGCAACCAAAGGATGGACAGCTACCTTAAAGAGCTTACCGACCTATGTGGCATTACCAAAGATCTCACCTTCCACTGCGCAAGGCACACCTTTGCGACAACGGTCACCTTGACAAACGGCGTTCCGATCGAGACGGTAAGCAAGATGCTCGGTCATAAGAGCCTCAAAACGACTCAACATTATGCGAAGATTGTGGATAAGAAGGTGAGTGAGGATACGAGGGCGTTGGAAGGAGAGGTACAACAGAGCAATCAGCGCCACTAAGGATCTAACTCGATAGCTAAGCCTAGCCCGCGATTATTATATAAATCACAAAATTTATATAAATTTGTGACAAAACTATTATATTTATTAACAAAAAAAGTAATAATTTGTGACAATGGATCGTAGGGGACTTACAGTAAGTGATAAGATCGCTAGCCGGCTGCAGAATATGTTACCGGGTTCAATCTTCTTTATCCAAGACTTGTTGGATGAGGGAAGCGCAGAGGCTGTGCGGCAACAATTAGCTCGGTTAGTTAAAACCCAGGCGATTAAACGCCTTTCACAAGGAATATACTTGGTTCCAAAAAAACTTGGTATTCATGGTTTCTTACTTCCCAATCCTGACGACATAGCAAACGCAATCGCAAGACGGGATAAATCTCGAATTATTCCTACAGGGGAAGTTGCTCTTTGGAAACTAGGGCTCTCAACGCAAGTACCTTTAAACTATGTATATCTAACAGATGGCCCATCAAGAGTAATCAAAATCGAGGAAAAGGAAGGCCAAACAAGCTACACAATAACATTTAAGCATGCTTCTCCCAAGAATTTTGCACTCAAAGGAAAAATAACCAGCCAGGTGATTCCTGCACTTAAAGCAATTGGACAAAAGAATTTAACTGTTGAAATGGCTGATAAAATTGAATCGCTGATCATGCGTGAAGACCTTGAAGACCTAAAACACGATATATCTATTGCGCCCGCATGGATTGCTAAATTAATTCGACAATCGTTTAACAGCTATAAGTAAAAATGAAAGATTGGATAAATAAAAAAGAAAAAGATAGGCGCGATGTTCTTCAACTGGTCGCTTCAAAAGCGAACCTTCCTAATTATATGATTGAAAAGGATTGGTGGGTCACTGCTGCTCTGGAGGCCATTTTTACTTCTGATCTTAATCGCCATTTTGTCTTTAAAGGCGGTACATCTCTTAGTAAGTCATGGAACTTACTCTTCCGATTCTCCGAAGACATTGATATTGTCATTGACAAAGCACTGTTTGGATTTGGTGACGACCAAGTTTTAGGACGATCTCAACGCGAAAAGATGCGTGATGCCGCCCATGCTTATATAATGGAAACAGTTCAACCAATGCTTCAAGCAAGGCTGCTTGCGTTAGGGATTCCCAGCAAGGAATTCAAACTGTATGCAGAAGAAAGCAAAAGCTCTGATCAGGATCCAACCGTTCTGTTTCTGGATTACGCCTCGCTAACACAGATAACAAACGATTATACAAAAGCGCAGGTAAAAATCGAAATCGGTGTACGTGCTATGATGGAGCCATACGAAACGAGACCGATTAGTTCATTACTCTCTCAGCATTTAAACATAAACGAGGGCGTTGGTGTAAGTACCGTTTTGCCTCAAAGGACATTTTGGGAAAAATCGTTTTTGCTTCACGAGTTATTTCAGAAACCAATTGAGAAAATGGATATCGCGAGAATGTCGCGCCATTGGTATGACTTGCATTATTTAATAAATGCAGGGTTTGCGAGTAAAGCAATGGAAGATAAAGCACTCTATGATGCTATCCGCAACCATCGAAAGGTCTTTACTAAAGTTCCAGGTGTTGACTATGACACATTGTCCCCAAAGGGTTTCGGACTTTTTCCCCCGAAAGAAAAGGAGCCAGACTGGAACAATGACTATAAAAAGATGATCGAAAGCTATATTTACAAAGGAGCTCCAGAATTGGCTGTGTTATCTGCCTCTATCGGTGGTCTGACAGAAGACTTCAAGAAATTACAATATTGACATTGACGTAAAACGAATAGAGCTGGCATTGATTGGAACTTCCGCCTAGCAAAACGGTTGACAGGCAATGTGAAAATCGACTGACTACACTTCATTTAGCAAAGTAACAGATTATGCAAAAAATTATCCAATGCGAATTGAAGGACATCTCAACAGAGAGTGATGTTGAGCAAAAGTTCGTTATTCCTCTGCTTGTAAATAAACTCCATTAGGACTTGAATATGGTTACAGCGATTTTAAAACGAAAAGCAATATCCGAAAGCTAAAGATAGATAAAGGCGGAAGCGTCAAGTACTACTTTCCAGATTACGCCATAGTGTATGCAGGCTTGCCACTTGTAATCATTGGAAACCAAGTGAGGATTTGATGGAAGCATACAGGGAGGCAAGGCTTTACGCTACGGAGTTAAATGCACAATTTCCTTCGAGAACAAATCCTTGTCAAAAAATTATTGTAACCAATGCTGGGATTCGGAGACAGATTTAATTACGGTAAAATTTGAAGACGTAAATGCGGTAGCATCGACCTATTATGATTTGATAAATTTTGTCGGAAGCAAAACCGTGTTTAGACACGCCAACGAGATTTTATCAAGTATACGGGGTACAACACGGTACTCGCGACCGCTATCATTAATGGGAAGGTAAAACCTTCGCCCCGACGGTGACCCTTGACGGTACCGGTTGAGACTGAAGCAGGATGTTAATAGCCTGTGACCAAAAATATTCCCGATCGGTAATTTGAGACCTGAAAATTATCGAAAGTTACCAAATATTCCCGATCAGGAATATTTAATTGCTTTCCTCCGCAAATTTGATTAATATTACCGATCGGGAATATTATGGCACAATACTCTACAACTGAGTCTATTGGAGACTTAGTGAAACATACGCGAAAACATCTGAAGATTACTCAGAAGGACCTGGCGCTCACTTCCGGTACCGGTCTCCGGTTTATAATAGAATTGGAGCAAGGAAAAGCAACATGTCAAATAGGTAAAGTCCTGACTGTTCTAAACACGCTTGGTATTACAATACAATTAACAGCCCCATTTGAAAATAGCCGCTGATCATGACAGGAACATTAGATGTTTATTTACATACTACTTTGATCGGCCATCTGATTCAGGATGACCATGGCCAGACATTATTTGAATACAACAGTGATTGGCTTAAAAATCCAGATGCAATTCCATTGTCAATAAGCTTACCCCTGCAAGAGGGAACGTTTGGAGAAAAATACTGCAAACCATTTTTCGCCGGGGTGTTACCAGAAACTGCAAAGCGAAAGCTTATTGCACGTAACCTGGGAATTAGTGCCAACAACGACTTCTCCATGTTAGAGCAAATTGGGGGCGAGTGTGCTGGTGCGATAACTTTCTTAAGTAAGGGAACAAAGCTTTCAAAAAATACTGACAACTATAGACCGCTTTCATCAGCGGAGCTGGAAAAAATCTTAATTGAACTCCCGAAGCGACCTCTTATGGCTGGAGAAAGCCGGGTCAGACTTTCGCTGGCGGGCGCTCAAGACAAAATCGCAGTATATAAAAAGGCTGACCAACTCTTTTTACCTCTGGATAACGCACCGAGTTCACATATCATTAAACCGGATATCGAAGACTATAAAGGGATTGTTTTCAACGAAGCATTCTGCATGGAGTTAGCCGCACTAATGGGGATACCAGTCGCGCCAGTAGCAACAGAAAAAGCAGGCAATATTGATTATCTATTGATCGAACGATTCGATCGGGTAGTAAAAGCGGCCGATGATAAGTCAGTATTAGATCGGATTCATCAAGAGGATTTTTGCCAGGCACTGGGAGTTGTCCCAGAAAGGAAATATCAAACCGAAGGCGGGCCATCTCTAAAAGATTGTTTCAATTTGTTAAGGAAGGTATCAAGCGTTCCAGTAGTTGATTTAGGCCACTTACTGGATGCCGTGATTTTCAACTTTTTGATTGGCAACCATGATGCCCACGGCAAAAATTTCTCGCTCCTATATCGAACACCAGATAATAGCGGGTCATTAGGAAAGATACGTCTCGCACCGTTATACGACTTAATTTGTACGCCAGTCTACTCCAACCTCAGCAACAAAATGGCAATGAAGATTGGAAAGGCATATGAACTAAGTGACGTTGATCCGCGACAATTTGAAAAGCTTGCTGATGATATTGGCTTCACTAAGCCCCTAGTGAAACGAAAGGTCATAGACCATGCGAATAAATTGCTACAACTAATTGATAAGGTCGAAATGACGCATCCGGTCACAAACGAGGTTCAAAAATTTATAAGTAATCACTGCTCCTCCGTCTTGGAACGATTTACAAACGATGAATCAAAGAAACAGGCGGTGGTATAGTACGCAAACCGATTTCTATCGAATCAATCCCTGCTTGTCATTTCCCCGGCAACAACTAACTTCAATCAAAAATCACAAGGTGCGTGATTACTTCATGACTTACTGCTGAACGATTAGTTGAATTTGATTTTCTTCGCTTCTGTTCTCAATTGCAGATCAACTTGTTGCAAAAGATTTACAATCCCTACCGGGGCTACAAAGACAGCGTGAGTGTGAAGTGTGAGAGTGGAGTGTGAGAGTGTGAGAGTGAAGTGTGAGAGTGAAGACTACACGTTCACGCTGTCTTTTCCTCGCTCCCATCGTCCCCCTGCCACTACTATGTTCAAAGGAAAAACGCGCGTAAACATGCGCCGACATTACTGGTCTGCGGTTTCTGTTACCGCCCGCAATATTTCTAACGCATCGACCTGAAGCATTCTTTCTCATACCTAAGAAAAAAACACACCCCATTTATTTTATTTAATGCTTTTTGTCAAAATAAGATAAATTCATATTACTTATTTCGACCAAAAACACCCAGCAGGCTGCCTTGTCGTGATCCGCAACACCGTTCAATCCACTCTGTTTTACTCTCACATAATCTCAACGGCGCGTGTCAGTACAGGATATTAACCCCTTGCCACGCATCTAACTTGCCGCAAACTCTTGAATACCGACTATGGAAAACACCTCCCCCAACCGTCAAACCCGCCGCGCGGCCATTGGCTTCACCGGAGCTTTGCTTGGACTTGGTGTTGTATCAACTGCAGCGAAAACACGCGATGGCGGTGATGCTTCATCATTCAATGTAAAAAACTATGGCGCAACCGGCGTTCGGAAGGACAACGCAACAAAAGCGTTTCGCGACGCCATCGAGGCATGTACAACTGCAGGTGGAGGGACCGTGGTCGTTCCCGCGGGTGAATACACCGTTGGTACTGTCCAGCTTCGCGATCACGTCACGCTGCACCTGGAAGCCGGCTCGACGTTGTTTACAAGCCAGAACAGGGAAGACTTTGTTAAAGATGCGCGGGCATTGATCTTCGCACAGGGTGCAACGAACATCGCCGTCACGGGGAAAGGTACCATCGATGGTCTCGCGCGATATGACTACGACGACGTTCGCGACGCCGACGTGGAGATTGCCAAAGAACAGGAGATCGCGCGCAAGGCCGGTATCGAAATGAAGCGTTACTACCGCAGCCGCGATGCGATGAACGTTTTTCTATTTGTACTCAACGATTGTACCCACGTTAAGCTGGAAGATATTTCCATTATCAACTCGCCGCTTTGGACCGTCCGCCTTAACGACTGCAATCGCGTTACTGTTCGCGGTTTGTATATCTATTCCGATCTTGAAAAAGGTGTCAACGCCGACGGTATTGATGTGTGCTCGTGCAGCAACGTTGTCATCTCCGATTGTATAATCACTACTGCTGACGATGCGATTGTACTCAAAGCGATTGCGCGAAATGGCAAGAAGGCGAACCCGGTTGAAAACGTAACCGTGACCAATTGTGTACTCAGTTCATCGTCAACGGCGCTGATGATCGGCACCGAAACAGAGGCAGATATCCGCCACGTTATCTTCAGTAATTGTGTGATTCGAAATACGAATAAGGGCTTCGGTATCAACGTCCAGGATGGAGCCGTAGTGAGCGATGTTATCATCAACAACCTTACGATCGATACAAGTCGCCGCCACTGGAACTGGTGGGGGGACTCCGAAATGTGCAAGTTTATTCTGAAGAAAAGGACAGCAACATCTCCCGTCGGACAAATCCGCGACATTACCATCGACAACATCAGCGCGAAAGTAATGGGCACATCAACCGTCACCGGTCATGCGGACCAGCACCTCGAAAATATACGTATGTCCAACATACGGCTTTTCATGGAGCGGGAAAACGCGAAGGACAAGCGCGCTTCCGATGCGATCCGCATTGAAAATGTGAAAGGCCTTAAACTCCGAGACGTTTCCGTTGAGTGGAACGAAAAACAAACCGAATCCGCCTGGCAGTCTGCACTGACAATGCAAAATGTCTCCGACTTCACGATTGATTCATTTTCCGGAAGGCAGGGCTTGCTTAAGAAAGATATTCCCGCCGTTGTCCTCAACGCGTGTTCGGATGGTGTGATCAAAGATTCTTCCGCCGCTGAAGGAACGACAACCTTTATACATGTTGCCGGGTCCGGCACCAAAGACCTTGTTCTGAGAAACAACAGGTTAGGTGAGTCAAAAACGCCAATAACTTTCGAGAATGACAAGGTGAAGAAGGCGGTTAAGATCGGCCAGGCGTGAAGTGCTTTTGAAAATAATGGGACGGTGCGAGTCAGAGACTGAGCGTGAGGATATTTCGTTCCGCTTCCTTACCACAGACTCAATCGCTACCCTTCCCCACTAAGCCGACCTCCCTCCTCCCTAAGTTCGCCTACCTCCATCCCACCGATTCCCGTAGTATTAAATGCACGTCCATGGAAGCCGCCTGACTTTCCATGCGATGTTGCACTCAACGTTTTTCGGGACCAAACTATCAAACCATGAAACACCTCATCACCATTACGCTGATTGCGTTTGCATCAATTGCCACGGTAAACGCCCAGTACAACAGGGCAAACCTCACTCTGTCTGAATCATCCGGCACCGCTGCAAACCAATACCGTTATGAAAAGCTGCAGCTATATCCCATTCGGGCGAACCATATTTTTCTCAACGAACACAAGAACATTTCGAATTACGTGACGCTGAAAGAAGCCCTTGCATCAAAAAAGATTGCCATTACGGAAAAATCAAATCAGGGAACTGTAAACACACTGTTGATTGAAAACCTTTCGAAGGATACGGTCATCGTTCTTTCAGGGGAAGTCATTCAGGGTGGAAAGCAGGATCGCGTGATTGCCGAGGACATTATACTCTATCCAAAGAGCGGTAAGAAAGACATCCCGGTATTTTGCGTTGAACACGGGCGGTGGACTGCACGAAATGGTGATCGGTCTTTCAATCAATATTTTGATATTTCTTCAAACGAAGTCCGGAAAGCAGCCACCGTAAAAAAAGACCAGAGTGAAGTCTGGCAAAAAGTCGCCGAGACCAATCAAAAACATAACACGGAGACGCGTACCGGAACGCTTGCTGCAATTAAATCATCTTCCGAGTTAAATGATGATGTGAAGAAATACGCGGAACATTTCCGAAAACTGTTGCTGGATGACCCGAATGTAATTGGCGTGGTCGCAGTTTCCGGCAACACGATTCTCGGCTGTGATATGTTCGCCAACCACGACATCTTTGGAAAATACCTTCCGAACCTCCTGAATTCATACGCCACCGAAGCCATTACCTCGGGAAGCGCTCCGTCTGTATCGTACCAGCAAGTCCGTGATTACCTCGATTCCATTATCGATGACGAAAGCAAACAGGAAGAGGAAGTAAAAAAGAAAGGCGCCGTGCTTAAAGATGGGAACAAGAAGGTGCACATTTCGACGTTTTAGCATAGGTACCATGCGGTGAACTCTTCTTCGGATCGCCGGATTAAGGCTTTGACTTTGACTATTATCTTTGAGCAAGCCAAAATGAATCCAGCTTATGCCGATAAATACCGGCGATCTCACCAAAAAGACCTATGATGCGATAATTGTCGCAGCGGAACGGTTTAATCACGATCTTACTCTGGCATTTGGGATGCTCACTTACAAGTGCGATGACGAGGCAATGTTTATCAGGGAATCGGAAAAACTTGCGCGCCAGATGCTGAAGTATGACGAATATGATATTGATGATCTCTTCTTTGGAAACCCACCACCTCATGCGGACTTTACGAAGGCGGTTAAAAAATCCTGGCAAGCATTGCGAAGTTGAAGAAATAGCCTTACCTCTGGCCCTGGATTTGGCTCGCTTTCCGGTATTCTTACCCGGAATAAACTTCGCACAATCTGTTCACATCAGATCCGGAGGAACCGACCTCCCCAAATTGTCCCTCAGAATCAAAAAGAAAAATTTTTTCGCGTAGTAAAATTTGGTGCCAGGTCATAAGTCAAAAAAATTCCGGACTTTTAGTTGTTTAACCTAATTCCACTCGTTCCGGATTCGCACACATGATCCTAATTGTCGACGACAACCAGGAGAACATTTTTAGTCTCAAATCGCTCCTTGAACTCAATAAGTTCAGGGTTGACACGGCTGCCTCCGGGGCCGAGGCGCTGCGCAAGATTCTGCGGCAGTCGTATTCACTGATTATCCTCGATGTCCAGATGCCGGACATGGACGGTTTTGAGGTTGCTGAGGCTGTTAGTGGATACAGCAAGTCAAAGGATATTCCTATCCTGTTTCTGTCCGCCGTCAACACACACAAACGCTTTGTTGCAAAGGGTTACTCATCAGGTGGTATTGACTACGTCACCAAACCATTCGATCCGGACATACTTCTGCTTAAAGTGAAAACGTTCTACCGGCTTTCGGAACAAAGACGCCAGCTGAACGCGATGGAGAAGAGTCTGCGCGAAGAGATCGAATTACGGAAACAAGCTGAATCGGTTTTGGAAGTCAAAGTACAGGAGCGGACACGCGAACTACTGAAGTCGAATCAGCGACTCGAAGAAAGCAATAAGGATCTGCAGCAATTCGCTTACATCGCATCCCACGACCTGCAGGAACCATTACGGAAGATTCAAACTTTCAGCAACCTTATTCTCGACAAGCATGTCGATGAAAAGGAAAAGATCGTTTCTTATATTAATAAGATTTCAACTTCTGCGTCACGGCTGCGCACACTGGTTAACGATTTGCTTGACTATTCGAGAATTTACTCGGAGGAAAGGTTTGAAAAAGTGGATTTGAACAAGATCATTGTCGATGTACTCTCCGACCTCGAGTTACAGGTGAAAGCGCGTGAATGTGTGGTTGAAATCACACCTCTGCCCGTAGTCGATGGTGTTTCCTCACAACTCAGGCAGGTGTTCCAGAATTTGATCAGCAACTCGATCAAGTTCGCACGCAAGGATGCAACGTGTCAGATCCGGATTACCGGTGAATTAGTGGCCTCCAAACAGATCAACGCCCAGGCGTCTGCAGAGGGAAAATACTGTCGTATTTCAATTCAAGACAACGGTATCGGGTTCAAACCTGAATTCAGCCAACGCATTTTTGAAATCTTTCAGCGATTGAACGGCCGAAACGAATTTGAGGGGACCGGTATCGGGTTGGCGATCGTCAAAAAGGTAGTCGATCGGCACGACGGTTTGATCTATGCTAGTTCGCAGGAAAATGAAGGTGCTACGTTCACGATAATATTGCCTCTGGATCACGCTAATCCGGAAAACTAAACGACATCACTGTCACTCATGCAAAGTAATTTCAAAAGAAACCTGTTGATCGGGTTCGGGGCTTCACTGGCGATACTCCTGATTTCGTCAGTCGCTTCATTTGTTAGTATCACAAATCTCCTCAAAAGTTCAGACCTTGTTACACATACTGAGGAGGTCATTAAGGAATTGGACAGGTTGAATGCGGCCATACTGGATGCTGAAACCGGTCAGCGTGGTTATCTGCTTGCCGGCGACGAAGCGTTCCTTGAACCTTATCGCAATTCACGGGATCGCGCTTACCAGGCGTTTGAAAGCATCAAGGCAAAGACTATCGATAGCCCGACACAACAAAAAAACCTTTCCGATCTTGACGATCTCATTGATCAACGCTTTAAATATTTACAGCTCAACCTGGATCTGTACACCCGTGGGGAAAAAGTCACACCGGCAAGCCTGGGTAAGGGCCACGAACTGATGGAACAGATCCGCTATGTAATTGAACAGATGAAGGCATCGGAGTTGGAGTTGTTGAACACGCGTACAGATGCAATGAACCGGTTCGCCTCATTAACACCCCCCCTGATCATTTCAGGAGCCATGATCGCATTGTTCCTCACTGTTCTGTTTTACGTCCGCGTAAACAGCGACTTTAATGAAAGAACAAAGCTTCAGTTTGCTCTCGAAGCGAAAGACGAGGAAGTATCCAACCGTATCAACATAATTCGCGGTATTGCAGACCAGATTTCGCAAGGCAAGTACGAAGTGCGCGTGGACGATCGCCAGAGCGATGCACTTGGAAGTGTAGCCGGCGCGTTGAACAAAATGGCCGAATCGCTTGAGTATTCTTTCAATCTCCTGTCGGATAAAGAGTGGCTGCAAACCGGGTTGTCGAGACTTAACGATTTGATGATTGGCGAAAAGGATATAGAAGAACTTTCGGCGGATGTAATCGGCTTTGTCGCAAATTATACATCGAGCAGTGCCGGAGCGCTCTACCTCCTTGAAGATGATTCACTAAGTTTTTCGGCAGGGTTTGCATACGAAGCTCCCCCCTCGAGACGTCGCATTCGCCTGAACGAAGGTCTGCTCGGCCAGGCCGTTGCCGACGCCAGGCCCATTGATGCCCGCGATATTCCGAAAGACAGTATTCAAATCAGCTTTGCGGTCGGAGAAGCAAAACCGACACACATCATTGCCATCCCCATACTCGACGGAAAAACCCCAAAGGGCGCAATGGAACTTGCAACGTTAGGGACATTCACGCCACGTGAAATTGAATTCCTCACAACCAGCGCAGCCAACATCGGCATCGCTATTAACACAGCTCAGAACCGGAGACGCTTGCAGGAGTTACTCGAAGAAACGCAGGCACAGGCCGAAGAACTGAAAGCCCAGCACACCGAACTCGAGAACCTAAACAGCGAACTTGAAGTTCAGGCGGAAAAGCTTCAAGCGTCTGAAGAAGAGCTTAAGGTTCAACAAGAGGAACTGAAACAGGCGAACCAGGAACTCGAGGAACGCAGTCGACTCCTGGAAGAAAGAAATCAGATGATCAGCGAGCGCAATGTCGAGATTCAAACGAAGGCGGATCAGCTGGCCCAATCCACGAAATACAAATCGGAATTTCTCGCGAACATGTCGCACGAGTTGCGGACACCGTTGAATTCGATTTTGCTCCTCTCGCGTCTTATGGCTGAGAACGTTAGCCAGAATCTCACGCCTGACCAAATCGAATATGCGCGCGTAATTCAAACATCTGGTCATGGCCTGCTTTCTCTCATTGATGAAATCCTCGACCTTTCGAAAATCGAGTCCGGTAAGATGAAACTCGAATACCAGCGTGTTTCTCTGAAGGAACTGGTGCAGGATATGCAGTCGTTATTCAACCCTGTGGCTGCGGAAAAAAATATTGAATTCCGAACCACAATTTCTGAGCCCTGTCCGACAACCATCGAAACAGACAAGCTGAGACTGGAGCAAATTGTACGGAATTTATTGTCGAATGCAATCAAGTTCACGCCTCAGGGTTATGTTGAACTCATTATTGAGCCAGCAGCTGACGATACCGGTATGCTTTCGATCCGTGTTCGCGATACCGGTATCGGTATTCCCCGGGACAAGCAGACTCTCATCTTTGAAGCATTCCAACAAGCTGACGGATCAACACGTCGTAAATATGGCGGCACTGGTCTTGGCTTATCGATTAGTCGTGAACTCGCAAAACTGCTCGGTGGCGCAATTACTTTGAGTAGTGAAGCAGAAAGGGGAAGCGAATTCACCGTTCGAATCCCGGTTTCCCCCCGCACTCCTGAAAAGGAAAAAACCGCCAGGAACTCAGATAGTTCTTCAAATGGAAACGGTATCGAAAAAGTCATTTCACAATCGTCTGAAAAACGCGCGGCTACGCGGGACGTTTACGTAAGCTCCAGAATCCCGGAAAGCATTCCTGATGACCGGAAGTCGATCCACGCAAACGACAAGACCATCCTTATCGTTGAAGACGACGTGAACTTCGCGAAATCACTGCTTGACTACACGCGAAAGCGCGGCTACAAGGGAATCGTATCTGTAAGAGGTGACGAGGCCGTGGAACTTGCCCGGGAATTCAGGCCGTTGGGCATCCTGCTCGACATCCAGCTTCCGATCAAGAGCGGATGGGAAGTAATGGAAGAACTCAAGAACGATCCGTCAACACGCCACATTCCTGTGCACATTATGTCATCGCACCAGGTGAAGACGGAAAGTCTCCTGAAAGGTGCCGTCGATTTTATTAACAAACCATTCGCATTTGATCAGATACAGGATATCTTTCGCAAGATCGAATATGTCCTGACACATCATCCCAAGAAAGTACTGATTGTTGAAGAAAACGCGAAGCATGCGAAAGCGCTTGCTTACTTCCTCGAAACGTTTGATCTAAACCTGGAAATCAGCAAAGATGTAGGAGCAGCCATTGATTCCCTGCACGACGAAAAAGTGGACTGTGTCATACTTGACATGGGCATACCTGATCAGAAAGCATATGACACGCTTGAGGCGGTGAAGAAGACACCGGGATTGGAAAATCTTCCCATCATAATTTTCACAGGGAAAAGTCTTTCGCAGAACGAGGAGTTGCGAATCAAGCAGTATGCGGATTCCATTGTCGTCAAGACTGCTCATTCCTACCGACGGATTATCGACGAGGTTTCGATCTTCCTGCATCTCATGGAAGAGAACCATGGAGAGCGTGAGAGCACGCCACGCTTCAGTAAACTAGGCGTTTTGAAAGATGTCTTGAAAGGCAAGAAAGTCCTCGTGGCGGACGACGACATGCGGAATATATTCTCTCTTTCCAAAGCGCTTGAAAAGTATGGAATGCAGGTCATCGCTGCGGTCGACGGCAGGGAAGCTTTACAAAAGCTGAATGAAAATCCCGACGTCGACATTATTCTTATGGATATGATGATGCCGGAGATGGACGGCTACGAATCAACGGCAGCGATACGGGCGGATCGACGGTTCCGCAATCTTCCAATCATCGCAGTTACCGCGAAGGCAATGGTCGGCGACCGCGCTAAATGTATCAACGCCGGTGCGTCGGATTACATTACAAAGCCGGTCGATGTCGACCAGCTGTTTTCATTGTTGCGTGTGTGGCTTTACGAAAAAGTCTGACCCATTATGCAGGGAAAGAGCACGGGGAAAATCCTGATCATCGACGACGATAGTCGTAACATTTTCGCACTCCACGCTGTTTTACGGACAAAAGGTTACGATTGTGTCACTGCGGGCAGCGCTGAAGAAGGATTGAAACGGCTGGCGAATGAAGATGTGTCAATAGTATTGCTGGATATGATGATGCCGGATATGGACGGGTATGAAACGATCGCGAATATCAGAAAAGGACCTTACGCGGAGATTCCTGTTGTGTCTGTAACCGCGCAGGCGATGACCGGCGACCGCGAGCGCTCACTTGACGCCGGAGCTGACGAATACATTTCCAAACCCATCGATGTAGATCGATTGCTTGATATAATCCATAAATATACATCCTGATGGAAATGAACTCAGCATTCAGCCTGTCCGATCAGGATATCGACTTAATACTCAAAGACGCTCACATTCTCTATGGATATGATTTTACAAATTACTCAAGGGCCTCCCTGAAAAGACGTCTTACACGCCTCATCACTGCAGATCATTTTATCAGCTTTGCTGAATTCCGTTACCGGGTAAGGCAGGACCGCGACTATTTCAAACGGTTCGTTGAAGAGATCACTGTGAACGTCACCGAAATGTTCCGGGACCCGCATTTTTACCGAACACTTCGTGAAGATGTATTGCCAGTTCTTGCAACATCACCGTTAATACGCATCTGGCACGCGGGATGTTCTACCGGTGAAGAAGTCTATTCCATGGCAATCCTTTTGAAGGAAGCCAACCTGTTGCACAAAACCTTATTATATGCAACTGACATCAACCCATCGGTACTGGAGAAAGTTCGCCACGGCATGTTCCCTATGAATCAGATGAAACAGTACTCAGAGAATTACATTCTGTCCGGCGGGCGCGAAGACTTTTCACGATACTATACGGCTCAATACAATTCGGCAAAATTTGATGAAGAACTCGGAGAAAAAATCGTACTCGCAACGCACAACCTGGTTTCGGACGGATCATTCAATGAATTCCATCTTATCCTCTGCCGCAATGTCTTGATCTACTTCGACAAGCCGTTGCAGGATCGCGTTTTGAAATTATTTTACGATAGTTTGCAGATGCTTGGTTTCCTCGGTCTTGGTTCGAAAGAGACCCTTCGCTTCACCGAGGTTTTCAAAAACTTCAAACAGGTCAGGCCAAATGAAAAGATCTGGCGTAAAGCTTCATGACCACCGTCGACAACTATAGGAAATTCGACCTCGCAGTAATGGGTGGTTCCGCCGGTAGCCTGTCCGTCGTCCTCAGTATAATCCGTCATTTCCCAAAATCAATGATGATTCCGCTAATTCTGGTCTTTCATCGCAAACAATCCGAAGACAACGTGTTGTTGGATGTTATGAAGTCGCGAAGTCATTATCGCGTGCGCGAAATCGAAGACAAAGATGTCATTGAACATGGGGTGATATATCTCGCTCCTCCGGATTATCATGTACTTATTGAAAAAGACCGCAGCATGACGCTTGACGATTCGGAAAAGGTAAACTTCAGTCGTCCCAGCATCGACGTCACATTCGAAAGCGCGAGTGATGTGTTTGGCCCGTCATTGATGTGCATATTGTTATCGGGTGCAAACGCCGATGGGGCAGACGGACTATTCCACGCAAGCCGTGCAGGCGCCTTTACTGTAGTGCAGGATCCGCTTGATGCAGAGATCGCCTATATGCCCGAGCAGGCATTGCTTCGTGTTACTCCAGACCTGATCCTTAATGACAATACGATGGAAAAATTGATATCACTACTTCGCTAGTGATTTTCGCCCCGCTATTCGGTAGCGACCCCGAACTCAAGGCAGACCACATTGGAATACTCCTTCGAAATCGTAACGATGTAAAAATTGTCGTACTCTGTTTCGGGCATGTCTTTATACTCCTGTTTTCCCGTCAGCAGATTCAGCAATGCAGGTATCGTATTCGAATGCCCGGAAATCAGGATCGTTTTGCCCGAAGCTGACTTTACTTCAGTTGCAAACTTGTCCTGCGCTGCCGGGTCGTAGGACTTGATGTCAATACCAAGACGTTCAGCGACCGGGGCGACGGTGTTCCTCGTGCGTTTGTACGGAGTGGAATAAATTTCGTCAATATGAACCTTCTTCAACATACGATTGAGTTCTTCCGCACGTGCATTTCCTCCTGCAGACAGTTCCGGATCCCGTGATGAAGATGCCTCTTTTTCAGCATGCCGTACAATCAATACCGTAACCTGTGCTGAGAGTTCAACAACCGAAAAAAGAATCAGTGCAACTACGAACATCAACCTCTTGTTCATAACGTTGAAAAAATAAAATTGATTTTGATTCCAATACAATGATGCCGCTTAATCAGGCAGGGTCTGATTTCGCGAGATCAACCATATTTATCGGGATAAGATTCACATTAAACTTCTTCACCATCATATTCATGATCGGATCGTTCTTGATCTTCTGAATAATGCGTGACGTCTGTGCGGCGTCATATCCCATGACCATCTGATCCCTCAGATCCAAATACTTGACAGCAAAGAAAAATCCTGCGATTACATATGGGCCAAACGGGGTATGAGGAATATCGAATGAGCTACCGGTCATATTGAACACCGTGTTGGGCAAATACTCACCCGTGTGGTTTATGTTTCGCAGCTTCATATAATAATTAGCCGCCATCAGGCCGGAAGAAAGGCGGGGGTCGGTCATACACAAAAGTCCGGCGAGCGGTTTTTGTTTTTTTGACTGATTTATAAGCAGATCCTTTGCCTTGCGTTCGTTCATTGAGTTCGCCCGGACTTCATGTTGCACGGAATCCCAAAAGGGGACAGCGGGATCTCCATCATCAACCCGTATCAACGAATGAATTGCATAGTCGTTGAACCCGCACGTGATTTTTATGTCAAGCATTTTCAACTCCGGATCCCGGGCTATGTGTTTCTCCAGTATCGTACGCTGATGTCTCGTATGCGTACGCAGTAAGTCAATACTTTTTATCCAATCACCAGCAAGATATCCTTCGTACGCGTACACTTCTGCAAGCAGCGTCTTGATTTTTGTGTCATTATCGATAACGATAGGGCGTCCGCGAACATCGATCACAGGACATCCCTCAATAATCATTTGTTCAATCTCGACACCTACGGAGCTTGCATTTAACATCCCGCAGTTCAGGGGTGACCCGTCAACGACCTTGAGCTCATGGACGTGACTGATATAATTGTCATTGGAATCCTCGGTAAGGTGTCCGTGAGTCTGAATGTGAACGAAATAGCTTATATGAGCGTTGGGGTCTGAACTGTTTCGCTGAGCGTGTTCAAACGTCCGCTTGATGTCCATCACGACATCAGGGCTGATAAACGATCCGGCTGCACGTATAATGTGCACTTCCACTTCAATACCGTTCCTGAGGTATTCGCGGGTTACTTTTTCAACTGCATCAAGCTGAACCTGGCTAAAGTCGCGCGCATCAGCGCATCCGATTAGAACGTGAACTTGTTTTTCTTTCATGAGGGATTGTTAGAAGGCATTCATGCGCGTGGAATATGTTGGTCCATAAAACGCTTTCGGACCAGGTTCCAGTTTTCCATTACGCGGGTCCTCGTGGAATTCAATTCATTATTGACCTCGTTGTACTCTTTGACCGATGCATTAAAATTGTTCACCGCGGCATTAAAGGCGTCGACATCCTCCTTGGTTCGCTTCGCTGCCGGTTTGGATTCAAACGCCTTTTTAATTTTTTCGAGCTCATCCGACTTAAGATGAAAATCAACAAGCGCATCCATCTTTCCGGCTTCCTGCTTCTGGAACGCGAGGACTTTCTGACAGGCATTTATTAACGATTTATCTCCGTTGAAACCTTTGGTCGTATCAAGGCGTTGAAGTCCTTCCTCGGCATATTTCAGCATCGCACTTCTCAACTGCTCGACTGCATTGATATTGTTGCCATTTAATGCTTCTATCATCAGTGTCTCCTGCACGGTACTCTTGAAAAAAATGAGATACAAGGCCCGGTCATACTTGTTGACCAGTCCAACCTGTTTTAATTTTTGATTTAGTTTGGTTGTCTCGGCTTCAGTAAGCGTAACGTTGTGACGGTTCGCGAAAAGCGAATATGCCGCTCCCACTTTGGCGTTAGCCGCCTTAAGTTTTTCATCTACTTTTTCCTGGGTGAGGATAATCGCTTCCATCATGTCATAGGATCGTTCTGCAACCTCTTCCAAGTCGACAATTTTGTGATAGTCCTCGACGAAAACGGAAAGCAAAACGTTCCAGTACTCGCGAAACGCATCCCGCAATGAGGCGTCACCTTTGAAGGGTCGCAGTTTTCCCGATTCCCGGAGCGCTTCCTTTATCGATGTGATCACTTGCTCGCGTCGCTTTTCAAGTTTGCGTGCTCTGCGTCCGTGTGCAACTTCACTCATATAGCTCATATAATTTCGCGAAAGTTCCTCCTCCATCTGCGTAAGAAACTTCATGTGCTCAACGGGGCTGTCGGTATTCGCCTGGGCGAGCACGTTTGTCGGATGCGACACCAGGATAAGTAGACATAAAAAAAGAAATATTCTCATAACTTTTTCTGTAGCTCAATAAAATCACAAATAATATTAAACGCCTCGTCCAGACCAGCGTCGCGCGACAGCGAGTTCATCCAACCCTCACTAACCTGACTCGCATACACATCAAACTGCATATGAGGTTTTGCGAATTCGTGGAAGACCACGCGATATGAGTTTGTCCTGTTCTGCAGCGCAGCATTCAGGGCAGTAAACCATTTTTCATTTTCACGTCGCAGCGTAAGCATGTCCGTCCACGTTATTTGTGCCCCGGACCCGCGACTTGCAGACGACTTGAATCCCGCAAATTTTTCTATCATTCCAAATGTCGGCGAATCTTTCTGACGCAGCAAACTTTTACGTCTGAGTTCATCGACAGGCAGAGATGGATACGGAGTGTAGTAAGTCTTTTTTGAAACCGAGTCCGGCGGCAGAGAAAACGGGATCGACTTCTCACGTACATCGAAAATGTCGTAAACGTCAGGAAAAGTAATATCGGGTTCCACGCCGGATTGCTGTACTGACTTTCCATTGATACGATAAAGTTTCGAGGAAGTAATCGCACAATATCCCGTTTTTGTCGAAGGTCCAAACTGCGCCAGATTCGAAATCAGTTCATTGTTTTCGACCGCGAAAATTTGTTGACCTACACCTTTTCCAAACGACGTACTTCCCACGATCAAGGCACGGCGGTGATCCTGGAGCGATGCGGCTACAACTTCTGAAGCAGACGCACTTAATCCATTTATCATTACTACAAGCGGTCCGTCATAAACAGTACCGCGATTAATATCTTTTAAGATAATCGCGTCTCGCCCCTTCTCAACCATCAGTGCTATTGGCCCAACTTCAATGAAGATACCGGAAAGGTCTCGCGCCTCGGAAAGCGATCCACCCCGATTGAATCGCAGGTCAAGAACGATACCGTCGATGTTCTCCTTCTTTAGTTTGATGATCTCCTTGGCAACGTCGGCAGCACAGCTTGCATGCTCGTCCTTCCAATTGCCATAGAATCCAGGCAGGGAGATGTAGCCTATCTTCTTACGCCCCTCAAGGACGAATGCCCGGACTACATTATCATCCGTTTTGATTTTTTCCTTTCTTAAAGAAACGGTGGAGAGAAGCCCGCCGGGTTTTCGAAGTTCAAGTTCAAGGGTAGCATGATTAAATTCCCGGAAGTATTCGTCGAATTCATTTTCATCCATCCCGATTGTCTCAACCCATTCCCTGCCGGACCATCGCATACGTTCAACCCTGTCACCGATGTTGATCTGACCTGACTTCCAGGCGGGCCCTCCGGGAAGAAGGCCGGAGATCACAACATCGTTATCCCGAAACTCGAAATCAATACCAAGCTGATATCCTTCGACGGTGACGGCGGCGAGAAAGTTCTCCATCTGCGTCTTCGACATATAACCCGTATGCGGATCGAATACACTTCCGATTGCAGAAATGAATTGCGCGTGCATTTGATTTGTGAATCCAACTGAGGGCTTAAGTCGTTTGCGAATCTCACGTGCGTACCGGTTCGCAAGTGCGTCTGTTTTTTCCTGCGACCTATTCCGGAAGAAATCGGCATCCGTCCCTCGGGGTGATGCGATTCGTTCGGCAGCCAGTTCCTGAAGAAGCTCATACCGGAACCGTTGCAGCCATTTATTCTTCAGAGAAAGTTCATCGTCGGCCCAGACAGAATCGGGCGATGATATATGTTTGACGGATGCGACGTCGACTGTGGTTTTTGCTTCATCAATGAGATGACCCGCGCGCTCAAGAGCCGCCTGGTAGCGTTCCAGAAGACGTGGGTAGAAGATCCATGACAATCCATTCAGGTCATTATCAATGTGAAGTTCATGCTTTCGAAGAGCGATAATGTCCTCACTGGTAAAATACATCTTCGAAGGATCGAGATTAGCAATCAGGTAGTCGAAGAGCTGTTTTGAAAACTCATCGTCAATCAGCCGCGGGACAATGTGTGACCGCTTGAACATTTTGGTCACTCGACGCGCTTCGGTCTCGGTCGGCGATGACTGGCCATTGCCGGATACTACCAGGGTGAGAAACAATAAAATCAATGACACCAAACGCATGGGAACCATTTCCGCGAAGACGCTGCACCGATAACACGGTGAGTGATCTCGGATTATTGATATTTTTGCTTGAAAGATAACTATAAGGAATCAAAATGTACGACTCGTATAAGGAAATCCTGGCTGCACTCAGATCCGCAGGTGGAAAGGCCAAAAACGACGCTTTTCTGGACAGGTACCTTGGGACCTCCCATCCTAAATACTCCATTACCACACCGGTCCTGCGAAAGATTGCCCACGAGTGGATGAAAACGAACCGGGAAATTTCCGCGGAAGAACTCGTTGAGGTACTGACGAATCTCATCGAAGGCAAGACGTTTACGGAGAAAATCATGGCAGGCGTGATGTTGGGGTATGCGACTTCTGCACAGCGCACGTTCGACATCAAGATCTTTGATCATTGGCTAAGTCAACTTGAAGGCTGGGCCGAAATTGACGCACTATGTTCAGGAAAGTACAGCCTTAATGAAATCCCGCGCAACTGGAAAGCGTGGTCTAAACAACTGGTGCGATTCAACAAAAGCAGGGAAATCCAGAAACGCAGGGCTTCACTTGTTTTAATGTGTTCGCCCTTGTCGCATTCCGGCGATGCAGCCTTACGCGAGATGGCCTTTACATTGATCGATCGGGTAAAGCATGAAAAAGAAATCCTGATTACAAAAGCGATCTCGTGGTTGCTCCGAAGTATGATTCGTCATCATCACGATGCTGTAATGGATTACATCAACGACAACGCAGAAACACTTCCCGCAATAGCAGTAAGGGAAACAAGAAAAAAACTTGAAACAGGGCGAAAGACTACGCGAAGATCAACAACGTAATCAATGGAGTACCGGCTCGACGCGTTCAACGAAAGCCGTCATTGATTGCCTGAGCAAATCCCAGTCGGTATAAATATGATCGCGCGAGGTGTCGGTGACCGCCCCGGCTTTTTTCATGATCGAACGTATCAGCATCTTTTTGATGAAGCCGTATTGTGTGTACAACAATGCACCGGCTACCTGTTCAACAATAACGGGTTTCCATCCGCTCACTTCAAGGAAGTGCCGGGTTGTCTCCTCGAGACTTCTTCTCGCTTCGGGATCTTTGTTAGTTATCGACAATCCTACAGACAGGAATGCGCAAGGTATTCTGTTAAGCATACCTGCGTTGATGGTGGCATAGTCAACAATTTCGTTGCGATATTGACCCGCATGAATAGAGGCAGTGACAACTACCGCATCGAAGTCGCCAAGGTTCGGTTTAACGTCTCCAGGCACGCTTATCACTTTCAGGTTGTGCTGAGCAAGACACGTTTTGGTAGCCAGGAAGTCAGCTATTCTCCTTGTGTGCCCGTCGGTAGTTGAGTAGGCAATTAATACGTTCATGGCGAAAAGAGTGGAAGCAATTAAAGAAATCAGCGCGGATGATAAGGTGACTTTAATCACCCCGGGTACTGATTGATATCCACCGGGCAAGGAATCATTTTGGGATCACCGGCATGTGAACCCCGCGAAATCAGGGGATTCGCGGCATCGGCATCAGTCCTCCTGGCCGATCTTCTGTTTGAGGATGCTGTGTTGGATGCGGAACGTGAGAAAATCCTGCGTGGTTTGCACGGAAATCCTTCGACTGGTCAGTGTATTGGTTTTCGTTTCCAATGTGAAGAGTAACTGGCCGTCGACGAGGTATACGATTACGGGGGATATGTTGTACGCCTGTTTAAGTCTTTCAAAAGACTTCTCTGTCAAAACCATATAAAACTCCAGCATTCCCGGGTATTCGGTTATTGGTGAAATGCTTTCGATTTCGTCTGAAGTCACAAGGGGTTTCTCGGCCAGGCACACACTGGTTTTTTCAACTACTACCTGCCTGGCGTTTTTCGTGTTTCTCGGGCAGTTGTAGGTCAGGAACATCCCGGTTTGACCACTTACCGTGGTCGCACCTGTAAGCACAAACAAGCAGATGACAAGGACTGACCGAAACGACATACTTTGGTAGCTTTCTATCTAATTTACGAAAAGGTTTTACCTGTCCAGCCCCTGATCCTTTAATTGGGTGCCGACTAATGGCTCAAGGCACCGGAGTACGGATAATAATTCCTTTTACGTAAAAAAAGGCTGTGGATTTCGCCACAGCCTTGCGCCCAAATAACCAGAAACGGCTATCCCTTAACCATTATACTAATCAACGTCCCACCAAACCTTACCATAAAGACTCTCGCTTCCGCCAAACTGGCGCTGAACAGCTTCATTGTAATTATTCGTATTGTTGAATTGTTCGGACTCGACGTAGATTAACCTGTTCGGTACAGCTGCGCCTTCCGGTTCGACCAGGTTTTCGGGGTAACCAGTACGCCTCCATTCTGCCCAGGCTTCATACCCATGCATGAACAAATGAATCCAACGCTGTGTTGCGATTTGTTTGATTGCCTGAGCAGGATCATACACAATCGAAGCCTCGGCAAGGAACGTTTCCAGCCCATCTGTTGAACCTGTCCACTGCAGGAACGACTGCTCAATCGCTCCCTCATAATGAGCCTGCGCTTCAGCGTCACCTCCGGGTATCCAGTCCAGCTTCGCGGCTTCAGCCATCGCGAACAAGATCTGCGCATATGTCACCAGTTGTACTTTGGAATCCTGCCTTGCTATTTCGTCCCCAAGCAGCGAATATTTTTCAGTATCGAAATTCACGATATCGCCATAGAGTTGGCCAACGTATTCGCCACTTTCCCTGGCGGGATTTCCGAACACAGATAACCGGGGGTCGTTTACAGGTTTCATTTCATTGACGAGGCCTTCAGTTAGCGCCCACCACTCGCGACCAAGCACGGTAACCTGACCGTACCAGTAACCCTGATTGTTCGCATCGGCGAGATGTCTGAACACAAGGTTGTCATTGTTGGAAGTCATCACACCATCATTGAGTGCATCCACAAACTCTGTTTTTCCGCGGCCGGGATCAACTTCCGAAAGGCGAAGCGCCATCAGCAAACGAATCGAGTTGGCGAGTTTCCTCCATCGATCCATGTTTCCGCCGTAAATGATATCGCTTGAAAGCTGGCCTGTCACTTCCATTTCGCTTGCTTCCTTCAACATGGCAAACAAATCATCATAGATTTCTTCCTGGGTGTCGTACGCAGGGGTCAGGTTGGAGGCACCTTTCAGCGCGTCGTTAAACGGAACGTCGCCCCAGCGGTCGGTGATATTCCAGAAGTAGTATGCCTTCAGGATTTTTGCAACCATTATCTCCGGACTTGCATTCGAATTTTGCAAAACCGTTTCTATGTTGATCAGCGGTCCCTGGTACCATCCGTAAAAACTCGTACTGGCTTGCGGATATAGCGATGTAGTTACGTATTGGGTTTCCGCCAGATACTGTGCGAGGAATTCTCCCTGCGGCGATTCACTCAAATCCGGAAGAGAAAGCATCGCGCTCGCAAGCAACTGGGGTCCGGATGCAACGCTGGGTTGATTGGGATTTTTATTGATTTCCTCGTCAAACTCGTTGCACGATCCGGCAAACAACGCTGCAGTTAACAACAGAAAATATATCTTTTTCATGATCGTTGAATTTAGAACGTGAAGTTGAGATTAAATCCGTATGAACGAACAGTGTTAATTTGTCCTGATTCATACCAACTGATGGACTGCCCGCCGGTTGATAACTCGGAAGGATCGAGTCCCTCGGGTGCTTTCTGATAAAGCATCGCCGGGTTCCGCGCAACGAACGCGATACCAACACGGTTGAATGGCAACTTGCTCCAGTCGTTCTTATCGAACCAATAGCCCAACCGTACTTCGCGCAGTTTCACGTAGGTCGCGTCAATAAGCCATTCTTCATAGACGCGTCTTCCAACAACGCCCCAGTAAGTCTGCGGATTCACGTATGCGGTTACAGGTTCCCCGGTTTGTGCAGAGATGCCTTCAACTTTCATCCCACCGCCTTCAGCGAGAGGATCGCGGACATTAAATCCTTTGTCATTTGTGGCCACGGTAATCGGGTCGAGTCCGGTTCTTACGGCAAGCATCTTCGAGCGGCTGAAGAATTGACCACCGATCTGGAAATCAATCATCGCAGACAACTCGAATTTCTTGTACCTCAGGATATTTTGAAATCCTCCTGTGAAATCCGGAAGAATTGTTCCGAAGTCGTACGTCGCATCCGTGAACAATGGCATGTTGTTGTTATCAAGAAGGATCTTACCCGTGGCTTCGTCACGTTGATAAGCCTGTCCTACGAGACTTCCAAACGGTTTTCCTTCATATGAATTCAGATAACTCGATACGGACGAGTACCGTGTGGTTCCATACTGGTAAACTGAAATACCCGGGTACAATTCGACAACCATATTGCGGTTGCGGCTGATATTAAACATCACGTCCCAATTGAGGTCGCGGGTCTTGACAGGATTCCCCGTGAGGGCAAATTCGATACCGTTGTTTTCAATTTGACCAGCATTAATCGTTGCTGAACCGTAACCACTTGTTCCCGACACGTCGAGGCGGAGAATCTGATTCTTATTGATTTGCTTGTACCAGGTGAATGAAGCACCGAGCCGGCCATCGAAAAATTTCAGGTCAATACCTGCTTCATATGAGTGCGCAAATGACGGCTTGATACTCGGATTGTTCAGGTTGTCCGGAACAGAAAGCGTATTTGCCGTCACACTACCTGCATACACCGTTCCTACGGAATAGAAAGAACTTGTTTCGTACGGACTGAGGTCAGAACCTGCCTGCGCATAGCTCACCCGTATTTTTCCAAGAGACATCGGCTCCCAGTGTGCAAGTTCGCTGAAAACCACACTTCCGGAAACTGACGGATACCAGTATGAATTGTTGTCAGGCGGAAGTGCTGAAGAGTTATCGTTTCTGACAGATGCATCGAGGAAGTAAGTGTCTCTGTATCCCAGGGACGCCATGGCGTAAAGACTGCGAATTTGTTTCCGGAGCAGGTAGGAAGACACATCAGGTCGGTCGATCGATGCCTCGATGTTGTAAAAACCCGGTGCTGAAAGCCCGCCAACCGTGGACATGGAGAGGTATGAATACTTCCGATCGTAAATGTTTCCACCCACAATACCATTAACAGAAAAATCGCCGAAGGTTTTGTCGTATTGGGCCATGAATTCGTAGTTCATCTCGCGATTTTGAAATTTTCCCGTCGAGTACCCGGGTGTTCCGGTTCCACCGAAAGCACGGCGTGACTCAATGTTCTGCGTGAACAAATCAGAACGAATGAAACCACTAAGGGTAAAGTCTGGTAATACCTTGTACTTTAATCCGATATCGCCGAACACGCGGTCGCGGTTGTCGTTCGACGGGTTTTCATAAGCGAGGAAGTACGGGTTCGCCCAGTACAACGGATCAAAACTTGTCATTTCTCCTGTAGACGCACTTGGGCGGCTCAAATTCCAGTTAACGAATGTTCCATCCGCATACTCGTAGTTTTTCAAACGCTTCATGTCAACGTTGCGCTGGAACCATTGGTTAAGGTAACGCGATCCGTCTTCAGACCCCTGACCCGGCCGTTGTGCGGTGTTCGTTGCATAGTTAAAGTTTGCCGCGACGTTGAGTTTAGGCGTGATATCCATGCCGGCACTAAGGCCCAGGTTATTCCTGCGAAGAAATGTATTTGGTTCCACCCCTTCGATACGGGTGTCATTAAAACTGATTCTGAAGTTTGTATTATTCCCGCCCCCGGTAACTGATATTCCGTTATTCCAGCTGTAACCGGTTTCAAAGTAATCTTCGATGTTGGTCGGATGAGGAACGAAAGGAGTCAGTTGTCCATATGTTGGATCCTGCGGATAAAAACTGAATACCTCGCGGACAAGAGTTCCATCCATCCGGGGACCCCAGCTTTCATCGACAGACATGTCAACATACTTATCGCCATTTGGCAACGTGCGCCAGTTTTGACTGGATCCACCTCCATATTGATTCTGATACGGCATGAAGTTGCCAACCTTCTCAACGAAGAACGCCGAGTTGAGTTCAACAGAAACCGGCCGTGCCTTACTACCCTTTTTGGTTGTGATCATCACGACACCGTACTGACCACGAATACCATAAAGCGCAGACGCTGCAGGTCCTTTTAGAACGTTAATTGTTTCAATGTCTTCAGGGTTTACATCCTGGCCGAGGTTACCCAAATCCACACCGGAGGAACCGGAGAAATTCGCATTTGATATCGGCGTGCCGTCAACGACGATAAGCGGTTGGTCTCCGCCAGTAATTGAATTCACACCACGGATTTTGATTTTCTGTGTTCCACCCATACTCGCTCCGGAAGAACCAACCACCTGAACACCGGCAATTTTGCCCGCTAACGAGCCGAGTACGTTTTGTTCTTTTGTAAAGGTCAGATTTTCACCTTTGACCTCCTGAGTGGCATAACCAAGTGAACGCTCCTCGCGCGTTACACCCAGTGCTGTTACGACGACAAGTTCCAGCGATGTAACGTCGGCAACAAGTGCAACATCAATCACTGTCTGGTTATTAATCGGGATCTCCTGTGATTCGAATCCGATGTAGGAAAACTGGAGAATGCCACCACCATCGGGAAGTGTAAGTTCATACCTGCCATTGGCATCGGTAGCTGTACCGAGTGTTGTTCCCTTGAGAATAACACTCACACCGGCGAGTTCGCCGCCATCGACTTCGCGGACAGTCCCGGATACGGTATGAACAACGACCGGGGATTGTTCCGTAAACATATCCGTTGACGTCGTTTGTTGTCTGCGTACGATCAGAATGTTCCGGTTGATTTCCTTGTACGTGAATGGTGTATTACTCAGTATCAATGTGAGCGTTTCCGCAACAGTGCGTTTTGCTTCGGGAAGGTTTACCTTGTCAATAGCGGCAATTTCCTTATACCGGTACACAAACCGGAACGGAGTGATCTTTTCAATTTTCTTGACAGCACTGGCGAGTGACTCGTTTTCGAGTGCCAGTACAACCTCAACATCCTTTGTTCCCTGCCCTCCGGCGGGAGTCGCCAGGAGCAACTCAATGCTTGTCATGAGCAAGGCCAGAAAAAGGACACTAATACGCATAACCTGTCTCGTTAATGGATGCCGGATGAAGTCTCGCCATTCATTCAGGGCCGTAAATGGAAGACTCCCTTCTGCACGGGGTACAGAAAAATTCATATTTTTGTAATGTTTAAGTGATTAGGAATTATTTAAACATCTGCAGCCGATGGCAGTCGGCGCAGCAAAGCTTCCTGCCCTGGGCAGGAAGCTCCTTTTTCATCAGGTTATGAGGCCGGTTTCTCTTCTCATAAAATGTTCAGTTTAGGTTTATTCAGGTTTTTTTTAACATCCTTCGCCTTTGATTACAATCATGCCGTCACGTTGCGTGAAGCTGGCATTATTGAATTCGCAAATGACTTCGAGAATCTGATTCAGGTCTTCGTTGTGAACGAATGTTGCTGTGAACCGGCACTCACGAAGTCCGGTGTTCTCGAATGAAATCGCAACACCAAAACGTTCCTCAAGACGCTTTACCGCCTCTCCCACTGTGATCTCATTAAAGTAAATATCGTTCTCTGCCCAGGCGACCGCCGATTTGCTGTTCACCTGTTGCTGTTCTGATTTTTTGTTCCTTCCGTTAAAAGTGATTTGCTGATCGGGTGTCAGAATGCCGATTTCTTTTTCCTCGTCACTAACCCGGACTTTTCCGCGTGTAACTGTCACGGTGATATCGTTATCGGCGGCGTAAGCGCGAATATTAAAAGCGGTTCCGAGAACAGTTGTTCTCAGTGTCCCTGTATGGACGATAAAAGGTTTCTCCGCGTCATGCCGAATGTCAAAGTAACCTTCACCGACAAGCCGCACTTCACGTGTACCCTCCTCATCAAAAGAGGCCGGATAATCAAGCGTACTTCCGGCATTCAGGATAACTGTACTACCATCGGGAAGCTGAATAAAACGATGTTCATTTTCAGGAACCTCAATGCGGGCGTTGACTGCAGTTGCAATTTGGTGTTTTTGCGTGCCCTTATTGTTGAACTGATAAAGACCAAATATTGACGCAGCAATAATCGCGGTCACAGCCGCCGCAACATACCACCGATGCGTGTCCTTTGGACGTGTGGTTCTCATTGGGACGACCGGCGTACCTGTCAGAATTTCATTCAGGATTTCGTCAGTTTTTTCCCGCGGTAATTTTCGGTCAAGCAACGATGATTGCCATAGCGAATCCATCATCGCTGCCAGCGTGTCATCGTGTTGAAATGACTCGACCATCTGCCAGAATTCGGCTTTCTCAGCTTCCGTACAGCTGTCGTCGATATAGCGCTGAAAAAGCACCTTGAACCGGGCACTATCCATAGTATCGTTTTTTGTATTAGGGTAAGACAATCGGACCGGAGGAAAGGAGTATTCCTGTGGGATTTTTTTGAAAAATTATCTATACCGACGTCATTCGTGATGGCGAGGGAACATTGTTCTTATGTCAGAGAGACAAAAAGATCAGCGCCAGGAAGGTTACACCAGCCCTAAAATGTGATTTGATGGTCCGAAGCGCCTTTTGCATATGGGTTTTGACGGTCAGGCGTGAGATGTTTAACTCTCTCGCAACCTCGTCGTACTTAAGGCCCTTCTGATGGCAAAGGCTGTAAACGAGACGCTGTTGCGGAGGCAACTGGCTTATGGCGTGCACCAGCATATGGTGGTAATCCTGGTAGACACTGGTCTCCTGAGGATCTTCGTGTACCTCCGAAATTTCCTTTCGAATATTCTCCTTCACGCGCTGCTCCAGAGCCAGTCGTTTCATCATGTTGAAAGCGTGATTTCTGGTTACGGTATAAAGGTATGATGGAAAATAATTCACCGTGGAAAGGCTTTCGCGCGAGACCCAAATCTTCATAAACACGTCCTGCACAACTTCCTGGGCGAGTTCCTCGGAATGTGTGAGCTTTAGTGCGAACCCGTAAACTTTTGGCGAAAATGATTCAAATATCTCCCGAAAGGCAAGCTGGTCACCTTTGACTACGCGGTGAAGAACACTTTCGAGGTTGGAGCTGTTCATTCGGGTCGATATATGTTGGTGCGAATGGAATCAGTAACGCATCGCACGAATCGAATGTACAACTTTCCACCTGAATTGAAAAAAAGAATCGTTACGTTTTGCAGTACCCTCCAAACGGAAAACGATTTCAGTAAATAAAAACGAACAAAACACCTTATCCAGCCACCTTAATATGCGGATACTCCTGCGTCCGGGCTGCGGGAATCTGCGGCACCGGAAATATAACCGATGCGATCATCGACAATAATTCCCATAGCATGACCCTGGGAAGCATGGTTTAGTTCGTTAAGCTTGTGGCCCTTTTGTATAAGCCGTTCCTGCGTATCCGGTGACAACGCGAATAATTCAAAATTAATTCTGTCAGGCAGCCATTGGTGGTGAATGCGCGGCGCTTCAATCGCCTCTGCAATATTCATTTTATGATCGATGACGTTCACGATTACCTGAAGCACAGTGTTTATTATTGTACGCCCGCCGGGCGTACCAATTACCATAAACAGCTTTCCATCTTTTTCGATGATTGTCGGCGTCATACTCGACAACATTCTTTTGCCAGGTTGAATCTGATTGGCTGATGTTCCAATGAGACCCCGTGAATTCGTTAGTCCGGGAACGGGATTGAAGTCACCCATTTCATCGTTCAGAAAAAAACCAAGGCCTTCTGCGATGATTTGGCATCCATAACTATTCTCCAGCGTGTATGTAAGTGAAACTGCGTTTGCGTGTTCATCAACAACCGATAAATGTGTAGTTGAAGTTCCATCGTAAAGCTGACCATATCTGGATGAATCACTCGGAGATGCGTTGTCCATGGAAATCGTCTCCCGAACGCGTGCGGCGTGCTCTTTTGAAATCAGTCGCGTCACGGGAAGGTCGGGATTAAAATCCGGATCACCCATGTGTTCAGCGCGATCGGCATACGCGCGACGCATGCTTTCCGAAAGCACGTGAATGTAATCCGCCGACTTGTAACCAAGTTCTTTCAGATCATATCCTTCGAGAATATTCAGCATCTCGACCAGTGCGACGCCTCCGCTACTTGGCGGTGCCATGGTGTAAACCGTGTGTCCGCGATACGTTCCGACAACTGGCTTGCGTTCAACAGCTTCGTACTCTTCGAGATCCTGCTGAGTAATGATACCACCTTCTTTTCTGACAAACGCGACAAGCTTTTCTGCCGTCTCCCCTGTGTAAAATCCATCCTTACCATGCTTCTTTATCCGCTTAAGGGTTTGTGCAAGCTCGGGTTGCTTCCAGGTTTCTCCGGGTTCGTAATACACCAGACCGGGTTTATACATAACGGCTGCCGTGGAAGGAATTTTTTCCCACTCATGCCTGCGGTTTCTTGAATGTTGAACCAATGCATGACTGAAAGGGATTCCTTTTCGAGCCAGATCGATCGCAGGCTGTACAAGTTTGGCCCACGGGAGCTTTCCATATTTCTTGTGGGCAGCATAGAGACCAGCCACCGTACCGGGAACACCTACTGACAACATCCCGCGGTGATTCGATCCCGTTATCAGATTCCCTTGTTCATCGAGGTACATCTTCGGATGCGCAGCCAGTGGCGCTTTTTCGCGGAAGTCAAATGTGGTGACCTCACCGTTGTTCATGCGATAAACGATAAAACCTCCACCACCGACGTTACCAGCTGACGGCCACGTCACTGCTAATGCAAAGGCAGTGGCCACCGCTGCATCAATCGCATTACCGCCATCCTGCAAAATTTCTTTCCCCACATCAGAAGCGATCGCCGATGAAGACACTACCATTCCCTTTTTTGCGTACGTCGGAATTCTTCCTCCCGTCGGCAGGGCCGCGGTGCACACAAGAACAATTGAGAGAAACGAAACAAACCGTGCAGTGTACTTATTCATCCGACGATATTTCATCACTAAAGCTGGATTTATTTATGTGTGTAATGTATCAATTATTGAATTACAACGGACCGTCCTACCGATGAACTGTCGCGTAAAAATTTAGTTTTGGCGATTCGTTGGTTGAATGTGCTGATCAACGAATATGTAAGCGGAGTCATATCTTCAAGTCTCACGAGTGTTTCTGTGGATATATTTTTCGCACTGAAAGGTACGACTTTTACGTACTCCTGGATTTCGCCTTCATTACGTCCGTACTTATATTCATAGGTAAACTGTCCTTTGTCGTCAGTCTCTACTAATGGGTTTGTCATATTGGGGACGCTTATATAGAATTCGCTGTCCTTCATTCGATTCTTTGTACTCCAGAATGCCTTTTTATCCAGGAATTCACGAAGTTCAGTCGCAACATTCACGGCAGGATCAATGATCGCGATCTGCGGCGCCATCACGTGTCGGTATACATACTGACCATCTTTCTTGTATTCATACAAATCATTCAGGACTGTCTCAATTTCTGTACTCAAATACGGGTAATGCGTACATCCGAGGAGTAACGCCCTGAGTGGGGGTGCGCCGGGTGTTTTGCGAATGTTGTCAAGCAGTGATACCACATGAAAACGCATATAATTACCCGCTGAATTCAATTGCATCACATTACAATCATCCGTGTTTTGCGAATCACATAAAACACCATTCATGTCAAAATTGTAGATCTCGAACAACGTTTTGTCAAGCCTGTACGCGGAATCTTTCAGCGAAGGTCCAAGGTAATTGTCATAGGGTGAAGTTGCATCCTGATTGACAAATCCCGCTACTTCGTCCACCGCTTCAGCGATACCATACCCACCCTGACTGAATACCTGGATGTCGCCGGTCAGACCCGATTCATTTTTGTATCGTTCAAGTGCCAGCTCATAGCCACGCGACGCAACTGTTCCTACTGTTGCAAGGACCCCAATCGAACCGCTCTCATCGTCCGTGAAAACTTCAAGTGCACCCCTGGCACCCGCATCTATTACACCGATAACATGAACATTGGCACCTGTCCTTTTTATAAACGATTCGATATGTCGTTTCCCATATGCCGTGGCGGTGTTGCACGCAATGACGATAACCTTTACACGCTGCTTGTCGCTCTCCCATCGTTTCGAGTACTGATCAAGATAATACTTGTCCGAAAGCAGGAACTGCACATCTTTGATTATGTGCTCTACCAACAATCCTGACTTCTTTTCAGCGTGATAGTTGCCGTATGGCATATTCGCCTGGTCAGCGAGATAGATGAATTGTTCGTGAGCAAAATCAGGTACGCCGTCAGGGACACGCGTGCCTGACCCGTTGAAAAACTCATCTTGCCGCAGGATTGCATCAAGCACGGTGAGTCCACCTGTACCGGAATCAAAAACGCCAATTGCGAAATCGCGCATGTCGGATTTGTAGGGATCGAAATCAACGGCATAGAACCCCGACTGGTCAACAAGGATCGTCTTTTCGATTGGGAGAAGATCATCCTGCGCAACGGGTGGCCGGCATCCAACCAACACCAGTACCATCCATCGTGCCATGGCGGCAGAGCATCGAACAATTCCCTGGACTGTTACGTTTTGTCTTGAAAACATCACACATAAGACAACTAATGTGTCCGGCAGGAGTACCGGAAGGAAATCTTTTTTCATTTTGTTATACAACCGGATTGCTGAACAATTTAGCTGCAGACTATTCGTTCAGGCTGAGATGCGCGTCATTTCCCGTGAATTCGAAAACCATTACCTTTGGACGCCGTTCTCTATTCATGAAAGCTGCTGTTTTCTGTTTTTTCACATTTGCGTTCCTGCCTGTTGTTGCACAGCAGGAATATTGGCAGCAACGCCTGCGGTACACGATCACCGCAAAGCTCGACGTCAGGGAGCGTGCTATCCACGGCGACGAATTCATCATGTATCACAACCAGTCTCCGGATACACTCCATTATATATGGTTTCACATCTGGCCAAATGCTTATACGAACGACACGACGGCTTTGATGAAGCAACTGCGTGAGGATAAATCGATTGGGAAAACCAAAAACATCGGCTACGGGTCTGTCGACAGTCTGTCGTTTTCTGTAAATGGTGAACCGGCGCGCACAGAAAACCATCCTGTTCCGCACTACGTCGACATTCTCAAGGTCGTATTGAACAGTCCGCTCCCGCCGGGTGATTCCGTTGGGATACACACTCCCTTCCGGGTGAAACTGCCACCTTACTTTTCGCGATCCGGTTTTGCGAAGGGCGAGTTCATCGCGTGCCAGTGGTACCCCAAGCCGGCTGTGTATGACAGTAAGGGATGGCATGAGTTTCCTTATCTCGACCGCGGCGAATTCTACAGCGAGTATGGAGACTTTGATGTTCGCATCACCGTGCCGTCGGAATATATCGTGGCTGCGACGGGAACGCTCACTACAACGGAAGAGCGCGACGCCTACGTACGGTCGGGCAGGATCAACGCGGCTTCGCGGAAAGGAAAGTGGGCAATGTACGAATCGCCATACGCGAAGGGTACGACGAAAACACTACAGTACGAGGCAACGATGGTTCCTGACTTCGCATGGTTTGCAGATACTGACTTCGTAATTCAGTACGACACGATCGGATTACCCGGTGGAAGAATCGTTGACGCATTCACATACTTCCACAATAAAAGCAAGACTGTCTGGGCTAACAGTATCGACTACGTTGAAGACGCGGTCCGAAAATACAGTGCGTGGATAGGCGAATACGAATATCCTGTTGTGCAGGCGGTGGAGGGACCAAAAAACAAGACCAGCGGAGGCATGGAGTATCCGATGGTAACGCTGATTACAAAACCCGGAGCCGACGGCGAGGCACTTGACGCGGTCATCACGCACGAGGTTGGGCACAATTGGTTTATGAGTATGCTGGGCAGCAACGAGCGGGCACACACATGGATGGATGAAGGATTGAATACCTATTACCAGTTCAGGTACGAAGCCGAAAAATATCGCGGCAACGCCATCTTCGGAAAGCAGATTCCGAGAGAGGTGAAACAACTTCCTGTGGCGCAGTTTCTGGAACTCGTTTATGCAAACATTGCCAACATTCCGATGGCCTCACCCATGGATATTCCGGCAGACAAATTTCCCAGCGAAACAGAATACGGTCTGGTTTCCTATGTAAAAACGGCGTGGTGGTTATACCTTCTTGAGGCTGCCGTTGGGGCCGAACGGGTAGATGAGGCGATGCGACATTACTTCAGCAAATGGAAGCATAAACATCCGGGGCCTTCTGATTTGCAGGTAGCGTTTGAAGAGGTGTTGAAAATCGATCTTCGTGAATACTTTGATTTGACGCGGCAGCCTGGACGTTTTGGTCCACGGTTATCAAAACCACGCTAACAAAAAAAGGATCCGCGGAAACCGCAGATCCTTTTCGTAACAAGATCCAAGGATTAGTCCTTTGAAGATCGCTCATACGCGACGCCATTATCTTCACTATTGCTTCCCCAATGCGTAAAGGTCAGGGTCAGATAGATATCGACTTCGACAAGCCATATCCCCAGCTTTTTTCCAACAAGTCCCGGCATGTACGTACCGGAATGGCTAACTTCCTCGCCGTCAACAATGATACCGAAGTCATCCAAGACACCGTCAACTTCGTCATTCTCGTCAAGTGCGGTAATAATGGAAGCGATATTATGGACGGAATAGAATTAGTCGGATCGCCCGGTGTTCCATACTTCTCAAAAGTATTCCCAGGCATCAGTCGTTCCGCCGGTTGCATCAAGAATCGCCCAGCGAACTCCGTGAGTCCCGCCTGATCTTGTAAACTCTCTCTCCGATTCATTTTCTTCCCAGAGGTCGTCTCTGAGATTGTCGTTAGTAGCATCCTCGGCAAATGTATCCCGCCAGAATTGATAGTTATAAACCGGCCCATTATTCTGGCGGGTCAACGTCACTTTGTTAGTGATTTTATCCTGATTTGCAGCCTGTCTCCAGTCTGCGTCATGCTCTTTACTAAACGTAACTTCCGGTCCTTCCCAAATGTTGTCCTTAGCGGGTTCATCGTCATCGCTACACGACATCGAGGCAATTAGTAAAGGTACTACTGCAAAAGCGTCGCATAGCGTCTGAAAAAATAGTGTGCTTTCATGCCAGGTATTGTGAATTCTATTGTTGCAAGGTGATGACCCCGCGCTGACAGTTTGTGAAAAACCGCGTGAATTATTACACGCACAGACTTTGCCGTCGTTTGGTCCAACTGTCGCCCGGGTGACATAGCCATAATCGCGTTGACTCTCATGCGTTGCCCTTCAGCATAACACAACCCAGGGTAAACTTTTAAACGCAACCATCCTCGACAGAAGCGATCTCACAACGCTACCCATACACGTATATTTGATCGAACCAAACACAGAGCCATGAGAATCCAACCTAAACCGAAGCGCTCGCATTCGATAGCTGTCGCGTTGCTTCTGACCATCTTTGCTTTACTATTATCTTCCTGCGACCAGGAGGCCGAACTTGCCAAAGAGGACAAACAGGGATGCATAATCGACGAAGATATGGTGATTTCGCAAACCGATGTCGACGGTTATATTGTCCGAGACAGTTGGTAGCGGGCAAGAGCCAGTTGAAGCCGGGTCCTTATGTCATACTATTCGGCGCATAATCGGCCGCGTTTCCGAATGTCGTGCAACCTCTTCAAAGCCCGCGGCGACAAAAGCAGAAACAAGTCCGGTGAATGCAAACACATCCGGCACATTCGGCTTCTTTGGATCGATCGGGTAACCCTCTACAATTCGTGCACCCATCGAGCCTGCATACGAAACCGCGGCGTCGATCAACTGACGTGAAATCCCACGATTTCGCCCACCACGGCTCACGTACAAACAAACGATTGACCATACGTCTTCACTATCAACACGCTTCAGGACACGCGTTGTCTCCAGCCTTACATAATCATTACGGGGTGACACGGAACACCATCCAACTGGATCCATTCCGACAAATGCTAAAATCCCTAGAGGCTTGCCTTCACTACAAAGCTTATGGAATTCCAGTCGATTACCTTCACCTTTTTTGCTTTCGTACTCAGAACGTTTCAGACGCCACGTCATACACCAACACCCACCGCATGCGCCCCGAGGTCCGAAGAGTTTCTCAAGAGATTCCCAGTTTTTTAATGACAATGGTTCAAATCTAAGTTGATGCGACTGCATATGCTATAATTTTGGGGCAGTGAAAAATCATTTGGCCGATCGCGCAGGCTTTACCCGACCTTTCCGTACATCGGCGAATTTAGAACATTTTTTCCGCTGCGGGTTTCCTCGCAAGCATCGGATCAACCAAACATCTACCGAACCAACTATAAATATTACCGCAGCCAATCTCAATTAGGCCGCTGCTGGAAATACCCCGGGATGTGTTAATGACGGAATACGTTTGGACGTATACCTTGTCACATATAATCAATGGAGTCGGTCCATGAAATCTCAGCATTCTACATTGCTCGCAGTTGCGGCCGTTTGTGCCTTACTTTCCGTTGTCACCACCATTGGCATTCATGGATTTATCACAGGACCAGCAACGTTCGAGGAATCACTTGTAATGTACAAGACTCCCTATTACATCTTCACAAAATGGTGGGTAATTCTGCATTGTCTCTTTGTCGTCGTTTCAATATACGGTATATGTACCTATACATCGCACTCGGCATTCTCGCGATTGGGTTTGCTATTCTATACAGCATTCGGTCTTACCGAAGTATTCAGAATGCTCCTGGTCTTGCATTACCTCAATGTGCTCCGCGACCGGTTCCTTGCAGCCGATTCACACATACAGGAAATCATCCGGCTTGACCTCGATGCTTTCGCGGGAATCAGCCAGACAATGTTCGTAGGCTTCACGTTGTTTATACTTCTTGGTAACCTGTTCACCGGCATCGCTGCGCTTTCGGGCGTTGGCATTATGCGTTTCGTCGGGTACGCACTACTGATCTGGGCATGCGTACTTATGTTGTCGTTGATCAATATCTATATGGGAAATTCCGCCCTTGATTCAGTGATACACTACTTCAGTCTGTCGATCCAGCCCGCAGTACGATTGCTCATTGCTTTTGCATTGTACAAAGCTTATAGAAATATCCATTCGCCTGAATGGAATCCCATCACGACTCAACAAACCGTACATTCATAAGAAACTATCATTAATATATGCCTATGAAATCACTTTACATCATCCCATTTCTTCTTTGCATCTGGCTGGTTTCTGCCGGTCAGATTATGCCCCTTACGCTCGAACCGGATGGAGGTAACAAGAAGGCTTCCGTATCAGAACAGGTTGGTATTGTAAAAATAGCAATCAATTACAGTCGCCCCGGCGTAAAGGGCAGGGAAGGGAAAATCTGGAACACACTGGTTGCTCATTACGGATTTAAAGATCTCGGTCACGGAACAAGTAACGCTGCACCGTGGCGTGCGGGCGCCAACGAGAACACGACGATCAGTTTCTCGCATCCTGTAAAAGTCGAAGGGAAGGATCTGCCAGCGGGCACATACGGTTTCTTCATCGCCCTCGACGAAGATGAAAGTACGCTGATCTTCTCTAAAGTAAATACGTCATGGGGAAGTTTCTATTACGATCCCGCTGAAGATGCGCTTAGGGTAACGGTAAAAAATCAAAGTCTCGATAAATCGGTTGAATGGCTGAAGTATGAATTCATCGATCAGTCTGACGATGCAGTGACGATTGCATTGTCGTGGGAGAAGCGAATGATACCATTCCGCATTGAAGTGGCGAGAAAGGAACTTCAGATGGCGGCATTCAGAAACGACCTTCGAACAACGCGTCCCTATTACGACTTCATGTCTGCTGCATACTGGTGCATCGCAAACGACTATGAACTCGAACAGGCATTAGCTTGGATGGACCGTGCGATATATTTCAGGATCATGGGTGAAAAGAATTTCCGGACGTTGAGCGCCAAGGCTGCGGTACTCCTGAAGATGAACCGGGTTGAAGAGGCCAAGAAGATAATGCAGGAAGCGGTACCTCTGGGTTCAGTTCTAGATGTACATTTCTATGGCAGACAACTCATCGGGATGAAAGAAATCGATGAGGCTTACAAAATATTCAAACTGAATTACGACAAATTCCCCAACCAGTATACAACAAACATTGGGATGGGCAGAGTATTGTCCGCGAAGGGTGAATACAAGAAGGCAATGCAATACATTAAAGCTGCCTTGCCGCAGGCCCCGGATGACCGTAACAAGTCCAGTGTAGTTGAAATGCTCGCCAAACTTGAGCGAGGAGAGGATGTAAACTAAATAACACTTCGACAAAAACCTTAGTATATTCGGGGCCGTTGGGTATAAATCCGAATGATACGCAAGGTTGAATCTGGTGAACTGAAGAATGTGAGCAGTCTGTTTTTCCGTGCCATCGAGCACATGATTGCCTACGGCATTTATCAATGGGACGAAATCTATCCCGATGATAAAACGCTGTCGGATGACATCGTGAAACACGAAATGTACGGATTCTATCAGGGTGAGATGCTTTGCGGCGTGATCGTGCTGAACGAAATTCAGCTGGATCCCTATGCCAGCGTCGAGTGGTCACTTGATGACGCTAAACCACTTGTCGTACATCGCCTGTGTATTCACCCTGATTTCCAAAGTCGCGGAATCGCCCATGCGTTGATGAAGTTTGCAGAAGACTTTGCTGTTCGTAACCGGTATAGATCCATCCGGCTGGACGCATTCAAAAGCAATCCGGCAGCACTTCATCTTTATCAACGCCTGGGCTATCAAATGTGCGGAACGATCGAACTGAGAAAGGGAACTTTCTTTTGTTATGAGAAGTTGACGACAGACATATCGCGGGGGATATGAAATCACAGCGCCGTATGGATTCCCAATTACCCGTCCAACGGCACCCATATCGTAAATAATCCTATCCCGCGATTTGCGGCAATAACATCCGGTACGAAAATCACCAAATAAGGGTTGCAACGTTATCCTGATTCGTAGTGTCACCGTACGCGTTACGTGAACACTGCTTCATTATTGCTCTACCCTTATAAGGGGGATTGAACCATACCCATATTCGAGTCAATTTTACCCGGACCCAAAGCATACCGTTTTCGGTACAGTTACAAGATATGATCTATGTCAAGACGGCAATTATAATTAACCGCCCAAGATTGGCTGTTGCCGGTTTTGCCGCTGACCCTCAAAATGCATCGGCATGGTACACCAATATTAGATCAGTCGACTTACTGACAACGCCTCCATTGCGAAAAGGCTCGCGCATGGCGTTCATGGTAAAATTCATGGGTGAAGAACTAGCATATACCTACACCGTATCAGAATACGTTCCCGGAAAAGTTATGGTTATGGAAGCAGCTGATGGGTTCTTTCCGATTCAAACTACATACCTCTGGGACAGCATTACCGAAGAGGGTACGAAAATGACGCTGATAAATCAGGGATTCCCCCAGGGATTCTCAAAATGGATGACACCCGTGATGTCATTCATGATGAAATACTATAACCGCAAGGATTTAAAGAAACTAAAACGAATACTTGAATCCCCCTGGGGAAATCAGTCTGTACAGTCTACTTCCAATCTATCTTGATGACCTCGCTGCCTGCAAGCAGATACGCACCGGAGCCGTACTCCTGGTAATTCTCCTTTACTACTTTGTCGGGAGAAGCTCCGATAGGCTGCACCCATTGGAGCATACCGTCATTAGTCACGTTGTCATTCAGCCCCTGCCAGGCTTTGCGAATCACGGGGAGATATTCACCTTTATCCAACACGCCGTTGTTTACTCCCCATGCGAGTGCATAGCAAAAGAACGCAGAACCGCTGGTCTCGGGATGTGGTACTTCTCCAGCGTCCAGGAGACTTGGACGCCAGAGACCATCTTCACCCTGAATTTTCTTTATCGATGCCGCCATTGCTTTTAGCAGCTCAACATATCGGCCTCGATACTCATTGTCTGCAGGCAGGTACTGTAATACCCTTGCCGTTCCACCCATAACCCAACCGTTACCACGCGCCCAGAAGGTTTTCTTCCCGGACGGTGTGCGTTTCCCAAAGTACGACTCATCGCGATAGAAAAGGTTTTCCTCCTTGTCGTAGAGGAAATCATACGTATCCCAGAACATCGTGTTAAGGAAGTCAAGGTATTTCTCTTCACCGGTTGCCGCCGCAAGACGTGCAAGAACGGGTGGAGCCATAAACAACGCATCGCACCACCACCAGTCTTCGCGACCGGGTTTCGGATCAGCGATAAGCGAATCAAACGTAGCCGTGATATCGGTAATCATCGCCGGATCTTTTTTCACCTCGTAGATTTCGAGATACGTTTGTCCCTTCGCGTGGTCGTCCGCGTGGCGAAGTCTTTCAGCCAATTGATAGTTGAACGACTCTGACCAGGCTATTGCCGCATTGAGATATTTTTCATCACCAGTGGTGCGATGTGCTGCCATAACACCGGCATAGAAAGCAGCGCGTGCCCAGTCGTTTTCGTTCTTGCTGTTGAACGAAACCGGATGCTCAAGCTGCCAGTCGGCTACCTTTCTCATCCACATCCTGATATGCTCGTCTTCGAAAACGTCACCTTTCTCTTCGCGCGGTGCCGTGCAGGAGACTACGACCACGAGGGTCGACAGAAGGAAGAACAGTTTTTTCACGATGTCTGGTTTTTTTGTTCAAAACAACATTATCAAATCACGTAATTTGTGAGCTTTTAACAAAACGCAACCAGCGGAAAGCGCGGAAAAATGGCTTGTGTGGTGTGTGTCCTCCTAATTCAAATTCAGCCGAAAGCCAAATACTTCGAGATCGCCCTGTTTGAAATCCAAATCGGTTGATCTCATGAACCCAAGTTGTTCATACATTTTCCACGCCTGCAACATCGCCCGGGTGGTGTGTATGATTAATTGCCGATGACCGCTATTGCGAGCCTTCTCAATACAATACAACGTCAACAGTTTTCCTATGCCCTTTCCGCGATACTTCGGATCCACAGCAAGGAGTCGGAACCCAGCTGCAAACTTTTCACTCGTAGCGGTTCCACCGGATCCGTAGTACTGCATGTCATTAAAATAGACAACTGCACCGGCAATGGTACTGTCCTCGATCGCGACCAATACTTCCGTTCCTGGTCTTTCAGTCAGCGATCCTACATTAGCCAGCATTTGATAGTAACCGGGTTGCTCGGAAGGCTTGGGAAATCCGTCAAGCTGTTCATAGACGCGCACCATCAATGCACCAACCTCACGAAATTCATGTGGCGCCGCCGGCCGTACTTTTTCAAAAGATTCCATTCCCAAAAATAATCGAAATGTCCTTCTCCCCGCAGCCGTATGGCCATTGGTTCAACTTTGGAAAATATTCAATTCACATACCCATTACTCGTCCTTGAGTACTTCGACGACATCACCACGCGACGCCTTGAATGCAAAGTATCCAACCGTGGCCCCGGCAATGAGTAACGCAGCAAGCCCGCCCATAAGGATTAAATGCTCCACAAGTCCCCGAATGGAATATTATTGGCAACGTACATTAATGTGATGCATGCGTCGACAGGCTCAAGCCTGTGTTTCCAGATTGCCCGCGACATTTTGATCACTCGTGCCGAGCGTGAAATTTAGTTTGCGATCAACAAAGCGGACATAGGTCGTCAGATCTTTCCTGTCGAGCATTTGTTCAACCACGGTGCGAAACCGCATAATGTTCTCCTTACCCATCTGCTCCTTCTCTGTTTCACTGAATTTATTTTTTCTGGATTCAATCTTGAAATCGATCAGGCTGTTCAAGCTTAGCAGCGTATTGGGAAAGTCAAAGTACATCCGATCGTTTCCGCTTGATACCGTCAGAATATCTCTCGCTCTTCCCTCTTTGAATTGCAGATTAACAACCTCCTCTTTCACATTTCGAAGCCGGATCTTTGCGAGGACTCGCTCAATGTTTCTGGGTTCAAGTTCGGCGAGTTTCTCCGGCATGTAAATCAGGAGGACCGGGGGCTTTCCTTCCTCGGCGGAAATTCTGAGCAATTCCGACAACAACGGCTCTACGAAGTTATTGACGTATCCGTACGCGAGCGCATAGGCCAGGGAGTACTCCTCTTCTTCAAGACGCGACCCAAATTCATTCAACAAAGCAGTGACTGCTGTTGAAATCAAACCGGTGACAACTGTAATCGGTTCCGGATCGAAGGGTGGATTTTCCCAGAAGATCCAGCACATAGCCACTGCGAAGGTGCAAACCCAAAGCAGAATGATAAGCGCCTTTGAAAGTACCTGGATCTTCATTCAGACGGACCAAACAAATCTACTTCGTGAAAGGAAATATTCAAAATGCATCGGTTCATCCATGCAAAAGCATCACTATTCAGTACGAGAAATCAGATAAGAAAGGTGGTTATCGAGTTGCCCGGACGTGTCATTTTCAAGCGCCCAATCACGTAATTCTTTGAAGACGCGAAGTGCATTAGCGCGTGTAGCCAGATACAATCGCTCCTCTTCATCATCCGAAGCCAATCTGATTTGAAACGCACCAAATTGCGGATTTGACGGCGCCGTCGAATTCTTAAGTGTGCTGGACCGGAGTTGCCTGACAATTTTCTGAAACGTATCCCTTGTTACGATAACGAGATTTTCGGTCGGCGGTACCTTAATTTGATCTGTTGCTATCACCAAAACCGGAATCGGCTTGTCCTCAGGCCCAATATGCACGATGCGAATCAGTTCCGTCGGAGAAAGACGCGACGACGGCATCAGTACAACACACCAGGCAATCGCACCAATAAGGGCCGATTTCATACTATGCAAATGTAAACGGGCTTCCGGACGGTACGTGCGTAATCTTCAGATCGGGATACTTTGGCTGCAGGAAGTCTTTGAGCCACTTCATTCCGGGTTGCTCACTGCGGGCGTGACCGAGAACAACGACGCTTTGTCGCCGGCCCATTGCCTGAGCGTCGCGGATGTACTCACTTGTTTCCCACTCTGCAACCTCACCACAAATCATAACGTCAGGTTTAAGCGCAGATAGGGTGGATATCTGCGCGCGACCGCCGGCAGCACCGGGGAAGACAGCAATGCGTTCGCATACCTGATCGGGATCTCCGACATATCGCAACGTTTCAATTGAAAGCTTCTCCTTAACAAACTTAATCAGCTCACCTAATTTGATTGCTGGTACCTTCACGACGCGCGGCTCCGAAGGATTGTAGTACTTTTCCCAGCCCAATGTCTGTAGAACGCCGGTCAACACACCATCGGGATGAAACGAATGAATGTAATCGTGCAGTCGCCAGATTGCGATATTGTTCTCGTCCAGAAGTTCCCGTTTGAACTTATACACATCATCATTACCCAGCCAGCTGACATCGTCCGTATGATTGTAAAATGTTGGTTCGTGAGCAATGATGAAATTTGATTTCAGATCAATCGCTTTGCGGATTACATCAACAGTCGCGAACATCGTGGTGACTACTCCGGTAACCACAGTGTCGTGCCTACCTGCTTTTAGGGTATCAACGGTGTTAGCGCCCATTGAAATTCCTTTGGTCACAACATCGATGATTTGTTGAACGGTCACACCTGCCGACGTATGTTCATCAAGTCCGTAGGCGCGATTCGTAATCACCCCTGCACCCATCAAACTGAGCGATCCCGCCACAAATTTCCGGCGTGAAAGCGAATTGTTCCTGTCATCCATAGCCATTGAATTGGTTGTCTAAAAATGCATCCAAATGAGACACTGATCAAGGATGAGGCAGGAATTCTGTTGGATTTAGTAACGTCACTCGTTCTTGAGCGTTTGCGCCGGATTGATGTGAACAACGCGAAGAGCATGAGCAACTACGATCGCGCACGCCAGGAAAACGCAGGTGCACAATGCGATTATGAAAGGAACAACGGACATGGAAATCCTTGAAGCAAATTGTGCCAGCCAGTTTTCTAAAAACACGATTGTCAAAGGAATTCCGAGGATACATCCAATTACAACAAGGAAGACAAAATCGTAGGATAATTGCCCGATCATTTGAAAGTTGCCTCCACCAAGAACCTTTCGTATGCTGATTTCGCGCGTACGCTGTGCAATCGAATAGGCCGCAAGACCGGAAAGCCCCAGGAGTGCGACGACAATAGCGAGCCCGGCAAAAAGGCGATATGTACTGTAGAAGGTACGATCCTGGGAAAACTGATTGTCATAACGGTTGGTCAATAACTCATAGGTGAAAGGTATTCCCGGGAATGTGCTGCTGTACATTTCCCTGACGCTCTCAATGGCGGAAGCAACCTCGCCTGTATACCTGACTGCAATGTACCGAAGCTCCTGCGGAACAATGTAGCGATACACTGTCGGACGAAACGGCGCCTTTGCGCTTTCGTGATGATAATTGTCCAGCACACCCACGATGGTCAAGGTGTCTCCGCCTAACAATACCTGTTGATTGATAGCAGCTTCCGCGTCATTTAGACCGAATGATTCGAGCGCCGTGGCGTTGACAATAACGTTCTGCTGGTTGAGATCACTTGTTTCAATAAAATTCCTGCCAGCCAAAAGGGGCACTTCATACGTTCCAATATAATCCTCATCCATCGAAACCTGAAAGAACACGGTACTTGAACCACGATCCGCATTTAGTAGTCGCCCACCCGCATACCAACCTACTTTTTCACCCGGTGCCTCTGAGGCCAATGAAACGTGGACAATGCCGTGGTTATTGCCAAGTAGTGTCTTGAACGAGGTCAGTTGTTGACCATATGTTTCCGATTCCAAAACAATATCCGGCGTTCGCACCAAAATAACATTTTCAAGCGTTACACCGGGATCAAGAGAACGCATATACCGCACCTGTCGGAGAGCTATTGCCGTGCCTGCGATCAAGACAAATGCTGCCATAAACTGAAGCACGACAAGTGACTTGCGCAAATATCCGCCGACTACAGAAGTCCTGGCAATTCCCTTAATCGCAACGAGAGGTTGGAAAGATGAAATCATAACAGCCGGATAAAGTCCACACAATAGCGTCGTCATCACAATCACGAACGCGCTAACAGCTACCCCGGTAGTGTTAAACAAATATGAAAGGGTTAACGCGTTGCCGGTCCATTCATTGAACAAACCGATACCCGATACGG
>JAEYWY010000027.1 GCA_023428695.1 Bacteroidota bacterium
CCCCATAACTACGTGGCTCACGAAAGTAATGCCAGTCGGCAATCAGTTTGCCTGATCGGAAGGTATTGCGGAAAAAGAGTATCTTTGTGTGATGACAGAAAAACTGAACCTTTTGGAAGAAACGCTTTCCCACTTTGAAGAGGGAGCACGTTCGGTGCGGGCATACACAAACGAAACAACGTACATCTTCACACGTGTTTCCAATTCGCAGGAGTTTTATGTAACGTTAGAAGAACCTGGTTTTCCCAAGACAAAGGTTAGTCGTATTGATCAGTATTTCCCTGAAGTTTTCGGTATAGAAGTGCTCCACTGAAAGGACCCCCGCCGCGCAGTTGAGATCACCGTATTCCCAATAGATACCTATTCGAATCGCAGCGATTCAATCGGATCGAGTTTCGAAGCCTTATGCGCCGGGTAATAGCCCGAGACAAGCCCGACGATAACGCACACTACAAATCCAATAATGATCCACAGCCAGGGTATGATGAATGATTCGTTGCCCAAAAGCCTCGACGCTCCGTTGCCTGCAAGTATGCCAAACACCACTCCCGCGATTCCGCCGATCATACATACCACGATCGCTTCGATTACAAATTGTTGTTTGATTTTCTTTGGCGTTGCACCCAACGCCTTACGTACACCAATTTCCCGGGTGCGCTCTGTCACAGAAACGAGCATTATGTTCATCAACGCGATTGACGCGCCGAGCAGCGTAATGATACCTATAGAAAATCCCACGATCTGAGCCTTGCTGGAGAGGCCATCCAGTTCCGCCAGCGTATCACTACGGCGCAACTCGAATGAATCAGGCTGGCCGGGATCATCGCCACGAATTCGTCGCAGAAGCCCGGTTGCTTCACCCATGGCATATTCCATTTGCGTTGGATCTGGAATACCAACAGAAAGACGATAGCTTAGTCCTCTCCCACCTGAAAGCTGATTCGCCTTCACGATGGAGACGAAGACCATGTTATCGTAATTGGACTGTGGATCTCCAAAGCCACCTTTTTCCTTGAGTACGCCGATTACCCGGAATTGACCGCCCATAAACGAAACCTCGGAATTTTCTATCGACTCGTTCTCCTTGAATAAAGTCGTATAGACTTTATACCCGAGCATAACCATCTGGCTTCCCTGTCGGGCCTCGCGTTTTGAAAAAGCCCGCCCCTGTTGAAACTCGAGGTTCTTGAGCGGGAAATATTCGTCGTTTACTCCGGTTACGAACACATTAGGGTTGGTCTTTTTTGAATTGCGCTTTACTTCAGCGATACCGGTAACAACCGCGTGCAGGCTGATTGTGGAAGGAACCTTGTATTCGTCGATGAACTTGAACGATTCGTTCATCGTGATCAGGGGATAGGTTTTTTCTGCAACGCCCTGGGTGCTGCCTCCGCGATTCGTTTTTGAACGAATGTTGAAGTTGTTCGCCCCAAGTGACGACAGGCTTTTGAGGATTGAAGCCTTGATCCCGTCAACTGCGGTAAGCACCCCTACAAGGGCGGTGATTCCCAGTGTGATGATCATCGCGGTGATAATCGAGCGGAGCAGGTTTGCCCGAACCGAGCGAAGTCCTTCCCTGATATTTTCTACAAGATCCATGTATGGAGACTAAACTATTCATTAATACGTTGATCTGCCAGGGCAGAATGTTACATCTGGCAGTAAAATTTTCAAAATAAAGTGACTTTTGGCCGAAATCGGGAGGATAATTCCCGGAAAATGCACCGAATTGATAACTTTATAGACCCGAAAACCGAGTTGCATGACTAGAAGCGTTCTGACGGCAATCGCATTTTTTTTGTCCCTCTCAGGGTTTGCGAACTCCATCCTGATTCCGATGGATCAAAAGCAGACCAACCACCTGAAGGCATACGGCGTAGCCTACTGGATTCTCAAAGGCGACATGGAGGTTGACTGGCTGCTCAATTATCGTGGCGGAAGTTTCATGTGCCAGTATCATCCTTCGATTCAAAACGAACTGGTCATCCGCGGAGTCAGTTTTGAAATCATTTCCGATGCCCAGGCGAATCAGATCATCTCGGAGATCGCTAGTCCGGCGGTGAATTATGATATCATGAAGCTGGAAAAGTATCCCAAGATCGCGGTCTATTCCCCAAAAACAAAACAGCCCTGGGACGACGCCGTGACACTGGTACTGACCTACGCTGAAATTCCCTACGACATCATTTACGACGACGAAGTACTCAGAGGCGTTCTGCCAAAGTATGACTGGTTGCACTTGCACCACGAAGACTTTACCGGACAGTACGGAAAATTCTACGGGAATTTTTCGAACATGCCCTGGTACATTGAACAGCAGAAAGAAGCGGAAGATATCGCACGCAGAAACGGATTTACCAAAGTATCCCAACTCAAGCTTGCTGTCTCCAAAATGATAAAGGAGTTTGTCGCTGGCGGCGGATTCATGTTCGCGATGTGTTCAGCTACCGATTCGTATGACATCGCCCTTGCAGCTGAAGGAATTGATATTTGCGAGCGCATGTACGACGGCGATCCTGCCGACCCGATGGCGCAGCAAAAACTCAACTACGACAACACGTTCGCATTTCAGGATTTCAAACTTGTACGCGATCCATATCAATACGAATTTTCTGACATCGACAATCCGCCGCAGGAACGCGGGCTGCGCCAGGACAACGACTATTTTTCACTTTTTGAATTCTCGGCCAAATGGGATCCTATCCCGACCATGCTCACGCAAAACCACACGAGAATCATCAACGGGTTTTTCGGACAAACTACGGGCTTTAAGAAAAATCTGATCAAACCTGATGTAGTTATCATGGGCGAGAATAAGGAAATCCGCGAAGCGAAATATCTGCACGGCGTTCTTGGAAAAGGTTTCTGGACTTTTTATGGGGGCCACGACCCCGAGGATTATCAACATCAGGTTGGCGAGGAACCAACAGACCTCAACCAGCATCCGAATTCACCGGGCTATCGCCTGATCCTGAACAATGTTCTCTTCCCTGCAGCCAAAAAGAAGAAACAAAAAACGTAACGACACGCAGTTGATCACTGCTCAACAAGCTTCCCTTCTTTCACCTTTACAATTCGCGCTTCCGGATGTTGTTCGGCATATCGTTGCCGGTACTTTTCAGCTTCCGCTTCGGACTGAAATTTTCCGGACGTCCAGTGAAAAACATTATCAGCATCCGGGATTACATCAACGCCCCAGACATACGCACGTTGTGACGTAAGTATTTTCCACGGGTCTTCATCGCCGCGCGTTGTGAGCAACAGTACTGCATATTGCACTTCCGGCAGACCCGGCGCGGTTGTGATTTCAGGAACATTCTTGTTATGTTTTGCCGAGAGCTCACGCGAGTCTTTCAGGAAGAGGTCGTATGCAGCACGGGATGCAGCGTCCTTGATAAAAGCATAGTTCTTCCGGTCGCCATTCGCTGCCGGCAGTATGTAGTAATCCTTGCCTGCGTCAGCGGTACGGTAAACCCACTGTAAATAATATCCGGCTGTGTCGATGGCAACGGTTGAGCTATCTGAAGTGAATGCCACCTTGCGTAATTTCACGTAAGCCATTGAACCGCCGTCGGTGTATTGCTTGCGCTGCCCTGAAACGAAGTTGCCAAGTGAATAAGCGACGAACTGATTCTGCTCTTTCCTCCATTCCATCGGCTGAATAACGTGAGGATGCGCACCGATGACAAGCATTGCCCCGTGTTTGAAACAAAATTCTGTAATCATCTTCTGCGCGCGCGAGGGCAGGCGCTCGTACTCATTGCCCCAATGCGTGAAAACAATAATCACGTCAGGTTTCTCCGCTTTTGCCCGAACGATGTCCTTTCGGATCACCGCAGTGTCGAGCATGTTCACGATACTGGGTTTATGTACGGGCAATCCGTTTGTGCCGTAGGTATAGTTAAGCACGGCAATGGTGAACCCGTTTTTGTAAAGCATGAGTGGAGTCGCCTTCGCGCGATCAGCAGTATCGAGGAACGTGCCCGTGCGCGGAATACCCAGGCTGTCGAGTACCTTAATCGTTCGAACCAGACCCTTTCGCCCGCGATCGACGCAATGATTGTTGGCAGTCACCAGACCATCGAACCCTGCGTTTTTCAGCGTAATCGCTAAGGCATCAGGCGAACTGAATTGCGGGTAACCCTTGTATGGCGGGCCCGCCAACGTAACCTCCAGGTTTGCTAAAGACAGATCCGGAGCACTGATGTATGGCTTGATGAATTGAAAGCAAGGATCATAATCGTAGGACTTCGTCGCCGCATTGTAAGCCGAGGCAATTTGCGAATCGTGACCCATCACGTCGCCACCAAACAACATGGAAACGTACGTGGTGTCCTGCGCGTTTAACGCGGACGAGATTCCAATCAGAAAAAAACAAAACAACAGTCTATACTTCATAAAAAATCAATTGCTGTGAAATCCATTAACGTGGAGAATCGAATCTTCAACGATCACGTAAACCTGGTCATCCCGGAGTGGTTTGATTCGTGCAAGGCCGGTGAAAACTCCAAAGGCAGGGAGAAGCGCCTGCTGACGTCCAAAATAAAAACATGGAAGGGTCACCGCCTGCTTACCCCGGCCATAAAGTGTAACGCCCGGATGAACGTGCCCTGCAAGGTTGTATTGACCTTCGCTAACAGAATCGAGCGGGTGGTGCGTGAGAACAAAGTTGTCAATCACGAGTTGGTCGTGAAGTAAGACGCCTTTCCGTTCGTATTGTAATTCACTCATGATGTCATGGTTGCCAAGCACAAGTTCAAATGAAATGTGCCGGTAATGCCGGACAACTTCGCCAAAAACCTCCCATTCAGGATTGTAATGGCTGTGAAACAAGTCGCCAAGACACAAAATGCGTTCCGGTCGCACGCGCTGTATCAAATCCACCAATACCTCAATATTTCGGTCGTTTGCCCGAGACGGCAGCGGAATCCCGGACTTCCGGAAATGGTTTATTTTGCCCAGGTGAAGGTCAGCCAATAGCAAGGCCTGCTTTTTTGGCCAAAACATTGCTTTGTGATGAAGCAACTGAAAGGATTCACCTGAAATTTCGACGTTCATGACAGCTGGCCCTAATTTATTACTTTTAGACGGCGAAGATAATTCACAATCTATGCAAAACCCTATTGTACGATTAATTGCGTTGCTTTTGTTCATATCGATATCCGCCATGGCCCAGCGACAGCCACCTCCGTTCAAAAAACTCCGGCACATTCAGGGAAACGATACGCTTCCTTATGGTTTGCTCGAGCCTTTGAAAATCAATCCCGGCCAAAAATATCCGCTTGTAATTTACCTCCATGGTGCCGGTGAACGCGGCAATGACAACACAGAAAACATCAAACATATCCAGATACTATACAATCACAATGTGCTCAACAAGTGGCCCAGCTTCGTCCTTGCGCCGCAATGCCCGAACAAACAAGTCTGGTCAGACATGATGTATGGGCGGCCTTTCAACAGTAAGCCTACGCGCCCGATGGAAATGCTGATTCAGTTGCTTGAAAAGGTTCAGCGCGAATACCCCATTGATCCGTCGCGCATATACGTTACTGGTGTCTCCATGGGCGGTTTTGGTACGTGGGATTTGCTGGCCCGATTTCCCAACCGCTTTGCAGCCGCGGTACCTGTTTGTGGCGGCGGAGATGAACGAATCGTCGAAAAAATCAAACACGTTCCCGTATGGGTTTTCCATGGGGCCGAAGACGACGTAGTGCCTGCGGTACTTAGTCGCAAAATGGTAGCTGCGTTCCACGCTGCAGGTGCGTTGCCAGGATACACAGAGTACCCGGGAATCAAACATACCAGCTGGCATCAGGCTTACAAGGAGCCTCATCTGATGGTGTGGCTATTTAGACAGAAGTTACCGCCGGACTCCGGGAAGTAATCACTTTCACTTGAGTCTGCCACGGAGGAAAAGAAGATCGCTTCGAATCAGGTTCAACCAGCCAGTTGTCAGCTGCCAGTTGCCAGAAGCTATCTCGCCCTCTCTTTGGAAATGTGAACCTCAAATGAGACCAACCAAAATTGCAAGCTCGAAGCTGACTATTCTGCGAGTTGAATTGCCATCTTGCGAATTCTGTCTTCGAGTTTTTCCGATGTAAGTTTTTCACGCATACGATCCACCATAATAGGGAACGCAAATGGCGTTGGCTTGTCAGGATACGTTAGTTTGATTTTCTGGTGTGCGATACGATCGAGGGCGCGACGCAATCGCGCTTCCTCAAGTTGGAAATCCATCACTTCTTCAAAGGCCTGAAGCAGCAACAGATTATGCGCCTCATAATCGTGAAAAACGTTAAAGAACAACTGCGATGACGACTGCAGATGCCGGTCTTTCACCGGCTTTCCGGGATATCCTTTGAAAATCAGTCCGGATATCGCTGCGATGTCGCGAAATTTGCGCCGCGCCATTTCCGTCGAGTTGATACTGGCCTGGATGTCTTTCGATAAATCTTCGATACCAAGTACGTTTGTTTCGATAGCTTCCTCAATTGGTATTGGCTGATCCGAAAGCAACTCAAAGCCGTAGTCGTTCATAGCAATGGAGAACGTTATCGGTTGGATTTGCGCGATGCGATGCGCGACCAGCGCCGACATACCTTCGTGCACAAATCGTCCTTCGAAGGGATACATAAGTACGTGATAGCCCTCATTCGTTTCGAAATACTCGATAAGGAATTCACTTTTTGAAGGCAGGTGAGAACGGTCCTGCTGAAGTTTGAACAGTGGCTTTAGAAAGACAAGTTCGGGGTCTTTGCCTTCGTCACGCACTACTTCATCAATCTTATTGCGTATCATTTCACTAAGCTGGGATGACAATGGCATCCGTCCCCCCTGCCACGACGGCACCAGCCCTGACTTGCGGGTTGTCTTTCGCACGTGAACTTCCATCTCTTTGATGCGAACCAATTCGAGGTTGCGGCCTGCGAACCAAAAGACATCGCCGGGATTAAGTCGCGAAATAAAACCTTCCTCAATCGTTCCGAGGTATTTTCCGGTAACGAATCGAACGAAGAGCGATGTATCGCCCACGATAGTTCCAACGGAAAGCCGATGTCGCATTGCGATCGCACGGTTCTCAACCTTATACAGCCCATTCAGGATAACTACTTTGCGATATTCATTATATGCCTGCAGTGAATCGCCACCTGTTGTGAGAAATCCGAGCAACCACGCCCACTCATCATTCGTGATGGAAGAAAAACTGAATGTACCACGGACCTCTTCAAAAATTTCTTCCTCGCGAAAGCCGTCGGATACGGCAAGCGTGAGCAGGTACTGCATCAACACGTCAAATGAGCGAACGTATGGAAATCTGTCCTCGACAATCTTTCGCGCTACCGCCTCACGGAGCGCCGCCGCTTCCATTAGTTCCAGTGAATGCGTCGGAACAAAATAGATTCGGCTGACCGCACCGGGTTGGTGTCCGCTGCGACCGGCACGCTGGAGGAAACGCGCGACTCCTTTCGGGCTCCCAACCTGAATCACAGTTTCAACGGGGCGAAAATCAACTCCGAGGTCAAGACTTGATGTGCAAACAACCGCCTTCAGTTTTGCTTCATGAAGCTGCTGTTCCACCCAGTTTCGCAAATCCTGACTTATCGAACCGTGGTGCATCGCGATCACACCGGAAAGCTCGGGTGCTTTGGCCAGCATCTTTTGATACCAGATTTCAGCGAAGGACCGCGTGTTCGTGAAAATCAATGTCGATGTGCTGCCCTTGACAATCTCAATGACTTTTTCAAGAAGGTGAATTCCGAGGTGTCCGCTCCAAGGCATTTTCTCAACAGATTCGGGAAGAACAGAAACGATTTCCACGCGCTTTTCGATATCGGCGCGTATAAGGGTATAGTTGTTTTGCCGGTAGTAGCTGCCGAGCAGTGCCTCAAGGGCCTCATTCATGTTACCGATCGTGGCTGAAATGCCCCAAACGCGAAGTCCTTGTGCAACGGTTTTTAATCTCGACAACGCGAGCTCTACCTGCACGCCACGTTTCGATCCCATCAGCTCGTGCCACTCGTCGGCGACAACTACGCGCAGTTCCTTGAAAAATTCGGCGTATCCTTTTTGTGCAAGGAGCAAATGCAAACTCTCCGGTGTGGTGATAAGAATTTCGGGTGGCTTCTCTTTTTGGCGCGCACGTTCTTTCACGGATGTGTCCCCGGATCGAACACCAACTTTCCACGGAAGCTTCATATCCTGGACGAGTCGCTGCGCCGAATACTCGATTTCCTTCGAAAGTGCGCGAATGGGTGTAATCCATATCGCGCGAAGGCCGTTGTTTTTCGCCTTTTGGTAGTCTGATCGCTCACGAATAAACTCCAGTACAATGGGCATCAATAACGAGTAGGTCTTTCCGCTTCCCGTGGGCGCATTCACGATGCCGCTTTGCCCTGACAAATAGGCTTTCCACGCTTCCACCTGGAATGGAAACGGAGTCCAGCCATTTGAGGCGAACCAGTCTTTGCCTGCTTTGAGCACTTCTTCTTTCAAGAGGGAGTCTGTTGGACCGGGTTCCGGAAATATCCAGAAAACGCGTCATTCTACCTTCGCTAAAAAGGTTTTTGTTTCAGAATTTTCGTCTGTTTAAATTTTTGTCTGAAAACAATTCGAATGCCGTTGTGTTATGGAACTGATAACGCGTGTTTGCATTAATTTAACGTGCGATGGGAAAGTATTCCATAAAAGAACTGGAACAGCTAAGCGGCATCAAAGCGCATACAATCCGTATCTGGGAAAAACGGCATGGAATCATTGCGCCGGCACGCACGCCTACAAATATCCGATATTACTCTGACGATGACCTCAAGAAGATAATAAACGTGTCTCTGCTTAACAGCAATGGCGTAAAAATTTCGCGAATTGCTGATATGACCACGGAGCAACTTAACCAGAGAGTACTTGAGTTAAGTGAAACACGAAACGATGCCGCGATACACATCGATCAGTTGGTCGTGGCCATGATCGACATGGTGGAGGAAGCTTTCGAAAAAATCCTCAATACGTTAATCCTGCGTTATGGATTTGAAGACGCGATTACGACGGTGGTCTACCCTTTCCTGGAAAAGATTGGAATTCTCTGGCAAACGCATAATATATCGCCTGCCCACGAGCACTTTATTTCAAACCTGATCCGTCAAAAATTAATCGTTGCAATTGACGGACTGCCCATCCCTCCAAAAGATTCTGAAAAAGTAGTATTGTATTTGCCGGAAGGCGAATTGCACGAAATTGGTTTGCTCTTCTTCCATTACCTCATCAGAAAGGCCTCGTTCAGGACATATTACCTCGGGCAGAGTGTGCCACATGCAGATTTGCTGAGCGTTTTCAAAGCTCACCAACCCCATTACATGGTTTCCTCGATCACAACATCTACCACGACTTCCGTTGAGGAATACCTGGAAATGCTTGGCCGGGATTTTCCAAAAACACCGATCCTGATTTCAGGCCAGCAGGTCCAAAAGTTTGACAGTGCGAGAGTAGGCAACATTCAGACCTTTCACAGGGCCGTCGAACTCCTTCAATTCCTTACTAAATAGCCGCTTGCCACCACGGCCGACAGGGCATTCATTTTGTTTATTCTTTTGTAATAAATATTAAACGTTATTTGGGTATTACACGTTTGAACATTACTTTTGTTTAATAATTGATAATAATAAATCAACAAAATATATGACCACCTTGGAATTCAATTACCAGGTAGCAGGCATGAGAAACACACTTCGGGACTTTACCCGCCGGTTCACGCGCGACCGTGAGGAGTCGCTTGATCTTGTGCAGGATACGATCCTGAAAGCACTCACGTACCGTGACAAATTCCGTGACGACACCAACCTGAAGGCGTGGCTTTTTACCATTATGCGAAATACCTTCATCAATAATTACCGGAAGCACCAGCGATCGAAAACAGCCAACGATACCTCAAAGGATCTTTTCCAACTCAATGTGGAAGAGCAACACACCTTCTGTCGGCCACATGAAAGCCTTGAGTTCAAAGAGATCTGGAAAAACATGAACGGCATCAGAGAAGAGTTTATGATTCCCTTCAAAATGCATACGTCCGGGTACAAGTATCATGAGATTGCCGGGCATCTCGGGTTGCCGATTGGTACAGTGAAGAACCGGATATTTCATGCACGAAAAGAAATCCAGAAGAAATTGCATGGTTATAATTAACTTCCGTCTGGCAATGGAAAGAACATGACGCGGATTGCGGTCATCGGTTCCGGTTTTGCCGGGTTATCTGCCGCGTGCTTTCTGGCGCGTGAAGGAACCGACGTGACGGTCTTCGAAAAGAATGAATCACCCGGAGGGCGCGCAAGATCATTCACTGCTTCAGGCTTTACTTTTGACATGGGCCCAAGCTGGTACTGGATGCCCGACGTATTTGAGAAATTCTTCGCCTCCTTCGGGAAAAAACCTTCAGATTACTATTCACTCGAAAGACTTGATCCCTCCTACCGGATCGTATACGGTAGTGACGAAACACTCGACATACCAGCAGGAGTAGAGGCACTCAAGCAACTTTTCGAATCCACCGAACCCGGAAGCGCTCTCAAGCTTACCAGGTTTCTTGAAGAAAGCCGGTTCAAGTATAACATCGGGATACATGACCTCGTGTACAAGCCCGGACTTTCCATGACTGAACTGATGGATGTGCAATTAATGAAAGGCGTGCTTCGGTTACACGTCTTTCAATCACTTTCGTCTTATGTGAGAAAGTTCTTTAAGGATCCCCGGCTCGTTCAGTTGCTGGAGTTCCCGGTACTGTTTCTTGGCTCCACCCCCGAGCGTACTCCCGCGTTATACAGCCTCATGAATTACGCCGACATGGCACTCGGCACGTGGTATCCTCGTGGCGGAATGAACCAGGTAATCAAGGCGATGGTTACGCTGGCCGAATCGCTGGGCGTGAGATTCAGCTACAACAGTGCGGTGCAACAAATTGAATTAAATCATCATAAGGCTAAGGGCCTTGTGGTAAATGGCGTGTTTGAACCATTTGATTACATCATAGCCGGAGCAGACTATCATCACGTCGAACAGGAACTGTTGCCGGAAACGCATCGGCGATACACAGCCAACTATTGGGCCACCCGCACGCTGGCGCCGTCGAGCCTGATCTTCTACCTCGGCATTGACAAAAAAATCCCGAGCCTTCTGCATCATACACTATTCTTCGACCGTGATTTCAAACTTCACGCAAAAGAAATCTACGACACACCACAGTGGCCGTCATCACCTCAGTTCTATATCTCCTGTCCTTCAAAAACGGATGACACCGTTGCCCCTCATGGTATGGAGAACCTTTTTATTCTAATTCCCGTGGCAACGGGACTGGAAGATTCAAATGAAATCCGGGAGCGTTATTTCGACCAGGTGATGACACGTCTCGAAGCACACACCGGCGAAAACATTCGTGAACACATTGTTTACAAACGCAGTTACGCCCATCGTGATTTTATAAAAGACTACAACGCATTCAGAGGTAATGCATACGGGCTTGCCAACACACTAAGACAAACGGCAAATCTTAAGCCGTCGATTCTAAACAAAAAGGTTCCGAACTTGTTTTATACGGGCCAGCTGACTGTGCCCGGACCCGGAGTGCCTCCGTCAATCATTTCGGGTGAAGTTGTCGCGCGCGAGGTTTTACGCAGGAAACTGAAACACCAAACCGATCCATATGAAGGAAATTTTTGACACCGTGTCGATCCGCTGCAGCCGCCTTACTACAAGGGCGTATAGCACGTCGTTTTCGCTGGGAATTCGCTGCCTTGATCGTAGGATTCAGGATCCGATTTTCGCAGTCTACGGATTTGTTCGTTTCGCCGATGAAATTGTCGACACGTTTCACGACTACGACAAGCAGGAACTCCTGCAACGCTTTCGCACCGATACATTCAACGCCATCGCCGATGGCATAAGCCTTAATCCAATACTGCAATCCTTTCAGGACACCGTGAACCGCTATAAGATCGAGCACGCGCTCATTGATCGGTTTCTCAAGAGTATGGAAATGGATCTGCATTATCAGACTCACGATGAACAGAGTTTCAAAGCCTATATTCTGGGATCCGCCGAAGTAGTTGGACTGATGTGCCTGACTGTCTTCTGTGAAAATGACAGAAATCTCTACGAAAAGTTAAAGCCGTATGCCATGAGCCTTGGCGCGGCTTTTCAGAAAATCAATTTTCTCAGGGACCTGAATGCAGATTTTGTCGGTCTTGGGCGGTTGTATTTCCCCGGTGTGGATATGACAAAATTCAACGATGAGACAAAGGCAGCGATCGAAAAAAGCATCCACGATGATTTCCAACACGCATATATTGGCATCAAACAACTTCCCCGTTGCGCGCGGCTCGGTGTTTATGTCGCGTACGTCTATTATCTTGCGCTTTTTAAGAAAATCAGGAATACTCCTTCGCACAAAGTTTTGAAAGCGCGTATTCGCATTCCGAATCCGCACAAGGCCCAGTTGCTCGCGTATTCCTATTTTAAACACCAATTGAATCTCATTTAATGGATCAGGTTATACTTGTGGACGAAAATGACAACGTTGTCGGCAGTATGGACAAACTGGAGGCCCATGTAAAGGGTATTCTTCATCGTGCATTTTCTGTTTTGATTTTCAACAGCCGGGGCGAGATGCTGATTCAAAAGCGGGCGAAGGACAAGTATCACAGCGGCGGCCTTTGGACAAACGCGTGCTGTAGTCACCCGATGCCCGGCGAATCAATGGAGGCCGCTACAAAACGTCGCCTTCGTGAAGAAATGGGAATCGAAACCACCACAACCTATGCTTACAAGTTTATTTACCGCGCCCCGCTCGATAAAAATCTTATTGAACACGAACTCGATCACGTGTTCGTCGGAACATTTGATGGAGAACCGGAAATAAATGTAAACGAAGTTGAAGGGTGGAAATACGTTTCGCTTGATGACCTGAAGAAAGACGTTCGCGAACATCCGGAAAACTTCACCCACTGGTTCAAGCTTATTCTCGAACACGCCGAACTGAACCACGTCGTTTAAATCCGACACCGTCCTCCGTTGACTTTCAATATTGAACTTGCAAAAAAACTGATTACGCCGGACGTAACGGTTTACTGGATGCGTCGCGATCTGCGTATTAGTGACAACGCAGCGTTGTACCATGCACTTCGCGAAAACAGACGGGTCGTACCCCTGTTCATATTTGATACCAATATTCTCGATGCGCTCGAAGACAAGGATGACCGACGGGTTGGATTTATTCACCATGCCCTTCATGAAGTCCATGTTCAGTTGCAGAAACACAATTCCTCCGTATTAGTACTCTACGGAAATCCAATTGAGATTTTCAGGAATTTGCATCCACGGAACGTATATGCGAACACGGACTATGAATCATTTGCGCTAAAGCGCGATGGTGAAATCGCGGGTGAGCTTAAGTCCAGAGGTATTGTCTTTCATTCGTATAAAGATCACGTAATCTTTCACCGGGACGAGGTGGTAAAGAATGACAGAAAACCATACACCGTTTTCACTCCTTACAGCAACCAATGGAAAAACAGACTCACACCTTTTTTTCTGAAGGCGTATCCGACCGAGAGATATTTCCAATCCCTTTTCGATTCACAACCGCTTCCCATTCCCTCGCTTTCCGAAATGGGATTTACTTCGAATAACATCGCGTATCCGGAACGCAGTATTCCGCTTAGAGTCATCAGGAAGTACGATCAAACACGAGATTTTCCGTCGATGCGGGGCACTTCACGACTTGGAATACACCTTCGGTTTGGAACAGTAAGCATCAGAAAGCTCGTGGCTATAGCCCTGGAAACAAATGAGACCTGGCTGAACGAACTCATCTGGCGGGAATTTTACAGCATGATCTTGTGGCATTTTCCACACGTTGAATTTAGTGCGTTCAAACCCATGTACGATAACATCCGCTGGCGGAACGATGAAGCGGAATTCAAGCGATGGTGCGAAGGAACAACGGGATATCCACTGGTAGACGCAGGCATGCGGGAATTAAACGCCACTGGTTTTATGCACAACAGAGTTCGTATGGTAGCCGCAAGTTTTCTCACACGGCATCTTTTGATTGACTGGCGCTGGGGCGAGGCATACTTCGCACGACACCTCCTCGACTACGAACTGGCTTCAAACAATGGCGGCTGGCAATGGGCAGCAGGTTGTGGTTGTGACGCGGCACCGTATTTCAGAATTTTTAATCCTCTCCTTCAACAAAAGAAATTCGACCCCGAATTGAGGTACATACGCAAATGGATCCCCGAACTTGATTCACCTGAATACCCGTTGCCAATTGTCCCGCATGAGTATGCGCGTCAACGTGCCTTGCGTGTGTACAAACAGGCAGTCTCATAAACAATACGAAAGGCCGGAAACATTTCGGACCTTCTGTTGTTCTTCGATCATGAAAGTGTACACACTCCGGCGTAAACAATTTCTGCCGATTGGTATCGAAGAGGCATGGGCATTTTTTTCCACGCCCGCCAACCTCAGCCGGATCACACCGACTTACATGAAATTCCGGATCATCCATGCATCCGGAAATGGCTCTATGTTCTGTGGTCAAATCATCCGATATCGTTTGTTTGTCCTTCCGTTAGTGCCCTGGCACTGGACTACTGAAATTACATACGTTAAGGAACCGCATTGTTTTATTGATGAACAAATGGCCGGGCCGTATACATTATGGCAGCACCGACACAATTTTGATCCGGTAGACGGTGGCGTTGAAATGTCCGACGAAGTCAGGTATGCAGTACCCTTCGGATTTATCGGACACATTATTAACGGGTTATTGATTCGGCGCCAGCTAAACCGTATTTTTGAGTACCGGTTTAATGTGCTGGAGGAAATATTTTCAAAGAACAGAATGGATTTGGGGAAAACCGCGTAACGAACCATGGACATTACAACAATCCTGCTTTGCGCACTCATCTCCATCGGCACGTTTCTCTTTTGGGAGTTCGTGGCATGGTTCACGCACAAGTATATCATGCATGGTTTTCTGTGGAGCTGGCACAAGTCACATCATACCGTTCACAATCACGCGGTTGAAAAAAATGATTTATTTGCCCTAGTCTTCAGCATACCTTCGATTGCAGTCTTTTATTACTTTTCGCTCGTGGAGTACAACCCTTACATGCTTGCAGTTGGCTTCGGGATTTTTCTGTATGGATTGTTCTACCTGATCTTCCATGACATCATCGTTCACCAACGGATTCGCTGGCGGCCATCACGACGGAGCCGATATCTGCAACGGATGATACACGCACATTACGTACACCACAGCAAACATTCAAGGGACGGGTGCGAAGCTTTCGGCTTTTTATACGCTCCCAAAAAATACGAACCGAAGAATTTTTCATTTAAAAAAGACCGTCAGGCAACGCAATAGAACATTGAATCCAAAATACCTGTACCTGGCACTGGACCTTTTTTCAGTGTCTATCCCTCTGATTGCAAGTTTTTACCCCAAGGCGCCCTTTTATCGGACATGGCGTTCGTTGTGGATCGCAATCCTGTTACCTGCGATTTTATTCCTGGTATGGGATGAACTCTTCACGCGTGCCGGCATCTGGGGATTTAACCCGGACTACCTAACCGGTATCTATATCGGATCGCTGCCTCTTGAGGAGATTCTTTTTTTTATCTGCATCCCCTACGCGTGTGTGTTCACATACTTCGCGATGAACTACCTGATCGAAAAAGACGTGCTTTGGGCATCTCACGAAATAATCACCAGCGTGTTGATTATCTTCCTGCTTGTCTCAGGTTTGTACAACATAGAGAAGGCATATACTGCGACGACATTTATGCTTTTGGCGATCTTTCTGGCTTACGAATTACTGAAGCGCAGGGTACGATACACGGGGCGATTTTATGTAGCGTTTGCAGTCATCCTCATACCATTTTTTCTCATTAACGGTATACTCACCGGATCCTTCATTCCTGATGAAGTGGTGTGGTACGACAATACACACAACCTCGGGATCCGACTTGGCACTATTCCGGTAGAAGACGTTTTTTACGGGATGCTGCTGCTCATGCTGAATGTCAGCATTTATGACCGTCTCCAATCACGACAAAACCGAAAAGAAAAGGCGCTTAAATAAGGACCTCGGTTTCCCGAAGAATTATTTCTTCACTTCACCAGACTTCACTTCCTTTGCGGCACGCCTGCGAGTTTCATTCTTTGCCCCTGAAAGCGCTTTATTCATCAACTTCTCGGCTTTCCTCTGCTTTCTTGCTTCCTTTTTCAGTATATCCGAATAAATCGCAGCAACCTCTTTTGATTGTTTTGCGACAACCTTTCGGATTTTTTTTGACGGCTGCGGAAGATCCAGACTTGTTAGCGAGTTCAGGAAAACTTCAGTCAGCTTGTTTTTCAAAACTTTCTTTGATGTTTTTTCAGCGTTCATTGTTGCACGGTTTGAACGTGAAAATAGGTATAATGATGTTTACCTCGTTCGACTTAACAAAAACTTAATATGCGAACATTCTGAATTGAGTCTATTCGTAACGCAGTGAATTAACCGGATTGGTGCCTGCCGCACGAATAGCCTGAAAGCTTACTGTCAGCCAGGCAATGACAATCGCGGCGACACCACTAATCACGAATATCAACGGACTGATTTCCGTGCGATGTGAGAACCCGGCAAGCCATTCGCTGGCACCATACCATGCCGCCAGAGACGCGGGAACAAATGCAATCAATACGAGCTTGATAAATTCTGTCGACAGAATTAGTGTGAGACTGAATGGTGTCGCACCCAGTGCTTTCCGGATTCCGATTTCTTTTGTTCGTTGTTCGGACGTGAATGCAGCAAGTGCAAACAGGCCGAGACACGCAATAAAGACAGCCAGACCAGAGAATATGCCGAAGATAGTCCCCATGCGGCGTTCGCCTCTGAAGAGATTATCAAACCTTTCATCAAGGAAGGAATATTCAAACGGCTCATTCGGTGCGTACGTCTTCCACGCGTTCTCAATTGAGGTGATCAATTCGCCGGGATTACCGGAATACCTTATCAGCATATTATTCGCGTTCTGCGTTAGTCGGATCGATATTGGACGAACCTTATCCCTGAATGATTCAAAATTGAAATCGCGGATCACTCCAATCACACGCAGGCGAAGGGTGTTTTCTCCGTCTTTGAACAGGATATCTTCACCCACAGGCTTATCAAAACCGAATTCCCTGGCAGCAGCCTCATTCAGAAGAATAGCCGAAGAATCTGAGGGGAAGTCTCTTGAAAAAAATCTTCCTTCAGTAAGTTCGAATTTCAATACATCCATGTGGTCATAGTCAGCGAAGTAAACACCCATGATGTGATCTTGTTCATCTGACGCCGACCTGAATACAGTTGTGTTGTTTACACCCGGGAATGAATTGTTCGTATAACTGATCACTTCCACGCCGGCCATTTGGTTCAGCTCATTGCGGAAGGGTTCCTTATTGTCGCGGAGCCGCCACGTATTGGGAAGCGTCATCACATTTTGTTTATCAAGGCCCAGGTTTCGTTCATGCATGAACTGGATTTGCTGATAAACGACCATTGTGAATATGATAAGGCAGATCGAAATAAAGAATTGCACGACCACAAGTACGCTTCGAACGCCGCGGCTTTTCATCCCGGCTCTTACTTTTCCCTTGAGCACTTCAACCGGATTAAAGGAGGTGAGATAAAATGCCGGATAACTTCCAGCAAGTATCCCTACAACAACCACGAGCGCCAAAGCCGATCCGATAATGTACGGGTTCAACAGCTGCGCCATGCCAAGCGATTTATCCGCGAGTAAATTAAAGGATGGCAACAATGCGTAACACAGGAGCATGGCGAGCACAACGGAAACAAAACTGTAGATCGTCGACTCAGACAAGAATTGAAAGATCATCTGACTCCTTACCGATCCCAGTGTTTTACGCATCCCGACTTCCTTCGCGCGACCTGATGATCGTGCCGTTGAAAGATTCATGAAGTTGATACAGGCTATGACAAGTATGAAAACTCCAATCCCGGCGAAGATGTAAACGTACATCACATTCCCACCCGGTTCAATATTTCCGTTACTTGTGTCGTGGAGGTGCAGATCCGCCAATGGCGTGGTGTAAAATCCATACTCTCCATCGCTCTCGGCCATCTGTGCCATAGTCGTGCCCAGGAACCGTTCCATTTCAGGTCCAATGTATTTTTCCACGAGAGCAGGAAAGGCTTCTTCCACTGATTTCACAGATACGCCGGGATGTAGTTTGAAATAATTATACATCCAGTTATTCAGCCACACCTGTTGCTTTGCGCGCTCGTTGCCTTCTGCTGAAACAAGTATGTTATAATGAAAATGCGAATTCGACGGCGCTCGCTTCGAGACACCGGTTACTTTATAGGTAGTCTCCTGACCGTCGATCGAAATCAGCTTTCCGACCGGGCTCTCGTTGCCAAAATACTTTGCAGCGATGTCGGGCGTCATCACCACGGAGTTCGGTTCCTTCAACACGGTGAGCGGGTCGCCTTCAAGCAGTTCAAATGAAAAGAACTGGAAGAAATTTGAGTCAGCATAGAATACGTCTTCTTCGGCAAAAACCTTGTCTTCGTATTTGAAGGCCGGGGTTCCAAACCAGGGTAGTATGCGCGTCGCCGATTCAACGGCGGGTACTTCAGCCACAAGCGTTGCTGCCATCGGCGGACACGTATTTGCGACTCTGATCGACTGACCCTGTATCCGGGCATTCAGGCCCACCTGATAGATTCGGTCATGGCCGGCATGGAATCGGTCGTAACTCAATTCATCCGTCACCCAAAGGATAATCAACAGAGATGCTGCGATTCCTGTGGTCATACCCAGAATATTGATCGCCGAGAAGAATTTGTACTTCCCGATATTTCGCAAGGCGACCTTAAAATAATTCCCGAACATACAGTTGGTTTGTTATTTATCCGTAAGACTCGCGTGCGCACACAATTGTTGCAGCACGACTATAAATAATTTTCTATTCATCACGGAGTGTATCAACAGGGTTCATTGAAGCCGCGCTGATAACTTTGTAGCCCACAGCAACTATCGATATCAGGAACATCAGCGAAACAGCAGCGACGAAGGTCAGCAACGTTGAAGGCTGGTAATATCGCCATATACTTGCCATCAATGCATCGGTTGCAAAGAAGCCGATCACCGAACCCAGAACGGAGGCGATAATCAGGATTATGAAAAATCCGGCGTTAACGATACGTGTAATATTTGCGACGGTAGCCCCCATCACCTTCCGCACGCCGATTTCCTTCATTCTCCTAATGATGTTCAGCGAAACCAGTGAGAACAAGCCCGTGGCTGATAACAACATCGCTACGGCACCGAGAAACGCATACATGGCAAGGATATTCTTGTTTACGTCGTCCCATTCCTGCGCTTCAACAGCAAGCATGTTTCCGTTGTAGAGTCTGTACGGGAAGAGTTCTTTCCATTTGGTTTCCATATACTGGTGAATCTCCGGTGTATCTTTAGCCGCGGAACTCACTACAATTTGTGAGTAACGTTCCGGTCCGATGTAACGAATCATGACCGGCTCCAGTTCGCGCCAAAGCCCCATAGTGTAGACGTCTCTCACAACGCCGACAACAAACAATTTGATTGAATCTTGATACGTGAGTTCCTTTCCAAGTGGATCTTCCCAGCCAAAATTCCTCACCAGCTTTTCGGAAACGATTACTGATTCGCGTTTGTCGGTTTCCGAATCCTTGATGAAATCACGACCCTGCACAAGTGTAAGGTTCATGGTCTCGAGGTAACGATCGCCTACTTCAATGATATCCACCTCTAATTCTTTTGTCTCGTGCCGTATGGGTTTATGATCGCGGTTTGAGAAAATGCCGCTGGACGCACCCGCCATGGAAAGTATTTTTGGATTCGACTCCAACGAAGTCTTATAAGCTTCAACTTCATCGGGATTGTCCAGCCATGCGATGACGGAACCATTCACGTTGAACCCGAGGTCGTATTCCTTTTGATACTGTGCATTCTGCCAGAAAGCTATCGAACTGACGATGGCAATGAGCGATATCGCAAACTGTCCGCCCAGGAGAAACTTCGACAGCAGACTCGTACCACCAAAACGGGTCTTACCCTTGAGGATACCTATCGGCTCAAAACTGCTGATGTAGAGCGCAGGGTAGCTACCTGCGAGTAGTCCGGCAAATACGAGAATACCAACCAAAAAGAAGACGAAACCGAGGTTGTCGCTATAATGAGGAGTCAGCTGCATATACTCCCACATCAGGTTCCAGCCGTCGATAAGGTAGCCACCGAACACAACGCCGAGCACCAGCGAAAACAGACAAACGAGTATCGTTTCTCCGAGGAACTGAAACACCAGTTGTTTCCGCATACTTCCCATAACCTTACGAATGCCAATCTCCTTTAGTCGCCGTGATGAAATCGCGATGGCTGTATTTGTCAGGTTGAAGCATGCAATCAACAGAATCAGAATTCCCATCACAGCCGAACCAATGATTGCCGACTGCGGCGGAGCATCCCAGGTCCACGTTACAACCTCGGATGCGCGATCCTCATGCCCCATCGTTGGGAAATGATCGAGAACGAAGTCCCGGATGATGAAATCTTCTTTTACTTTATTGTTGTTCTCAACGTAGGGCTGAATTTGTTTCGCCACCACGTCAACGCGTGCAGGATCCGGTATCTCGATAAAAAGCGTTACTGCCTTGGTCCAGTCTTCATCGAGAACATCACTGAATTCATCCTTTGTATTTTCAAAGTTCATATACGCTTCACGGAAGTAGAAGCTTGAATTCTGGGGCGGTTCACGGAAAACGCCTGCGATTCGAATCTCTTTGAGCTTTGTACCATAAACCTGCGTGATGGTTTTTCCATATGCTTCCTGTGGCGTTCCGAACAGGCGCGCCGCCATCTTGTCGGTTACAAAAACGCTGGACTTATCGGAAAGTCCTTTGGGATCCCCGGCAAGGAATTCAAATGAAAACATCTGAAAGAAATCGGGGTCAACGTAGGTGAGGTTTGCCCTAAACAGGTCATCTTCTTTCTTAAAGCTTGACCATGAGTTAAAGAAACGTGTCGATTTTTCGACATCGGGCATGTTTTCGCGAATCACTCCGGAAAGTGGCAGAGGAACAAAACCGAATTTCTCTAAATAACTATTGAACTCGCGATTGGAACTGACGCGATATATCCTGTCGCCGTTCCTGTGCATGGCATCAAACCCCGAATCATGTTCATAGGCGAAGTATGCAACGATACAACAACCGATAGCGATACTCATTCCGATTACATTGATGATAATGAACAACTTGTTCTTCATCATGCTTCGCAGGGCGATCAGAAAGTAGTTTTTCAGCATAAAGCAATGACAGTAAGGTTAGTTTGTAAGAGACTAACTCGCACGGGTTTGGGTTGCATGTTGCGGTAAAAAAATAACCGTGGGTTTTCGGCTATTCGAGGGGGAAATCAATGTTGCCTGCGCGCTAACGCAGGCAACGGGATTACTTAATCTAAATCTGAACCTAAACGACTAAATATGGAAGTGTTCCTTGATGTTTTCGGTAACGACCTTACCATCAAAGAGGTTCACGATACGGTGCGCGTAGTTCGCATCATAAGGTGAGTGAGTAACCATTACGATCGTAGTGCCTTCTTCATTGAGTTGAGAAAGCAGGCGCATTACTTCTTCACCGTTTGCTGAATCAAGGTTACCTGTCGGTTCGTCAGCAAGGATTACTCTGGGCTTCGCAACGATCGCACGTGATATCGCAACACGCTGCTGCTGACCACCCGACAACTGCTGCGGGAAGTGATTACGGCGGTGCATGATGTTCATACGTTCAAGAACCTCCTCAACGCGTTGCTTGCGCTCAGCGGATGGAACTTTCATGTAAAGAAGGGGAAGTTCGACGTTTTCAAAAACCGTAAGTTCGTCGATAAGGTTGAAGCTTTGGAAAACGAATCCGATTGAGCCCTTTCTGAGTTGTGCGCGCTGACGCTCTGAATACCTGGCTACTTCGTGTTCACCAAAATAATACTCGCCTCCTGAAGGATTATCAAGGAGTCCGAGAATATTCAGCAGGGTCGATTTTCCGCAACCCGACGGACCCATTATGGCAACGAATTCACCTTCCTTGATTTCCAGGTTGATGTTATTCAACGCTGTAGTTTCCACTTCTTCCGTAGTGTACACTTTTTCGAGATTCTTAAGCTTTATCATGGCGATTATTTACGATTTTATTAGCGGTTTAGTTTTGTTTTTCTTCTTGTTTGGCTGATCAATTCAACAACAACACCTCAATATCTCCAAAGTTTTCATACGAAGAAGTGATCACACGATCGCCGGGCTGCAACCCGTCCAGTACTTCAAAGTGTTCGGTATTCTTTCTTCCCAACTTGATATTACGCCTTACGGCACGGTCTTCACCATCGAGCGCATACACCCAGTTTCCTCCTGTGTCTTTATAGAAGCCACCCACCGGAAGAAGCAACTCCTCTGACGATTGACCCAACTCTATCCGCAGCCGCATGGACTGACCACGGCGTATTCCCGGAGGTGTATCCCCGACAAAGTGCATGTCAACGTCAAATCGTCCATTCTGAATCGTCGGATAGACATACGTGATTTCAAGCGTGTAGTCTTTGTTGTTAAACGTTGTCGTCGCTTTCAGACCGGTTGATATCCTTGGCAAGTACAATTCATCAATGGGCACGCGAAGTTTATAACTTCCAACGACGTCAACCTGGCCAAGCCGCTGACCCTGTGTCACACTCTGACCGACGTCGAGCTGAGGCCGTGACAACTGACCATCTATTGGCGCGCGGATCACGAGGTTGTCGAGGATCCGCCCCACACCTTCAAGACTTTGCGTCATCTTGCGTTCGGAGTAGTTGAGCTCCCGCAACTGGCGCAGCCGGTCAAGAGAATCGTTCTTATATACTTCGTACGTAATCCTCCGGCGCTCAAGGTTGTACTTGTAGTCAGCCTCGGTCCGTTCAAAATCCTGTTTTGATATCAGCTTCTTTTCATAAAGCTGCTTCTGTCTCCGGTATTGCGGTTCCAGAATCTGAAGCTGGTTGTCGATCAGCGCCAGGGTCTGCCGTTGTTCAAGATCGTTTCGCGTTATAGCCAGACGTGTGTCACGCTGGCGCGTAATGCTCTCGTTCAACTGGGCCTCACGCTGTAAGACATCAAGTTCCCTGTTAAGGTTGCTTAGTTCGAGGATAACATCGCCTTTTTTTAACATTGCCCCGCTTTCGGCAACAATCCGGCGAATGGTTCCACCTTCGATCGCATCGAGATAAACAGTACGGCTCGGCTCAACGGCTCCGGTCTGTGGGATAAACTCCTGAAACACCCCGCGTTTTACTTCAGCTATCGTAATCTTGTCTTTCTCAACTATCAATTTAGAGCGCCGGTCGGCGAAAATCAACTGGTAGGCTACAAAGATTATCAAAAGGGATCCACCTCCGTAGGTCAGTATTTTCTTAACGGTCCACTTCTTCTTTACAATCTTTTTGTCCATTGTGTACTGTTCTGGTTCTTTCGTTTACGCCACGGTTGCCAACAAGTGTGCCAACCGCAGGATATGCTGCAAAACCCTTATTCTTCACGGTTTGACATGTTTTGCTCGTTCACAATTGAACGAGAATGTTCGGAACCGAACGCATTGTACGGTACCAAACACGTCGCAACCCGCGTTTTGCGCTGTTTTGAGGGTAAACGGGTTTCGGTATATGCTTTGCGCGAAGACGGACATTGTTGTTTAAAAACGATACACTCCGTTAACCCTTTCGGAACGCTATGGAACAAAAACTTGGTAAAATTCTGATTGTCGACGACAATGAAGACCTGCTCAAAGCAGCGAAGATGTACCTCAAACGGCATTTTGCGCAGGTTGATATTGAAAAAAATCCTGAAGCCATTCCCTCCCTGATGAATAATGAGGATTATGACGTAATCCTGCTCGACATGAACTTCACCAAGGATGTCAGCAGCGGCCGGGAAGGATACTACTGGCTGGAACGTATACTCTCACTTGATCCCTCCGCGGTTGTCGTACTCATCACAGCCTACGGCGACGTACAAATGGCGGTCAAAGCAATCAAGGCCGGCGCGACCGACTTTGTTCTGAAACCCTGGGAAAACGAAAAACTGCTGGCTACCCTTTACTCCGCCATGCGGCTTCGGCAATCACGTGACACGATCGAAACGCTGAAATCAAAAAACGAAGAAATCAATCTTGCGCTGAATGAACGGTACAGTGAGATCCTCGGGCAGAGTCTTCAGATGAACAAGATTTTCCAAACCATAGATCGCGTTGCCAAGACAGATGCGAACGTGCTTATTCTCGGGGAAAACGGGACCGGAAAAGAATTGATTGCGCGCGCCATTCACAAGAATTCATCCCGGCAGCGCGAGAATTTTGTAAGCGTAGACCTGGGTTCGATTACTGAAACGTTATTTGAAAGCGAACTTTTCGGTCACAAAAAAGGCTCGTTCACCGACGCAAAAGAAGACCGCGCGGGCCGCTTTGAACTTGCCAATGGCGGTACCCTGTTTCTCGATGAAATCGGTAATCTTTCCATGCCGCTTCAGGCCAAGTTGCTGACCGTATTACAGAACAGGAAAGTAAGTCGCGTAGGTTCAAACAAGGAGACCCCGGTTGACATTCGTCTGATTTGCGCGACAAACATGCCGTTATATGAAATGGTCAAGGAAAACCGGTTCAGGCAGGATTTGCTTTACAGGATCAACACTATCGAAATTGAAATCCCGCCACTGCGTGAAAGGTTTGAAGATATTCCGCTCCTTGCCAACCATTTCCTGTCACATTATGCAGCGAAGTACAACAAGCAGGTAAACCGGATCAGCGAGGCTGCCATGGCGCGCATGCACAAACATCCGTGGCCGGGCAACATCCGGGAATTGCAGCATTCGATCGAACGCGCTGTCATTCTCAGCAACTCCAATGTTTTACAGCCGGAAGACTTCAACTTCAGCCCTACCGGCCACAAAGACGACGGGCAACTCAGTCTCGAACAGTACAACCTGGAAGAAGTTGAAAAACTCCTCATCCGTAAAGTCCTGAAGAAGTACAACGGAAACATTACCCAGGCCGCTACCGAACTCGGGCTTACCCGTTCTTCGCTGTACCGGCGGCTTGAGAAATACGGATTGTAAGTAATCAATTCCTATTCCGCGGACTTTATTAAATTGCCGTTTAATAGGCATTTCGCTTTGAAATTTCGCTTCTCTGACTTCCGGGTAAAAGTAATCATCAGGATCATTTTCCTGGGAATGAGCATGGCGCTGTTTATGTTTATGGTTACCCGGCCCAACATGCTCTTCGCAGCTATGCTAATGGGCATTGTCATCATTTCCCTGCACATTGAGCTCTTTCGTTTCGTTAGTCAGACGAATCAAAAACTTACCCGCTTTCTCGAATCGGTCAAGTACTCGGACTTCATTACCGGATTTACCGCTGACAACAAACTCGGACGCAGCTTCAAGGAACTGAACACAGCATTCACAGAAGTTCTCGACGCGTTCCGCAAAGCGCGTTCTGAAAAAGAAGAACAGGGTCAATACCTGAACATTGTTGTTCAACAGGTGAGAACAGGTATCCTCTCGTTTGATTCAACCGGAAACGTTCAACTGATCAACGCAAACGCGAAGAAATTTATGGGTGTCGGTTCAATTAAGAATATTTCTGAACTGATCTCAATCAATCCGAAACTGTATCACAGTATCAACACCGTTGAGCCGGGTAAAAGCGAGTTGTATAAAGGAAGCAACGAACTCTATCTGACCATACAGGCAACCGAGTTAAGGATCCGTGGAATGGATGTTAAACTCGTAACCTTGCAGAACATCCAGCCCGAATTGCAGAAACAGGAACTCGAAGCCTGGCAGAATCTGACGCGGGTGCTTCGTCATGAAATCATGAATTCGATCACGCCGATATCCTCGCTTACATCAACGCTTCGTGAAATTCTGGATCACGAGATGGAAAGGAAAGGCGAACGATACGAACTCAGGGAAGAAGGAGCCGAAGACTTGCGCGAGGGACTTGCAACAATTGAAAATCGAAGCAAAGGCCTGATCAAATTCATCGACGCCTATCGCGAGTACACTTCCCTTCCGAAGCCAAACCTCAAACCGGTGAAGCTTAAAGAATTGATCGACAAGGTCGCACACCTGATGAAAAACGAATTGAAGAAAACCGATATCCGGTTTGAGTATGGATGCAACTCCGATTATCTGGTGATCCAGGCTGACGAAGAAATGATCGAACAGGTTTTGATCAATTTGCTGAAGAATGGGAAAGAAGCATTAGCCGAAACATCAAACCCGGAATTGAAACTCCTTGGAAAGTACGAGGACAACGTCATAAAGATCGAAGTGATCGATAACGGTGCGGGTATCATCAAAGAAGCACTCGATCACATCTTTGTTCCCTTCTACACCACGAAGAGGACCGGTTCCGGGATCGGACTCAGCCTCTCACGGCAAATCATGCAAATGCACAACGGATCCATTACTGTCGAGTCCGAACCCGATGTGCAAACCGTGTTTACATTGCGGTTCTAAAAAAAGAAGGAGTCTTTCGACTCCCCTTCTATGTCTCATGTTCAGTATAGGATCATCGTTTTACAAGTCGACGCGTTTCCCTTTTTCCGTTTGAGTTTATTCTGATGAAATACAGTCCACGCTGGAGCTTTTCACCCAACGCGTGTTTCTCATTGGCACTTAACCCATCGTAACGCGCGATAACCTGGCCATCGATTGAATAGATAACGACATCAAAGCGATCGCCTTGCGTTTTATCAAACGTCAGCTGAAACTCAGATGTAAACGGATTCGGATATGCAATGAACGTTCCCTTGGCGTTGTCCTCCTCGTCCAATGCGGAGACGGCATCGGCCACGCGCAAGGTTTCCGCCAAAGGCTCGCAGTCACTCGTCGGCGCAGCAGATGCATCCAACCGGAATAATTCGACGCCAACTTCGTCTGCGTACGCATAAAAGAGCAGTTTATCATCAAGTTTCACGAGACTTCCGGGGTATAGTACATTCATATCGCCGGAATTTTGGATGAAGAATGTTCCGCACGCGGTTCCGTCGGTACGTCCCAGCCAGTTCCCTCCTTCGAAGTAGAGTACATCGTTAAGCACAACGCTGCTGGGTCCGCCGGTGAAGTCTTCCAGTTCAGCAACCATTGATGTGCCCGCGGCCGTTCCGTCTGTTGCCCAGAGCGTAGTCGCGGAAGATGGCATGGCGCTCACGAGGACGTAGGTCTTGCCATGATATTCGGTGAGTACCGTAACACTCAGGGTTGATGGAAATGTTCGAATCAAAGTTGTCCCGCCCAATGTTCCGTCGGTGTGGTAGAGGGATTCACTATTTGATCCATCTCTGACCGTAAAGTAAAGTCGTCCTCCGCTTATAGTGAGTGATCTGAATTCACTAAAGGGTTGTGACTCGAAAGATTCGATGGCAACAGTACCGGCAGCTGTGCCGTCGCTGCGGTAAAGCGCACCGCCACCACCACTGGCGCGGGTGGCGACGAAGTAAAGTTGATTGTTAAAGTTCGTCAGGAATCGTGGATCGCTGCTCGTAGACCCCGGTATGATATCCTTAACCATAACGGTTCCCGCCGTGGTGCCATCACTTTTCCAGAGCTCCTCCCCGACGGACGTGCGCGCCGAAAAGAACAACGTGCCGTTAACATTGATGAGCCCGTTTGGATCGCTGTTCAAGATACCAGGGTTGATATCTTTTACGAGGAAAGTGCCTTCCGCTGTTCCGTCCGACCTCCATAACTCGAGACCAAGCCCGCCACCGCTCGCGTTGAAGTACGCAACGTCGCCGATTGTCTCGATTATTCCTGGATTCAGCGAACTCACCAACGCTGTGCCTGCAACGGTTCCATCCGACTTCCACAGCGCACCGTCCTTATCGAAATACAAAACGTTTTCACCGGCAACCAGATTCCATATATTGCCACTTGTGATTTGTTCTGTGCCGGCTTCCGTGCCATCCGTTGACCACAGCCCCGTTTCTGCTTCGAGCGCATAGGTTGTGAAGTGCAATTTGTCATTAAACAAAACAAAGTTATCGGGATTGGCTCCGGCGGTATAGGTTTCATGGTTCAGGAACGGCACGGTACCTTCTTCGGTGCCGTCGCTTTGCCAGATCAATTGATCACCCAGGGTGTTCTGCGCCATGAAGTACATGTGCGATGTTCCCGTAATCGGGAATGTGTAGTAATACCCAGACCCGAGCAAAGCAACATCGGTCATCGTCGTGCCCTGCACCTTTACCAGCGTAACATCATACGAGGTGTTGTCATAAGAGTATGTGACGTTAACGACATACAAGGCGTCCTGGTACTTATGAAAATTCAGCGCGGTGTAGTGATCGCCCAACTCTCCAATCACCGTGGTTCCCTCCTCGGTACCATCACTCACAAAAAGATTTCTGCCACGAACAGAATAAAGGAATCCGTTGTGGCCGGCCAGGCCCATTATCCAACTGGTGCCGTTGTATCTTCCCGGTTTTGAGTCCATGATAAGTTCAGTCCCGGCGGTGGTTCCATCGCTCTTCCAAAATTCTACACCATGCGTACCGTCATTGGCTGCAAAGTAAAATTTGCTGTCTGCGTCAACCAGGTACCTTGGGAAACTGCTTGCAGGGCCGGGATTAACATCCTTGAGCATCTCTGTTCCGGCCGCGGTTCCGTCAGACTTCCATATCTCCTCACCTTCGGTCTCAGTCCGCGCGGTGAAGTAGAGCACTCCCCCTGAAACTGTAATATCCTGGGGCGCGCTACTCTTTTTCCCAGGGTAGATATCGATAAGCAGGTCGCTTCCGGCATTCGTACCGTCTGTACGCCATAACTCATATCCATGCTTCGCATCATTTGCGGCGAAGTATACATGGTTGCCGAAAGCAGTAAGAAAGGACGCGTTGCTGTGCCCGCCACCTTTAATGATATCTTTTACCATAAAAGTGCCTGACGGAGTTCCATCAGTGCGCCAAACCTCTCGCCCAGATGCTGCTGTCGTTGCAACGAAGAATACTTTTCCATCGCACAACGTGAGTTGTTCAGGCTGGCAGCCGGATGGTCCCGGGGATACATCGCGAACAAATATGGTCCCTTCTTCCGTACCGTCACTTCGGCCAGACCTCTGTCCCGGCGACGCCGTCGTCAGCGAAAATGATCAGATCGTCCCCTATGTTGACTAGCTTCGCGACGGAAGCAAAATCCTTGACCTTCGTCGCGTTTCCTTCGACGTCACTTTTCCATAAATCATTTTCATAAACGAAGTAGATGACGTCACCCACTTCATGCACAAGGGAAAACTCGCTGACATATGGATCGCTTGCCCCATTAATGTCTTTTACGAGTTCGATTTGTGCGTTAAGCTGAACAGCCAAACACATCAGGGCAAATAGCGCCCGGATTTTGGCAAAGAGAGGATCTCGCGAGGAGTAATTTTTTTTCATGTCTCACAGATTAAAAACAGACAGGCCGACAATAAATTTCAGAGATCAGTTTTATCGCTTGCAAAGGAGCTTGCGAGCCCTCACGCGGGCAATACACCGTTATCAAAATATGAAGCTGGAGATATTCATGTAAACAACCTTTGAGTCCGTTCTGACTGAAAAATAGCCCGATCGGATGACTACGACATTGCACGACAATTTCTCCATTCTATTATCAGCAAAAACAGAAGGAGTTGTTTATTCCTTCTGTGTTATGCTGACATTAAAGCGCTACTGTTTCACAAGTCGTCGCGTTTCAGTTTTACCGTTTGATGTAATCCTTATAAAATACAATCCCCGTTCAAGTTTTTTCCCCAGTGCATATTCATCCATAGCCTTCAATCCTTCGTAACGTTCTTTGACCTGGCCATCGATTGAATAAATCACAACATCAAAGTGATCACCATGAACTTTGTCCACGGTTAGTTGAAACTCTGTCGTAAACGGATTTGGATATGCAGCGATCGTTGCTTCTGAAGCCTGTTCATCCTTTGCTAAAAAGTTTTCATCAACGCGCAGCGCTTCAGCGAATTCTTCACAATCACTTGTTGGTGCCGATGATGCATCGAGTCTGAACAACTCCCGGCCGACCGCGTTGGCATGTGCTCCGAAGAGAAGTTTATCATTCAGAACAGTGAGTGATCTCGCTACATTCACGTTCAAAGGTCCGGTATTTTGTATTGAAAATGTTCCACACGCAGTTCCGTCACTACGTATCAACCGGGATCCTTCGAAATAGAGCACATCATTAAATACAACCCCGTTTTCCCCTGCGGACTCAACTGGCGCAACCAGCGAAGTCCCCGCTTCCGTTCCATCGGTTACCCACAGGTCGGACTGGAAATTAGAAGGTGATCGTACCAGGAAATACGTTTTGCCGTGATACTCAATCAGTCCGTTGATTGCCGACGCCGACGAGAACGACTTAATAAGAGTAACATAAGTTCCGTCGGTGTTGTACAAAGACAGGTTGTCCGAGCTATGCCTGACGGCGAAATAGAGACGGTCTGCGCTCACCCCGAGTGTGGAAATACTAAGAACCGATTGTCCGCCAAACGATGTAAGAACACTGGTTCCGTTGGTGGTACCGTCGGTCCGATACAAAATCAGCTTGCCTCTGGCACGGCGCGCAGCATACACGAGCTGGTTGTCATAACGTATTAGAGAACCCGGTTCGCTTCCGCTATAACCCGCTATGTCCTTAACCAAAACCGTTCCCGCTTCCGTCCCGTCACTCTTCCAGACTCTTCGCCCCTCCGGACCGCTCGCAGTGAAGAACAACGTACCATTCACATTTATGAAGGAGCCTGGGTGACTGTGCGAGGCCCCCGGATTGATGTCCTTGACGAGGACTGTGCCTTCAGGAGTTCCGTCGGATTTCCAGAGTTCCGTGCCAAGGCCATTGGCATCCGCATAAAAGTAGGCAACATTTCCGATCGTGATCATTTCGCCTGGATTGATATCGCTCACAAATGACGTTCCCTCTGCTGTGCCATCCGACTTCCATAGTTTCTGGTCTTTTTCAAAGAACAATACATCGTCACCAGGAACAAGGTTGTAGGCATCGCCCGTTGTGATTTGTTCGGTCCCGGCCTCGGTTCCGTCCGTGAACCACACCCCACTTCCCCGAAAACTAAAATATGTTCTGAAGTATATCTTGTCCTTGAAGTGAACAAAGTTCTGCGGATCAGAACCCTCGGTATAGGTGGAGAAGTTAATAATAGGCACCGTGCCTTCTTCGGTACCATCGCTTTTCCATATCATGTTATCACCGGACGCATCGGGAGCTATAAAGTACATCAACGACCCACCGCTGATGAAACGTTCGGAAAGCTGGGCGCCGGCCCCGAAGTGCTTCACCAACGTCATCGTTGTTCCTTCAATCTTCAGGAGGTTAACGTTGTAGCCGGAGGTAAGCAGGTATAATGCCCCCTGATACTCAAAGAATCTCATGGTTGTGTAAGCGTCTCCAATCTCTTCGCCAAGAAGGATCGTGCCTTCGTCAGTGCCATCGCTCACCCAGAAATGATCGAGGTCCACGAAATACAGGAGTCCGTCCTTACCGTGCAACGCCTCAACCGATCCGACGCCACCATATTGACCGGGTCTCAAATCCTTGACAAGTTTGGTCCCTTCAGCAGTTCCATCGGTCGTCCAGAACTCAACGCCGTGAACACCATCTCTGGCGGCAAAATAAAGTATGTTATTACCCGCGCCAACAAACCAACGCGGAACACCGCCAGATGGTCCAGGAATAACTTCCACGACGGATGTTCCTGCCGCTGTTCCATCCGACTTCCATACCTCTGTCCCTTCCGCTTCGGTACGCGCTGAGAAGTATATGTAGTCACCTGAAACCGTCAGTTCCTGAGGTCCGCTGCCTTTTTTGCCCGGATAAATATCGATCACCAGTTCAGTCCCCTCGTCCGTGCCATCTGTGCGCCACAACTCATATCCATGTTTTGCATCATTCGCAGCGAAATACACGTAATTACCAAAAGCAGTCAGAAATGAAGGGTTGCTGTTCGCGCCACGTTTTATGATATCCTTCACGATGGCCGTCCCCGAAGATGTTCCATCGGTACGCCAGATTTCCCTGCCGAACTCGGCAGTCGTCGCCACGAAAAAGATCTTTCCATCGAAGTAAATAAACTGTTCAGGACTGCAGCCGGAAGGCCCGGGCGCAACATCGCGTAAGAGGATTGTTCCTTCTTCTGTACCGTCACTCCTCCACACTTCGATACCTGTAGTTCCGTCATCGGCGAAAAAGATCAGGTCATCGCCGAGGTGCAGCAACTCCATAACGGAGACAAAATCTTTGACTTTGGTAGCATTTCCTTCCGGGTCACTCTTCCACAGATCATTTTCAGAAACAAAATAAATGACGTCGCCAACTACGTGGACAAGGGAAAACTCGTTGAAGTCGGGATTTGGCGTTGATTCCAGATCCTTTACGAGTTCGATTTGGGCATTAAGCTGAATTACAGAAAAACTCATCAGGAGCAATAACGTCCTGAATTTGGCCGGCAAGCCGCCAGCCAGAGGGTAATTTTTTTTCATACACAAAAGATTAAAACAGACAGTAGGACAGTGATACTTCAAACAACCATCGGATGGTACCGGGGACAGCCTGCCAGATAACTATCGACCCCGCAAACAACATCCCGCGATAAAACGCTCGTTACCTACAGGTATATGAAGGTATGCAATAAAGACATTCACCCAAAGACAAAGGAGCTAATTCTGTAAAGTGATGCACACCCTTCTTTGGACGGGCCCAATTGAATCCATGTTACCACATCTTATTTAAACATTGAAGTTCCATCTTCCCAGGAGACCATGCGGACGCAGGCGATTCAGAATACAAAAAAAGAAGGAGCCTTTCAACTCCTTCAATATTTTTCAAGTTCAGTGACAAATATCATTGCTTAACAAGCCGGCGTGTTTCGCTTTTTCCTTCCGAAGAAATCCTGATGAAATACAAACCGCGGCCAAGTTTCTCACCCAGCATATGTTTCTCACCAGCACGCAACCCTTTATAGCGGGCTTTGACCTGGCCGTCGAATGAATAAATCACTACATCAAAATTATCTTGATCTTTGTCGACGCTTAACTGAAATTCACTCGTAAACGGATTCGGATACGCAACGAAGGTTTCTTTGGCAGCATCCGGTTCGTCATTGGAATTTACATCTTCACTCACACGGAGCGTACCAGCAAGTACTTCACAATCGCTCGTTGGTGCTGTTGAGGCATCTAACCGGAAGACTTCGGTGCCGACCTGAGGGGCATGCGCAGAGAAAATCAGCTTGTCATCCAGTACAGTCAAATATTCCGGGTGAGTTGCATCATAGTAACCCGTGTTTTGTATAGCAAAGGTTCCACAGGCAGTCCCATCTGTTCGTACAAGGTATGAATCCGTACCGAAATAAAGGATATCATCAAATATGGCACTACTGGGATAATAACTGTTATCATCCACGGGAGTAATCTGCTCTGTACCCTGCAACGTTCCATCGGTAGCCCAAAGAGTCGTTTGGAAATTCTCGGACCTGACAAGGAACCACGTCATACCATGATAGTAGGGCAGCAATTCGATATTAGAAACCGTTGGAAAAGTCTGCACAAGCGTAGTTCCTGCAGAAGTCCCGTCCGTCTGATATAACGACTTATTTTTTGCCGTGTGATTAACCACAAAGTAAAGATGGCCATTTCTTTCTGTGAGCCAAGAAATGGTAAGAACCGGTTCTGTCGGAAAATCTTTTACTACAACGGTTCCTGCATTCGTCCCGTCACTTCGATACAATGCCTGTTTGCCTCCGGGCGTATCGGCAACAAAAAATAGTTGATCATCCAGTAGCGTGAGGTGTCTTGGATGGCTTCCTATCGCACCGGGAATTATGTCTTTGACCAGCGCAGTGCCTGGTTCTGTTCCGTCGCTTTTCCAAAGTTCTTCACCTGCAGAAGTAGTGGCAGTGAAGAACACTGTTCCATTCAGCACAGTGAATTCCCTGGGCATACTACTACCGACCGGATTGATGTCTTTAACCATAACGGTACCCTCCGGCGTTCCGTCAGACTTCCATAGTTCTTCGCCAAAATCAGTTCCGCTGGGAAAATAAGCAACATTGCCTACGACAGCACCGGTGATATAAACGGGAACGTCGCTCACCTTCTCCGTTCCGGCACTCGTTCCATCCGACTTCCATAATGTAAAATCCTTTTCGAAGAACATGATGTCGTCACCTGCAACAAGTCCGGTAGCAAACCCACTGAGTATCTTTTCAGTCCCGGATTCGGTACCATCAGTTACCCAGAGTCCGTTTTCGGGGTCCACCGCACTAGTCAGGAAATAAAGCTTACTCTTGAAGAGAACAAAGTTGTGCGGATTGGAACCCGTGGTATAGGTTACAAGATTAATAAATGTGTCTGTGCCTTCTTCGGTGCCATCACTCTTCCAAATGACATTATCGCCGGAGGCATCAGGTGCGATGAAGTACATAGCCGACGCTCCCGAGATTTCGTAAGTTGTACTGCCTATTCCCGGGCCAAGTTCCTTCACATCAGTCGCCGTACTTCCTTCAAGTTTCACGAGAAAGGCCTCTAAAGGAGACCACCCGTTCAACGAACTCCAGGTGTACCGCTCCCCGATAAGGTATAATGCGTCGCCGAACTCGAAGACTTCAATTGACGTGTAGCTATCACCAACCTGCTCGCGCAAAAGAGTCGTACCTTCTTCTGTCCCGTCACTTACATACAGATCGCCATGTTGAATAAAATACAGGAAACCGTTTTTGGCTGCCAATGCCAAAAGGTTTAAGATGCCATTATATTTGCCGGGCCTCAGATCCTTTAGAAGGTGCGTGCCTGCCGTGGTTCCATCGGTTACCCAGAATTCTACGCCATGGGTTTTATCATTGGCGACAAAGTAAAGCCTGTCGTCAGCGTCAACAAGCCATTTGGGAAAACTCCCTGACGATCCGGGATTGACATCCATCACGAGCGTAGTTCCTATTGCTGTACCATCCGACTTCCACAGCTCTTCACCTGCGGCTTCATTCCTGGCTGCGAAGTAGATGTAACCACCTGAAGCTGCGATGTGCTGCGGGGCACTGCTCTTCTTTCCGGGATAGATATCGATAACGAGTGAGGTACCCGCACTCGTTCCATCTGTGCGCCACAGTTCATATCCGTGCTTCGCGTCGTTGGCAGCAAAGTAAACGTAGTCATTAAATGCAGTGAGAAACGAAGCATTGCTGTGCCCCCCACCCTTCATTATATCCTTCACCATGAAAGTACCCGAAGGGGTTCCATCCGTTCGCCAGACTTCTTTTCCGTTGGCGGGAGTTGTTGCCACGAAAAAAATCATCCCGTTACACAACGTAAGTTGTTCAGGATCCGAACCCGGATTTCCGGGAGAAATATCGCGTAAAACCACAGTTCCTTCCGACGTGCCGTCACTCGTCCATAATTCGGCACCTGTGACTCCATCCGCGGCCACAAAGACAAGCCTGTCACCTATGTTCATCAACGCCTTCGCAAAACCAAAAGTCCTGAGATTCGTCGTATTTCCTTCGGAGTCACTCTTCCAAAGCGCATTCTCAGCAACGAAATAGACGACGTCGCCAACTTCATGAACATGCGAAAACTCTCCGTACAAGGACGATGGCGTAAGCAACACATCCTTGACGAGTTCGATTTGGGCATTAAGCTGAATCACAGAGAAACTCATCAGAAGCAATAATGTCCTGATTCTGGCCGGCAGACCGCCGCGCCATAGGGCTTTTCTTAACATAACACAAAAGTTTAAAAACAGACGGTAGACAGTGATACTTCAAACAACCATAGGGCGGTACGGGGGCGGCCTGCCAGACAACGATCAACCCCACTAGAATCGTCACGACAAAACGCGCGTTAACTGCAGGTATGTGAAATTATACAATAAAACATATCACCTCAAAAACAAAGACAATATTTCTCCGCGAAACCCATGGGCAACACGAAGCAACCGGCGCAGAAGAATTTATGTTACTACATCTTCTTGAATACAGCCGTGGCGTTGTGGCCGCCAAAGCCAAACGTATTGCTCATAGCGACGTTTATTTTCCGTTCTACCCGCTTTTGCAGAACAATATTCAGCCCTTCGGGAATATCCGGATCTACGCTCTGTGTATTGACTGTCGGCGGAACAACACCTTCGTGAATTGCTTTAACACAAATAATTGCTTCAACCGCGCCAGCACCTCCGAGCAGGTGACCAGTTGCCGATTTGGTGGCACTGATTAGCAACTTCGACGTGTGGTCTGCAAATAAAGATTTCACGGCTTTCATCTCACTCTCATCTCCAACCGGCGTGGATGTGGCATGCGGATTCAGATAATCAACATCTTCGAGAGTAAGTCCTGCATCTTCGACAGCCCATTTCATACCAAGCTTTGCGCCTGCCCCTTCAGGATGGGTAGCTGTAAGATGATAAGCATCTGCAGACATTCCACCGCCTGCAACCTCTGCATAGATACGTGCTCCGCGTTTCATCGCGTGGTCGTAGTCCTCAAGTATAAGCGTACCGGATCCTTCGCCCATTACAAAGCCGTCGCGCGTGGCATCAAAAGGACGGGATGCCGTGGAAGGATCGTCGTTCCGTGTGGATAGCGCTTTCAATGCATTAAATCCGCCGATACCTGCTTCGTTGACCGCAGCTTCGGATCCGCCGGTAACGATGATGTCGGCCTTGCCCCAGCGGATGTAGTTCATAGCGTCAATGAGTGCCGTAGTCGAAGTTGCGCATGCGGATACCGTTGTAAAGTTCGGTCCCATAAATCCGTACTTAATCGAAATCCATCCGGACGCAATATCAACGATCACTTTGGGGATGAAGAACGGATTGATACGCGGCGTTCCGTCGCCCAGGGCAAAAGCCATGATCTCCTGCTGGAAAGTCTGAAATCCGCCGTTACCGGATCCCCAGATAACGCCGACACGCGTTTTGTCAATGTTGTCGAGATCAAGACCTGAGTCTTTCAACGCTTCGGCTGTAGATACCAACGCGTATTGTGTGAATGGATCAATCTTTCTTACTTCCTGCTTCTCGAAATAGTTGAGCGGATCATAACCTTTGATCTCGCACGCAAACTTTGTTTTGAATTTTGTCGCATCGAATCGCGTGATCGGTGCAGCGCCGCTCTTTCCTTCAATAAGGTTTTTCCAGAATTCATCGACGGTATTGCCAAGTGGTGTTATGGCGCCGAGACCCGTTACTACGACTTTGCGTGGTTTCATTTGAGTGATATTTGTTCAAGAATGTTTTTACAGTTTTTGACTACGATTTTCATCGCGCGATCCGAGCCGGTCACACGGCTCACCATGATTGCGCCTTCCACCGAGGTGAAGAAAAGCATGGCTAACTCGCCGCTGTTCACGGAGGCATCAAATTCACCGGACTTCTTTCCTTCTTCCAAAAGCCGAGCGATAAAAGCGACTACGTTTTTGATTTCCTTAGCGACGTGATCGCGCAAGGACTGGTGATGGTCATCTGCTTCCACGGCATTATTCAGTAAAGGACATCCTCCGGGAATTGGTGATTTAAACACGTACGTCGCATAAAAACGGAGGACCGCAAGAAGCCGGGCCTTCGCCGAAGTCTGACCCTCTGTCATCCTGGCCATGGCCTTCTTTGTTTCATCCATGGCGAACTGAAATGCAGCATATGCGATCTCCTCCTTGTCCGCGAAGTTCCCATAAAGTGAACCTTTTGTGAGACCGGTGACCTCCTGCAGATCGGACAATGAAGTGCCCGCGAATCCCTGCTTGTTAAAAACGGGAGCGGTTTTTTCGATGATGTAACGGCGTGTGCGTTCCGACTTCTTCACGCCGTAAAAATATACCGCTCGGTATATTTTTCAAAACATTACTGAATTAATATGATGGATCAGGCAAGAGAGAAGATTTTCTGCATGAGTACCCATTTTTCGCCGGGTTTTGCGAAAGGGAGAGCCTGTTGGTAATTCCACATCAGTTCCTCCCATTTTTGAACAGTAGCGTCGTTAGCATCGCGTGAGCTTTTTTCTTCCAAACTGAAAGAATCCGACGTTTCCATGATCATAAAAAGGCGGTTGGCTACGCGGTAGATTTCCATATTCTCAATGCCTGAGCTGCGAATACTCTCGAGGATTTCGGGCCAGACGCGCGTATGCCATTCTTCGTACTCCCTTATTTTTTGGGGATCATCGACGAGATCAAGAGCTAGTGCGTAACGTTTCATGTGCGAACGCGGTAGCCTTTCCATCCGAAGAAAGAAACGAATGCAAATGCAAGCATCGGCACAAATAAAGAATACTGCAGTGGGAAAAGTGCCATAATCGGAGGAAGCAGCGCACCACCGACAATCGACATAATCAGCAGCGATGAACCGAGTTTTGTATTGTCACCAAGATCCTGCACACCCAGAGCAAAAATCGTCGGGAACATGATTGACATAAAGAAGTTAATGCCGATAAGCGAATACACTGCCAACGCACCTTCGGTAAAAGCTCCCATCAGACACAAGAACATGGCCGCAAATCCGTACGCTGTCAACATTTTGTGATCGCGAATCTTTCTCATTAACCAGGTCCCGAAAAATCGACCTGATACAAACAGAAAAGAACCACCAAGTAAATAGTATTTCGATGCAATCTCTCTGCTTGTTCCTGGCAGCAGCTTGGTTACAAAATCGATCGTGATTCCCCAAATTCCGACCTGAGCACCGACATACAGAAACTGTGCAATAACCGCCAACAGAAGGTGCGACCGTTTGAAAATTGTCTTATCAAAGTGAAGCCCACTGCCTTTGTCAGGCTCCGGCATTCGGGTCAGAAAGAACAGCAACGAGACAAAGAGTACAATTGTAGCAATCCCGGCATAAGGAATTATTACTGCTTCAGCAGCCTGTTGTTTCTCCTGAAGCGTTGCCAGTTCGCCTTCATTTCCCGCAAAGATAAACTGACCTGCAACCCAGGGGCCGACTACAAGGGCAACACCGTTGAACGACTGCGCGAAGTTCAGTCGTACAGTTGCTGTTTCCTGTTTTCCCAATAACATCACGTATGGGTTCGCGCCTGTTTCCAAAAACGCCAACCCGCTTGCGATAATAAACAATGCAACAAGGAAGAATCCAAAGGCAAGCAACTTAGCTGCGGGAATGAACAGCAAGGCTCCTACAGCGTATAACACCAGCCCCATGAGAATACCCTTCTTGTAACTATACTTCTCCATGAAAAGTCCGGCGGGAATGGCAATGGTGAAGTAACCAAAATAAAAGGCCGTTTCGACGAACATTGCCTCCGCCCTTGATATGGTAAATACAGGCTGAAAGTGTGCGATCAAAGTTGAATTGAGAATATTGGCGAGCCCCCATAGAAAGAAAAGACTTGTTACCAGGATAAACGGTAGCAGGTACGGATTTCCTTCGACGCGATCTGTTTTCTCGGAGACTTGTTCGGCAGGGATTGATGGCATATGCTGGATTATAAATTTAAAGCAACGCGCGGTCCAGATGAACATAACCGCCGTCGACGTGAATGAGCTGACCTGTTGTATGTGATGAACGCGTTGAAAGCAGGAACAAAACCATGTTGGCAATTTCTTCCGCCGTCGTCATTCGTCTTTCTAAAGGAATCTTATCCGTAATTGAAGCAAGTTTTTCCTCCGGATTCGGAAATGTCTTAATCCACTTGTCATAAAGTGGTGTGTAACATTCGGCGACGATCACCGCGTTGACGCGAATGCCATGCGGCAGCAATTCCACCGCCCATTCCCGTGTCAATGCATTCCTGCCACCATTCGACGCGGCATACGCCGAAGTATTTCCCTGGCCTGTTTCCGCAGTCTTCGATCCGATATTGACGATTGCGCCTTTGCTTTCTTTCAAATACGGAAGCGCGTAATGTACAACGAGGTAGTAATGAACAAGATTCTTGTGGAGAGACGCCATGAACCGTTCGTAGTCTCCCTTCTCAAGTCCGACACCGTCGTTGACACCCGCATTGTTGACTACGCCATTGATCCTGCCAAATTGTTTTGCAACCCGTTCAACAGATTTCCGGCATTCTTCCGGTTCGGACAACTCAGCGACTACCTGAAAAGCCTTCCCGCCTTTCGCTTCTATCTCTGACACCATTGCGCGGTTATCGCTTTCGTTTCTTCCGATGATCACGGGAATAGCGCCTTCGCTCGCAAGCCCGCTCACAATACCTGCACCAATCCCTTTGGCGCCACCTGTAACAATGATGATCTTATCCTTGAGAAAAAGGTCCATGGTGTATGAAGTTCAATTAAAAGTATGATAAAAAAACCAAAATTGTCGGATTTGTAAGTGCTACCCTAAATGTTCTCGTTTCCGAATGAAGAACAGCCTTTTCACCGGTCATCTTTCATCTTTCAACTTTCCACTTTCATCTCCCAGACATGTCAAAGCCCGTAGAACGCCACCGCGTTTTCGCCGAGAATCGCCTTCTGCTCCTCATCACTCAGACGCGAAATATAACTTCGCACAATATCGAGCTGTTCCCGGTATTGAGCGGCAACGAGGCAGACAGGCCAGTCGGATCCATACATCAGGCGCTCCGGTCCGAAAGCCTCCATCACTTCATCGAGGTAGGGATAGAAGTCGTCGCGTTTCCAATTGCGCCACGACGCTTCCGTTACCATTCCCGACAACTTGCAGAAGATGTTGGGAAATGTCGCCATCGCCGCCATGTTGAGTTCCCATTGTGTCTTTTCGCCTCGGGCAATAGCCGGTTTCGCGATATGGTCGATGACAATTCTTGTATCTGGTATTTTCGCCACAAACGAGAGTGCCTCCTGCATCTGATAATGATAAATCAACAGATCGTATGTGAACCCGTGTTTATGTAATTCGTTAATGCCGCTGATAAACTTCGTGTTTTCGAGAAATCCGGCAGGTTCGCCCTGAACAATATGCCGGAAGCCTTTCAACTTCGGAAACTCTCTAAAATACACCAGCCTATCCGTTAAGTTATCCGACCTGAGATCAACCCAGCCAACAACACCTTTTACAAACGTCGACTGATCGGCAAGCTGAAGCAAAAACTGCGTTTCGTCTTCCGACTGGTCGGCCTGAACCGAAACGCAACCATCCACTCCATTCGCTGACAATTCCTGTTCGAGATCACCTGGCAGGAAATCGCGTTGGATAACGGCCATTTCATCCGTTATCCACGAATCGCGTACCGGATCATATTTCCAGAAATGTTGATGTGCATCAATAACCACGATGGAAAGACTTTTCTTTGAACGATCAGATAGCTACCTGGCGCTGTGTACCCAGGCCGTCGATTCCCAACTCGATGACGTCACCCTCGCGAATGTAGATTGGCGGTTTGAAACCTAACCCTACCCCTGCTGGCGTACCGGTCGAGATCACATCACCGGGGAGCAACGTCATAAACTCGCTGAGGTAGCTTATAAGGAACGGGATCTTGAAGTACATATCTTTAGTTGAACCGTTCTGATACGTTGCTCCATTCACTTTCAACCAGAGCTTCAGACTATCAACGTCCGCGATTTCATCCGGTGTAACCAGCCACGGACCCATTGGCGCGAATGTATCACAACTCTTGCCTTTTACCCATTGTCCGCCGCGTTCGAGCTGAAACGCGCGCTCACTATAGTCGTTGTGCAGGCAATAACCGGCAACGTATTTCATTGCGTCGTGCTCCTTGACGTAACTCGTCTTGCGACCAATCACAACGGCGAGTTCAACTTCCCAGTCGGTCTTCACGCTATCGCGTGGGATGATAAGATTATCATTCGGGCCGCAGATTGCGCTTGTTGCCTTAAAGAAAATTATCGGTTCCGACGGAAGTTGCGCGCCGGTCTCTTTTGCGTGATCGGAATAATTAAGCCCGATACAAATAATTTTGGAGGGACGAGTAAACGGTGTCCCTAAGCGCGTACGCGGATCCACAACAGGAAGGTCCTTGTTGTTTTCCAGCCACGTTTTCAGACGCGAGATTCCGTCGCTGCCAAAAAATGACTCACCAAAATCTTCCCCGAACGCCGACACATCCAGGATTGTGTTGTCTTTCAAAATTCCCGGCTTTTCATTGCCCGGTTCACCGAAGCGCAAGAGTCTCATTTAGTTCAGGTATTAAGGTTTAGTTGGAATGACTTTCTCATGTATTTAACCTGACAAAACCGCCATCGATAGGATAGTCACACCCGGTAACAAACGCGGCTTCATCGGAACAAAGATAAAGTGCGAGCGCTGCTATTTCAGCGGGTTTACCCATTCGACCTATTGGTTGAGTCTGACTGAGTTTTTCAAACATCTCTGTTTCCTTTCCGGGATAGTTTTTCTTAAGAAATCCATCCACGAACGCAGTATGTACGCGCGCAGGCGAGAGAGAATTGCATCTGATATTGTAATTGATATAATCTTTCGCAACGGATAAAGTCATCGAAACGACAGCGCCCTTGGTCATGGAATACGCAAACCTGTCAACCAGCCCAAGGGTTGCGGCTACCGATGCAACATTCAGAATCACACCGGCTTTTTGTGATTTCATGTAGCCAATGGCAGCTTTCATCGAATTGAAAACGCCCTTTACATTCACGTCGAATAAACGCATGAAGTCTGCCTCGCTCGTTGTATCGAGTTTGCCAATGTGCGCAACGCCTGCGCTATTGACCAGGATATCAATCCGACCCGACTGCTTTGCAATTTCTTCAAATACTGATGTTACCTGCGCGGATTCGCTTACGTCACAGGCGTGAACTGCAATGGATACGCCTTCCGGGGAATCAGCGAACGTTTTTGTCGCGGCGGCGGCGGCGAGTTCGAGAACATGAACTCTGGCACCTCGTACTGAAAAAAGTTCGGCAATAGCTTTTCCGATTCCGCTGCCGCCTCCGGTAATCACAGCAGTCTTGTCTGCGAGAGAAAACATGACCAAATATAAAGAAAGAAGCTTACGATCCGCCTTTGAGATACAAATCCCACTCGTCGGACTGACCGTTCACGTAGTCGCGAAGAAAAATCGCATAGGAAGGCTTGAATGGTCTTTTGCGCAACGGCATGCCTGCTTCTTCCGGCGTGTAGTCCCCCTTTTTCGCGTTGCACTTTTTACAGGCGGTGACGAGGTTGATCCACGTATCCTTACCGCCCTTGGCGCGGGGCACTACATGATCAATGGTGAGGTCACGCCTGGTCGAGCAATACTGGCATTCGTAGTTATCGCGTTTGAAGATATTTTGCCGGGTAAGATTAACGCCCTTGTAAGGGGCGTTAACATATCGGTTGAGGCGAATCACAGACGGCATCGGGAAGCTTTGGGTCACCGAATGCAGCCGATGGCCGTTGGCCGGACGAACCATCTCGCTTTTTTTCAGAAATACCAGAATAAAGGCTCGTTCAACGGAACAGACCATAAGCGGACTATTGTCCTGATTGAGCACAAGAACCCGGCTATTCATGATTGTAATATAAATCCAATCTTCGGAACAAGCAAAAGGCTTGTGCCTATACAGCGTCGTTTTCAACGCTTTAATAAGCCGACTGCCGGGTCAGGGAAAAATCCGACGCACATGCGAGAATCCGTGCGTGACAGTTTTTTTGGTCTGGTGAACGATCCCCTCGGCGGAAAGGTCATCGATTCTTACCCGACCGGAAGCGTGGATAATTTTGCTGTCCGTTAGTCGGATGCCGACGTGATTGATCTGTTCCTTCTCATTCTGAAAAAACACCAGGTCACCAGGTTGAGATTCGTCAAAGGATGGAACGGGCCGTCCCTGCTGCGCCTGCTGTCCTGAATCACGGGGAAGACTAAATCCTGTTATCCGGAATACCATCTGCACGAATCCCGAGCAGTCGATTCCAAACGGACTCTTACCACCCCACTGGTATGGGGCGTTGAGGTATTTCATGGCAATCGCGCGCAGAAACTCGAAGTCGCGTTTCTGACCGATGTTTTTTGACTCACCATTAAAAGCAAACTGTTCCTCCATCCGGAACAGTTCTGCACTTCCAATTGGAATAATACTTCCAATCACGATCATAACCGGCGCCTTGTTAAAAAGCAGGCTTGACGTCAAATCGGTTGTAATCTTCAGTTCCGCGCGATTGATGTATTCGAAAAATTCAGAGCTGATCCTGTAGAGTTGGTTGTGGGCAATCCAACCTTCATACTGATCGGCGTAAATGCGAATCCGCAACCACTTGCCTGAAGTGTGTGATTCTAGTACCTCATAATGATCGCCAAACAGGAGTTGTGTTACCTGCTCGGAACGGTCATCAGGCTCTTTCCGCACCGGCACAATGCTGAGGCGGCACACACCGTAATCAAGTACACTCATTGAAGTTCCAAATATATCCGGTTACTAATAACGTATCTTACTGAGTTCGCGCCTGACGTCGCGCTCTTTAATGCTTTGCCGCTTATCGTACATTTTCTTACCCTTGCCCAGCGCGATTTCGAGCTTGGCAAAACCACGATCGTTGATAAAAAGCCGTAGCGGCACCAGCGTGAGACCCTTTTCCTCAACCTTCCCTTCCAGTTTCCTGATCTCGCTTTTTTTCAACAGCAGCTTGCGTTCGCGCGTAGCCTCATGGTTGTAATGTGTTCCCTGGGCGTAGGGCGTAATGTTTATTCCCTTAACGAACACCTCGCCGTTGTGAATATGGCAATAGCCATCCTGAAGGTTTACCTTACCTTCACGAATCGATTTTATTTCCGTTCCTGTCAATACAATACCGGCTACATATTTATCGAGTATCTCGTATTCGAACGTAGCCTGCTTGTTTCTGACGTTGATATTTTTTGAAAAGCGTTCCTTCATCTCCGTTTCTTAATTCGCCGGCGTCTGAAATAACCGACTCAACTTTTCCTTCTTGAGAATCTTTTGCCCGGTCTTTCCGATCGCTATGAGCCGTTCTCCGACACGCGCCTCGTAAAAACACATTAATTCATTCCCCTCAAAATAATCTACCCAGGCCGTGAACACAACTTCCTCACCAACGAAGGCAGGACCTTTGTGTTCGACGCTCAGGAAGGTACCGATTCCTTCCTCATCCCCGTCTTTCATTTCCAGGACAAATTGCCGGGACGTCCATTCGGCATCGCGTGCCAGGGAAAACGTAGCGTAAACAGGATGCACGTTTCCATCGTGAAAAGTGGCGATATCATCGGGCCCGATGAGCTTTCTGTATTCACGTTTGTCACCGGGTTTAAAAACTGACTTCATACGATATGACTTCACATGGAAAGGGGCATGCGTGCCAACGGCGTGATGCCCAGATCCGTAAAATGGCCCTGAAGATATTTATAATGGGCGGCAATGCCAATCATTGCTGCATTATCGGTACAATATTCCAAAGCCGGAATAAAGACCTGCCAACCGTGTTTTGCAGCTGTCTCTTTCAACGCGTTCTGCAGCCCTGAATTAGCCGATACGCCTCCTGCAATTGCCACGCGATCGATACCGGTCTCTTTCACGGCCTGATGAAGTTTGTCCATCAGCATGGTGATGAGCGTGTGCTGCAGCGATGCACATATATCAGCGAGGTTCTGCTTGACAAAGTCTGGAGAATCCTTCAGGTGGTCGCGCAGGAAGTATAGAAGCGCAGTCTTGATTCCACTGAACGAGAAATCCAGTCCGTCGAGACTCGTTACAGGAAACCGGAACGCCCGGGGATTTCCCTGTTTGGCATACCTGTCAATCAAGGGTCCGCCCGGATAAGGCAGTCCCATCATTTTGGCTGCTTTGTCAAATGCCTCACCCACTGCGTCATCACGTGTCTGACCGAGCACTTCCATCTTCAGGTAGTCATGCACCAGAACCAGTTGTGTATGTCCGCCACTGACGGTCAGGCACAGGAACGGAAAGGCCGGCTTTGGATCATCGATGAAGTGTGCCAGTATGTGGGCCTGCATGTGATTCACCTCGATGAGTGGTACCTTCAACGCAAGGGCCATACCTTTTGCGAAAGACAATCCTACCAAAAGCGAACCCATAAGGCCAGGGCCGCGTGTAACTGCTATCGCGTCCAGATCAACTGGACTGATACTTGCTTTATCCATCGCATCGCGCACAACCATCACGATATTTTGCTGATGCGCACGGCTGGCGAGTTCAGGGACGACTCCACCGTAAATTTGGTGAACCGCCTGTGACGCGATAATATTATTAAGTACCTTGCCGTTTGAAATTACGGAAGCTGACGTCTCATCACAGGATGATTCAATGGCAAGTAAAACGGGCTGCATGCTTGACAAATGAACTTGCAAGTTATCAAAAAACGGGTCATAAAGGTATTTGCCTACACCGTTACGTCCGTACTTTTCCTGATCATTTCAGCCTTTCTTTTCCTGCAGATGCCACCGGTCCAGAAGTGGCTGATTTCCCATTATTTAAAGGACCTTACTGAGGTTACCGGGTACCCGGCGTCAGTTGAAAGCTTCAAAATGCTGTGGTTCGACCGCCTCGAGCTTTCTGGCGTCCGCCTCGGCGACCCCGAAGGCAATACCATGATTCGCGCCAACGAAATCCTGATCAATTTTGAACTACACAAGCTTCTTTCTTCGCGCGACATCAATATTGACGGTGTATATGTCGACAGCGCGCACGTCTACATCACGATGATCCAGGAGAATGATTCGTCGCGGAATTTGAACATCAACACATTCATTGCGCGTATCAACGAAAACTACGCCGGATCAGGCGGTGGTAAGCCTCCGCGGATCAACATTGGCGAAGCCTTTCTAAATCAGAGCCAGTTCTCCTACATCAATCAGGATCGGGATTCAATTCGTCGTGGATTTAATTTCAATCAGTTTTCAGTTGCTGTAGACGAGGCCCAACTAAACGGGTTTTCCGTGATTGGAGACACGACAGAGTTTCATTTGAATACCCTCATCGCCAAGGATATTGCTTCCGGATTCCCTGTGAACGAGATGTCCACGTTCTTTCGGATCTCGCAGGGCGGAATGGAGTTTCTGGGGCTGAACCTTCGCGCCGGTGAGAGCATCGTTCAGGACACGATCGTTTTTCACTATGAAAGGCAGCGTGACCTCAATGACTTCGTGAACAGGGTTGTCATACAGGCAAATCTTGCGAATTCGATTCTCAATCCACTTGACCTGGCGCTTTTCGCGCCTGAGGCCGCCAGACTAACCAAACCCCTGCACGTAAGCGGCGCGTTCAACGGACGGATCAACAAGTTCAAGGTTACAGACATGGATGTACTCCTCGGCAACACGCGGCTCAGTGGAACGCTTGACATGGATGGGTTGCCCGAGATAAATGAGACGTTCATTATTCTCAACGTGAAAGACTCACAGCTGGACACGCGTGATCTTTCATTCCTGTTGAACCCGGGAATTATCTCACGACTTGAACCCATGGGCATGCTCCATGTCGACGGACAGTTTCTCGGCTACCCGACCGACTTCGTGGCTAACGGTACCCTTATTGGCAAACTGGGAACCATCCGGTCTGACATAAACTTCAAGGTTAACGAAACCGACTTCAACCTTTCTGAGTACAGTGGTCGTCTGAGTCTGGCGTCGTTTTCTCTTGGGCGCTTTCTCGGTGACACGACGTCATTTCAACAAGTTGCCATGGACGGCCAGATTTCCGGTTCCGGCCTGACACAACAAACGGCGGACTTCCGCCTCAACGGACAAGTTACCCGCGTCGGGATCAAAGGTTACGACTATAGCAATATTTCAACTGACGCCCGTTTCGCGGCCGGACTGTTCAGCGGATTCATACGGATTAATGATCCAAACCTTGAGTTCGAAGCCAACGGTTCCGTGGATCTGCGCGACGGCCAGAATCATATTCAGATCAGCGCAACTCTCGATACCGCATACTTCCACAACTTGCGGCTTTCCAGGGACGAAATCTTTCTCCACTCCACGTTTACGGCTGATGTTAAGGGGCTTACGCTCGATTCTCTGCAGGGCCATGCCGAATTCAAGGATATCGCTATCGACTACAAGGGCAAATCACTCAGGCTGGACAGTATCAACATTGTCGCAGACAGGACAGGAACTGATCGGGAATTATCCATTCAATCATCCATCGCCGATGCCAACATTACGGGAGACTATCTGTTCTCGAGCCTCATCAGGGACGTACAGGTATTGATTAAAGAAATCGGTCTCAACATCAGGAACGACAGCCGCGCCACGGCGGCGCACTACGCACAGAAAAATTATCACGCTCAATCCTACGAAGCCGGAGTCGATGTCCGGATAAAGGACATAGAGCCCGTTGCACACTTGCTGAACC
>JAEYWY010000031.1 GCA_023428695.1 Bacteroidota bacterium
TGCGTTCCTCTGTTTCGCGGTGGTTTAACGCGTTCCTGATTGCGGAGCCCAGCCGCGTGAGATTGGATTTGAGGATGTAGTCGTCGGCACCGCGCTTGATACACGTGACGGCGAATTCTTCCGATACCGTACCCGTGACGAGAATGAATGGAATATCTGCGTTGAACTTCCGGCACAGCTCCAGCGCTTCGATTGAGTTGAATTGTGGTAGTGCGTGATCCGACAACACGATGTCGGGCCTGAAGTTCCTGAGGGCGTCTTCAAAACCGTCGCGCGAATCGACGCGACGACTTACGAAGGTGACCTTCTCTCTGCGCAATGCTCTTTCAACGAGGACCGCTTCCTCCGGCACATCCTCGAGGATCAGGATATGGAGTTCATTATTCATCTTTTAGATTACGGTGATATTGCGCGTCAGCCAGAATAATCCGATTTCGGAAATGGCGGCCACGAAATTTTCCAAATCAACAGGTTTGACAATGTATGCGTTTACACCCAGTTGGTAAGACCTTACAATGTCGGATTCCTCGCGTGAAGACGTCAGCATTACGATTGGAATGGTTTTGAAACGCTCGTCGTCCTTGAGCAGCTTCAATACGCCGATGCCGTCGAGTCCGGGCATCTTCAGATCGAGCAGGATTACCCTGGGAAACTGACCCGGCTGCAACGTCCGGATCAGGGCAACGGCTTTTTCGCCATCGCCTTCATAAACGATGTCGGCTGAAGCGTTTATTTTCTTCAGTGTCCGGAGCGTCAGACGCGCTTCGTCGCGGTTATCATCAATGAGGAGAACGTCCATGTTATTGTTCAGATTTTGGTAGTGTAAAATAAAACGTCGCACCCTCGCCCTGGGTGGACTCCGCCCAAACGGTGCCGCCGTGTCGGGAAACTATTTTTTTGACAAGTGCAAGTCCGACGCCTGTGCCCGGGAATTCATCCTCCCGGTGTAGGCGCTGAAATACTTTGAACAGTCTTTCCTGGTACGACATGTTGAACCCGACGCCGTTGTCCTTCACATAGTAACACACCTCGCCACTTCGGGGAAACGATCCTACTTCAATTTTTATTTCTTTGTTTTTAGACGAATACTTGATGGCGTTTGAAAGCAGATTCATCCACACCTGTTTCATGAGTGACACATCGGAACGCACCGTTGCCAGGGATTTGATCGTCAGGTCAACCTGGTGGCCGTTCCCGCCGCCGAGTAATTCAGCCATTGACGATTCTATTGTGGCCCGGAAGTCGGACTCCGTCTCTGTCGATTCTGTTCTTCCGATCCTGGCGAAACTGAGGAGATCGTCGATGAGCATTCCCATCTTGCTGGCGTTGTTGATGATTACGTCTATGATCTCCTGGGAATCCGGCGTGATCAGTTCGGGATGATCCTCGCGAAGCATGTGCGCATACCCGTTGACAAGTCTCAACGGCGTACGCAGATCGTGTGAAACGGAATACGAAAACTCTTCGAGTTCACGGTTCAGTTCAAGTACGCGCTGGTCGGATTTCCTTTTTTCGTTAGCGTCGATAACCGAACAACGAACTTTGCCGGGCGTATTGCGACTGAAGCGGAGCGACGCGGTGCCGCTGAATATGCCTCTGTGCGGTGTGACGAAATCAAGTTCAATGGTGGTCATAGGTTCGTGATCGCAACGCGCGAAAGTGTGCCGCCAGGTTTCTTTCGATTCCGGCGTGAGAATGTCGAGTATCGTCAGTCTGTTGTGAAGCTGGTTTCTGGTGTAGCCCGTGAAATTCAGAAACGTATCGTTTACACGCGTGAATCGACCGGTTTCGTCTATCGAAAGATAGCCACACGGTGCGTGCTGATACAGGCTCTCTTTCTCATTGATCGTTTTTTGCAATGCCGATTCGGCCTTTGAACGTTTTCGGAAATTGTAATCGATGAGCCAGAACAAGAGTGCCAGCACGGTTACGACGAATACGATGATAATGACAACCTGATTCTTCGATTTCTGCATTTGTTGTTCGCGTACTTCACGCGTGTGCAGAAGGCGTGTATTGACATCGTCATCAATTTCGTCAGTAACGAGTTGTATCGAGTCCATGATCTTCCTTCCGTCGCCGGTGGCCACAAGCGTTCGCGCTTCTTCAAAACCTTCGCTGCGCGCGGTGATCACCTTGGCGGCCGAGTCAATCTTGCGTTGTATGAGAAACCGAAGTTTTTTCTCCGGCCTGTTGTCGAGTGGCGCGGATTCCAGGAGCTGCTCAAGGTCCTTTAAGTGTTTCTCAAGCCTGGGTAGGGCCGTAGCGTAGGGCAGTAGGAAGGTGCTGTCATGCGTAATGGTATAGCCACGGTTACTTGCTTCCATTTGTGTCGACAGCAAACGTATCTGCGATGTGTGGTAAAGGACGTGGTTGTATTGGATGATTTCCCGCGTTTGATCGTGGAAAGCCTGATTACTTTTTCCAGCAAGAGTAGTGAGACCCGCGAGTGCCGCGATAACAACTAAAAATCCGCCGATAACCTGTAGCCTGAAAAATAGATTCATCTTCCCTAGAAAGGTTTTTGTCGCGACGGCGAACTGCTGACGATGCAATTCGCGATTGCGGGTTTCGGGTCTTCGCGTTTTAATATGCTGAATAATCCGGGTTGATGATACCCGGATTTTTCAGGTAACGCTCCTTTTCGCTGTATACAATCCTGAATCGGCATTTAACTACCTGATTATGTCAATTTAATTGGAAAACTAACGATGAAGGACGTTCCTTCCCCCGGTTTGCTATTCACTTCAACAACAGCTCCAAGTGCGTTGGCCGCCTTTCGGACGATTGATAAGCCGAGTCCTGTGCCCGGGATTTCATTCGTGTTTGACCCGCGCACGAATGCTTCGAAGACGCGATCCTGATCTTTTTCGTCAATTCCGATCCCTTCATCGCGGACTGACACCACCACCGATGTATTCAGCACGCGAGCGCGGACATATATCGCTTTCCTGCCGGGAGAGAATTTTATCGCGTTGCTGAAAAGGTTAATAAAAATGTTTCTGAGCAGCATGGGATCGGTAACAAGCATGATGCTGCTGCGGTCGTACACGCGCATAATTTCATGCGTTTTGTTTGTTGCAGCGGCAACTTCAGCAGCAATTGATTCGAGAATTGATATGAGATCGGCCTCCTTTCTTTCGCTTTCGACTTGCCTGACCCCCGGTCGTTCAAGAGTGAGTACGTCATCGAGGAGTGAGCGCATGTGACGCACATGGCCCTCTATGCCGCGCAGGCTTTCACGTTCCTGCTCTTCAAGGTGGTCACTTGCCTCAAGCCTGCGAACGGTTGAATGGATTGCGCCGAGCGGAACGCGGAACTCGTGTGATGCGATAGACACGAAGCGCTTCTTGATTTCAACCAGCTGCTTTTCCTTTCGCAGGGCGTCGATGAGCTGCCGGGTCCTGTCATGAACCTTCTTCTCAAGACTCTCACGATACTCTGATAATTCCGTGATATCCTGGCCGACGAACAAGATTCCAACCACCTTGCCTTCACGGTTGCGCCGTGGCGTCGCGTTCAGCATTAGTGTGACACCACGTTCATCAATGGTAAAAACTTCAACTTCGAAATTCTGAACAGGCTGGCCTGACATGACGTCGTCACGAAGACGATCCAGCTGTTTCAGAAACGGATCCTTTACGAAATACCGGAGTGACTTGGCAAGGATATCTTTTGCCTGGAAGCCCGTGAGACGCACACACTCGCCATTCCACGACGTTATGTAGAATTGTGCGTCTGTACTGAAGATGATCGCGTTGGCGTTTTCCGTCAGGTCGTCGAACAGGTGCGCCATCTCTGACGCCTTGTGTTCGAATATTTTTTGCTCGGTAATGTCCCTGGCAATAATGAAGATTGTGTCCTGTTGGTTTATATCACCGGGAACGGGACTAAAACTGACGCGGAGGTGGAGGACTTCACCGTTAGCGTTTGCAATATGCATGTCGAGATCGCGGACCTCGTGATATGTGCGTACAAACCGGATGGTCTCGATTATTTCGGTCCTGTGACCTGGAACGCAAACATCGGCGATATTTTTGCCGACTGCCATTTCGCCCACACCAAATTCGGTCAGCGCCTGGGAGGCGTTGTTAAAAAACAGCAACTCTCCATCTGCACCGATTATCCAAATCGGGTCGGCAAGCTTGCTCAGAATGGTCAATGCGTCAAACATCCTTTTCAAATCCCGGTTCCCTACAGGATTCCCAGCCAATCGATGCGCAGGAACGCTCGAAAGGCAATTGTTGAACAAATGATCAATTCATAATCGACCTGACGGGTTTACGGAGCCGATTCAAAATCGCGACACTCCGCCACGACTAAGTGTGCAAAATGAATAATTTGACGTTGTTGAGCCTACCGGATTTTTAAGGGTTTCCACACGTTTTGTTTGACACGCCTCGACGGGCGGGTGGCCGGTAATATTTCCGGATCTGTATCCATGGCTTTCAAAAAATCAGGTTTTGCCTGAGATCAAATTCGGGGTTCTCCTGATTTCCAGAGGAACAGAGAAGCTGAATTTTGCAGGAAAAAAGACAAATGAAAACAACGGTATTAACACAATCCCTGAAAAACAAAAACGAGACCATTCGATTTCAAACCGAAGGCGTAACTGTCTTCGGATTGATAGGATGCCTTTCGGTCACCATGGTTGCGTGTCTGTTCCTCGTGATGAAAATGTATGTTGACAAGACTGTGAGATAGGTGAGTAGCTTCAAGCTTCGAGCTGCATATTATAAAGGACAAAATTAGAAAAGTGTTCTTCGAAGGAACCTGCCTGCCCGCCATAGCGCTTCGCGACGGCGGGAAGCCTGAAACTCTTCGAAGATGCTACCGTTATTTTTCCGCGCGCTCCTAATTCAACACGCGAAGATAGAATTAGTGGCAGTGTGAGTGTGAGAGTGAAAGTAGATATCATCTCTGCCCGTTGAGCACTGCTATCGAAAACTGGGATTAAGGGATTAAATGATTGACACGACGGATTAGACGGATAGGTGGATTAGCAGATGCGAAGTCACAAGTAACTGCGTAATCATTTAATCAGCGGTCCAACCTGAAACCTGCGTGCCCGCCAAAGCGTTTCGCGGCGGCGGGAAACTACTTTCCCCCCGGCGTAAACCGCTCCACCGTATTTTCAATCGGCTGCACTGTTTTCAGATACGCAAAGATAGCTTTCAGATCATCGTCAGTCATGCCTGCATACATTGTCCATGGCATGATGGAATTGAATTCGCCTGGACCAACCGTTGTTGGAGTGTATGTCGAGTCGCTGTAGGCTTTAAAGCGTTGAACGAACATTTTTTCATCCCAGTTACCGATGCCGGTTTGGTGAGGCGTAATGTTTGAAGAACGGACTACAGAGCCATCGGGAAAACCGAATTCGCGGCCGCCTGAGAATGAAAATTCGGGCAGGATCTGACCGCTTTCCACACGCGTATGACATTCGACGCAGCCCGATATGTTTGCGAGGTATGTGCCATAGGCGAGCTGATCTTCGGGCGGAGGCATTTTTCCGAGTTCTGCTTTTTGAGGCATCGCGTGAACGATAAAGTTCAGCGGAAAATCGAGTTCAGATTCCTGAACATTGTTTTCGATGGGTTCGAGAGAACGGATGTAGGCGATGACGGCATAGATGTCTTCGCGGGAGGCGCGGCCGTAGTACGGATAGGGCATCAGTGGAAACAATGGCTTTCCTTCTTTGGTGACACCGGTTGTAATGACGCGGAAAAGTTCACCATCGGTGTATCGCGTGATGCCCGCGGGCGTGATGTTCTTCGAAATGATTACACCGGGCATGCCCACACTTTGGTCAAAGCGTTCGCCGCCTTTGCCCAGCGTACCTTCCACAAGAGGACCGCTGAACCTGGACCAGTCACGTGTCGAATGACAGTCCATACAAACCATTACGTGGTTGGCCAGATACTTGCCACGTTCGATCATTTCGGGTGTGTACTCGATGACAACTTCCTCGGCAGCACCGACGTTGGGCAGCGCAGCTTTGACGTAGATCAGCAGTCCGGCGACGGCAACGATGACAATCGAAGTCACCACGAGCAGGTACTTCAGAATTCTTTTCATGAAAATATGAGGGGTTAGGATTAAGGCAGGCGATAGCGAATTCACCACGCGTGTCGACGCATAGCCAGGCAGGGCCGGGGCTTGGTTCCGGGTTCATTTGGTGGCGGTTCGGGGTATTCACAATGGAATAAGTCAAGATACGATGAATTCTGTTGCTTATGCAAGAGGTACGATGGTGTCTGAATCCGCGTGAAAAAAACAGACCACTGAAACGGCTGTTCTTAAGCGAATTATCGGTGGATTCAAGGATCAAAGAAATTCCTGGCAGCGAATACCGGCGTCCAAGCAGGCATCGTTTTTTTAACGTACCTTTGCGTGGTAGCTTCTGGTAGCCAAGGTTGGATGCTGTGTCCGTTTAACTTGTTTTACTACGATACACATGGTTATTCCGTGTGGCCGAAGAAATTTCTGAGCATCTTTAGCCCCATGAAAAGAATACTCTCGCTGACCTGAGGATGAAGAATAAAGTAAGACTTTTACGCATAACGACAGTTCCGGTCTCACTTAAACTCCTGCTGGGCGGGCAGCTGAATTACTTTCGCAATAAAAAATACGACGTCCTGGCTGTCAGTGCTGATGGTCCGGAAGTTATCCAGGAGAAGATAAACGGCGTCAACCATCAGGTTGTACCCATGACGAGGAAGATCACCCCGATTCAGGATCTGATCTGCCTAATTCAGCTTATCATCATTATACGTGATTTCAAGCCGCATATCATTCATTCACACACACCGAAGGCAGGGTTGCTGGGCATGCTCGCCGGGTTGATGTGTGGTATCCCGGTACGTATCCATACCGTAGCGGGCCTTCCGCTTATGGAGAAGAAGGGATGGTTGAAGAATCTGCTTGTCGCGATGGAAAAGCTGACGTACGCGTGTGCGACGCACGTATTTCCAAACTCGGTGGGATTGATGAAGTACATCGAAACAAACATTACGACCTCTCCGAAGTTTGGGATCATTGGCAGTGGCAGCAGCAACGGTATCGATACGATGGTTTTCAGCCGGCGCCAGCAACTCGAAGATTCCGCGACGGCGATTCGCCGGAAGTATGGTATTGGTCCCGATGATATGGTGTTCAGCTTTGTCGGTCGTGTCGTCAAGGACAAGGGTATTCGCGAGTTGGTTGAAGCGTTTCAGATTGCGCGGGAAAGACTTCCGCAGAAACGCGTATTTCTCCTCGTTGTCGGACCGCTCGAACAGGATCTTGATCCAATCCCGGAAGATGATTTGTTGTTCCTTACGGAGGATGAAAATGTAGTACTTGCCGGTTATCAGGTGGATGTCAGGCCCTGGGTAATGGCGTCAGATATTTTTGTTTTCCCCAGCTATCGGGAAGGATTTCCAAACGTTGTTATGCAGGCCTCCTGTCTTGAGGTACCGTGTATCGTTACCGATATCAATGGCTGCAATGAGATCGTACGCCATCAGGAAACAGGACTTATTGTAAAACCCAAAGAGGTGGAAGGACTTGCGCACAGCATGATCATGCTTGCTTTGGATCCCGATATGCGTCAGCGTATGGCTCAGTCTGCGCGCGATTACGTTACAAAACATTTTGATCAACATCAGATCTGGGAACATATAAACCGTACCTATGAGACTGCTCTCAGGGAATACCGCGCACGTAAGTCCAATGCTGAGGGTTTGTACCGCCGTTTCGTCAAACCCGCACTTGACAAACTGGTCGCGCTCATGGCATTGATCGTGGCGTCGCCTGTTATCCTGCTTTGTATGGCAATACTGGCCATCGCCAACAAAGGCCATGTGTGGTTTACGCAATCACGTCCCGGCAAGGACGGTAAAATGTTCAAGGTGCTGAAGTTCCGCACCATGACAAACGCGCGCGATGCAAATGGCGCGTTACTTCCCGATGACGCCAGGCTTACAACCGTTGGAAAATTCATCCGCAAAACATCCCTCGACGAATTACCTCAACTGATCAATGTCCTTAAAGGCGATATGTCTTTCGTTGGACCAAGGCCTTTGCTCGAAGAGTACCTGCCACTGTACAATGAAGAACAACGGTTACGCCATGCGGTTAAGCCGGGTATTACTGGCTGGGCCCAGGTCAATGGCCGCAATGCAGTGGCGTGGGAACAACGGTTTGCGTTTGATGTATGGTATGTAAAGAACCAGTCATTTGCCCTCGATATAAAGATCCTTTTTATTACAGTCCTGAAGGTATTTCGCGCGGAAGGAATCAGCAGCGGAACATCAGCGACTATGGAAAAGTGGACCGGGAACCGACCCGGAAACACTTCCAACGGGTCGCATAAACTTGTGCGCAATAGTGGTAACGGAAACCCGTCAAACAAACTACATCCCGACACGTACGTTGATGCTTCTGTAATTCGGGATATTCACCAAAATTAACCTTCGCATTCCCCTGCGCCGGTGTCCTGGTGTTGATGCATTTATTAAGCAACTATTGAGAGTCGCGATCCAAATTCAATATCTTTGGGCATGAAGGATAAAGTCATCCTCCAGGGTGGAGGCGAACATGCCCGTGTTGTACTCGATGCCTTGCTCGACGAGGGCCGTGACGTCGTTGCATTGTTTGATCCAAAATACGATGGTGCATTATTTGGTATTCCGCAAGAAGGTGCATACTCACCTGATCTGCATGCCGAAGCCCGTGCAATTGTTGCCATAGGGGATAATGTCACACGCAAAAATGTTGCAGCGCTCACGCGACACACGTTTACAAATGCCATTCACCCCTCATCCATAATTTCTTCACGCGCTGTGGTGGGAACCGGCAACATGATTCTTCACGGAACGATTATACAGGCGCAGGCGCGCATAGGCGATCACGTAATCGTCAATACCGGATCTTCGGTTGATCACGATTGTGTTATCGGTGATTACGTTCACCTTGCGCCGGGCACCGTAATATGCGGAACAGTAACGATAGGTGAGGGCGCTTTCATCGGGGCCGGTGCCATTATCATACCCGGGCGAAAGGTGGGCGCCTGGGCAACGATCGGTGCGGGTGCTGTTGTCATTGATGATATTCCCGACTTTGCTGTCGCTGTCGGTAATCCCGCGCGTGTTATCAGGTACACAAATCAGAAGGCCTGAATGAAAAACAGACTGTTTATCTACGGCGCAGGCGGACTGGGGAAGGAAATCCTTTCACTTGCACGTGCTCTCGACGCCTGGGAAATCGCAGGCTTCATTGACGACGGCACTTCCGCTGTTTCGGTGAAAGGTATAAGTGTCGTCGGTGGTGCAGGCGCAATCGAACATCTGCAGCCGGATGATGCACTGGTAATCGCCATCGGTGACCCTTCGGCGAAGAACAAGATTGTCAGGGCCGTCACCCGCGAAGTCACATGGCCGGTACTTGTCCATCCTGCTGCGATCATTCAGGAACGCGAAAGCGTTATGTTGGGTGCGGGTACCGTTGTCTGCGCCGGAGCTGTGCTGACGACGGACATCAACGTCGGTGCTCACGTATTGCTCAATCTCAATGTCACGGTTGGACATGATGCTGTTATCGGATCCTTCACATCGGTCATGCCTGGTGTGAACATAGCCGGCGAAGTCAAAATAGGTGAACGTGTACTGCTGGGTTCGGGCTGTAATATTCGTAACCGTGTAACCGTGGGTAATGATGCGCGCGTGGGTATGGGTGCTGTGGCGCTAACAGACGTGCCCGGGGGAAAAACCGTCGTCGGCGTTCCGGCGCGGTGATGGTAATCTAGGCATTCCGTTGCATCCCGTACTTCTGATAATAATACGCGGGAATAAGCAATAGCAACAACGTTGGATTGAGTACCAGCCGGTGCAGGAATGAAATCAGCGGCCCGTTGTATCCGGGGAAATATATCTTGAGGACAAAGTAGGGGAGCAAAAAGAAAACAATCCCGGCAAGTTGAACCCACAACGCGAAGACTACGTACTTGCGTTCGGGAAACAATGCCCATATCAGACCGATCATACAGAGATCGTTAAGCAAGAATCGAATCGTACGATTTATCAGGAACGTTTGCAGGTAGGTAAGGTCCGGTGATAACAGCGCAGCCACGTTCGTTTTCTGAAACAGGTAGACAGCCACAAGCCCGGCTACACACACTGTTCCGATCAGCCAACGTTTATGAACCTTTTTCATGGGCCGGTTTGAGTCGCGCGAATTTTTTTAACCACCATATCCAGAGAATGAATATGACGACGTAGAGTACGGCGGTGAAAAGGTATTTGTGGGTGAAATACATCGCCGATGGTCTGTATTCGGCGACGAGAAACAGCAGCGTTATCCGCGCCAGGTTCGCAAGGTGGATGATGAGAAGACCAAGTGGAATGAACCAGAGCAACGGCCTGGATATTGGCCCGAAAGCGACGAGGAACGCAACAAAAATGATCATCGTATTCAGCCCATTGCATCCTTCGTAAACGGAAAGGCGAACTTTGCCCATGTAGGAAATGTCTGTCGTAGGCCTGTTCTCGCGGTCGCTGGCGTCAACAGGAAAGCCACACGCGCGTAACACACCGGCAGAATGACCTGTCACGATATGCGTCACCGGGTCCGGCCGCGGCTCGTATGAAGTTATGTATAATCCATAAAGAAGATTCCCCACGAGATATATCCCGACAAACTTGAGCAAGAAATAAATCGTAGGCTTGAATTCTTTTATGGACATATCTTGAATGTGCAAAGATAACTGAAAAAGTTGCAAAGAGGGCAGGGTAGCAGAGAAAACCGGCAACGCAGAGTCGCCGGGGCGCCGTGTTTTGCAGAGTTTATTTTTTTGTATCGTTGACTATCGTTATCTGCTATTTCTTATGGATCAGAAAAATCGGGAACAACGTAATGTTCTTTCGGGAATCATCATCGATTGTGCTATCAGTGTCCATCGGGAAATGGGACCTGGTCTCCTCAAGAGTGTTCATCACCACTGCATGATAGAAGAGCTGAGATCGCGGGGAATTAAGACGCAAACAACAGTCTTTATCCCTTGGTTTACAAATCGAAGCCACTGAGTAAAGACTACGTCGTCGATTTGCTTGTGGTAGGAGAAATTATCGTGGAGTTGAAATCAGTCGAGAAAATATCCCCGGTGCATTGCGCGCAATTACTCAGCTATCTGCGCCTCACCGACAAGAGACTGGGCTTGCTTATTAACTTCAACGTGCCATTCCTGGTCCAGGGTCTGCGAAGAGCTGTAAATAAATTTTTAAAAAACTCTGCGCTGCCCCGCGTCTGCGGTTTCGTATTCCTATTTTTGAAAGACACCCCTGATAACTTCGCCCACCCGCTCGAGGTCGCTTTCGCTGAGGTTAGAGCCCGAAGGCAGGCACAGCCCGCGCTCGAAGAGTTCTTCGGACACGCCGCTGGTGTACGCCGGCGCGTCTGCGAAGACGGGCTGACAATGCATCGGCTTCCATAAAGGTCTGCTCTCGATGTTTTCCGCCTCCAACGCCACCCTTACCGTCTCACGTGTCACGCCGTTCGATTTCGCGGGAGCAATCAGTATCGTCGTGAGCCAACGGTTCGCATAGCTGTCAGGAGGTTCTTTGGAAAAAGTCAATCCCGGCAGATCTCCAAGTGTCTTCTCATACCATGCGAAATTTTGTCTGCGCCGGCGAACCCATTCATCGAGGACGAGTAGTTGTCCGCGACCAATACCCGCTGCGACGTTGCTAAGTCTGTAATTGTAACCGATGTGTGAGTGCTGATAATGTGGCGCCGGGTCACGCGCCTGAGTGGCGAGAAAGCGCGCCTTCGCAAGCATTGAATTGTCGTGGCATACCAGCGCGCCGCCACCGGAAGTGGTGATGATTTTGTTTCCGTTGAAAGAAAAGATCCCAAAGAGTCCGGTCGTTCCTGTCTGGCGATCCTTATATCGGGCACCAAGGGCCTCGGCTGCATCTTCGATTAAAGGAATGTCAAACTCCCGGCATATGGAAAAAATTTCATCCGTCTTGGCCGGGACGCCATAAAGATGTACCAGGATCACAGCTTTTGGTTTGTTGCCGGTGACGCGGATACGGTCTTCGATCGCCGTTCTCAGCAGTGCCGGATCCATGTTCCATGTTTCGTGTTCCGAGTCGACGAACACCGGTGTGCCGCCCTGATAAACGATCGGGTTACACGACGCTGAAAACGTGAATGAGGAGCAGATCACTTCATCACCTTGTTTAACATCAAGAAGGATGAGTGCGAGGTGGATGGCGGCGGTGCCGGAGGATAACACAGCACTGTCATCGACGCCGCAGTATGCTGCGAGTTCTTTTTCAAATGCGCTGAGATGGGGTCCTACCGGAGAAATCCAGTTCGTATTGAACGCCTCCTGAACGAATCCAATTTCCTTTCCGCCCATGTGGGGCGATGAAAGCCAGATTTTACTTTTTTCCATGCTGTAGACGCGGTTTCCTGCTTCACATGTGCCACTCGCGGTCTGGCGCAAAGAAAAGGGTTGCGAAACTGTAAAACAAGCTGGTCTGAAATGCGAATTCTTCCATTCTGACGTGTTCACGCACAAGTTACACGCAGGGGTAGGGGAATCCCCGATTTTTAAGAATCAGGGAATGCCCGACGGACGGCAGATTTCCGGCGAGCAATTTTGAAGTCGATAACACACCGCTATGAAAACAACAATCATGACATTACTGACAATCGCGCTCGCATGCGCGTCCGTACCCGCCTTCGCCCAGGGACGTGATGGAAAATTTTCGCTGGGTTTTGGTGCTTATGTCGGCGTAGCATCAGCAGGTTTGAAGAGTGATCATTCAGCAATTGCGTCGATGGCAGTTGCGCAGGAGGGCGGTTCTTTCCTGATCACCGCAGGTACACCAGCCATTAGAATCAAAGCTATCGGCGGATTGTTTTACTCCGCTTCAAAAGTACCCCAAACCGTTGATCTCGTGCGTGTAGGGTCACAGGTAGAGTTTCACCCGCTGTCGTGCTTTGCCAAAGATTACGTTCGGTTCAGTCCGTACATTATCGGAGGCGTCACTCGCAATACGCACAAGTTTTACGGCCTCTATGGTTCAAATGACCAGGGTCAGCCCCGAAATAACAGTGTGAGCGAAGAGCCTTACCTCGGGTCCGTTACATCATATGAAACGATGGCCGGCGTTGGGCTGGCCCTGCAGCTCAAGAGCGTTCTCGGACAGTTTCTCCATGTGTTTGTGGAATACAAGGGTGCGTTCTCTTTCTCACGCGAAGCTTCCACCATGTATCAGAACACATTCTTTGAGAAGAGCAGGACGATCGATGCAGGAGTGGTATTCGGAAAACTGCTCTGATATATGAAAGCGATTCTGTTTGTACTATTTATGCTTCCGGTCGTGTCCTTCGCTCAGCGGATCAACGTTCAGGGAAAAATTGAACAGACTGCGCGCGGAGCAGGATACGAAGCGGGACTCGGATTCGAGTTTCGAAGCAAAGTTGCCGCAGGAGTCTTTTATCAAACCAAGAGCTTCCGCGAAGCTGACAACTTCGCCATACAAAGCGACACCTATTATGGAGGTTATGCGCATCTTCCCATAGTCAAAGAGCGACGTTTGATGCTCGGAGCCGTGTTGCGTGGTGGTTTGATTAATAAGAGTTTTTTTGTCATCACCCCTGCACTGGAGACGCGTTTTAATGTGACATCAAACTTCGGAGTCATAACCGGACTCGCATATCGTCAGGGATATCCGGCCGGCACTCTTGCCTTGTTATACAGCCTGCCCTTAAAGAAATGACCATGCAATACCTGCGAATTGTTTTTAGTCTGATATCCATTGCGTTGATGTGCAACGCGTGCGAAGAGAAGGTTGATCTGGTGCGCGTATTCGTCATCAGGAAGGGCGAACATTATGCAACGCCAAGGGTACTGGAAAGTCTCCAGACTTCAACCATTCGGTTTCAGGCCAGGTTTGACGCTTCGGCGGTTTACGATTTCAGACAGGAAGGTTTTCAGGATTCAAAGAACAAATTGTTTGGTTTTTCCGATTGCAACGACCTGCATCACGACAACAGCGCACGTTTTGCCTGGCAATGGTTTAACGACCGCGTAGAAATATTCGCCTATTGCTACGTTGATGGTGAACGTGTGGAGGCTTTCGTGGGGACAGTTGGATTAAATGAGTTCAGTGATTACAGAATAAGCATTACCGACGGGTATTATGAATTTCAGCTCAATGGTGGTGAGCCGGTAAGGATAAAGCGGGGCTCAGTTTGTGAACGCGGTGTATACTACAAACTGTGGCCCTATTTCGGAGGGACACTTCCGGCACCTCATGATGTGACGATCGCGATTCGCGAAAGCTAGTCGCGGTCTCACTACCATTTGATGTTGCCGGGTAATTTTCCCCACAGCCTGCTATCAGGCGAATATTTCAACAATTCCCGCCGCCGTGAGCACTCCGTTGATCATGTTTATGTAAAAAAAAACCGGTTCTCCCAACATCCGCGTCAACTTTGTTGTCAGCAAGGCGACCGAAATAGAATTATTAGCTAAATTCGGTTTTCAAGGAAATGCTGACCAATGGAAGGACAAATCAGAGTGTTGCTCGTTGACGATCATGCACTGGTCCGGGAAGGAATCAAAACAATGCTTGCGGGGGAAGGTATCGACGTAGTTGGTGGCGTCAGTTCCGGCGAGGAAGCAATTCAGGCGGCTCAGGAACATAGGCCGGATGTCATTCTTATGGACATCATGCTTAAAGGCGAAATGAACGGCATTGAAGCCACGAGATGGATTCTCGAGCGCCACTCCCAGATAAAAATCATGCTCCTGTCGATGGAAGTAAAGAAGGAGTTTCTTGCGGCCGGAATACAATGCGGAATCTCCGGGTACCTTCACAAGGACGTGTCCCGCGAAACGCTCCTCGAAGCGGTGCGTGAAATCCGTAAGGGAAACAAATATTTCAATGAAGCGATAACAAACCTCGTCTTCGAGGATTACTATAACAAAACGAAGGCTGCACCCGCGCTCCCAAAAGCGCCCGCCCTGACGCCACTCTCACGCCGCGAGGAAGACGTGTTGGCACACGTCGCTCAGGGATTGAGCAACCGCGAAGTCGCAGAAAGGTTATTCATCAGTGTAAAAACAGTCGAAACTCACAAGGCTCACATCCTCGACAAACTTGGATTACGCAATACGGCGGAGTTGGTCAGATACGCCGTGAAACACAAGATAGTGCAGTTGTAGTAGCGCGTGCGGGCGATGGATGCTAATTTTCACCTCCCGCGCATCGCGAACTGGCTGCAGGCGTTACATCTTTCAACGATCGTCCAATATCAGAATCGGCATCCGGCCGGTGCCACCGCTAATGGCGGACAAACCTGACAAACTCGCCGGCATCAACCCGGTGTGCCCTGACAGGTTGCTAATGATATTGTAAATACACCGGCTACCACGGGGTGGGTATGGGCCGGAGTAGCTGACGAAAAGAACACAGGGCAATATTCCCGGGATAATGAAGAGTTAATGAAGAATTGAATTAATCCTGAGTAGTGGAAAAAATCATTGCCGCGTTGCTTGCGAAAGCATTATTTTCGGTTGCAAATGGTATTGTTTCACCTGTTGTCTGAATGCACGTTTCAAACCGGTCACATTTCTTGTGTTCCATGTATAAACAAGGAAATAATACCTTAAATTTGAGACTCCTAACTGAAAGAACCAGCTATGCGTTATTTTAAGCTTTCCATTGCGGGTATTATTTGTTTTTGTTCTTTCCATCTCTTTGCTCAATCCGCCGGCGATTATCGGTCGGTAGGGTCCGGCCCATGGACAACCCCGGCCAATTGGGAGCGATTCGATGGACTAATATGGCAAACCTCACCGGCACCGCCGTCCTCCGGGGACGGAATTATCCTCATCCAGACCGGACATGTGATCAGCGTTTCCAATGGAGTCAGCGTTACGGCTGATCAGGTAATTCTATTAGGGGGCCTTACTATCGATGCTGGCGGTGAACTTGCGATTGCCGACGGTTCCGGCGTTGACCTGAGCATTGTTGGATTCAATTCGGTTGTTACGGTAAACGGAACACTCATTCGTCACAACCTTTCTCAGATAAGCAATTTATTCACAGCTGACGCAATCCTTTTCAATTCCGGCGCTGTTTACGACCATCGCTATACAACCACGATCGGAGATATGCCTCCCTGCAGATGGGATGCCAATTCCACCATCTTATTTTCGGGATTCACCAATACGACTCAAATAGACGCCAACAATACCTGGGCGAACACCTATGGCCACGTAACCTTCAACGCTCCGGGGCAACGCGCCCTGGTCAATTTTGCGGGTAACCTCACCACCATTGCCGGCGATCTGAATGTGCTGAGCACGGGAACGAACGCTGTTCAACTCAGCAACAGCGAAAACCTGAACCTGACTATTGGCGGAAACCTCACAATTTCCGGAACTGCGCGATTAATCTTCAGCGTATCCGGCGATGTGGCAGCGGATATTGCGGGTGACATCAATTTCTCATCGGGCACTGCAGCTGCGACCTATGCCACGTTTACCGGCAGCACTACGATTAACCTCAACGGAAATCTGGTGATCAATGCACCTGCGACAGGCCGCTTCAGGTTAGCTGGAGCGGGAACAACGGGTAATACAGTTATCAACCTTCTGGGTGACCTGAGTGTTCTTTCAGGACGACTTGAGGAGGTTGGTACGAACCCTTCACAAGGCACAATCAACTTTATTCGCAACGGGGTCCAGACGGTTACCAACACCGGCGTGATTTCGGGCTATATCAACTATTATGTCAGCCAGCAGACAACGCTGGAGTTGGGAACTTCTTCCTTGGTCGGTGCGAACCCTGCGACATTTACGCTTGATGGAGGAACCATTGTGGTCGGGTCCACATACGCCCTTGGAGCGATCCATTCCGGAACGGCCGCCGGTAACATCCGCACGCCGAACGCACTCCGGACGTACGCGCCCGGGTCGACGATTATCTACAGAGGTTCGGCTCCCATGATGTTGGGTAGTGGCCATCCGCTGAATACCGATATCACAACGATCATCGACAACCCCGATGGAGTCAGTCTGGCCACCAACCGGGTGATAAACCATCCCCTGATCCTTCAGTCGGGTGCACTCAATGTGAGCAACTTTACGTTGACCGTCAATTCTACGATTTCGGACGCCGGCGGTTTTCTCACCGGAACACCACTGTCGCGTCTCTACCTTCTTGGCACTTTGGATGGCCCTATTGGTGATCTTCCCTTCCAGAGTGGCGCCGAACTCAACATCCTTACCGTCAACCGTACTGGAGAAGATGTAACAGCAACCCTTACTGGTCCTGTTACCATCCACCTGCAAGTGAACCTGACCCGTGGCACGCTGGTCAACAACGGAACACTCACGCTGGCGGACAGTGTCGTGCTTACGCGCTATGAAACTGCCGAGTTAACCGGAAGCGCACCCGTGACTGCGCCGGGCGATACATACAACGTAACCTACCGGACCTTCACACCGGGCGGAGGACCTTTTGCGGTTCTTACAGGCGGAGTGGAACTTCCTACTGATCCGGCAATTCTGGGCAACCTGACAATTTATGGACAACAGTCAGGGGACCAGTTTTCACTCGATCGCGACATTACAATCAATGGTATACTATCGCTGGTGCGGGGCACGCTCAGCACAAATGAATTTGACATCGCCATGAACGGTACAAACTGGAATGACAACGGCGGTAACCTGAACCCGGGCACCGGCGTTGTCATTTTTGGCGACAGTACCTTAGTGAACGGAACAAGCAATCCTCTTTTTGGGAATATTAGTGCGACTTCGGATGCGATCGTAGACTTTGGACGGAATTTCTCTGTTACCGGTAATGTCGATTTCGCGGCGGGAAGTGATATCCGTACCAATAATGTCGTAGCAATTCTCAGTGGCGGACAGCCCCAGGTAGTGTCAGCAAACGGAGCAACCTTCGCCAACATCAATATTGCAAAAAGCGGTAGTCAGGGTATAACACTTACGAGTCCGTTGAACCTTACCGGATTGCTTCAATTCACAAGCCCGTCTTCGGGTGTAAATCTGCAAAGCAACGGAAACCTCGTACTCGTTTCGACGTCTGATGGTGCAGGCAGCGGTACAGCTCGTATCTACAGACTTAACGGAGGTAACCAGGTTTCCGGCGACGTAACAGTACAACGCTTTATGTCCGGCGAGGGGCGCATCTACCGTTATATTACATCCCCGATAAGCGATGGATCGGTCGCCGATTGGATAGACGACTTCTTTGTAGGCGGATCGTTTTCCGATCCTTCACCAACGCAGAATATCTGTGGCTTGACAGCACTTTCAACCAACGCGACAATTTTTTACTATGATGAAACGGTTGGGGGCAACCAAAACCAGGGGTATGTAAACTATCCTACAGCCGGACTTGCATCAGCGAATCCGCTTGATATAGGAAGAGGGTATGCGGTATTTATCCGCGTGTGTGATGCCCCAACGGTGATTGATTACACCGGGACAATTAACAGCGGCACCATCACGTTGCCAGTGACTTACACAAACAATGATGTAAACGGTGTGGGTTGGAACCTCGTTGGTAACCCGTACCCATGCCCGGTTGATTGGGACGCCGGCTGGACCAAAACGCGTGTTTCTCCAATCATCGTAATCAATGATAATGGCGGTGGAATACACCGGTATTATGAAGCAGGCGTAACGGATGACATTCCTAACGGACAGCTCGCGATTGGTCAGGCTTTCTGGGTTCGTGCGACTGCGGCTAACCCTATTCTGCGCGTGACTGAAAACTCGAAAATAACCACAGTGCCTGAATTCTTCCGCGAAGGATCTCCGGCGATTCCTTCGTTCTACCTCGCATTGTCAAATGGCGTCGCGGAAGACAAGTCCTATGTCAAGACAGTAGCCGGAGCGCTTAACGGTCTCGACGATTTTGATGCACCCAAGATTATCAATCCATTGTTCAGTATGTATACCGTTGCGAATGATAATGTTCCGATGGCGATTAATGCAATTGAGGACTTGAAGTGCGGCTCTGAACTTCGCGTGGGACTTAACGGTCTTGGAAGAGGTACGTACACATTCAGTCTCAATACGCGCGGATTCTTTGAAGACCTCCAGTTCGTCTTGATCGATAAGGTATTGAACAAGGAACTTGTTCTGGACAACAAGGTCTATGAGTTCTCCATTACTGAAGATATGAAAGGTGCAGTCAACGACAGGTTCGTACTTCGCATAGAGCAAAAAACATTTGCACCGGTTGACATTACTTCGGCAACGGCCTGTGGAACACAATCCGAGATCGTGCTTAACAATGTTGTGAGCAAAGCGAAGTTTAGCGTGTGGACCGTTGACGGTATGCGCATAAGTGACTTTGTGGCTGCTGAAGGCAAGTCGCTAACCATTCATTTCGCATCAGAGTCCCTTGCCATGGGCGACAATGAATTAGTTGTGATGGCTACGGGTTCGTGCGGAACAGATGTCCCGGCTTCTGGTGCATTCACACTGACGCGGCAGGCGGAACATACTGTTGATGTGGCAACCACATGGAATTGCGCTGAAGGATCGGCAATACTTGTTGCAAATACCGGCTTTGGTGACGACGCTATTCGCTGGTACGAACAGGAATTGGATGTTGAACCACTTCACGTCGGTGCGACTTTTGAAACACCGGCTATTGCCAAGAACAAGACATACTTCGTTGAAGCGCTGACAGCAGGGGGCTGCGTTACCAGCCGTACACCGGTAGCTGTTGTTGCGCCTCAATTTACGCCTCCTACACTTGAAGTTGAGGGCAACACGCTTAAATCAAATTACGCGGAAGGCAATAGATGGTTCCTTAACGGCGTTGAGGTTTTTGGCCGGACCAATGATCGTCTGAGAATGACTAACGCTGGAGAATACGTACTCATGGTGGCGGTCAACGGTTGCGAGATCACCCTTTCGCATATGCTGGAGACGAGCATTCGTGGATTGGACGTCTATCCGAACCCTGCGACGAACCGGATCTTTCTGGATGGCATAACGGACGACGTGCTGACGATTGATATAGTAAGCCCGGCAGGTGTGAAGATTACAACAGTTTACAGGAAAAGCCGTGACTTTGACGGACATGTCAATATTGAATCTTTGCCAAATGGTGTATATTTGCTGATCGTGATCACGACAACCGAGAAGCAGATACACCGGATTATTAAGACCGACAAATGAGATTTTTAAGCTATTGCACTGCACTGACTTTTGCGATCCTGGTTTGGTTTTCTAGCGTTGGCATCGCTCAGCCCGCACCCGACGACCCCCCAGTGGGCGACCCCGATGAAAATCCGGTTCCGGTCACCGGGATTGAGCTGCTACTTGTTGCCGGCGGCGCCCTGGGCGGCTACAAACTGTTCTCGAAGTCAAAAAAAGAAGAATAGGGTTAGCGGTTTCGATTTAACACTGCTTCCAAATTGGTAAACAAAGTCCTTAATCGGCTTACAATCCTTCCACGGTGGGTAATTATTTTAATTGACCTGTCGTTGATTCTCTTCGCGGTTTCGCTTGCATTCCTGCTGCGTTTTAACTTTGAAATCAACCTGGTAATTGCATACAAACCAGCGTTCGGTATCGCGCTTACCCTCGTGGTCTCGCTGGTGTCCACGCTCATCACAAAGAGTTATGCGGGTATCGTCCGCTATACCGGGATCCAGGACGGCATCAGAATCATCCAGACAGAGCTGCTCAGCCTTGGGATGTTACTGCTCGGAAATCTCGTCTACTACTACAATTTCGAACGGAATGCGATCCCGTATTCGGTGATTTTTATTTCGTTTTTTATTTCATCGCTCCTGCTTTATCAGTATCGACTCATTGTAAAAACCATATTCGCGTATTACAAAGCCGATCGTGTAACCCGCATGCCTGTGCTGATTTTCGGTGCCGGTGTTGCGGGATTCCTTACGAAACAGGCCATCGAAGCCGACCTTAGCAGCCAGTACCAGCTCGTAGGTTTCCTTGACGACAGCCTCAAGAAAACACGAAAGGATATCAATGGCACACGGATCTACTACTACGATGAACTGCCGAACCTGATCCGGAAATTCAAGGTCAAAAAACTTATCATCGCGGTAAAAAATCTTACCGTTGAAAGAAAGAACGAAATCGTTGATGACGCGCTTCGCTATAATGTCAGGGTTGGTTATGTGCCATCATTTGAAAAGTGGCTGCGCAACGACTTCGACGTTGAACAGATCAAAGACATCAACATTGAAGACCTGCTGGGACGGGAGGTCATCAAGCTGAATAATGAATTGATTGAAGATGAAATCTTCAACCGGGTAATCTGTATCACCGGCGGCGCTGGTTCAATAGGGTCGGAGCTTGCGCGCCAGGTGCTAAGCTACAAACCTAAGGTGCTTGTACTTGTCGATCAGGCCGAGTCTCCGTTGTATGACATCGAACGCGAGCTTCGCGAAAAAAATGCGCAGACACGCATCTATGTCTTTATAGCTGATATCTGTAACCGCGACCGTGTACGAAACATATTCAGGGAATTTAAACCCGATACGGTTTTTCACGCTGCTGCCTACAAACACGTTCCCATGATGGAGAGCAATCCGTCGGAGGCCGTAAATGTCAACATATTTGGAACACGTACACTGGCGGATCTGGCCGTCGAAATGAAGGTGAAGAAGTTTGTAATGATCTCCACCGACAAAGCCGTAAATCCGACCAACGTGATGGGTTGCACGAAACGCATCGCCGAAATCTATGTGCAGTCACTCAATCAGCACATGGACCGCCTGGGAATAAAAACAACATCATTTATTACCACACGTTTCGGCAACGTACTCGGCTCCAATGGGTCTGTGATTCCGATCTTCCGCGAACAAATCCGCAAAGGCGGTCCGCTGACGGTGACCCACCCCGATATCACGCGCTACTTCATGACAATTCCTGAAGCCTGCGAACTTGTTCTTGAAGCCGGCGTGATGGGACGTGGCGGCGAAATCTTCATCTTCGACATGGGCAAGCCTGTTAAGGTTTACGATCTCGCAAAGCGGATGGTCATGCTCTCCGGCAAAACCGTTGACAAGGATATCGACATCGTGTTCACCGGCCTTCGGGAAGGGGAGAAGTTGTACGAAGAATTATTGAACAACAGCGAGAACACAATACCAACTCATCACGAAAAGATTCTCAAGGCAAAGGTGTCGGAATATCTGTATGACGACATCGTTCGCTACCTCGACCTCCTTTCAGACCTGATCCACGACCGGAACGAATTGAAGATGGTTGCTCTCATGAAGGAAATTGTTCCGGAGTACAAAAGCAATTACTCTAAGTTCGAAGTGCTTGATGTTTCGGATTCGATGCAGTAGGGAAAGTTTAGAGTTCAAAGGCAACAGTATCGGGGCCCTCAAATGACGCATATCGCAAGCGAAATTGAGTTCGCCGTTGAATGGAGAAATTAAATGCAGGAAACGCGGAGTCGCGCAGAGAATTTTTGTTGGATAGCAGTACTTATCGGCGAGGCGTGTTTTTTCTTTCCTCACTCTCACTCTCACTCTCACACTGTCACTCGCTCTATGCTTTCAGCAGCGGATTAAGGAGCGCGCCGAATAGCGGTAGCACCTTCGATGAGTTCTTTGCGCCCCATTGCGCCCTGGCGTCCTTGCGGTGAAAAAAATCCACTCGGCCCGGATGCACGAGTAAACATTTATCGGCAATCAGACTTGCAGCTTGAAGCCCGCAGACTGCAACTATTTTGCGCCTTTCCAGATAATTTCTAAATTCGTTCCGGCGGCGGGTCGTACACCCCGATACAGACCACGCCAACCGTTGTACGTAATCTTAAATTCAATTCATTATGATCTGCAGGAAAGTTCTCCTTCTTGCTGGATTAACGTTGTGTGTGATCGTTCATGTTTCGGGGCAGGTCGTTACTTCAGCACAAAATGGTTTTTGGAATGATCCTTCCACATGGGAAGGTGGTACTGTTCCGGCTTCCGGTAACAGTTCGTTTGTTCGCGTGATTCACGACGTTTCCCTTTCGTCAACAACAGAAGTGGGTGGGCTTGATGTGTCAGGCTCCCTTACAATCACGTCCTCCGGATTTCTTGAACTCGTTCCGCCTCAGGGTGGAGGAATTCTTCGCGTACGCGATGGCGGCCAGCTTCGTGTTTCCGGTACACTGAGTGGTCGGGATTCCCTACAATTCGAAACAAATGCCTCGAACACGTTCTTCGAAGCCGGCGGAACATTTGTCTTTCGCGGATCTTCACGCGCCTATATTCCGCTCGCGGCCTGGGATGCAGAGTCGGTTCTGTACGTTAACGGGTTCTCTGGTAGCGGTTACGTTGCAATCGCATACAGCGAAGGCTGGAAACAGCCTTTTGGTCATGTGATTTACGAATGCCCGTTGCAAACTTCCTTCGTTGATTTCAATGGCCACCTGCGCGATATTCGCGGCGATCTTATCATTCGAAACACAAACAATCAGAGTCTGCGATTGTCAACCACCCAGCGCCCGGTACTCCGGATCGGCCGCGACCTCCTTGTTGAAGGACCGTCGGAATTTTGGGTGGCTACTACCGGCGATTCGACACAACTTCTCATTGGGCGGAATTTTCAGTACCGTTCTACGTCCACCGGTCCGAGTTACCTTGCGACCCGCGGACGTTGTCACATGCAGGTAGGAGGGACATTCCTCGTTGACGCAGCAGGTCCATTGCGTTTCTGCTCTGGCAGTGCCGATTCAACCGGAGTGCGCAGGTCAACGGTAGCCGTATCGGGTGATCTCAGTCTCATGCGCGGGGATTTGATCGCACCATCTCCAGGCAGAGGTACGTTCGTCTTCAATGGTTCATCGCCACAAAATGTCATCATTGGAACCTCCGTTCTTTCAGGAAGTTTTGACATGCATGTAGCTGCCGCTTCAACGGTGGACTTCGGAACCAATGTGGTGCGTATCGACAACGGCAACGTATTCATAAAAGGTCACATTCGGGTTGGGAGTACAGATACGGGCGGGGCGCTACAAAATGGTAACGGCGGAAACCTGCGCGTGAATGGGTTTATGCGCTTTTATCCTGATGCGGCTGTCGAATACAACGGCCTCGCCAGGCAGTTCGTTGGTGACGGGCATCCGGCTGACGGAAGTGTTGACGTGATCTTCAACAATAGTAGCGGTGTACAATTGCTCGCAGATATTGTGGCGGGTAATGTTGATGTATTGTCCGGGGAACTTGACGCGAACAACCAGAGTATTGAAGCGCATGGCGATGTTCTGGTATACGAGGGCGCACAACTTTCCCATGCAGACGCCCTCACACTTTCAGGAAGGCGGAACGCACTCGTGTCATTACGCGGCGCACGAATCAACGGGTTGAATATCACAAAATCTGAACCTGCTGATATCGTTGTGGCATCGCCACTCGAAATCGGGGCGTCACTTGTTATTGTGAGCGAGAACCTGGTGCTCAATTCCAATGGTCACATCACCTTACTGTCGCGATCGGATGTTCCCGGCGGTACCGCAGGCGTTGCACGCATTCCAACCGGTAGCAGCATCACAGGTGACGTGACGGTTCAACGCTATATGAGTGGAGAGGGCAGGCTTTACAGATACCTTGCATCACCAGTCGCGAATGCATCGGTTGCTTCCATGATGGACGATTTTCCGGTGACAGGTACGTTTACAGATGCAAGTACCGGCCCTGGAATTGCGTCGGCATCGCCCTCGTTGTTCTATTATGATCAAGGCTGGAAACCGTATCCTGTCAGCGGTATTGCAGCGGAGAATTACCTTGCTCCGGGGCGCGGCTATGCGGCTTTCATTCGTGGTGGATCGGACCCTGTTGTCTGGGACGTATCCGGTGTGTTGAATCAAGGACCGTATGCCCTGGATGTTAGCAGAGGTGTTCAGGAAGGAGATCCGTTCCAGGGCTGGAATCTTGTTGGAAATCCATACGCTTCCCCCGTGAGGTGGGGCCACGCCGGTTGGGAGTTGCAGGACATCGGATCTTCCATCGCTGTCCGTGATAACGGCGAAAAACGATTCAGGTACACGGACGGTGAGGTTGGTGATCTCGTCAACGCGACGGTGGCATCCTGCCAGGCATTTTGGGTATATGCCACGGATGATGATCCCACACTCGTCGTTAACGAAGCCGCGAAAGCATCTGCCGATGCATCTTTCTATCGAGCTCGGGAAACGGATCATATACAACTATCGGTCACCGGACCTGAAGGTGAAGACTCAGCCTGGATTCGACTCCGCTCCGGCGCGTCGAAGGCGTTTGATCGTTTCGATGCCGTCAAACTTCCGAATGATGACCTCTCCCTTGCAATTCTTACAACGGATAGCGTAGCGGTTGCGATCGCTGCCTCTGACGCGTTCGATTGCAGCTCCGTGATCCCGATTTCAATTACCGGTGAGTCTGGCCAGTTCATGAAGCCCGGTGCATACAGATTCACAATCGAAACGTCGGGTATGTTGTCCGGTGCAACGATCAGGCTGATTGATCATTTCACGGCGGACACTACCTCGCTGAACACGTTCGAATTTATTGTGAGTGAGGACAAGAGGTCTGCGCACGTTAACAGGTTCGGAATACTCGTAACGACGAGCGCGCCCGGTGAACTACCGACGGTAACCGTGCCGACGCCTTGCCAGGATACGCTCGTTCAAATCAACGTGAGCGCTTCTGAGACCGAACGTGTTGTCGCTCATCTGAATGACAAATCGTTTTATACTGACGAGTCCGGCGTACTAAACATAACAACGCCGTTCAGCGATGGTGAAGAAACGATCAAACTCACCCTGGAATTCGAGGCGGTGTGCAAACGCTTTGTATTGGACACACTTGAACTCGTAAGACGTCGTCCATTGCCCAAACCACTGATTTCGGACGCGGCGCGTTGTGGTAAAGGCGCTCTTTCACTGACAGCCCGGTTGAAGGGCGATTATCAGATCGTTTGGTTTGCGAACGAAAATTATACGGATCCGATCTTCCGTGGCGATGTCTTCGTCACGCCGGAATTGGCGGAGAGCCAATGGTATTTTGTTCTTGCCGAAGATAGTATCGGATGTCGAAGCAAAACCGTACCTGTTTACTGTGAAGTTGTTGCTCTGGATTCACTCGAAATCGATAGGCATGGGCATACGTTAACATCAAATTACAATAACACGAAATGGTTCGTTAATAACGAGTTTCGCCACGTTGGTCAAAGCTTTGAGTTGATCGCGTCCGGATACATTACTGCTACTGCAGAAATCCAGGGTTGTCTTGTTGAGTCTTCATACGGATACTATGGTTATGAACCTGTTGTCATACCAACTCTTTTTGACACACAGCTTTCGATATCGGTTCCCAGAGGGGGTATGGCTGGCGTGATTGACGAAGTATTCGTCTATGACAATCTGGGGCGACAAATATTGTGCAGGTTCCCGGCGTCCGACCACCTGGATATCGATACAACGCACTGGCCACACGGCGTTTTCATCGTGGCAATGCGCGCTAACGGGAATACATATCGCATTCGCATTGTAAAGAAAAACTGAAAGGAATAATTTGCCTGGCGCGAAAGATCAACGTCCTCGTCTGGGGTTGTACACGCCGCGACGCTTCTTCGAATAAAGCCGGTTCATGTTCTTGAATATCTCCTTCGGGTAGTAATACTGGACACTGATATTCAACATGAAATAGCCGTCGTTGTTGTCGGGATTTCCGCGTCTGCCCACCTGAGTTGGGTTTGAGGGCTGGGTATCGACCTCAGGGCGTCTGTCAGAAAGGCGGTAACCGATGTCTGAGTCAAACGCTTCCGGGCCGAGGTATCTTTCGCGGCTGACGTCATCAAGATAGTCGGTAAATGTAATCCGGTAACCACCTTCTATAAGGATATTGAAGTAGGGGTTAACCATTATTCTTGCGCCCAGACCAGCCGGAATAACAGGCTGAAGTCTGCTGTAACCGACACCTTCGGTCATGTACTTTCTTAACGCATACGTTTCGCCATCAAGCTCAGCCTTTGGATTGAAATACAGGAGTCCGATACCAGCAAAAGCATGCAGGTTGAGTATGGAACGTTGGTTATACTGTTGCGGAACCGGGACCAGGTTTATGGTACCGGTTACGGCAAATTCGATATTTCCACTGCGGAAGTGCAGGTTTCGCTGGATCCGGTCGTCATTGGCCTCGCGATCGTCGCCTTTAAGCTGAAACCAGGTAAGCTGAGGGCGGACGCTGACGCGGTCCATGATGAAATACTCGGCACCGAGGGTAATATTCGGCTTGATAAAGCCAATATCGCCGGGGTTCACGAGATCACCTTTGTAGTAGGAAATGCCCGAACCGAGATTCAGCATCAGGTTCCGAGGCCGCCTCATCTGGTAGAAACTTTGTGCGTCTGCGAATTCAGCTCCGCAAATGCATATCAGCGCTAGTATCAGGGCTTTTTTTGACATCCCAGGTGAATTAAAATGCAAAATTTTGGTCAATATAGGCATTTCGTTCCGAAAACGAAACCTCTAATCTACGCGAGAACCTCTTTAACTTTTTGGGCTGCATCCTTCAGCAAAATCGCAGAATACACCTTCAGCCCCGAATCTTCAATAATTTTAGCCCCTTCTTCGGCATTCGTACCCTGCAGACGGACAATAATTGGTACCCGGATGTCGCCAATTTTCTTGTATGCCTCAACGACCCCGTTTGCCACACGGTCGCAGCGCACAATTCCGCCGAAAATATTAATCAGGATGGCCTTCACATTAGGATCCTTCAGGATGATCCGGAACCCGGCCTCAACCGTGGTTGCATTGGCGCCACCTCCCACGTCGAGGAAGTTCGCAGGCTCGCCGCCAGAAAGTTTGATGATGTCCATGGTAGCCATCGCCAGCCCGGCGCCGTTTACCATACACCCTACGTTGCCGTCAAGCTTCACATAATTCAGATCCGCCTTACCAGCCTCCACTTCAAGCGGATCTTCTTCTGACAAGTCGCGGAGTTCCATGAGATCCTTGTGACGGAACAGTGCGTTATCATCGAGATTTACCTTCGAGTCTACTGCAAGTATTTTGTTATCGGATGTCTTGAGCAGCGGATTGATCTCAAAAATGCTTGCGTCAAGACCGATGTACGCATTATAAAGTGAGTGAATGAAACGCACGCCTTCCTTGAAAGCAGTACCTTCCCAGCCCATGGCAAAAGCGATTTTGCGGGCCTGAAACGCCTGCAATCCGATGGCAGGGTCGATCCATTCCTTGATAATCTTCTCAGGAGACGTTTCAGCCACCTCTTCGATGTTCATTCCACCCTCAGTTGACGCCATGATCACAGGCGTACCGGTAGCGCGGTCGAGCAGGATGCTCATATAATATTCCTTGGGCTCGCTCTCGCCCGGATAGTACACGTCTTCTGCGATAAGGACTTTGTTCACCCTTTTTCCTTCGGGTCCGGTCTGATGCGTCACCAGCGTTCCGCCCAAAATTCCTTTTGCCTTATCGGTAACTTCATTCAACCCTTTTGCAAGAACAACACCCTTCGAGCCCGTTTCCTTAACGACACCTTTTCCGCGGCCTCCGGCGTGGATCTGTGATTTTATCACAAACCACTTCGTGCCAGTCTCGGCCTGTAATTCCTTCGCAGCATGCAGTGCTCCCTCCGGAGTCTCAGCTACAATGCCGCGCTGGATGGCTACACCATATTTCTTAAGGATTTCCTTGCCCTGGTATTCGTGTATGTTCATGAAATTTTTGTTTTCGGGCGAAACTACTCTATTTTCAACTCGATTTCAAATGGTCACGATTTCAGATTTCAATTTTAGGGACTCAAATTGCGGTCAATTGCTGCGATTTTTTAAAAAGTCAGGACTTGTCAAGGTAATTCGGGTTCATATTGGTCCCACCCGGGTGTACACCCTGCCCATTTCTTTGAACTCATTCCCTGGCATTTTAAACCCGAACGATTACGTATGCTGACAGCTGAAAAGATTACGAAGAGCTATGGTCAGTTGAATGTCCTCAAGGGCATTGACCTTTCGGTGGCGAAAGGTGAACTTGTTGCAATTGTTGGTGCATCCGGTGCCGGCAAGAGTACACTGTTGCATATCCTGGGAACTCTTGATCGTCCCGACTATGGTAAAGTAACGATGCATGGCCGCAATATTTTTGACAGGTCGCCCAGAGAGTTGTCGTCGTTCAGAAACAAATCCATAGGTTTCATTTTCCAGTTTCACAATCTGCTGCCCGAATTCAGCGCGCTCGAAAACGTGATGATCCCGGGACTGATTCAAAATTCCTCCGGAGAGAAGGAGGTTCGAAGAAGGGCGACTGAGCTTTTACAACTACTTGGGCTTCAAGACAGGCTTGACCACAAACCTTCGGAACTTTCCGGTGGTGAACAGCAACGGACTGCCGTAGCCAGGGCGTTAATAAATTCACCCGACCTGATTCTCGCCGACGAGCCGAGCGGAAACCTGGACTCAAAGAATGCAGTAGATCTACACAACATGTTCTTCCAGCTGCGAAAGGATTTTGGTCACACGTTCATCATTGTGACTCACAATCAGGAACTGGCAGCTATGGCTGACCGGAAAATAGAACTCAAAGACGGCCTGGTGGTTCGCGAAGCACCGACTCATTCGGCGTAATTTCCTTTGCGCGCCGCAATCATTGGTCGTTTTATGATTATTTTTGCGGTTCAAAATGAAAAAAGTCGCTTTCTATACGCTCGGTTGCAAGCTCAATTTTTCGGAAACGTCCACGATATCGCGGTTGTTCGAGGAAAAAGGCTATAAAAAGGTCGATTTTACCGAAACGCCAGACATTTTCATTATCAACACATGCTCGGTCACGGAAAACGCCGACAAGAAGTGCCACAAGATTGTGCGGGAAGCCCGTACCATTTCGCCTGATGCCTATGTTGCCATAATCGGCTGTTACGCACAGCTCAAGCCGCAGGAAATTGCCACGATCCCCGGCGTGGACGCCGTGCTGGGCGCAGCCGAAAAATTCCGCCTCGTAGAATTGCTGGATGGATTTGTACGTCCGCCGTCAGCGACAGTAATTGCTTCCGACATCGAAAAAGCCAACAAGTTCAATACGTCATATTCAATCAATGACCGGACACGTACTTTTCTGAAAGTGCAGGACGGCTGCGATTATTCCTGTTCTTTTTGTACCATCCCACTTGCCCGCGGTGGCAGTCGTAGCGATACGATCGCGAACATCGTTCGCACGGCGGAGGAAATCGCTGCGAGAGGAGTCCGCGAAATCGTACTCACCGGAGTTAATACCGGTGACTTTGGAATCCGCGACGGTGAAAGGCAGGACCGCTTCATTGATCTTGTGCACGCATTGGATGAAGTTGATGGTATTGACCGGATCCGTATTTCGTCCATCGAACCCAATCTGTTAACTGACGAGATCATTTCATTCGTAGCCGCGTCAAAACGGTTTGTGCCTCATTTTCACGTGCCGCTTCAGTCGGGTTCGAACAAGATACTGAAGTTGATGCGTCGACGCTACCAACGTGAGCTCTATGTGGATCGGGTTCGCCGGATAAAAGAAGCCATGCCACATGCGTGCATCGGCGTTGACGTGATCGTTGGCTTTCCCGGAGAGACGCGCGAGGATTTCCTCGAAACGTATGAGTTCATCAATCAACTTGACGTTTCATACCTGCACGTGTTCACATATTCCGAACGCGAGAACACACCCGCGGCAACTATGGATGGTTCTGTGCCCGGTAGCCACCGCGCGGACCGTTCAAAGATGCTGCACTCGCTGTCGGACAAGAAGCGCCGGAGATTCTACGAAGACAACATCAACGCAGAGGCTGTTGTACTCTTTGAGAACGATATTGAAGACGGCAAGATGCACGGATTTACACAAAACTATATTCGTGTAACGGCCAAATACGATCCTATCCTCATCAACGAACTTAAACGCGTCAGGCTGACTTCAATCAATGACAAAGGTCTGATGGAAGTTGAGGAAGTTGAGGCTGAGGTGTTTCATCATTAGCCTCTGGCAACTGGCAACTGGCCTCTGGTTGTTTGACCGATTCTTTCAAGGTAAGTGCAATAGTTACAAGCTGCGAGCTACAAGCTGCAAGTCTGTTTGCCTAACTTGAACATAAACGATTCTGTCCGCAGGGCGGAATTTTTTCACCGCAAGGGCGCCGGGACGCAATGGGGCGCAAAGAGAGTTGGTCTCACCAATTAGAAATCATAAATATTATAAAAGTGAAATTAGAAATCCACCCACACATTCAACGGCGTGCCCATTGTAGTTCGCGATAAGTGTTTTTCGAAGGAACCTGCATGCCCGCCATAGCGTCTCCCAGGCAAGGTCAAACTTTCAACTTTCGTCTTTCAGATTTACACTGACATCAGATACTTTTCAATTTCTTCAATCCGAAGATTAAGCGACTTCGTCACCTCGTCGAACTTTTCCCTTGAAGGCAATTCCGCATTGACACTGATGTAGTATTTTATCTTCGGCTCCGTGCCGGAAGGACGCACTGAAACCTTGCTTCCGTCGGCCAGGAAGAATTGGAGTACATCTGATTTCGGAAAATCCAATGATGATTCTATTCCGGTTTGCAGGTCTTTACTTACGAGGATTTTGTAATCAAGCACTTTTACCACAGGGCTGCCGTTGATTTCGGCAGGAGGGTTGCTTCTGAATTTCTCCATGAGAGCTTTGATTTCCTGCTCACCCTGTTGCCCTTTTTTTACAACGTTGAGCAGACTTTCCTTGTAGTAAGCAAATTCAACGTACATGTCGATGAGCCAGTCGTACAACGATTTACCTTCGTCATGTGCGCTTGCAGCCATGGCGGCGAAGAATGCGCAGGCAGAAACCGCATCCTTATCGCGAACGAAATCACCGGCCATGTAGCCGTAGCTTTCCTCACCGGCGGCGATAAATCGTTTCTTGCCTTCGAACTTACCCATGAGTTCGGCAATGTACTTGAAACCTGTCAGGGTATTATAACATTCCACGCCGAGTCGTTCCGCCATCAGGTCGACCAGCTCGGTGGTTACAATTGTTTTCGCGATGTATGCGTTCTTGCGATTCTTCAGGTTTTTCATAATGAAGTACATCATCAGACTGAAGGCCTGGTTTCCATTAAGGAGGATAAATTCGCCGTCGGATTTTCTAACACCGATACCGACGCGATCCGTGTCCGGGTCGGTGGCCATTACCAGGGTTGCACCGAGGTCCATGCCTTTTTTGATTACCATTTCCATCGCTGATTTTTCTTCCGGATTCGGCGACTTCACCGTTGGAAAGTTTCCATCCGGTTGAGCTTGCTCTTCAACAACCTGGATATTGGTAAAACCAATCTGACGCAGACACTCCGGCACCATTGTGATACCTGCACCGTGTATGCTCGAGTACACCAACGGAATCGTGTTGTGTCGGGCGATCACGTCGTGGTTTGGAATGATCTTTTTGACTTCTTCGTAATATGCGCGCTCGACTTCAGGACCTATAGTCCGGATGTTTTCAGGGACTGGCGCAAATTTGACGTCTTCAAAAGACGTTATGGCACTTACTTCCGCGATGATATTCTTGTCATGTGGTGGCACAACCTGGGCGCCATCGGTCCAGTATGCCTTGTATCCATTGTACTCTTTGGGATTGTGAGATGCAGTAATTACAACGCCCGACTGGCATTTCAGATAACGTATTGCAAAGGAGAGGAGCGGGGTTGGTCGCAATTCCGCAAACATGTGCACCTGAATTCCGTTCGCGGAGAATACGTTGGCTACAACTTCAGCGAAGAATCTGCTGTTGTTCCGGCTGTCGTGTGCAATGGCAACTGAAATCTTCTGGCCTGAGAAGGTTTTGTTGAGATAATTCGCCAGACCTTGTGTGGCAACTCCAACTGTGTACCGATTCATACAGTTCGAGCCCGCACCCATGACGCCGCGCAATCCACCGGTTCCGAATTCAAGATCCTTGTAGAAGTTGTCAATGAGTTCCTTGCTGTCCTGTCTGGTAAGCAAATCCTGCACTTCCTGTTTTGTAGCATCGTCGATCACGTTGCTGTTCAGCCATTGCTGCGCTTTTGTTTTTACCTGTTGCAATAATTCAGACATGGATTCGGTTTTTTAAGGCCCAAATATAAAAAGCAGGGCCATATCCACCTTATGGTTTGGAAACTTTAGCATAACAGGACACACCGGTTGAACAACGACCCGGCTGGAAGCAGATGCGTATTGAATCGATTGACAACTCAGAGGTTACCCCGGAGGGCCTGCTCGCGCTCAATAGATTCGAACAATGCCTTGAAGTTCCCTTTGCCGAAAGATTTGGCGCCGTTGCGTTCTATAATTTCGAAAAACACTGTCGGTCTGTCCTGTATTGGCTTGGTAAAGATCTGCAGCAGGTAGCCTTCGTCATCGCGGTCGATCAGTATATTTTGTTGCTTGAGTTGTTCGAGGTCTTCATTGATTTTACCAACGCGATCCAGGACATCCTCATAATAGGTTTCAGGAACATAAAGGAATTCCATGCCACGCTGTCGCAGTTCGCTGACCGTAAATATGATGTCGTCGGTTGCGATAGCGACGTGCTGAACACCGGGGCCTTTGTAAAACTCCAGATACTCTTCAATCTGTGATTTCTTTTTCCCCTCTGCAGGTTCGTTAATCGGAAACTTGATATATCCGTTTCCATTCGAAACCACCTTTGACATCAATGCGCTGTACTCGGTCGAGATATCGTTGTCGTCGAAGGTCACGAGTAGTTTGAAACCCATCACTTTTTCGTAGAATTCGACCCAATGGTTCATTTTGCCGAGCTCGACATTGCCCACACAATGGTCGATGTATTTTAATCCGATCGGTTTGACATTCAGCGATGACTTTCTGGGTTGATATCCCGGGAGGAATGCGCCCTTGTAGTTGTGCCGCTCTACGAACGTGTGGATTGTTTCGCCGTATGTCCTGATTGACGCAACCACAACTTCTCCGGATTCGTCATTCAGGACTCTGGGTTCCATCGCACTTTCCGCGCCGCGGCTTATTGTTTCCATGTAGGATTTTCTGGCGTCGTCAACCCAAAGCGCGAGTACCTTTACACCGTCGCCGTGCTGGTTCACATGCCTTGCAATATCAGAGTCCGGCGACAGGGGCGAGGTCAGCACAAACCTGATTTTGTCTTGCTGCAACACGTAGGATGCGCGATCGCGCACGCCGGTTTCCGGGCCGGCATATGCAATTAACTGGAAGCCAAGCGTGTGTTGGTAAAAAAGTGCCGATTGTTTGGCGTTGCCGACGTAGAACTCGATATAGTCGGTACCATTAAGAGGAAGAAAGTCCGCCTGCATAGGGTTAATGAGTTAGATGGTAAAATTAGCGATTCCGGGCGTGCCTGAAAACGTTTTCGTCTCAATTCCCGGTCCCATCCGAGGGGTCAAGAAACTTGCCCTGGCGATCCGCATTATTTGATTTTTTTTGCCAATTTGGAGCCCGAATGAATGAACGAAGCCTTATGGATATAAAAGCCCTTGATGCCGCTTTACAAGCTATCGAAACCAAAAGGGATCAACTTGGCAAGCTGGATTATAACAATCCGCAGTACGACGATCTGGAGGAGCAGCTTCATGATCTTGAAGATGATTTTCAGGATAATTACGGTGAATACCTCGAAGACGCATTGCAAAAGGTACACGAGGAAATTTGTCCGGATAGTGAGGTATTGCTGCCTATCGCCTATGTAGGCAAGGGTGTCTTCGTTGAAGTTGACAAATACCCGGGAAAGGACACCAAGCTCATTCTCGCGAGCAACCCAACACGTATCCTGTTCAAGGTTGGAAAAGAAAAGCAGGAAGTAGTCTGGACCGCGAAGTAAGCGGCGTTATTGATTACTTAAATCCAAGTTTTTCCCGAACGCGATCAAGGACCTTCCGGGCGATCACTCTTGCCCTGGCTTCGCCTTCTTCAAGCTTTTTGTCCAGCGCGTTGGTGTCGCTCATGTAGTAATTAAATGTCTCTCGCTGTTTGCTGAACTTGTCTATGATAAGTTCAAACAATTCTTTCTTGGCGTGTCCGTAGCCGTAGTTTCCGGCGAGATATTTTTCACGCAGCGCCTGCTTCTGTTCAGCGGTTCCGAGCAGGCTGTATATAGCGTAGACGTTATCCGTATCGGGATTCTTTGGTTCTTCGAGCGGTGTGCTGTCCGTAACAATTGTTTTAATCTGTTTTAGCAGTTCTTTTTCGGGGAGGAAAATGTCAATGATGTTCCCGTAGGATTTGCTCATCTTCTGGCCGTCCGTGCCTGGAATTGTCATCACTGTTTCTTCTATTTTTGCTTCGGGCACGATGAACGTTTCGCCGTATTGATTGTTAAATGCCGTTGCAATATCGCGCGCAATCTCGAGGTGCTGTCGCTGATCCTTTCCAACAGGAACAAAATGCGCATCATAGAGTATGATGTCCGCAGTCATGAGCACCGGGTAGGTAAACAGTCCGGCATTTACATCCGAAAGCTTTTCTGACTTATCCTTGAATGAATGCGCATTGGCAAGCATGGGGAAAGGCGTGAGGCAATTGAGGTACCATGTGAGTTCACAGACTTCAGGAATACGTGACTGACGATAGAGATAATTCTTCTCCACGTCGAAGCCGAATGCCAGCCAGGCGGCTGCAACGGCGCGCACGTTGTCTGTTCGTGTCTGCGAATCCTTGATCGTAGTCAGCGAATGAAGGTCGGCGATGAAGAAGAAAGACTCGTTGCCGGGCTTTTTCGAAAGTTCGATTGCCGGAATAATGGCACCCAGAAGATTACCCAAATGAGGACGTCCACTACTTTGTATGCCTGTAAGAATTCTTGCCATAGTGCAAATAAAACAAAATAAAGGTGAACTGATTTAGTTTTACATTTGTGTCATTAAAAAATCGCCAATGAATCGTTTTGCCTTCATCTTCATGCTCTTCTCTTCAGCAGCGTTGTTCGCGCAACAAGTAAAAGTCATGCAGTTCCGCGAAGAGAAATTCGACTTCGGAACTGTAAAAGAAGATGGCGGTCCCGTGATTCATGAATTCCTTTTCACAAACACGTCCGGCAGGCCGATAACAATTATCAATGTACTGGCTTCCTGCGGATGCACGACTCCCGCCTGGACGAAGGACCCCGTTCCACCGGGCAAGACCGGATTCATTCAGGCGAGTTATGATCCCCGTGGTCGCCCCGGCTTTTTCAACAAGACATTAACCGTGACGTCTGACGCTGACACCAATCCGGTTATTCTTCAGATCCAGGGCATCGTTTCCACTGAAGGCGTCGGTTCGGAAGCTGATTTTCAGACGGTAAGCGGAAACTGGAAGTTCAAGTCTTCGCTCTTTAACATGGGTAAGGTGTACCTGAATGGTGATCCCGCCGTGCGCGATTTTCCATTCCTGAACGCAGGTGTTGATCCCGTTAAGGTTACCAAGGTGGTTGCCCCCGATTACATCACAGTTGAGGTAACACCTTCGACCGTTGATACCAAAAGCAGTGGACACGTTAAAATCATTTATGATGGAAAAAAACGCAACCGGTACGGCCATCAGAATGACAATGTTGAAATCCATACCAATGACGAACTTGAACCTGTCAAATCGTTTACAGTGTATGCAACACTTGAGGATTATTTTGGTGAACTCAAGCCTGAAGACATGGCGAAGGCGCCTCGTCTGACGCTAAGCACTTCGACCTTGGATATGGGTCGTGTTCGCGATAATTCCACCGTTGTGCGTGAAGTTACGATCACAAATAACGGCCGGAGTGTTCTGAATATTCATGCGGCGCAACCCAACTGTACGTGCGTTTCCGCGCAGGTTGAAAAACCGGCGCTCAAACCCGGTGAAAGCACGACGATGAAAATCACGTTCGACAGTCACGGTCGCAAAGCCTCGCAACTCAAAGCCGTGACGCTATACAGCAACGACCCCCAGAATCCCGTTCAGCGATTTACATTTTCCGCGTACGTCGAAAACTAAACGACACGTCTCTTCAGGAGAACGCCGGAATGCCGGTAATTGAATGACCCAGAATAAGCAGGTGAATGTCGTGGGTTCCTTCGTACGTCACCACGGATTCCAGGTTCGCCATGTGGCGCATCATCGGATATTCACCGGTGATACCCATTCCCCCGTGTATCTGGCGCGCCTCGCGGGCTATGTCCAACGCCATAGCTACACTATTTCGCTTCGCCATTGATATCTGTGCCGAAGTAGCTTTGCCCTCATTCTTCAGTACGCCCAGTCGCCAGTTGAGCAGCTGCGCCTTGGTTATCTCGGTGAGCATTTCTGCGAGCTTCTTCTGTACAAGCTGGAACGATGCAATCGGTTTTCCGAATTGAATCCTTTCAGCTGCATATTTTCGCGCTGACTCATAGCAATCCATAGCGGCGCCAACGGCACCCCATGCAATTCCGTAACGCGCGCTGTCAAGACACATGAGCGGCGCCCCAAGACCGCTCTTGCCGGGCAACAGGTTTTCCTTCGGCACTTTTACATTGTCAAATACAAGCTCGCCGGTCGTGCTTGCGCGCAGTGACCACTTGCCATGGGTTTCGGGCGTTGTAAAGCCTTCCATTCCGCGTTCCACAATCAAGCCGTGTATGCGACCTTCTTCATTCTTTGCCCATACCACAGCAACGTCAGATTTAGGCGCATTCGAGATCCACATTTTGGCCCCGTTCAGGATGTAATGATCGCCGATGTCGCGAAAGTTTGTAACCATTCCGCCGGGGTTGGAACCGAAGTCGGGTTCTGTTAGTCCAAAACATCCGAGCCACTCGCCAGAACCAAGCTTCGGCAGGTATTTCTTCCGTTGTGCTTCATTTCCGAACTGGTAAATCGGAAACATTACGAGCGAACCCTGTACCGATGCCGTTGACCGCATGCCGGAGTCCCCGCGTTCGATTTCCTGCATAATAAGGCCGTACGAAATATAGTCGAGGCCACCGCCGCCGTATTCGACCGGTATCGTCGGGCCAAAGGCACCGATGTCGCCGAACTTCTTCACGATTTCGTAAGGGAAGTGCGCACGTTGCGCCCAATCTTCGATGTAGGGAGATATTTCTTTTTTGACGAATTCACGGATTGAAGAACGAATGAGTTTCTGCTCTTCCGTCAACAGATCGTCCAACTGGTAAAAATCGGGATGATCAAAATCGTCCTGTCTCATGGACTTTTTAGGCACAGCTCCAGCAGCGCCGGTTGAGTTCACCATAGCATTGGGTTAATCGGTTATTCCGAAGTCTGGAAAAAATCACCGGCTGTTTGATCGCTGATGCGTCCCGGTTAAAATTTCTCTTAACTTCGGGGCTAATTTACGCATCTTATTGTAATTAGATGGAAGAACAAACGGTTGAACCCGAATTAATTGAGCAACTGAAGAAGCTCCGCGCCAAGTACGACGCGATGGGTCAGGACCTGTCCAGTTACCTTGACGGACTCCTTTATTCGGATTACCTGACTTACTGGGACTATATCCACCTGGATACGCTGCTCAGTCTCCAGACTCCAAAGACGCATTTTCCCGATGAGCACGTCTTTATCATCTATCATCAGATAACCGAGCTGTATTTCCGCCTCATCAATCACGAGCTCGCCCAGATTTCAGAGCACCAGCATCCCGACGAAGACTTCTTTCTGGAACGTGTCGATCGCATCGTCCTGTATTTCCGCAACCTTGAAAGCAGCTTTGACATCATGGTGAAGGGTATGGCGCGTGAGCAGTTCCTCAAGTTTCGTATGGCATTGCTGCCGGCAAGCGGATTTCAGTCGGCGCAGTATCGCCTGATCGAAATCAGTTCAACGGACCTGATCAACCTGGTGAATGCACAGTCGCGAAAGGAAGTGGCGGATAAGGGTAGTGCCACGATGCTTGACAATATCTACTGGAAGAGCGGCGCAACCGAACTCGCCAGTGGAAAAAAAACGCTGACGCTTCAGCAGTTCGAAGAGAAGTACATGAACGACTTCCGCGAACACGCGATCAAATACGAAACAACAAACCTGCGGCAACTGTATCTGAGATTCTACCAGCATAGTGCGCATAAGAATGAAATCGTCGAGAAGCTTCGCTCGTACGACCATCTTGCAAACGTACTCTGGCGCCTGGCCCACCTCAAGACTTCGGGACATTATCTGAAACGCGACCCCGATAATATCGCAGCTACAGGCGGAACGAACTGGCAGAAATATTTGCCACCGCGCTTTCAGAAGATCATGTTCTTTCCTGAACTGTGGAATGAACAGGAGACAGAAGAGTGGGGCAAAGCAGCTGTAATACGCGCACTGCATTAGTCCCTGCCCGTTTCGTCAAAAAAGGTTACCTTTGCTGAGGCCCTAATACATGTCCGTGAAATTTTTTTTTGCTTTCGCCGGCTTTCTCTTTTTATGCGGCGTTTCCGGTCGCACTCAGGGCGTCACGCGACAAACGTGGCATGATCCCCAAAAGAAGAACCTCAAGGAAGTCTACCAGGTAAAGGACACAGTGTCAAACGTCCTTCACGGAAGATACATTTCCTATTTTCTCAATGGTAAGATTGAATCCAAAGGCCAGTTCACCAATGACCAAACGTCAGGCGTGTGGGAGTTCTATTATGAAACCGGTACCCTCAAAATGCGCGGCATCCTGTTCAAAGGTGAGAACTATGGTCTGTGGGAATATTTCTATGAAAGCGGTCAGAAAAGCATGGAGGGTATCATCTACGGCAAGAAACGCGAAGGTGAGTGGAAGATGTTTTACGAAAACGGCCAGGTAAAGGAAGTTGGCGAATACGAAGACAACAAACGCACCGGCGTCTGGAAATCATACTATGAGGATGGAGCACTAAAAAGCTCATGTGAATATCAGGACGACCACGGTAAACAGGTCGACTACTACCACTCCGGAAAAATTCTCGGCTCAGGCCCACGCACTGGAAACAAAAATTCAGGGCGCTGGGTCTACTATCAGGAAGACGGAACGATTCAATCGGAAGGTGATTACCTCGAAGGCAGAAAACACGGCAATTGGATTACGTACTATCCATCAGGCAAGGTTGCGTCCACGGGCCATTACGAAAACGACGAGCCCCAGGGAGCCTGGGTGTACACCTTTGAAGACGGGACGATAAGTGCCACCGGTGACTATGCCAATGGCAAAAAACACGGCATCTGGAAAACGTATTCCGCCAAAGGTAAACTCACCAGCGAAGGCCAGTACGAGGAAGGAACAGGTGAGTATCGTGAATTCCACGCCAATGGTACGATCAAGGTCAAGGGCAAGATTGAAGAGGGGAAACGTCATGGCATGTGGGAGTTCTACAGGGAGGACGGTACACGGGAGGGCTACTGCGACTACAACCGCGACAAAGGAACGTACTTTGGATACTACCCGAGTGGAAATCTGCACACGAAGGGTCAGCTTGAAGGCGACCTGAAAATGGGTACCTGGGAGATCTACGACGAGAAGGGTTCGCTGTCTGGATATTATAAACCATTCTACGAAGACAAGAAGCTTGCAGAAGAAATAACGACACTCGCGTCACGATCGGGCCATACGCCGAAGAAGACAAAAGCGCGACGTGGATGGTTCACGGAACGCAACAACGAATTCAAGGGTGTTATAGGTGCCACCAACCCGTTATGGCTGGCGGCAGGCAGGATTCCATTCGGAATTGAATTCTACCAGGAGGAACGTTTAGGTCATGAATTCGAATTCATCGGAATCCGCGATCCATTCTTCAAGGGTGATCTGGATATCGCTGCTGGAAAAAAGTTCGAACGCGGATATAGCGTTGCCATCAAACAGAAGTTTTATAATCCTGTTCGTGCGGGTATGTGGTACTTCGGTCACGAAATCCGGTTTACGAATCTTGGTCATTTTGTGAACCAGCCTCTCGTTGCCAATCCTGATAACATCTTTACGTTCAACGCCGTTGAACAAAGAATTCAATGGGGACCCGTGCTGGGCTATCGCGTTATGCGGAAGAATAATGCGAAAGGTTTTACGCTGGATGTTTTCGTGTCCGGCAATATCGGAATCCGGCAAACGGACGTAGATCCGAACTATGCGACGTTTTTCGAAAACCTGAACCAATCGAAACTTGCAACGACATTCAATTTTGGATTGAATATCGGGAATGTTTTCTCGTACTAGGTGGTTAAGAAACCATCTGATCGATCATACTCGTAAAGGATAAATACCTTTCACCATGAAAATTGCAGAAGTTGTTTTGCAGCCCCGCGAGGCATTTGATGATGCCTTGTTTCCTGCGATACTCTATTCAAAACTCGGTATTCCGCCAGATGGCGATGTTGTCATCAGACCTGTTAAGCGTTCGATCGACGCGCGTGGAAAAAACGTGCTGGTACGAATGCAATGCGAAATCATTCCGCGAAATGAGGCCGCTGCCAACACCGGCGCGATCGTTGACTATCCTTCAGTAAAGAACAGCCCGCACGTTCTTATTGTGGGAAGCGGTCCTGCGGGATTGTTTGCCGCGTTGCGACTTATTGAATTTGGTTTGAAGCCGGTCTTGCTTGAGCGTGGCAAAGATGTGCGTGCCCGGCGTCGTGATCTTGCTGCAATCAACAAGGAACACATCGTCAATGAAGATTCAAACTATTGTTTCGGCGAGGGTGGTGCAGGAACGTATTCCGATGGGAAACTGTACACGCGTTCGAAGAAACGCGGTGATGTACGGCGGATACTTGAGATCATGGTTGCGCATGGTGCCAGAGCAGACATTCTTTTTGATGCACATCCGCATATTGGAACGAATAAACTCCCTTTGTTGATCGCGGCTATTCGCGAAACTATTCTCCGGTGCGGCGGCGAGGTACATTTTAACACACGCGTTACTGATCTGATCATTGACGGCGACACTGTGCAGGGCGTTGTCGCAGGTGGCGAAAAAATAATGGGGGAGGGCGTAATCCTCGCGACGGGTCATAGTGCGCGCGACATCTTCCGGCTACTTCATGGAAAGGGGATACCTATCGAATCAAAGCCATTTGCCCTTGGTGTGCGTATAGAGCATCCACAAGAGTTGATTGACAAAATCCAATATCATTGCGTGGGTGACCGGGGGCCATGGCTGCCGGCATCATCGTATTCTCTCGTGCATCAGGCAACGATTCGCGGGACGCAGAAGGGTGTGTTCTCTTTCTGTATGTGCCCCGGTGGCTTTATCGTACCATCGGCCACTGCCCCCGGCGAAGTTGTAGTCAATGGAATGAGTCCGTCGCGTCGCGACTCGCGGTTTGCGAACTCGGGCATCGTCGTCGCCGTCGATGAAAATGATTTTTCGAAATTCGCTGATGCGGGACCGCTCGCCGCTCTGGAATTTCAGGCATCGGTTGAGCAACGCGCATGCAAGGCAGCAGGTGGAACACAACGCGCTCCAGCCCAGCGGCTGATGGACTTCCTTGACAACCGCATCTCGTCATCACTGCCGGAAACGTCATATCAGCCGGGTCTCGTTTCCGTTGACATGCATTCTGTTCTACCCGACTTTATTGCAAGCGCGCTGAAACAGGGATTTAAGATTTTCGGAACGAAGATGAAAGGCTACCTCACCAATGACGCGCAAATTGTCGGTGTGGAGAGCAGAACATCATCACCGGTAAGGATACCGCGCGATACAACTACATTTCAGCACACGCACGTTAAGCGCATATATCCGTGCGGCGAGGGTGCGGGTTATGCGGGGGGAATCGTATCAGCTGCAATGGACGGTGAACGTTGCGCGGAGGCGATTGCCGAACTGCTCGGAAAAATACATCACGCGGGAAGGCCCGCGTGATGTATGTCATCATTCGTTTTCTCCAAGCCAGGCGTTTCGAAGCGCGAGTTGCTGCTCCGTCGCCGCCGGGTCGGGCTGCATCACATGCCGGCGGAATATTTCAACCTTCTTAACCGGTGCGCTCAACTCAACTTCACCGCTCGCGCCTGACTCATCCGTGCGAAGGACCTTATACTTCAGCGTGTCCGTTTGTGGCAAAGCCTGAAAGTGTTTCTGGAGGAAGGTACCAATTTCGGGTCCAAGGTCGGGCATCGGTTCACCGTTGACTGAAAGGAAGATATCACCCTCCTGAAATCCCAGTGCCTTACCCATGGCGTTTTGCCTTTCGATAGTCGCGATCTTTAACATGGGTTTCCCCTCGTCGCCGGCAACACCGAGATCACTTCCGGAAAATCCCATGCTAAAGTCTTCGAATTTTTGCTCCTTTTCGTAAAGGATACCCACCAGCTGAAAGATTTCCTTTAACGGGAGTGGTTCTGCTCCGGCAACATGCTTTGAAAAGAATGTTGCAATTTCAGGATACGTCATCGACGTGATGACTTCAAAAAGTTCTTCGTCGCTGAACGCCTTGTCCTTGCCAAATTTCTTCGAAAGATCCAGCATCAGATCTCGCAGGTTGTACTTGCCATCGGACAGCGACAGCAACTTGATATCAAGACACATGGCGATAAGCGCGCCTTTTTGATAGACGTTATAGAACTGGTCGTGATATTTGTCAAGCACATTCTGACTGATTTCAGTGAACGGAACGTCATCGATGAATTCATCGGCGGTCACCATTTTTTCATAGAGCACGCTTATGTATTCGTCGCGGTTGATGATACCGTGTCTTACCTGAACGCTACTCGCGAAATATTCGGTCACGCCTTCGTACAGCCAAAGGTGTCGCGACATTTCCGGGTCGTTAAAGTCGAAATCCGCTATTTGTTCTGAGTGAACAGTTAACGGAGTAAGTATATGGAAGAATTCGTGAGCTGCGACGTCCTGCAACTGACTGTTGATCTCGTTGATCGGCATCTCGGGCATGTAATACAGTGAGGAGTAGGAGTGTTCAAGGGCGCCGTAGCTGATACTGGGTTCATCGGTAAAGTAGAATATGAATGCATATTTTTCGACCGGAAGCTTTCCGCCGAGAAACTTCGTTTGGGCTTCAAGGATTTCGCGGATGCTTTCGGCAATCTCCTTCGCGGTGATCATGTTGTTCGGCGAATATGAGCCGATCAAAACTTCGGCATTCGCCGCGCGGATAACTGCCGTGTCTGGTTTGGCAAACATCAACGGTGAATCGATCAGTTCGTCATAGTCAGTTGTCTGGAAAATATCAACGGCCTTGCCCTGCGGCGATTCGTTCTTCTTTTCCGGTTTGACAATTTTTAGCGGTGCTCCTGTTTGGACGGGAATCAAACCCGTGCTTCCGTAAAAATCATTGCTGCGCACAACTTTTATCTGGAACGGAATGTCTTTCATGTCCTTTATGTAGCCGAAGAAACCGCTCGTATTTACAATGAAGTTTTTTCCGTCTTCAATATTCGTTCCCGCCGGCCAGAATATCTCCGGGCCATCGACTTGCGTGTCGAATGTATCGTCTACCCAATAACTGATCTTAACCAGTTTGCCGGCGTTTCTGATCTTCCAGGTGTTTACGTCGACCTTTTCAACCGGAAGTGGTTTACCCTTCTTGTCCAGGGCCTTGAAATCGTTGACATAACGACCATAGTCGGCGATTGCATAGGTGCCGGGAACCACTTTGGGCATGTAAAAGGTTATTTCATCAGGAAGACTACCGGGTACCGACAGTTCGACATATACGCGGTCATCAACCACGCGGGACAGGTCAAGTGTGTAGTCGTATTTATTTGATTTGTTTTGGGAAAACAAAAACGAGCCATTCAAACAAATGGCTATAATCAGGAAGGTAATGCGCATGTCAGCTGTATTTTTTTGGCGAAGTTAACTTTATTTATTTGCAGGTTGAGGTAAATTAATCCAACGGCTTAAAGCACGTTCTATGGGAAAGAAGACTGTAATTATTGGTGCCACCCCTGACCGTTCACGGTATGCATATCTAGCCGCTCAGATGCTGGACGAGTATGGGCATGAGTTCGTCCCGTTGAGCATCAAAACCGGGGAAGTGTTTGGCCGCGAGATTCTCGACCTGCGGCAAAGGCCGGTTATTGATGGGGTTGACACGGTTACGATGTACGTAGGCACGCGCAACCAGGCTGAATGGATCGACTACATCTTAAGCCTCAAACCCAAACGCATTATTTTCAATCCGGGAACAGAGAACGACGCTTTCGCGAGCCGGGCCGAACGCGAGAACATTGAGGCGCTCGAAGCATGCACGCTTGTGATGCTCAGAACCGGGCAATACTAATTCGGTTGCTACCTGCGCGGAACGTTATCCTTTTCAATGGCAATCACACTGACGCAAACGATCTTCCATTGACCTTTCACTTTTTCAAGGACACGTACTTCGGCCTGAGGTGGGCGCCGCGTGTTGTCGTTAACTTTCTGCGTAAAACGCGCATACGCACCATTGCCAAACACTCTTATTTCATGCCAGGTGCGATCAATCTTTGCAGGGGAGGGTTTGGCCGTGCGGAAATAATCAGCAAATCCCGCCTCGATGGATTGCCATCCTGAAAAGCTATTAACGTCGGTTGTATCTGCAAACGACCAGAAAGCGTATGGCACCTGGGCCCAGCTTTCGGCCCAGGTCTTCTGATCGATTTCAAAAAATGCCTTGGTCTCGCGTTCAATGAGAGCCTTTATTGCTTCGATATCTTTCTTTTGGCTGAACGCGCTAAATGTGATAGCAAAGAAAACTAAAGGAATAAAAAGCCGGATTGTTTTCATAGTGGTTCGATTTGGGTGTGCATTAGTAATTTACCCATAACCGATCACATTTCAATCGTTTTCAAAAACGATTTTGGCCCATACCAGCCGGCTAGACTCCGCCTGAAAGAGCGAAATATAAAGACCCGGCTTTGTCGATTATTCTCCGGATACTTTGGCGGCGTATGCCTCCAGTTTTCCGATTTCCTGATCGATCATGTACAAGCCGACGCCCTCTTCGCCGATGAGTTCGAATAGTTCAACCGCACGCCGTGCAATAGTCTCTTCCTCGCGCTGCTCCATGACATACCACTGGAGAAAGTTGAATGTCGCGAAGTCCTTGATCTGAAAACAATGATCGACAATCGAGTTGATTGATTTGGTGACTTCGATTTCGTGATGCAGTACGCTTTCAAAAACTTCACGAAGGTTTTCAAACGAATGCTTGAGCCCCGAGATCTCGGGCTGCAGCGCATGACCACCCGCAGCGTTCACATAACGGAAAAGCTTCAGCATGTGCATCCGCTCTTCTTCAGCATGTCTGTATAGAAAACCGGAGGATACTTCATAGCCATGCCCTTCGCACCATGACGCCATCGAAAGGTATGCTGCGGAAGATGTGCCCTCCATCATGATCTGCTTGTTCAGCAACTTTTCGGTTTCTTCTGTTATCGATCTCTTTGGGGTGATTTTTTGCTTTTCCATAATGCTTGATCATTTAATCAAATGTACGGTTTGTTATTCTGATTGTCATGGCACAGGAATAGGTACGCGGCAATCAGATCAATAAAAAAAAGCCGCACTGAGCGGCTTTTCTACAAAGTTTTACTTTTTCTTTTTAGCGCCGCTTCTGGCTTTGGCCGACTTCTTTGCGGTTACTTTCTTAACCACTTTCCGTACGAGCTTCTTAGCCTTCCTTGCGGCATCGCCTGCGACGACTTTCACGATCTTGCGCAATGATACCTTGCCTTTCTTCACAGGTTTCTTTGCAGCTTTCTTAGCAACGGCTTTCTTGGTCTTTGCAACTGCTTTAGCTTTCTTAGGTGCCGTAGCTTTTTTCACCGATGCTGCCTTTCCTGCCTTGGTTACAGCTTTGCTCGCAGCCTTCTTTTTCGTGCTTGGCTTTGCTGTGCTCTTAGAAACGGCTTTCTTCTCAGCTTTCTTCACCGACCTGGCTGATACGGCCTTCTTCTCAACTCTTTTCTGAATCACAGTTTTGCCCGGAGTCTTTGTAGTTGGAACGAGGTCCTTTTTCTTTTCCGATGCGAATCTCTCGGCCATCAGGTTAAGGGCAGAACCCGCCTTAAACCATTGGATCTGACTTGCATTGTACGTATGGTTGACCAGTATTTCGTCTGTTGTACCGTCAGTGTGATGAAGGACGAGCGTCAACGGCTTATCCGGTGCGAACGTAGTCAGCCCAACGATATCGATGATGTCATCTTCGTGGATTTTGTTGTAATCTTCCTTGTCTGCAAATGTAAGCGCGAGCATACCCTGCTTCTTGAGGTTCGTTTCGTGGATACGGGCAAAAGACTTCACCAGGATCGCGCGTACACCGAGGTGACGCGGTTCCATCGCTGCGTGTTCGCGCGATGAACCTTCACCATAGTTTTCATCACCGACAACAATCGATCCGATACCCTGCGCCTTATAAGCGCGTTGTACCTGTGGAACTTCATCGTAGTTGCCATTTAACGTATTCTTAACGCTGTTGATCTGACCATTGAAGAAGTTCGTGGCTCCGATAAGCAGGTTATTGGAAATATTGTCGAGGTGACCACGGTACTTGAGCCACTTTCCGGCCATCGAAATGTGGTCAGTGGTACACTTGCCTTTAGCTTTGATAAGAAGTCGCAAGCCTCTGAGATCAGTACCTTCCCAGGGCTTGAATGGATCAAGCAACTGGAGGCGATCCGATGTCGGGCTCACGTTAACCTGTACCTTGCTACCGTCAGCAGCAGGTGCCACGTAACCAGGATCTTTTACGTCGAAACCCTTTACAGGAAGTTCATCGCCGGTAGGAGGGTCGAGTTTAACCTGTTCGCCTCTTTCATTAGTCAGATAATCAGTTTCAGGATTGAAGCTGAGGTCACCTGCAATAGCAAGTGCAGTCACCAGTTCAGGTGAACCCACAAATGCATAGGTATTCGGGTTACCGTCATTCCGTGACTGGAAGTTTCTGTTGAATGAATGAACAATCGTGTTCTTTTCGCGCTTGTCGGCACCTACGCGGTTCCACATACCGATACATGGTCCGCATGCATTGGCGAATACTTTTGCGCCGATCTTGTTGAATGTATCGATGAATCCATCGCGTTCGATCGTATACCGTACCTGTTCTGAACCAGGTGTGATTGTGAACTCGGCTTTGGTCTTAAGTCCTTTCGCTGCAACCTGACGCGCGAGACTCGCTGCTCTTGAGATGTCTTCGTAAGAAGAGTTGGTACATGAACCAATTAATCCCACTTCAACCTTTAAGGGCCAGCCATTTTTTTGTGCTTCCTCTTTCAGCTTTGAAATAGGAGTTGCAAGATCAGGGGTAAATGGTCCGTTCAAATGCGGCTCAAGTTCAGAGAGGTTGATCTCGACAACCTGATCAAAGTACTGCTCAGGGTTTGCGTACACTTCAGGATCACCGGTGAGGTGTTCCTTAATTTCATCTGCCATTTTTGCGACTTCGGCACGACCGGTAGCGATGAGATAACGTGCCATCGATTCGTCGTACCCAAATGTTGAAGTCGTTGCACCTACTTCAGCACCCATGTTACATATGGTGCCTTTGCCGGTACAGCTAAGTGCCTGAGCGCCTTCACCGAAGTATTCCAGGATCGCACCAGTGCCGCCTTTTACCGTAAGTATTCCGGCCACCTTGAGGATAACATCCTTCGCGGATGCCCAGCCGCTCAACTTGCCGGTAAGCTTAATTCCGATGAGTTTGGGAAACTTCAACTCCCAGGCCATTCCTGCCATCACGTCTACTGCATCTGCACCGCCCACGCCGATGGCAACCATTCCCAGACCACCTGCATTCACAGTGTGAGAATCTGTTCCAATCATCATACCGCCGGGGAATGCATAATTCTCGAGTACTACCTGGTGAATAATTCCGGCCCCGGGTTTCCAGAAACCAATTCCGTATTTATTCGAAACGGATGAGAGGAAATCAAAAACTTCCTTGCTTTCTTTTGTTGCTGCTGTAAGATCTTCTTCAGCACCGGTTTTTGCAACGATCAGGTGATCGCAGTGAACGGTTGAAGGAACGGCGACTTTCGGTCTGCCAGCTGACATGAATTGGAGCAAAGCCATCTGCGCGGTAGCATCCTGCATGGCTACCCTGTCCGGCGCAAAATCTACGTATGATTTTCCCCGGCCAAAGTTTTCTGCACGCTGGTCTTGATGTAGGTGCGAATACAGGATTTTTTCAGAAAGGGTCAAAGGGCGGTTTACTACCTGCCTCGCTTTCGCAATACGCGACGGCATCTGCCGGTAAACAGCCTTAATCATGTCAAGATCAAATACCATAATTGTTGTTTTAAAACCGCTGCTAAAGTAATGAATTTTTCTTCCTAATGAAGGGCCGCTTCAGACTTAACGGGACTTGTAGCCGTAGCATGATCCCTTATCTTATCCAACAGCGAATTCAGTTGACGGGTTTCGTCATCAGAGAGGTTCTTCAGCAACGCTTCGAATTCTTCCACAGGCTTTTCCATTTCGCGGAGGAGTTGCAGGCCTGATTCGGTGATCGTCACTTCCACGGCGCGCTTGTCTTTCTCCGCACCCTTGCGACTCACAAGTTGCTTAAGCCGCAGCCGTTCCACGATACGCGAAGCGTCAGACATCTTGTCCAGCATCCGGTCGCGGATCAGGTTTACCGACGCGTGTCCCGGATGCTGCCCACGAAGGATACGCAACACGTTGTACTGCTGCCGGGTAATATCGTACTGCTTGAACAGCATGTTCATCCGGTCCTGGATGAAATACGAGGTATAGAGAATGTTAAGGATGGCCTTTTGAGATTCGTTTCGGAATTTCTGCTGAATATCGTTTTCGAGAGACATAAAATGAGAACAGTTAAGGGTGTTTTTTATGTCTCGAAGTTAAATCAATTCCGTTTGAATTGAACAACAATCCGATCAAAAAAGCTAAACAACCGAATGATCGTTTACTTGCTGTTGATGTAGTTCAGAAACTCCCGCTTGACGTTCTCGTCGTTGAACTTACCCGAAAAATAAGCGGTTCCGGTCTTGCTGTTCGTGTCTCCAACCCCGCGGGAAGCTACGCACATGTGGTTGGCGTCTATCACCACCCCGACATTTCCGGTATGCAGCACCCGCTCGATCTCTTTGCCTATCTGTACCGTTAGCCGTTCCTGAACCTGCGGACGTTTGGCAAAATACTGTACGATCCGGTTGATCTTTGAAAGGCCGATTACCTTTCCATTTGAAAAATAGGCAACGTGGGCTTTGCCGTAAATCGGAACAAAATGGTGTTCACAATGGGAGTAAAAGGTGATGTCCTTTTCGACCAGCATCTGGTCGTAGTTATACTTGTTTTCGAATAGCCTGGCATGGGGCCTGTTCCTTGGATTCAGACCGCTGAATACCTCCTTGACATACATCTTCGCCACGCGTTTTGGTGTCCCGCTCAGACTGTCGTCAGTAAGATCGAGACCGAGGATGTGCATGATCTCGCGAAAGTGTTTTTCGATCCGGATGATCTTTTCATCATCGTCGAGTTCGAACGCGTCTTCGCGGAGTGGCGTCTCAAAAGAAGAGCCTACGTGATCATCCGCCAGGTCGTCGTCGATCTTGTTAAGTGACTGGATATTCAACGAAATTTCTTTCTGTCTCATACAAGGTGATTTTCAGTTCTAATGACGGATCGATTTTCTCCCGCAGGATTTCCCAGATAACCACGGCGATATTCTCAGCCGTCGGATTTCTTTTTTGGAAGTATGACGTATCGAGATTCAGATTCCGGTGATCAAACTTCCGGATGACGTGCTCGCGGATAATATCACTCAGCCGCTTGAGATCATAAACGTATCCTGTTTCCGGATCCGGATCGCCGGTGAGCGATACCAGTAATTCGTAATTGTGTCCGTGAAAGTTTGGGTTCGCGCACTTTCCGAATACTTCAATGTTTTTTGAATCAGACCAGTCCGGACGGTAAAGCCGGTGCGCGGCATTGAAGTGTTCCTTACGTGTTACCTTTACTTTCATGTATTCGTCATACCGCAAGCTGCTAAGTTAACAAGAATGTTCTGGTAACCTAGGAAACCTCGCCTATGGATAAGAAACCGAATTGAGGGTAAAAGGTTCAAACGACCGTAGTAAACACGCGCCCTTTTTCCTCGTTCCCATTCGGGCGTTAGGCGATATTATTCTGCGTCGACGAGCCATCGATGTTTGGAATTTTTGTAACTACGCGCTTCTGATATAACTCAACGCCCGGCTGAGATGCCCACGTCGGTGAATGTATTTGCCGGATTTTGTGTTTGTCCAAAAGCTACAGTGCTACAGATGGCAATCAGGGAAAGCAAAACAAGTAGCAACAAGCGGAATTTTGCGTTCACAGTCAAAGAGGGTTAGGTTAGGGCAACGAATATATGATACTAAAGTAAAATTTCATAGATTTTGGATTATTTTTTGAAAATCAGCTAGTTATCAATCGCCACATGAAGTTTCAAGAGATCAAGGAAAAGCTGGAATCCTACAAGGCGCAGGGCAAGAGCCTCTTCACCACTTCTTCGTTCCAATCCCATAGTCTGGTGCTTCTCCATATGCTCAGCCGGATCGACAAAACCATTCCCGTCTACTTTATCAATACCGGATATCACTTCCCTGAAACGGTTAAGTTCAGAGACTATATCACCGGCCTTTTTGGTATTAATACAATCGACCTTAAGTCCGATGTTCCGAAATTCATGCAGCGGGACTATGAGGGAAAACTCCTATTTACTTCAGACCCGGATCACTGCTGCTATCTGAACAAGACGCAGCCCATGGATGCGATCCTGAGATCGAAGGATGTGTGGATCAACGGAGTCCGCGCTGATCAAAGTGCAGTCCGTGCCGCCATGCGAGTCGAACAACCCGCGCAACATGGATGTATGCGTTTTCATCCCATGCTCGACTGGAACGCGAAGATGATCTGGGAGTACCAAAAGGAATACAAACTTCCCAGGCATCCGCTTGAAGAGAAGGGGTACCTCAGTATTGGATGTGAGCCATGTACCCGGAAACTCGATCCAGAAATGCAGGAGCGTGAAGCACGCTGGTTCGGGCTCAACAAGGTGGAATGCGGACTCAACACTGATCTGATTGCCAAGTGATCCCTGTCGCGTTTTCTTTTCCGAATTTATCCTTAAACTTTTTGATAGCAGACCTAAAATGAAAGTTCTTGTTACCGGTGGAGCCGGGTACGTTGGCACCGAACTGATCGCACAACTGGTGGCCAAACCTGAAGTTGAACAGGTTATTATTTATGATAACCTGAGCCGTTTGAATTACAACCTTTTTCTCGGGCTTCGCCTTCGAAATCACGCGAAGATCAAATTTGTGAAGGGTGAACTTCTTGATTCACGAGCCCTTCGGAAAGTGATGAAAGACATCGACATCGTCTACCATCTCGCGGCCAAGGTTACCACGCCTTTCGCCAATACCGACGCGCATGTGTACGAACAGGTAAACCACTGGGGCACGGCCGAACTTGTTTATGCCATTGAAGAGAGTAATGTCAGGCGTGTGGTCTTCACAAGCAGTACAGGTGTTTACGGCTCTTCAAAAGAGGCCGTGGACGAGTCGGCGATTCCCGAACCACAGTCGTTGTACGCAACGTCAAAACTTCGTGGTGAGGAACACGTGCGCAGATTATCTGACAAGATCAGTACGTACATCATGCGTTGCGGCAATGTATACGGCTATAACAAGAGCATGCGGTTCGACGCCGTGATAAATCGCTTTGTTTTTGAAGCCAACTTCAACAAGATGGTGTCTATCCAGGGCGACGGGAAACAATCGCGTTCTTTCATTCACATCGAAAATATCGCGAAGGCACTGGGAAACCTGGTTCACAGCGACCTCCCCAATGGGACCTATAACCTTGTGGAACGCAACATCAAGATCATCGATTTGCTCGACGTACTGAAAGAACTCGTTCCCGGACTTGAGTTTCTTTTTATCAACCAACACCTTCGCCTGCACGAACTTCACGTGAAGCCGAACCCGATGGTTAACGATGTGCTGGGCATCGGCAAAGAGCGGAGTTTGAAAGACGAGTTGGAAGAATTTATCGCAAAATTCAGCTTCTAGCGAACTACCGGCATGCAAAACGTTGCCATCGTTGTTGCGCTGCTGGCTGTGGTCACCGCCCTTGCCGAGGTTACCGACAAGGTCAGAATTCCGTACCCTATTTTGCTTGTCCTGGCCGGGATGGTGATCGGCTTATTTCCCGGTCTACCTGTCATTACACTCGATCCGGATATTGTTTTCCTGATATTCCTTCCGCCGACTCTGTACGCTGCAGCGTGGGCGACTTCGTGGCCGGATTTCAAAGGTGCCAAACGTCCGATCACACAACTCGCGATTGGTTGCGTGGTATTCATCACGTGCGCAGTGGCATTCATCGCACATACATTCATCCCCGGTATGGGCTGGCCCGAAGCTTTTGTACTCGGTGCTATCATTTCGCCTACCGATGCTGTCGCGGCTACGGCAGCAACCAAAGGCCTCAGTGTTCCCAAACGCGTGATCACCGTTCTCGAGGGCGAGAGCCTCGTGAATGATGCCACCGGTTTGATTGCCTTTCGTTACGCCGTCGCTGCCGTTGTAGGCGGAACTTTCAACGTCGTTGATGCGGGACTGCACTTTTTCTATGTTGCCGGAGCCGGAATCGCCCTAGGGTTTGTGGTTGGCTTCGTCTTTAAATGGATTCACAAGATCACGCCGAACAATCCCACTACTGACACAGCGCTCACGTTTATCGCACCCTTTATCGCTTACCTCACTTCCGATGCCTTACAGATCTCGGGTGTGCTCGCAGTGGTTGTATCGGGATTATACCTGAGTTGGCATTCAAGTGAAATCTTTTCCCAGCAGTCGCGACTGCAGGCGAAGGGCGCGTGGAATACCATCGTGTTTCTCCTCGACGGACTGATTTTCATTCTTATCGGACTGCAACTTCCTCAGGTTACGCAGAATATAGAGATGTATTCGCTGGGCCAGATGTTGAAGTACGGTTTGATAGTCAGCGCAGCGGTTATCATAGGCAGGATTGTCTGGGTTTACCCTGGAGCATACATTCCGCGATGGATCAGTAAAGGAATCCGAAAACGCGAACCCACGACATTCGGTCTGGTAACGATCGTTGCGTGGTCGGGTATGCGGGGCGTGGTATCGCTTGCGGCTGCGCTCGCATTGCCGCTCACGGTGATGGGAGGAAAACCGTTTCCGAATCGCGACCTGATTATCTTTCTCACTTTTTGTGTGATATTCTCAACTCTCGTATTACAGGGAATGACGCTGCGACCACTCATCCGATGGCTTGGAATACAATCGGATTCCAGGGAACAGGTTCACGAAGATGAAGCAAGGGTGCAACTCGCCTCATCGCTTATCGAACACATTGAGGAAAACTATTCCCTTGCGCTCTCGGAGGATGCATTGAACCAGATCAAGACGAAATACGAGATACGCATTCAACGGGTCCGTAAGGATGAGATCCGCAGGCGACTCGAAGATGAGGAAATCATTGCATTTCACAGGATACAACAGGAGCTTCTCCATTATGAGAGAAGACTTTTACTCGACATGCGCCGGACTGGTCAAATCAGTGATGAAGCAATGCGCAGGATAGAATACGAACTCGACCTCGAAGAGACCAGGCTCATCCTGGAACGGGGTGACTAATAAAAAAGGAGGCCTGCTCAGCCTCCTTGTTCTTAAAGTTCTAATGCAGAATTAACAATACTCTTCGAAGACCTCCACGAGGTGTTGGCCGATCATTTGAGCATTCCGGCCTTCAATGTGATGGCGTTCAACGAAGTGTACAAGTTCGCCGTCTTTGAACAGCGCGATCGATGGTGACGACGGCGGATAGGGCAATGTGTACTCCCTCGCCTTCGCTACAGCCTCCTTGTCTACACCGGCAAAAACAGTCGCCAGCGTATCGGGACGTTTTTGTGAATTCTCAAGCGCCCATTTAACACCGGGTCTTGCGGCGCCTGCCGCACATCCACATACCGAGTTTATTACCAGCAGTATCGTTCCCTGCTGATTCTGCAGTTGCCTGTCTACCTCTTCAGCACTTTTCAGTTCAACAAATCCCGCGCTGGTGAGGTCGGTCCGCATGGGAGCAACTAGTTGTTCAGGATACATATATTCAATTTGTTAATTTGATACTAATCTATTGTCTGTTAAAGGAAACCGAGTTCAAGTTTGGCCGCCTCGCTCATCATATCCTGTGAATATGGTGGGTCAAAGGTAAGCTCGACCTTTACGTCATTTACTCCTTCCAGTGCTTTTAATTTCTGCTCTACTTCACCGGGAATCACTTCGGCAGAAGGACATGACGGCGAAGTCAGTGTCATCAACACGTAAATATTGTTAACAGGGTAGATGCTGACCTCGTAAATAAGGCCGAGTTCGTAAACGTCAACCGGAATTTCGGGGTCGTAGACGGTCTTGATTGCTTCTATCACCCTGTCACGAAGATTGGGTACTGATTCCTGTACGGAACTTGATTCTACACTTTCAGCCATTGTTCACCTCCATTTTCGTTTTGAACGCCAAAGCGTACAATTTCATTTGTTTGATCATCGCCGCAAAGCCATTGGAACGCTGTGTGCCGATAAACCGTTCCATTCCGATACGGTGCATGAAAGTCAGGTCAGCCTTTAGAATGTCATCGGGCTTCTGGTTGTTAAAAATCCGTAACAACAAACTGACAAGCCCCTTAGTGATTGCCGTATTGCTATCAGCCTCGAATTGCACGCGGTTGTCAGCGTTGAGCGACGCCGTCAGCCAGACTTTCGACTGGCACCCTTTAACGATGTTCTCTTCCGTTTTGTCGCTTTCGGGCATCTCCGGCACTTTCTGCCCGAGTTCCATGATGTAGAGCACCGTCATTTCACGGTCACCGTCGAGTAACGCGAAGTCGTTGACTATTTCCTCCTGGATATTCTCGATTGTCACGTGACTTATTTACTTCATAAAACTGATGACACGGTCCAGGCCTTCCACCAGTTGATCAATTTCTTTCTTTGTATTGTAAACGGCAAACGATGCGCGCACAGTTCCTTCAAGACCATACTGAGTCATCAGCGGTTGCGTGCAGTGGTGGCCGGTTCGTACTGCAATACCACGCGTATCAAGCATCTGTCCGATATCAAAGTGATGGATACCGTCCACAACGAAGGAAAGTACGCTCACTTTCTGTTTTGCTGTTCCAACCAGTCTGACGCTTTTCAGTGCGCCCACTTGTGCCGTCGCGTATTCCAGGAGCTGATGCTCGTGGGCGGCCATGTTTTCCTTGCCGAGGGATTGAATAAACTCAAATCCATACTTCCACGCTACCACATCTCCGATGTTGGGCGTTCCGGCTTCAAATTTATAAGGAAGATCGTTATACGTGGTCTTTTCAAAAGTAACCTCTTTGATCATCTCGCCACCGCCGTGGTAGGGAGGCATGCTCTCAAGAATGTCACGTTTTCCATACAGAATTCCGGTCCCGGTCGGGCCGTACATTTTGTGCGCTGAAAGTGTGTAAAAATCACAACCCAATGCCTGTACGTCGATAGGGAGGTGGGCACCCGCCTGAGCACCGTCGATCATGACTACAGCGCCTGCCTGATGGGCGGCCGCAATTATTTCAGCGATCGGGTTAATCGTACCCAGACTGTTTGAAGCATGGTTGACGGAGACTATCCGCGAGCGGGGGGTGAGGAGCGAGCGGAATGCGTCAATATCAAGTTCCCCTTCCGGAGAAACGGGAATAACTTTCAGTACCGCGCCTCTTTCCTCACAGATCAGCTGCCATGGAACAATGTTGGAATGATGTTCCAGTCCGCTGATGATCACTTCGTCACCTGCATTCAAAAAACGCCGGCCATACGAAGACGCAACAAGGTTGATTCCCTCGGTTACGCCTCGGGTGAAAATAACCTCTTCAGGTGATGCGGCATTAATAAACTGCTGCGCTGCCACCCGTGTTTCTTCATACGCCTTTGTGGCTTTTTCTGCAAGCGTATGAATGCCACGGTGGATGTTCGCATTGTATCCGCGATAGTATTCGGAAAGCGCCTTGATAACGCCCTCAGGTTTTTGTGACGTCGCTGCATTGTCAAGGTACACGAGATCTCTTCCGTGAACCTTCTGATGAAGGACGGGGAATTGCTTCCGGATCTCGTCAACATTCAAAACCTTGTCCACTGCAAGCTGCGTCATGTCAAAAATCTTTATGTAGTCTTTCGCTGATTAGTGAATCAATATAGTTTCGGATTCCTGCGTGCTTCATGGGTTCCAGTAACTCTGCTGCGAACGCGTAAAGCATCATTGCCCTCGCCGTGTGTTCATGAATCCCACGCGTCCTCAGATAGAACAGCGCCTCCTCATCGAGTTGCCCCGATGTGCAACCGTGTGAACACTTCACATCATCCGCCCATATTTCCAACTGAGGTTTCGTATTCACCGTTGCCTGATCAGACAACAGAATATTACGGTTCGACTGAAACGCATTGGTCTTCTGCGCATTCGGTCTCACAAAAATCTTTCCGTTAAATACGCCGCGTGCCCTGTCGTCGATCACTCCCTTGTACATTTCGTTGCTCAACGAATTCGGCTGGCGATGGTCTACCACGGTATGGTTATCTGCCAGCGTGTCACCACCCAGCAGGTAGAGTCCGTACATGTGCGAATCAATCCCCTCACCATCGATAGAGAGGTGAAGATTATTTCTTACTGCCTTCCCCTCGAGCGTGAACGTGAAGGTATTCACGCGGCTTGAGCGTGCCTGAACAATCTGACGATGGTCAAAATGAAAACGTCCCAAAGAATCATTCTGAATGGCATACCAGGCCAAACCGGCATTTGCCTGCACAATACCTTCGGATACCACAGATGAAAAACCATTGTTTGAGCCGGTTGTGTGAAGTTTCTCGAAGACGGTAAGTTCACTGCCCTCTTCACATACTACAAAATTTCTCACAGCCGAAACGACCTGGCCTTCGCGGGTGTCATGAAGGTGATAAATAAAAACAGGTTTTTCTACCTGCACGTTTTTCTCCACGTGGATGTAAATACCATCGGTCCATGCAGCGGTGTTCCATGCAACAAACGGATCTGCGGTCGCGTCTGCAATTGTCCCGAGTTGTTTGGACACCACTGAAGACGATGCTTCTCCCAATGGCTTGATAGTAACACCCTTGATCTCCCCGAACTGGCTGAGTCCGATATTGAAGTGGCCGTTAACAAACACGAGTACTGTGCCTTCAATGCCCGGTACCGTAAATGTGTCCGGCGAAATATTTCCAGGTTTCGGATTCTGCAGGGAGAAGTCAAAGTTCTTTTCGAGCAGGCGCGCAAGGGGGGTGTGCTTGTACTCCTCCGACTTGTTGCCTGGAAGCCCAAGCTTTTCGAAATGTGCAAGAGCGTTCTCACGGACATCCGTGAATGTATCCTGCCCCTTTAGTCCACCGCGAATGGCAGCAGCTATGGTTGTCGTTGTGTTATTTGCTGAAACAATTGAACTCATTTCCCTCGTTATACCGTTGCGTGATCCTTAATCCAATCGTAACCCTTTGCTTCCAACTCAAGCGCAAGTTCTTTCGTTCCTGATTTCACAATCTTGCCTTTGTAGAGAACGTGCACAAAGTCAGGTACGATATATTCGAGCAGGCGCTGATAGTGGGTCACGACGATGACAGCGTTTGACTTGTTCCGGAGTTTGTTCACACCATTGGAAACGACTTTCAGTGCGTCGATATCAAGACCTGAATCCGTTTCGTCAAGGATCGCGAGCCGCGGTTCGAGCATCGCCATCTGGAAAATCTCATTGCGTTTCTTTTCACCACCCGAAAATCCTTCGTTGAGTGCACGGTTCAGCAGTGACTGGTCGATTTCAACGAGCTTCATCTTTTCCTTCATCAGACTAAGAAACGAAACCGCATCCAGCGTCTGCTGACCCCTTGCTTCGCGGATCTGATTAACAGCAGTCTTCATGAAGTTTATTGTACTTACCCCGGGGATTTCAACAGGATATTGAAAAGCCAGAAACACACCTTCACGTGCGCGTTCCTCGGGTGCCATCTCCAGAAGGTTTTTTCCCATGAACTCAACCTCGCCATCCAGCACCTCATATTCTTCTCTTCCCGCCAGCACGGAAGCCAGCGTACTCTTTCCCGATCCATTCGGTCCCATGATCGCATGAACTTCGCCCGGCTTTACTTCCAGGTTGATTCCGTTCAGTATTTGTTTGTCGTCAATCTTAGCTTTTAGATTTGTTATTCTTAGCATATTTCTCGTTGTAATCTTAGTGACCGTCTTCGTTCCGAAAAGAAAAATTTCTAATTTGAAATTTATAATTTATAATTATTGACCCTCGCTATTATTATCTTAAATCGTCGTTTGTCTTATACTTCAATCCTTTAATCCCAGAATTTCTCAAATACTTCATGAATCCCGCAGTCATATGCTCCTGTTCCAAAATGCGTCTTGATAACTCATCGAACAACTCCACATTTACGTGACCTCGATCGAGCGCGCGATATAACTGTGATCGTAACTCAGACGCCGACGATTTTGAAAACGAGAGAAATTGCAAAAATTCATTTCTACCGTCTCGGCCAAACCATTCGGCAATATTGTGCATTATTGAACCGCTGGATTTGTTCATCTGATCACGTAGTGCCCAATCTCTCGCCAGGGTTCCATTTGTAATCACAGCATAGACATCCCTACAAATTACCCGGGAGTGTTTCCATATCCCAAGGTCCTCAAACTTCTTTATTGTACCCATAACACAACAGATTTGGTTTAAACAACGGTGATTTATATCTCAAGCCGTCCCGCTAACCAATTAGAAATTTCTAATTCCAATTCAGCGGACTGTTCCTTCTTACTTATCCGACACTCCCTTCCAACGTAAGCGCAAGCAACTTCTGCGCTTCAACTGCGAATTCCATGGGCAGTTGATTCAAGACCTCCTTCGCGTAGCCATTTACAATGAGGGCGACCGCTGATTCTTCGTCGATGCCGCGTTGGAGGCAGTAGAAGATCTGGTCTTCGCCGATCTTTGATGTCGTCGCTTCGTGTTCGATTTTCGCTGTGTTATTTTCAACGTCGATATAGGGGAACGTATGTGCACCACACTTGTCACCCATCAGCAGCGAGTCGCATTGTGAAAAGTTGCGCGCGCCTTCAGCACGTTTCAGTACATGAACCTGTCCGCGGTAACTGTTTTGTGAATGACCCGCTGAAATACCTTTCGACACAATTCGTGATTTCGTATGCTTGCCGATGTGGATCATCTTCGTTCCGGTATCGGCCTGTTGGAAGTTGTTCGTAACCGCTACCGAGTAGAATTCACCACTGGAGTAATCGCCTTTGAGAATGCATGACGGATACTTCCATGTAATCGCTGACCCGGTTTCAACCTGTGTCCACGAAATCTTGGAGTGGTCACCGGCGCAAAGACCACGTTTTGTAACGAAGTTGTAAATGCCACCTTTGCCATCTTTGTCACCGGGATACCAGTTTTGGACAGTTGAGTACTTCACGTGAGCATTCTTCATCGCGTAAATTTCGACGACTGCGGCGTGAAGTTGGTTTTCGTCACGCATCGGTGCAGTACAACCCTCGAGGTAGCTGACGTATGAACCTTCATCAGCGATGATGAGTGTACGCTCAAACTGACCGGTATTGGCTGCGTTGATCCTGAAGTACGTCGAGAGCTCCATCGGACAGCGTACTCCTTTCGGTATGTAGCAGAACGATCCGTCGGTGAACACGGCGCTGTTGAGAGCTGCGAAGTAGTTATCGTTTACGGGAACAACAGAGCCCATGTATTTCTTCACCAGTTCCGGATGCTCCTGAACCGCTTCACTGAACGAACAGAATATGATGCCGAGTTCGCCAAGTGTTTCTTTGAACGTAGTGGCAACAGAGACGCTGTCGATGACCGCGTCGACGGCGATGCCGGTAAGGCGCTTCTGTTCTGTGAGCGATATGCCGAGTTTTTCGAATGTCTTGATTAATTCAGGGTCGACGTCTTCCAGGCTTTTGGGTTTCGCCTTTTGAACGGGCGCTGAATAGTATATAATGTCCTGATAGTCAATAGGAGGGTAGGTGACGTTAGGCCAACGCGGCTCTGTCATTTTCGACCACTGGCGGAATGCCTTAAGACGGTAATCCAGCAACCATTCCGGTTCATTCTTTTTGGCCGAAATAAAGCGGATTATGTCCTCATTTAGTCCTTTCGGAGCTGATTCGGTTGCGATGTTTGTGGTCCAACCGTGTTCATACTCCTTCGATGTCAACTCTTCCAGTACCTGGTTGTCTTTGCTCATGCTGGCCTATTTAGACTAATTTTAAACAATTACAAAAGTATAACAAAAATGCCATTCCAAGGTTCTTTTTGGACCTTATTTAGGCATAGAACTTTCCGCAATCGCTTTAAATGAGCGCTATCAGGTCAGGTTCAGGCTCCGGTCGAGGCTTTCTTCCAGGCTTATCATGGTTTCGGTGCGTTCGATTCCTTCCACTTGCTGGATTTTGTCGTGTAAAACGAGTTTCAGGTGATTGGTGTCCTGACAATGGATCTTCACGAACATCGAGTAGTTACCTGTGGTGTAGTGAATGTTGGTGATTTCCGGAATGGCCTTCAGTTTTGCCATTACCTGGTCGTATAGGGCGCTTTTTTCGAGGAATATTCCAATGAAGGCCGTGATATCATAACCCAGTTTTGCATAGTTGACTTTCAGCGTCGTTTTTTCCACAATTCCCGCTTCTTCGAGTTTATTCATTCGTACGTGCACAGTCCCGCCGGAAACGAACGCCCGCTTCGCCACCTCTGTATAGGGTTTTTTTGCATCCTGCATCAGAATCTCAAGAATCTTGAGGTCCACATTGTCAACTTTGAAATTTTCGGCCATAAGAAAATTTGAATTTTAAGTAATATTCAAAATTATGAAATCTGATTAAAAAATATACAATAATTCAAATGATTTATTGATTCAAGAGGGGTAATTCTCGTTACTTTGTTAAAGATTTTACAACGCACCAGACGCGAAGTTAAATCGAACAACACTGTAGGGTGTTGAAATTGGCAGACAAGCCCTCCGGTCTCGAGGGTGGAGATAACGGGATAAAGTCCAGCCTTTTTGGCGACCTAACTGCTCCGTGGAGGTTCGAAGCCTTCCCCTACAGCAAGACCATTCGAATGTCAGACCTGAGTCGCAGGCAGTTCGAAATTAGAAACAAAATTTTGAAAACTAAGAATGTAGGGTGTTGAAACTGGCAGACAAGCCCTCCGGTCTCGGGGGTGGAGGTCACGGGATAAAACACCAGACGCCTGATCCGAAACAAGCTGAGGCAAGTTCCGGATCAGGACCGGTGTCTAACTGCTCCGTGGAGGTTCGAAGCCTTCCCCTACAGCAAACCCATTCGGATATAAGACCTGAGTCGCAGGCGTTTCGAACAACTTGAAAACTAACAATGTAGGGTGTTGAAACTGGCAGACAAGCCCTCCGGTCTCGGGGGTGGAGGTCACGGGATAAAACACCAGACGCCTGATCCGAAACCCAGCTGAGGCTGGTTCCGGATCAGGATGGTGTCTAACTGCTCCGTGGAGGTTCGAAGCCTTCCCCTACAGCCAAAAATTCAGACTTCGACTCCGGGTTCTGCCGGCGTTCGAGACTGAAGTAAAATGATGTAAGTGCAGAACCCGGTCACCCGGGAGGGAACGTGGAGAGGGAAGAAGATTCTGATCGTCCAGTGTCCGCGCACTGTCGTGATCGAATCTTGCCCTGAGCCGCGGTAGAAGGTTCGAATCCTTCTCTTACAGCTAGCTCAGTTTAGGTTAATGAGTTATTCAGAGCTGCCCATCTTTTTCCCGGCAGATGGCCGGGAAGGATGGGTTTTTTTATTGCCATGCTATTGATTTCAAGCAGAACAATCGTTTGCTTTGGAAAACGACTTTGCGAAATTTGAGATTATGAATGAGTTTCCGTGGCTGAAAAATTACCCTCAAGGCGTCGACCAAACGATTAACCTGTACGATTACCCTTCATTACTCGATATGCTCGACGACAACATGAAGAAGTTTGCCGATCGTGTGGCATTCGAGAATATGGGCGCAACGCTCACGTACAGGCAGGTTGATGAGCTCTCAAAAAACTTCGCGGCATATCTTCAACATCTTGGCCTGAAAAAAGGCGATCGCATCGCGATTCAGATGCCCAATCTTCTCCAGTTCCCGATTGCATTTTTCGGTGCGCTTCGTGCCGGACTCATCGTTGTAAATACGAATCCACTTTACACGCCCCGGGAAATGGAACATCAATTCCGCGACGCAGGCGCAACGGCGATCGTAATTGTTGCAAATTTCGCTTCTAACCTCGAAAAGATCATTGGCAATACGTCAATCAAACACGTAATCCTTACCGAACTGGGCGATATGCTCGGGACGGTCAAAGGCAAACTCGTGAACTTCGTTGTGAAGAACGTTAAGAAGATGGTCCCACCGTACAGCCTGCCTCAGGCGATACGCTTCCGGGATGCACTTCGAAAAGGGGCAGGGTTGCAATACGCCAGACCAGCGTTGAATCTCGAAGACGTTGCCGTGTTACAATATACCGGCGGAACAACCGGTGTCTCAAAGGGTGCGCAATTGTCACACGCCAACCTCATTGCACATAATGCGATGATTGTACAGTGGTTCAAACCCTATATGAGTAAGAACCAGAATGACATCATCATCACCGCGATTCCGATGTATCATATTTTCGCACTGACCGTGAATGGTTTCCTGATGTTCAGCATGGGCGTGAAAAATGTGCTCATTACAAACCCGCGTGATATGCCCGGCTTTGTAAAAGAGTTGAGAAAACATCGGTTCACAATTGTCACCGGTGTCAATACACTGTTCAACGGTCTGCTCAACAATCCGGATTTCAAAACGCTTGACTTCAGCGGACTTCACGGTGCGGTGGGCGGTGGTATGGCCGTGCAGGATGCAGTAGCGCGTAAGTGGCTGGAAGTAACGGGCAAACCATTGGTTGAAGGCTATGGGCTAAGCGAAACTTCACCGGTCCTTTGCTGCAACCCGTTGGATGGCACGCACAGGATGGGAACGATTGGGCTTCCAATGCCGAGCACTGAAGTTGCGATCTTTGACGATGCCGGTAATATGTTACCGCAGGGTGAAGTAGGTGAAATCTGTGCGCGTGGCCCCCAGGTTATGAAAGGCTACTGGCAAAAAGATAACGAAGGCGTCTTCTTCCCGGGAGGATGGTTCCGCACCGGCGATATTGGTCGTATGGACGAAGAGGGTTTCTTCAAAATCGTAGACCGGAAGAAAGACATGATCAAAGTTTCCGGGTTTAATGTTTTCCCGAATGAAATCGAAAACGTTATTGCCGAACATCCGAAGGTACTCGAAGTTGCAGCGATAGGCGTACCCGATCAAAAATCCGGAGAAGTGATTAAGGTTTTCGTCGTGAAGAAAGATGAATCACTTACCGAAGAGGAGCTTCGTAAATTCTTCCATGAAAATCTGACGAATTACAAATGCCCGCGCCACGTTGAATTCAGGAAGGAATTGCCGAAGACGAATGTCGGCAAGATTCTGCGGCGAGCCCTGAAGGAAGAAACAGCTGCCGCATAGTATTTACTATTAATAATAACGGTTCATGATCGGTTTTTTTGAACACCAGTATTTATCCTACAAAAAGAACCACATACGCAACCTGCTGGCGCTTGCGAAGATTGATGGTCACATGCACGAAAAAGAAGTCGAGCTGTTGTTCAAGATCGGTAAGCGTTATGGATTGAAGGATCGCCAGGTGCAGGATTTGCTCGACACCGACGAAGTGTTCACGCTGAACGTACCCGACAATCACAATGACAGAATGAATTTGCTTTACGACCTGATTCTGATGGTGTTTGCCGATGAGGTCGTGGATCCGCATGAAGTGAAATTTTGCGAAGATGCTGTTGAGGAATTTGGCATGCGTCGGGGACTTGTCACCTGGCTGCTTGGAGTGTTCGAAAAAGGCACGCCACCACCACCTGAAGAGTGGGAGACGATAAAGAAAGAAGCAAAAGAAAAATTCAGCAAATAGCCTTTACGTTTTGAGGCCTTTTATATCACGAAGATATATCTGAGATCGTGACCTCCATATTCACCGCCTTTGTTACAGTAAATGCTGATGATGCGAGTTATTGTTGTGTGCCAAAGAGTTGCTCGAGGCCGTAGAATTTCTCTACGATGATCATCACTGAAAATATTCCCAATACAATCGGGATTACGTATTTGATGATCACGTTTATGTACGATTCCAGGAATGAACCTTTGTAATTTGGATTGCCCTGAGCAAGTTCCTCGCTAAGATCGGCGGTACCCCAACGGCTGGCTATAAATATCGACATTAAACATCCGCCCAGTGGAAGACTGATGTCACTGAATAGCTCACTGACAAAATCAAGTGTGCTTTTGTTTTGATAGAAGGGGAGTGCAGAGAAAATGTCAACAGCCCCGAGCGATAACATACTTGGCAAGCCGATGACAAATATCAATAATGCGAGGACCCACGTTATCAGCTTTCGATTCACTTTCATCTTGTCGACGAAGAATGCCACAGGTACCTCCAGCAGCGATATCGTCGACGTCAATGCGGCAAAGCATAACAGCAAAAAGAACCCTCCGCCGATAATCTTGCCCAGCACGGGGCCCATCGTCTTGAAGATACCTGGCAACACGACAAATACAAGCGCAGGACCTTGTTCGGGCGACTGACCCTGCGAAAACACCAGCGGAAAAATGAGGAGGCCTGCGAGAAACGCGACAGACATATCCACAAGTGTAATTGACGCTGCGGAGGAAAGTACGTTTTGCTTTCTGTCAAGGTATGAGCCGTATGTGATCAGCGCGCCCATTCCCAGTGACAATGAGAAGAATGCCTGACCCATTGCCGAGTACAAAGTAGATAGTCGCAGTTCGGCGAAGTCCGGCAGCAGATAAAACTCTACACCATCCATGGCGTTGGGCAGGGTAAGACTATATACGATCAATATCAAAAGTATTATCAGCAATGCCGGCATCATGATTCTGCTGGCAGCCTCAATTCCTCCCTGCACGCCTTTCACCACGATGAAAGCGGTGATGAACATGAAACAACATGAAAAGATCAGGTTATCCCAGAAGTCGATGACATAACGCCCGAAGAATGCGCCGAAATCAGGTTCGCTAAGCAGCGATCCGAAAGAAATTTCGAGGAAGTACCCAAATGCCCATCCGGCCACAACGTTGTAAAACGACAGGATCATTATACCACACAGGATTCCAAACAATCCCAATAGCCCCCATTTTTTGCCGCCAAGCTTGCGGTAAGAACTGTACGCATCAAGACCAACTTTCCGGCCGATGGCGATTTCGCCAACCATGACGGGATAACAGAAAAGGAATGTCAGGATCAGGTATATTACCAGGAACACCGCACCACCGTTTTCTCCGGCTTCGTATGGGAATTTCCAGATGTTACCGAGACCAACTGCAGATCCTGCCGCAGCAAGGATAAATCCGATCCGGCCGGAGAAATTGCCTCTGTTCGCCATGCGCTTCCTTTGGTTGAGATAGAATAAGTTGCCAAAATAGAGCGATTCTTTAAATATTCAAACAACTGTGGGACGGTTGGTCCCGGCATTGCATTTTTCCAGGATGAACCCGCAACATTTTGATGTCAATTCGCATTTATATAAATATGAACCTTGGGGCGAGCACTTTTTTTTTGAAGTTCGCTTCTGTTAACTTGTTACCTGAATGGAGCGCGACATGGATGAATTTAGAAAACTCACGACACAGGAGAAGGCACTGCGGATTAACTTATCCAAATCGATTTACGGTTCCTTCGCCGAGATAGGTGCCGGTCAGGAAGTCGCTGCAAATTTTTTCAAGGTAGGAGGTGCGTCGGGAACCGTTGCGAAAACAATGTCTGCATATGACATGAAGTTCAGCGACGCCATATACGGACATACAGACCGCTACGTCTGCGAGGAACGTCTGATCAGAATGCTTGACCACGAATACGTCCTCCTCCCCGAACGATTACCCCACCGTATTGAGACGACGCGTTTCTTTGCATTTGCCGACACCGTCGAGAGTCTGAACTTCGAAAGAACGAACCAGGGACATGGCTGGATCGGGCTGCGTTTTCAATTGACTCCGAAGAGTGAGCCAAATGACTGTATCATCCACGTCAAAATGCATGATACTGATCCGTTGCAACAACAGCTTGCACTCGGCATAGTAGGAGTAAACATGATCTATTCGTGTCTTTTCCTTCGCGATCCCGAACAAATATTAATGGGTCTGCTTGATGGCCTGACTATGCGGCGGATCGAAATCGATATGTTCAGGATTTCGGGGCCGGATTTCAAGCATGTCGACAATCGGCTTATGGCGCTTAAGTTGGTAAAAAACGGATTCACAAAGGCGGCGATGTTTGGTCCGGATGGTGATGTCAAGCAACCGTCTGACGAACTCTACAAGAAGAATGTGCTTGTGCTTCGCGGCAGGTTCAGACCGCCCACCCATGTAAACGTTGACATGCTGCTTGCGTCGCGTCGCCACTTTAAGAAGGAACCCGACGTTGATAAGAACAAGATCATACTGATAACAGAACTCACGCTTAACGATCTCAGTTCAGACGGCACCATTGACGAAACCGATTTTCTGCATCGCGCGGACATCATCTGCTCACTGGGTCAGAATGTGCTGATTTCAAATTATTATGAGTACTACCGACTTGTAGATTACCTTTCAAAAATCACGAGAGGCAAAAAGATTGGTATCATTCTTGGAATCAACGCGCTTCAGAAAGTTTTCGACGAGAAAGTTTATGAAAACACAAGGGGTGGAATCCTGGAATGTTTTGCGTCGCTTTTTGGTACGAACGTAAAGCTGTACATCTATCCTGCGCTTGACAAGGACGGAAAGTCGCTTTGCACACTGCAGAATTTTGAAGTCGATCTGCCTGATCATCTCAGGAATCTGTTCCGTTACCTGATGGACAATAACAAGATGGAGGACGTTCGAAACGCCAACATCAAACATCTGCACATCATTTCGGATAACGTTCTCGCTATGATACGCAAAGGTGAAGCAGGGTGGGAGAAGTACGTTCCATTTAAGGTTTCGGAAGCCATCAAGATGCACGGGCTGTTCGATTATCGCGATACGAAAAACACCGCACAGGTTTCATCTGTGAATTAATATGGTTTCCAAATCTTCAGAAGATATCGGTAAGCTGCTGCTGCGATTGACCTGCGGTGGCCTTGTCTTACCGCATGGCGCATTCAAGATATTTGTGGAGATTGAATCAATCAAAGATATGGTTGCTACCGCAGGATTGCCGCCATTTCTCGCTTATGGAACAATCATAGGAGAGGTTGTGGCGCCGCTGTTTCTGATTGCAGGATGGAAGTCGCGTATAGCCGCCTTGATTATCGCGTTTAATATGCTTGCATCGATTCTGATTGCTCACCGCGATATAATGTTCAGCGTAAACAATTTCTGGGGCTGGATGATTGAACTGAACATGTTCATCATGATGACTGGTGTTGCTGCGTTCTTTCTCGGGGCAGGTAAATATAGTCTCAGCCGCGGAAAGGGGCGTTGGGATTAACGCTCAGTTTTTTTCAGTGTCGAAAAATATCGCTTCGCTTCCTGCATTACTTTCGGCGCGAGCAGGAATCCTGATACCATCGTCGGGAACGCCATCAGTGCATAAGCAACGTCGATAATGTTCATTACATCCTGCATCGAGAGGATGGCCCCGGCGATGATCGTAACCAGATAGAAATAGTTGTAATAACCTCCGGCTTTTACGCCGGCAAGAAATGACATTGCCTTGCTGCCGTAGTAGCTGTATGAAAAGAGCGACGTGATTGCAAAAAAGAACGCGCATGTCAGCAGGATCCATCTGCCGGGCGTTCCAAGTGCAAGTGCAAATGCATTGGTCGTTAACGTTACGCCATTTGCCTCGGTGGTTCTCCAAACGTCAGTGACGAGAATGGCAAGCGCAGTGAGGGTACAGACAAGCAGTGTGTCGATAGCAGGACTCATCATTGAAACAAGTCCTTCACGTATTGGTTGTGTGCTCTTAGAAGCGCCCAAGGCCATGGGAGCAGTGCCGATTCCAGCTTCATTCGAAAACGATGCGCGTCGCACGCCCGCAACAATCAATCCGCCTGTCAGTCCACCGAGTGCCGGACTACCATGGTAGTTTTCTGCAGCAAATGCATCGGTGATGATCATCATAAAGTATTCCGGAACTTTTTCAAAGTTGATAAGCAAAACCGCTGTGACGGACACAAAATAGAGCACAATCATAACCGGAACCATTTTTCCTGCCCAGCGACCGATTCGCTGAATGCCACCAAGGATTACGAATCCCGATGAAACCATCAGAACAATTCCTATGATAAACTTGTGGGTGCTGATCGTAAAACCGCCAACGACGAATGATTTCGCCTCGAGTCCGACAGAAGCAAGCCCGATATCGTATATAACCTGTGTGAGTTGATTCGCCTGAAAGATTGGAAGACAACCAATCATTGCGCACAAACAAAACAGCGTTGCCAAAGGTTGCCATGGTCGCGATAGCGCTTCCCTGATGACGTACATCGGTCCGCCCTGAATTTGTCCGGCCGAGTCGCGTCCGCGATACATAACTGCAAGGCTACTGGTGAAAAAGTTTGTCGACATGCCTACAAAGGCAGTTACCCACATCCAGAACAAAGCGCCAGGGCCACCAATACTGATCGCTGCTGCAACTCCCGCGATGTTTCCCATACCCACAGTGGAAGCAAGCGCGGTGCTCAATGCCTCGTACGCGTTGATCTGTCCGGGGTCATCAGGGTTGTTGTACTTCCCACGCAGAACAGCAATGGCATGAGCGAAATAACGATATGGAATGAATCGTGAATAGATCAAAAAGAACAGTCCGCCAATGATGAGCAGGAACAACACCGGTGTCCAGACTCCTGTAGCAACGCTTGAAATAAATTCACTCATCTGTAACTCAGGCTTCGTTCGAGATACTCAGGCTTGCAAAATAGGGTTTATTTTGAATTCCGCAGGTAAATACGAAGACTCATTCCGGAAATTACACCTGCGGTGCGCGTGTCCTAGAAATTTGCGTGAAGTTTTCCGCGTGAGACAGCCATCCAGTTGACAAGCTGATAAAGCAATCTTGCCCCGACATTTGCATCCCACTCAGGCTGAGTACCCGGCGCGACTTCATTCAAATCGAATCCGATAATCCGTTTTCCAGCCGCAACAAGTTTTTTCAACAGATACTGAGCCTGATTAAAATCAAGTCCGCCAGGAACAGGCGTTCCCGTACCCGGACAAAACGTTGGATCAAGTCCGTCGATATCGAAGCTGATGTAAACATTCTCAGGTAGTGCGCTCACAATTTTTGCACATATCTCATCCCAGGATATTCCATTGTACATGCCTTCCTTCAGATCCTGATCAAAGAAAGTGACAATACGTCCGCGTGAACGGTCGATGACCTGCATTTCTTCTTCACAAAGGTCGCGGATACCAACCTGCACCAGCCTGTTTATTGAGCGAATCTTCATCGCGTTGTGCATGATTGATGCATGCGAATTTGTAAATCCCTGATATGATTTTCTCAGGTCGGCATGTGCATCGATTTGAAGGATGCCGAATCGTGAATAGAATTCCGGCAACGCGCGAAGAAAGCCGAGCGGAGTGCTGTGATCGCCACCGAGTAAACCCACCATCTTGCCGTCGCGCATCAATCGTGTTACAGTGCTTCGCACATAAATATTGAGAGTCTCACTTGCTTCATTGATTTTCTTAAGAAGCGGATCATCCTCAACAACTTCATGCGATTCCAGGCGTGCGACATATCGCGTCGTAAGTTCACGCAGGCGCGCGCTTTCATCAATCAGGCTGCGGGGTACAGGCAGCATACTTGCGCCAAGTTGCCACGCATCCGGAATATCTTTGAGGAACAAATCGACCTGTTGCGAAGCATCAAGAATTGCCTGTGGTCCGCGCGATGTGCCAGCATTGTATGACACAGTCACTTCCCATGGCACAGGCACAATAACAAGCGAAGCCGTTTCAGGAGTGAATGGCAGACCGAAAAGATTTCCTTTTATCCCGGAACCGTTGGGATCAAATGTCGATGGAGAATATTGAGGCTTCGAAAGTAAATTCATTCAGTGAATGAGGAATGAAGGGATGCCTAGAAAGCAATGTACCGAATGAATTCGCCGCTTCCGGCGGTAATTTCGCTCCAGGATCCGGTGTTGAATTGAATAATCGCCATGCCCGCCGGTACAATCTCGCCGATCTCTGCTTCTGTCAGATACTCAGCAACATACGAAACCGCCGGGTTATGCGCAACGCATAACACCTGCTGAAGTTTGTCATCAAGTTGTGTGACGAATTGAAACAAAATCCGCGTGCTGGCTTCATATAAATCTTCCTGGAAGGATACATGGTCGCGGTCGAAGCCAATGGCGTCGGCGACGATATGCGCAGTTGCCTTCGCTCGTTCAGCAGTGCTGCAGAATATGCTGTCCGGAAAAGTTTTTTGCTCTCGTAAGTAATTTCCAATCTGTAAGGCCTGCTTTATCCCATCAGCCGTAAGTTCGCGCTGAAGGTCGGTTTGACCATGCTGTTTCTCAGCACTTTGGGCGTGACGAAGCAAATACAGATACTTTGGCATAAAACCGGAATTAAGCTGTTCAAACGGGGGCTTAAGCGATTCAATATTAATATGTGAAATTTGATTTTTTAAAAATTTCCAGATATTTGGTTTTTTGAACCTATTGCGGCATGTCGAAAAACCTTGTAATTGTTGAGTCCCCGGCGAAAGCGAAAACCATTGAAGGGTATCTGGGAAAGGATTTTAAAGTTGCGTCCAGCATGGGGCATATTCGGGATTTGCCGAAAGGTGGAGATGCCATCGATATTGAAAACGACTTTGAACCTACGTATGAAATAAGTCCCGACAAAAAGGACGTCATTCAAAAACTGAAAAAGCTTGCCGAGGATGCCGAGATGGTGTATCTCGCAAGCGATGAAGACCGCGAGGGAGAAGCTATTTCATGGCACCTGAAAGAGGTCCTCGATCTGAATGATCGCAAAACACGTCGAATTGTTTTCACCGAAATCACCAAAAAGGCAATCCTTAACGCGATTGAAAGCCCGCGCAGCATTGATATTGACCTGGTGAACGCACAGCAGGCACGGCGCGTACTTGACCGCCTGGTCGGTTACGAATTGTCGCCGATCCTTTGGAAAAAAATAAAGACCGGCTTGTCGGCCGGCCGTGTTCAATCTGTTGCAGTACGACTCGTCGTTGAACGCGAACGCGAGATAAACGAATTTCAGGCAAAGTCTGCCTTTAAAGTCAATGCGACTTTTCTACTCGACAACGGTCGAACTTTGGTGGCCGAATTGTCACAACGGTTCGATACCGAAGAAGAGGCGATGACATTTCTCGAAACGTGCAAGGGTGCGAAATTCTCAATCTCTGATTTGCAGACACGCCCTTCGAAACGTTCTCCTGCGCCACCATTCACAACATCAACGCTACAACAGGAAGCCGCGCGAAAGCTTGGCTTCTCCGTCATTCAGACGATGACAGTAGCCCAGAAGTTGTATGAAGCAGGTAAGATCAGTTACATGCGTACGGATAGTGTGAACCTGTCCGACGAGGCGCGAAACGGTGCCATGGCCCAAATCAAATCTGCGTTTGGAAAAGAATTCGTTGAACCAAGACAATTCAAAACCAAATCATCGTCTGCACAGGAAGCGCACGAAGCAATCCGGCCTACGGACTTTTCAGTTATGGATCCTGGTATGGACCGGAACGCGTCACGATTGTATGATCTGATTTGGAAAAGAGCGATCGCATCACAAATGGCTGATGCCGAACTCGAAAAGACAACGGCAACGATAGCTATTTCGACAAACCCGCTGACATTGGTTGCAACGGGAGAGGTCGTGAAATTTGAAGGGTTCCTCAAGGTGTATATGGAATCCATTGACGACGATGAAGAGGCGGAGAACAGCAAGGTACTTCCGCCGTTGAGCGTTGGTCAGCGGCTCGACCTTGATGAACTCGTTAGTAAACAGGTCTTCAGCAGACACCCACCTCGTTACACGGAAGCGAGCCTTGTAAAGAAACTTGAAGAACTTGGTATTGGCCGTCCTTCGACATATGCGCCGACAATCAGCACAGTACAAAAGAGGGGCTACGTTGTGAAGGAATCGCGTGAAGGCGTGGAGCGTAAATATGTTGTCCTTTCGTTAAAGGGTGGCGATGGGTTAAATCGTAATGAGATTAATCGCATTGAAGAATCAGAAATTACCGGTGCAGAGAAGAATAAGCTCTTCCCGACGAACACCGCGATGGTCGTTACGGACTTCCTCGTCGAACATTTTCCCGACGTAACCGATTTCTCTTTCACAAGCGAGATCGAACAGGAGTTCGACGAAATAGCCAGCGGCAAACTCGACTGGAAAAAAATGATTCACGATTTTTACCGGCCGTTCCACAAAAAAGTGGCGGTAACGGAAAAGGTTGAACGTTCGTCGGTTGGCCGCAGTCGCGAATTGGGCGTCGATCCAAAGACAGGCAAGAATGTCTATGCCAAGCTTGGTCGATTTGGCGCTTACGTTCAAATCGGTGAGAACCCCGACGACAACGGCGGCGAAAAACCGAAGTTCGCAAGTCTGAGACCGGGCCAGTTCATCGAAAGCATTTCGTTGGAAGATGCGATGGAATTGTTCAAGATGCCACGTGACCTTGGAGAATTTGAGGAGATGCCGGTTATCGTTAACATTGGAAGATTCGGTCCTTACGTGCTGCACGATAAAAAATTTGTAAGCATTCCAAAAGGAGAGGATCCGTATGAGATAAGTCTGGAGCGCTCGATAGAACTCATCGAGGCCAAACGCATCGCCGATGCGAACAAGCTGATCAAATCCTTTGAGGGCCACCCCGATGTGCAGGTGTTGAATGGAAGATTCGGGCCATACATCAAGGCGGGCAAGAAGAACGTGAAGATCCCGAAAGGGAAGGAACCCGCATCGCTTACCATCGAGGAATGCCTTGCACTTGCAGAGGCAACTCCCGAAAAGAAAGGCAGGTTTGGCCGCCGTGTAGCCGAGCCGAAACCGGCAAAAACGGAGACAGCTACGGCATCTAAACCTGCGAGGAAAGTTGCTGCAAAAAAGACCGTAAAGAAAACAGCAGTGAAAAAAGCTGCAGCGAAGAAGGCAGCCCCTGTAAAGGTTAAGAAAGCAGTGAAGAAGGTTGCGGCGAAGAAGACTGCGGCCAAGAAACCGAAGCCTGCAGCGAAAAAGGCAAAGCCGGCGAAAAAGAAATCGTCCCGCTGATTGCAGGAGAAATTCCTTGAAGCTGTTTCACACGCGAAGAATTCCCGAAATAGAGCGACGTGAAAAAACTTGTTGTACTCACAGGTGCCGGTATCAGTCAGGAGAGTGGCATCCCGACTTTCCGCGATGCAAACGGACTTTGGGAAGGGTACCGTGTTGAGGATGTTGCGTCTCCGGAAGGATGGGAGAAGAATCCGGCGGTAGTATTGGAATTCTACAATCAGCGCCGCAGGAAGGCACTCGAAGTAAAACCAAATCGCGGTCACGAAATTCTAGCCGAACTTGAACAGTACTTTGATGTTGTTGTCGTTACACAAAACGTTGACAACCTTCATGAGCGCGCGGGCTCATCCCATGTGATTCACCTTCATGGAAGCCTGTTTGAGTCGCGGAGCACAAAAGATGAATCATTGGTTTATCCGATTAAAGGATGGGAGCTTAACCTCGGCGACCTCTGTGAAAAAGGATCTCAACTTCGGCCCAACATTGTGTGGTTCGGCGAAATGGTGCCGTTGATTGAAGTTGCGGCGCGACAGGCGTCCCAGGCAGACATATTTTTGGTGGTGGGCACGTCGATGGTTGTCTACCCCGCCGCCGGATTGATCGACTATGTACCTTACGATGCGCCCAGGTTCGTCGTCGATCCGAATGTTCCGGGCGTCAGTCATATTCCGCACGTTAATATCATTCAGGAAAAAGCGGGAACAGGAATGGAAAAGCTGAAGCAAACCTTGCTTAATCTCCGTTGATGCTGATCGCGTTCGACATTGGAAATACCGACATCACCATTGGTGTTCACGATCGCACCACGTGGCGTCATATTTGGCGACTCCCGTCATCGAAGATGAACGAGCTGTTCTATGCCTTGAAGATTCAGAATCGATTTCTTGAAGCAGGGTTGGAGCCAGGTGTTATCAGTGGTGCGGTAGTCAGCAGTGTCGTACCTGATATTACCGATACCATTGTGCGTGTGGCGGAGACGTTATTCAAGGTGGTTCCGGTGCTGGTTTCCGTTCCGGTTTATGAAAAACTTCCCGTCCGGATACTAAACCCTTATCAGATTGGTACCGATCTCGTGGCAAATGCAGTTGCCGCTTTCGCGCATGAGGAACGCAACAGACGCGATGTTGTAGTTGTCGATTTCGGAACCGCGCTCACCTTCACCGTCGTAAAGCGCGATGGCGAAATTACCGGAGTAGCAATATTACCCGGACTGAAGACCGCCATCAGATCGTTGAGCCAGAACACGGCAAAACTTTTTGATGTTCCGTTGGAATTGCCGGAGTCGGTGCTCGGAAAAGATACGATTCACGCAATACAGGCCGGACTACTATACGGCTACGAAGGAGTTGTCGGCAACATCCTAAAAAGAATACGATACGAAGTCAATCCCGACCCGCACGTTATCGCCACGGGTGGTCTGTGCACAGTTATTCCCGGATTGGACAAGCAGGTTCATCATATCATCCCGACGCTCACCCTCGATGGGCTGAGATTAATTCACGAAGCGGCGCATTAGTGGACCAACAAAAAAGCCGGATCGCTCCGGCTTTGAGTGGGGTTGGAAATACCTTAGGCAAGTTCGCGCAGGTCAACGGGCACTACTCGTGAAATACCTTTCTCAACCATCGTGATACCATAAATTACATCGGTGGAACTCATCGTACGTTTGTTGTGTGTAACGATCACAAACTGTGAGTCTTTACTGAACGTGCGTATAATGTTGTTGAACTTGTCAATGTTGGCATCATCAAGCGGCGCGTCAACCTCGTCGAAAATACAGAACGGTGCCGGCTTGAGCAGATACATCGAAAAGAGCAGTGCTGTAGCGGTCAGTGTTTTTTCTCCTCCGGAGAGCTGATTAATTGTAAGCGGTCGCTTACCCTTCGGCTTCGCAATGATATCGATATCTGAATCAAGCGGACTGTTTGGATCAACAAGCCGGAGATCACACTCGTCGCCTTCGGTAAACAGCGAGCGGAATACGCGTACAAAGTGTTCCTTGATCTTGTTGAAGGAATCCATAAAGGTCTGGCTTGCGACGCCTTCAATTTCACTGATCGTGTTGAACAGGGATTCCTTGGCTTTAAGCAAGTCTTCCTTCTGGGTAAGAATGAAATCGTTGCGTTGTTTGATTTCCGTGTATGCCTCCATAGCCATCGGGTTGATCGGTCCCATGTTGTCGAGGCGGTCGCGGATTCGTTGTACGTCAGCGCGAATCTTGTCTTCCTCAACCTTCGCAAGCTCTTCGTCTTCCTCAGGAGTTGACTGGCCAATCACTTCGTCAAGGTTCACATTAAACTCAACTGAAAGGCGTTCTTTCACGGAGTTCAACTGCATCTTGCTTTCGTTGAGCTGATTCTGCAGCTCCATCAATACGGTGTCGATCTGCTGGCGTTGATGTTGAATTTCACGCAGTTGCTTTTCAACCTGATCGATGTAACCACGCGCTTCGTAGTAGTCTTTTTCAGCTTCGCCGAGGGCTTTTTCCATCTCTTCCTTCTGCTCGTACATTCCGAGAAGTTCGTCATCATTGCTTTGAGTCGTTTCAATGATACGTTTTACTTCTTCCTCATTCTTGCGAAGCTCTTCGGCATTGGTTTCAATACGGGAAGTGCTTTGATCCATGGATTCCTTTTTGAATCGGATCTCCTGTTCGATACTCTTTACCCGGTTGTCCTGCTGGTGGAAGAAAATGTTCTGTTCGTTATATGCGGCAGACTTCTGACTGAGAAGCTCGTTGTTGGCGGCGAGGTTGTGCGTAAGGCTTGCAAGTTTCTCCTCCTGTTCTTCCAGGTCGTGCTGAGCCTGCTTAGCCTTCGGTTTAAGCTCATCAAGTTCGCGGAGCAGCGTGTCGATTTTTTCGAGAATGTCCTCACGCCGCAAGTCAGCGCTGTTGAGCATTTCGGAAAACTGCTCGCGTTTAGTCCGCACGGAAACAAACTCGTCATTTACCTGACGGATCTGATTCTGGATTTCTTCAATACGCTGGCGAATCTTGTTGTTACGAAGTTTCTCGAGATCAGCCTGCTTTTCAAGTAATGAATTGCGGATCTCATCGAGTTTCGCGGATAATTCGCGAATCTCTTTTTCGAGTTTCTCGAGGTTCTTCGCGCGGCCGATTTTCTTGCCTTCGAACAAACCCACTGATCCGCCGGAAATGCTGAACTTCCGCTTCGTCAGTTTGCCGTTCTTGGTGATGAATGTGTTTTCGTCGCTGTTGGGAATAGTTTTCATATCCCCTTCGTAGATATACACACGATCCAGGATATACGACATCAGCTTGCGATACTTCTGGTCGTATTCGATAATCTCCGTAGCGGGGAAGGCGTTGTCGTAAATCCTTCCGGGCGTAGACTCGAATTTGTCAAACGCATCCAGGATGAAGAAGTGCGCCTTACCTTTCGAAGCGTCGCTCAGGATGTTGATGGCCTCGTATGCTTCGGCTTCGTGCTCGACAATATAGTAGTTGAGATATGGTTCGAGGTAGTTCTCGATGGCGACGCGATATTCTTCCGAAGTGGTAAGAATGTCCGAAAGGAGAGGAGCATTCTTTGCAACTTTTTTCTTGAGGAATTTGATGGCCTCCGGAAATCCCTCGAGGTTTTCGACCAGCGATTTCGTCAGGTTGTATTCATTCTGGCGCGCATCGAGTTTCCGGGAGATGACGTTCATCTCTTCACGAATCATCTCAATAGTTTTCTCGGCTCCGCTGATGCGATCCTGAATTTGTTCTTCCTCGCGTTTTAGTTTCTCCTGTTCGTCGTTTTTGTCAGCGAGTTCCTGTTGCAGAATCTTGAGTTTGTTTTCGAATTCCACCAGGCTCGCACTTTGCTGATTGGAGTCAGATGCGGTTTTTTCAAGCTCCTGTTTGAACGATGAAACCTGGATCTCGCGGATCTCTACGGCCTTGTTAATCTGAAAACTCTCTTCCTGTTTTTCGCGCTGAACGCGTCTGATTGAATCAGCCTGCGTCTGGAGCTCAGTTGTTATGCGCTTTTGATCTTCGTATTCGCGTTTAAGACCTTCGAGTTTGTGTGTTATTTCCTCGAATATCTCGAGTGCGTTAGTTTTTTCACCCTCAAGACTTTGAATGCTGAAGCGCGCGCGCTCATTGCTCTTTTTATCCTGTTCGATTTGTTCGCGCAATCCGTTCGCGCGGTCATTCAGGTATTTGAGGCGTTCGTTCTTGATTTGTTTTTCACTCTCGTACTGACGGATTTTGGCAACAAATTCATTGATCCCCTTCTGTCTTGAACTTAGCGTCTTCTCTTTTATGATGAGCTCAGCCTTTGACTTTTCGATGAGCGCTTCCTTTTCACTGATCTCGGCAGCGAGTGCGACTTTGCGGTCGTTTTCATCTTCAACTTTTTTACTGATCGCATTGAAATTGTCTTTCTGTTTGTTTACGACAACCTTCGCGAGGTAAATACTTTTGTCTTTGTATTCGTCCTTGATGCGATAGTACGTCTCTGTTTGTTTGGCCTGCTTCTCCAGGCTCTTCATATTCTTTTCGATTTCGAAGAGCAGGTCTTCAACGCGTTCGAGGTCGGCATCTGTATCCTCGAGTTTCTTCAGCGTTTCCTTTTTACGTTTCTTGAATTTTGAAATACCTGCTGCTTCTTCAAAGAGCATACGTCTTGAGTTGTCCTTATCGTTGAGCAGGTCGTCGACCATCCCAAGCTCGATAATCGCATAACTGTTTGAAGCAACCCCGGTATCGAGGAACAGGTTTGTAATGTCTTTAAGACGGCACGTCACACCGTTCAGAAGATATTCACTTTCACCGCTCCGGTAGAGACGGCGTGTAATTGTGATTTGTGAATATTCTGTAGGAAGAATGTTCTTTGTGTTGTTGATAGTGAGGGAAACCTCCGCCATTTGCTGCGGCCCGCGCTGACTGGTGCCGTTGAAGATCACGTTCTCCATCTTCTCAGAGCGCAGCGCACTCGTCTTTTGTTCGCCCAGTACCCACCGGATCGAATCCACGACGTTTGACTTCCCACATCCGTTCGGACCCACAATACCGGTAATTCCTTCATCGAAGTTGATTACGATTTTGTCGGCAAAACTCTTGAAGCCTTTGATCTCCAGTTTCGCTAATTGCATGCTTAATAGTGGTTGAAAGTTTTATTCGCTCCCGGTTTGAAATCTGCCCGCCGTAACCCACTGTAACATTCTAAAATGGTCACATTCGTGTCAAACCAAAAAGGGAAAGTCGGCAAAGATAACGTTACACCCAGCCCAATTCAAAAGAAAAATCCGCGATGTGGATAATTCGTGGAAAAGGCCCAAAACAGGTTGATGACTCGACATTTTGCGTGTATAAAGTCTGAACAAAATGTGCCGCCAATGTGAAAACGAAAGCCGGAGGGACCCTCGACATCGGGCCGCAGCTCACGTGCTGGTTATCCACATTTTCGCCGACAGCTGCCGGGCCCGCACCACCAGGGTCGCCGCTTTCAACTAACTCCGTCAAAACCAGCGGCTAGCCCCTGGCACTGGCATCCGATATCTGCTGGTGCTTCTCTTTAAGGCCGGGTTCGCCGGGGTATTGGCGTGTAGCACTCCCGGTCCATACATAGTGCCCGGGCCGCTTTCCCTTAACCGGACTAAACGTTGGCTGGTTATTGGAATTATTTTCATATTTTTGTTCTAATGGGTGACGTTCAGTTTTGGTTATATGTCATTATCGGGATCATCTACATTGTGAGTCGGATCCTGAAGAAGAGTCAGGCCGCCGAAAGAGAGGCCCAGGACAAGACACCCGAACGACGACGCGCAGAAGTGCGCCGGGAGCGGGAAGTGAAGGAGGAACAACCCATGACGTTTGAGGATCTGCTGCGTGAGATCACGGAGGGTAAGATGGGGCGGGAGCGGACTTCTGAGCCTAAACCTGAACCGGTCAGACCACAGCAAAGGCATTCAAACTACGACGAAGAGGTCGCGGACGAAGCGGAAGAGGTCCTGGAAGATATAAACTACGACTACAGGACACGCGACAACTTGTACCGTGAATACGACGAAGCCAAACAGCAAGCGTTTGAGCGTAAGTCACTTGAGGAGACGATGACCCTTGAATCTACAGATATGAGTTATGGTAAATTCAAGGAGTTTCAGACACAAGAGAAAAAACATCCGATGAAGCAGTATCTCGAAGGATTGCATGATCCTGAGAATCTAAAGAAAGCATTTATCGTGAGTGAGATACTCCAGCGGAAATTCTGACTTTTTGAACTAAATATTACCCGGCTTGGGTAGGGTATTTTTTAGAATGACTGATTTTTTGAACTGATAATTGTAGCCCGCATCTTTACTTAATTGTGTGGTTACATAGTTTTTCTTGATGTTATTAAATGCGGAACCTCTAACCTCGACAGTGATGAAATTACGTTTCACCATTCTTTTTTTGGTTGCTTGCCCATTTTTTTCGGCAATGGCCCAGAACAAATGCAAGCCTCGTGTAGAGTTCGCCGTCAATCAAACATCTGCCAATAGCTATTCAATTACCCTGCGATCGGAGACACCGCTTGGAAATCCTATGCTCAAGTTATATGACCTGTATACTGGAAAGGTCGTCGCCGAAAAACGGGTTAACAACTCCTTAACCTCAAAACAAGAAGTCTTCACCAATGTAAAGCCCTCGCGATATGTTGTTTACGTTTCGCACGACGGCTGTGAAAGGCAAGTTGGCATAGGGGGGATTGAGGGTATTAAAGTCGGAACCTTGTAGTGATGAGAAATATACTTTTTAATCTGAAAAACTTCGGCCTCATCCTCATTTTTTGGCTCGGGGGTGTGATTCTGGCTAACGCCCAATGTCCGACTCAGGGCGCGGTGTTAATCAAGACACATACCAATATCAGTTGCTTTGGCGCCAATGATGGTACCATCACGGTTGAGCTTGGAGATGGTACTGCTCCTTTGAATTTCGAGCTCTATGATAATAATATCGGTGAACCAGTTACGCTCTCAGTAACCGAGATTAACGATCCGGATGGGAACGGGAATTTCCGCAAAGTGCGATATGAAAACTTGTATCCATCGTCATTCCAGGTACTCGTATATAAAGCAGGGTGTTTTCCTTCTCCACTTCAAATAACCGAAAATGGATTTGGCTTTGATGTTCAGGAACCGGCGCCCCTCCAGGTCACTGTAAACACGATAGATCCGGATTGTAATCCGGCGAGCGGTCCCGGAAATGCCGATGGACAAATCGATCTCACAATCACTGGCGGATCAACTCCTTACAACGTCACGTGGACAACATCTGCAACTCCGATTGCCGGTGGTGCATACAATTCAAATCCTGCGAATATCACCGAGGGTTCACTCGACGGTGGAGCCTACACCATTGACGTTGTCGATGCCAACGGATGTACTACCTCTCAGGTCGTTAATGTTCCGATTTCGACACCCGCCGAGGCTGGTCCGGATCAACTGCTTTGTGACGTCACGACTACCAATCTCCAGGCAACTCCTGTTGGAGCTGGAGAGGTGGGAACGTGGACTGTGGTCTCCGGGACAGGTACTGCAACAAGTATTAACGATCCTGCTTCTGGAGTAACTGGTCTCACACTGGGTGCTTCAACAACTTTCCGATGGACAATTACCGATGCAGGTGGATTGTGTCCCGGAAATTCCGATGAAGTAATCGTAACGGTTGATGCCGCCCCGACTATCGCTCTCGCAGGACCGGATCAGGTGCTCTGTAATACAACAACATCCCTTGCCGCAAATACTCCTATTATTGGAACCGGAACATGGACGATTATCTCCGGAGCCGGGGGATCGGTAGTTTCGGTTAACGATCCGGCTTCTGTCTTTAATGGCGTGGCCGGGCAGATTTATGTGCTCAGATGGACAATCGCAAACGGATCTTGTCCATCGAGTACCGACGATGTTCAGATTTCATTCGAGGGAAATCCCACTGTTGCAAACGCAGGCCCCGACCAGGTAGTCTGTGCGAATAACACTGCACTTGCAGCAAACACGCCGGCGGTAGGCACAGGAGCGTGGTCTATAATAAGCGGAGCGGGTGGAACAATCGCCACGCCTTCAAGTCCAAACTCCGGATTCACGGGCACACCAGGTGAGACGTATGTCCTTCGATGGACAATCACTAACGGATCATGTCCTCCAAGTTCGGATGATGTTCAGATTCAATTCGACGTTCAACCCACCGTTGCAAACGCAGGCCCGAACCGAAACATATGCGGTACCTCGCACGTTCTCGAGGCAAATGCACCGGCTGTTGGTACCGGTATGTGGACGATCGTCAGTGGCGCCGGCGGAAGCTTCGTTGACCCTGCTGTAAACAATACGACATTCAATGGCGTTCAGGGTAACACGTATGTGTTGCGCTGGACTATCACTAACGGATCATGCCCCCCGAGTACGGATGATGTTCAAATCAGATTCGACGCGCCGCCGACACCATCGGTTGCGGGCCCCGACCAGACACTTTGTGCGACCAACACAGTCCTGGCTGGTAACACGCCTGCCATTGGCACCGGTACATGGACAGTTATCAGCGGTGCCGGAGGTTCCTTCAGCAACGCCAACGATCCTAACGCTACCTTTTCAGGTACAGCAGGCGTGACCTACACCTTGCGGTGGAGAATAACAAACGGGGCGTGTGCTGCGTCTGACGATCAGGTTGTAATTCGCTTTGATGAAGCACCTACACCGGCTGCAGCGGGTCCCGATCAAACACTTTGTGCTACGAGCACTGCGCTTGCAGCTAACACCCCCGTTGTGGGTACCGGCCTCTGGACCATCATAAGCGGTGCAGGTGGAAATATCACTACGCCCGGCAGTCCGACTTCGAATTTTACCGGAACCGCTGGCGAAACCTATGTACTGCGCTGGACCATCAGCAACGGAACATGTCCCTCGACTACGGATGACGTGCAAATCACATTTGATGAAGCGCCGACAACAGCCGCAGCAGGTCCTGATCAGATACTATGTAATACTTCGACAACGCTTGCCGGCAATGTTCCCGCCGTGGGCACCGGTACGTGGACTATAACCAGCGGTGCAGGTGGTACTGTTGCAGACCCCGCGAGCGCAACGTCTGGGTTCTCCGGTGTGGCAGGGACTACATACATACTTCGCTGGACCATCACGAACGGTACTTGTGCGCCATCGTTTGATGACGTACAAATCACATTTGAAGCTCCTCCAACCACACCAGATGCCGGTCCTGACCAGGCAGTGTGTGGTACGAATACGAACCTCGCTGCCAATGCACCGGTTGTTGGTGCGGGTACATGGACTATCGAGAATGGCGCGGGCGGTCTTGTGACTACTCCGTCGAGCCCGGTATCCGGATTTACCGGAGTTGTCGGAACGACATATACGCTACGTTGGACAATCACGAATGGAAGCTGTCCTGTCGTGTTTGACGAAGTTCAGATAACATTTGACGCGGCACCCGATGTCGCAACAGCAGGTCCCGACCAGACATTATGCGGAACCAATGCGACATTGGCAGCTAACGTTCCCGCTATTGGCACAGGACTTTGGACTATTGAAAATGGCGCGGGCGGTACGATTGCCGACCCCGCCGACCCTGCCTCCGGATTCACGGGCGTTGCAGGCACCGTATATACACTCCGTTGGACAATCACCAATGGAAGTTGCGCTCCGTCTTTTGACGAAGTGACGATTGCTTTTGACGCGATTCCTACGGTGGCAGATGCCGGATCGGATCAGACAGTCTGCGGAACGAATACGACACTTGATGGAAATGCCCCTGCTACAGGTACCGGACTTTGGACTATCATAAGTGGAACAGGCGGAGTCATTGCGACTCCCGCTGATCCTGCCTCAGCATTTACCGGTTCTGCCGGAGAGACATATGTTTTACGATGGACAATAAGCAGTGGCAGCTGTCCTGATTCATTTGACGAAGTTCAAATCGTGATGGACGCAGCTCCCACGACAGCAAATGCAGGTCCTGATCAATCTGTCTGCAATACGTCAACGACACTGGCCGCAAATGCCCCTGTAGTCGGAACTGGTATGTGGAGCATCGTTAGCGGTGCCGGTGGTTCCGTTTCAACCCCTGCCGATCCTGCATCAACATTCACAGGCGTGGCAGGAACAACGTATGTACTGCGCTGGACAATCAGCAGCGGATCATGTCCGATCAGTACCGACGACGTATCCATCACATTTGAAATCGCTCCGACAACGGCCGATGCAGGACCTGATCAGGATGCCTGCGGTACTTCTGCAACGCTTGCTGCGAACGCTCCTGTGACCGGAACCGGATCCTGGAGTATCATAAGTGGAACAGGTGGTACAATAGCTGATACAAGCGATCCCGCGAGCGGATTCTCCGGAACAGTTGGGGAGGTGTACGTTCTACGTTGGACTATCACAACACCCTGTGGTTCGAGCACTGACGATGTGCAGATTTCGTTCAACGATGCACCTACAGCTGCCAGCGCCGGACCAGACAAAACCATCTGCGGTTCGGAAGCGCTTGAAGGAAATACTCCTGCAGTGGGAACCGGTTTGTGGACTATCGAGTCCGGCTCCGGTGGATCGTTGCTGGATCCCAGTGACCCGGCTACGTCATTCAGTGGTGTTGCTGGTTCAGTATATATTTTGCGCTGGACAATTTCCAATGGATCATGCGCTGTCTCATTTGATGAAGTTGAAATCACCATTGACAACAATTCTCCCACCGTGGCGGACGCGGGACTTGATCAGCAGGTGTGTGGAAACACGACAACGCTTGAAGGGAACTTTCCTCTCGTAGGTACCGGAAGCTGGAGCATTCTAAGCGGCGCTGGTGGCTCGATCGCAAATTCGTCCGATCCTTTCTCTGATTTCAGTGGCACACCAGGAACCGCATATACATTGCGTTGGACGATAACATCCGCCGTTGTCGGATGTTCACCTACGTTTGACGATGTTGTTATCCTGCTTGAGGATGCGCCTTCGCTTCCGATCGCAGGAAATGATCAACAGCTGTGCGGACCGGCAACTACGCTGGAAGGAAATACGCCAACATCAGGAACCGGAATGTGGACTATCCTCAACGGAGCCGGCGGAGTCATTGCTGACCCGTCAAATCCGACATCTTCGTTCAGCGGAACACCTGGAACGACATATACGTTGGAGTGGAGCATCAGCAACTCATGCGGTGTTGGTACCGATGAGGTCATTATCGAATTCCTTGATAATCCTTCTGTGGCGGCGGCAGGTCCGGATAAAACGGTCTGTGGACCTACTGTACTTGAAGGTAACGTACCCGTTGTTGGAACGGGAATATGGACCATTGAAAGCGGTACCGGTGGGGTCCTCGCTGATCCCAATGACCCGGCGTCTGGTTTTAGTGGAACGGGAGGTACTTCTTATACACTTCGCTGGACGGTAACCAGTGGGAGCTGTGCGCCGACATTTGATGAAGTTGTAATCACATTTGACAACGATACACCAACTCCTGCCGATGCGGGAGCTGATCAGGATGTCTGTGGGCTTAGCACGAACCTTTCAGGAAATATACCGGCTAACGGGACAGGTACCTGGACAATCGTGAGTGGAACAGGAGGTACTATCGACGATCCGTCTTTGAATAACTCAGGATTCAACGGTTTGGCCGGAACGACATACGTTCTCCAATGGGAAGTAACAAGCGGATGCGGTTCAAGTACTGACGTTGTCAGCATCATGTTCAACGATCCCGCTACAGTTGCCGATGCCGGCGCTGACCGCAACGTATGCGGACCAACAAATCTCGAAGCAAATACACCCGTTGTTGGTACCGGAGTGTGGAGTATTGAAAGTGGCACCGGTGGCGTACTCGCCGATCCTGCAGATCCGACAACGCTCTTCACGGGAACACCGGGAACAACGTACACACTACGCTGGACAATCACCAGTGGTGGCTGCGCGCCGAGTTTCGATGACGTTGACATAACATTTGATAACAGTTCACCGACTCCGGCCGATGCCGGTGCTGATCAGGCAATATGTGGAACTTCTGCATTCTTTGAAGGGAACACACCCGCAAGCGGTACGGGTACCTGGACTATCGTATCGGGCGCCGGAGGAACAATTACGGATGCCAACGATCCTGCGTCGCAGTTCGACGGTGTCGCCGGAACTACATACGTGCTTCGCTGGTCGATTACTTCCGGCGTTCTCGGATGTGCTGATTCCTTCGACGATGTTACAATCGCCTTTGAACTGGCTCCGACACTTGCCGATGCCGGTCTTGATCAACAGGTATGCTCTGATGCCGTAGTGCTCGGAGCCAACGTGCCAACTTCGGGTACAGGAACATGGAGTGTATCTTCAGGTGCAGGTGGATCGTTTGACGATCCGGCAAATCCGGCAGCTACCTTCACAGGTTCACGCGGAACAACTTACGTGCTCACATGGACGATTGCGAATGCATGTGGTACAAGTGAAGATAACATACAAATCATCCTTGAAGACGATCCCACAACGCCTTTGGCCGGCGACGACAAAACCGTCTGCGGTCCGACAACGCTGGAGGGCAATACCCCCACCGTTGGAACAGGTGTGTGGACGATCATGAGTGGGGCTGGTGGCATATTGGCTGACGATACCAATCCAACGTCAGGATTCAGCGGTGTTGCCGGAACCACGTACACGTTGCGCTGGACAATCTCAAACGGCACCTGTGCACCTGCATTCGATGAAGTTGATATAACATTTGATCTCGATACACCGACCACTGCCGATGCCGGCGGCGATCAGGCCGTCTGCGCTACAAGCACTGCACTGATGGGAAATACACCTGTCGTGGGCACGGGAAGCTGGAGTATTGTCAGCGGTGCCGGTGGCTCATTTGTTGATGCTGCCGATCCCGTGACTACATTCGACGGTGTGGCAGGTGAGACTTATGTCCTGCGCTGGACAATTGCCTCAGGTGTTTCTTGCGCACCGAGCTTTGACGATGTGACCATTGTGTTTGAAGTTGCACCTAGTGTTGCTGACGCAGGCACGGATCAGGTGATTTGTACGACATCAACAACGCTTGCAGCAGTTACTCCGGTTTCAGGAACAGGTACCTGGAGCGTAATCAGTGGCACAGGCGGAACGTTTGATGACGAAAACGACCCAACTACAACCTTCACGGGTACAGAAGGAGAAACCTACGTTCTGCAGTGGACGGTTGAAAACAGCTGTGGTTCCAACACCGACGATGTTTCAATCCAGATCCAGGTAGCTCCGACAGTTGCTGATGCTGGTCCTGATCAGATTATTTGTGGTGCAATCAATACCACGCTTGCCGCGAACGCGCCGGTATCCGGAACGGGTCTCTGGACGATTATCGGCGGAACCGGCGGAGCCGTAGTGACACCAGGAAGTCCGACGTCACAATTCGTTGGAATTGCGGGGAATGTTTACACACTCCGTTGGATCATCTCAAGCGGAACGTGTGCACCGACTACTGACGATGTTGTGATTAACCTCGCAGCATCTCCTTCGACAACGTCACCGTTGACGGTTTGCGTCAACAATGCAAAACCCACACTGACAGCAGCTGCGACGGGTGCGACAAACTTCAACTGGTATTACTACACAGACGCTTCTGATCCCGGAACACGGACTTTCCTGGCCAATACTGCGACAGGCAACTTCACCCCCGGTGCAGAACTTGACATGTCAGTAGTAGCTTCGACAACCTATGAAGTCACTGCGGTGTACGGATGCGGTGAAAGTCCTGCGACTACCATTCTGGTTGACGTGAGCAACACAGGTGGATGTGGCGTGATAGGTGGAAACTGCGCAACCGTAGTAATTACTCCGGTTCCTTCACCAGCCACGTGTACGCTTTCCAATGGTTCGATATTCTTCAACATTGATCCCTTTACACCAGTCATAAACAACGAAGGCGTGATCATTGCCATTACCGGTATATCGTCGACGAACCTTACGATTTCACGCACCAATTACAACGATCCTCAATTCAACGCTCTGCCTATTGGTGTCTACGAGTACACGATAGTTTACGGTGACTCTTCATGTATCAAGACAGGCTTCGTTACGATAGACCAGTCAGGTACGGTTGGTACGCCTGTCGCATCTGATATCGTGAGCCCGGTTTGTGCGGGCACGGCAACTGGGGCTGTCACAATCGACGTTCCCGGCGAAACGGGTAACGTGCTCGAGTGGTCAGTGGATGGTATTACGTGGACTTCATTTGTCAGCGGCAGCCAGATTACCGGAGTTCCCGCGGGACCTGCGCCTACTTTCGAACGTGTTATCAGCGTAAGAAGAAACGGCTCTGATCCTTGTAACGCAGTGGTGATAATCAATATTCAGGATGCAAATCCGGCGATACAAATCAGCCAGATCAATACAACTTCAGTGTCAACATGTGGTGGCAATGACGGTACACTTTCAGTATCCGGAATCTCCGGTGGATCTGGTGCAAAACAGATACGCTTGTTTGTATTGACGTCAACGGGTTCCGAGTTAGTACAGAACTATGTCGACGTCACTGCTGATCCTTTCGTATTCAACGATCTGTCGAACGGGTCTTATTACGTGGAAGTGCGCGATGAACTGGGTTGTACAACAACGACAGAAAGCGATCCTGCAATCATAAGTTCACCGGGTGCTGTTCAGTTTACAGCAAGTGTCCTCGCCAATGCAGAATGTAGCAGCAATGCCGGAAAGAGCGGCGTTGTAGTGATCAATTTCGATCCTGCTGAGAGCACAGGCAACTACCAGATAGGAGTGAGCACAAGCCCGACGGTTGAGCCGTTCGCGTATGCGAATTACTTCTATAACCAGGGCGTTGTTGACAACATCCTCGTTGACACCTTAAGCCGTGGTAACTTCTTCGTGTGGATCAAGCCGGCAAATGCGAACGTGTGTCCTTCAGTAAGGCCAACCGGATTTGTTGACGGCCCGTATGTAATCGACTTCGATGTTCAGCGCGTGTGCGGCGATAGCGACGGATCAGTTTCAATAAACCTTGTTAACGTCAAGGGTGATCCTGCGGTGTCTACATTCAACATTGAGGTGTACCGTGTCGCAGACCTTTCAGAAAAAGTTGACGACTTCACCGGTGAAAGAGTTGATGATATCATCACCATCACCTATACGCCGGATGGCGGCGGAGTACATGGCTGGCTCAATACGCCTGATCAGTATGTGATCAAAGCGTTCCAGTTGAACCAGCTCTTCTGCCTTGGTGAGCGGCCTCCGCGGACGCCTTCACATCAGGAGGTTTATACCGTGTCGTCGCAGCTTGCGCACGTGGTGGACAAGATCAGGTCGTCTTATCCTGAACCACGCTCTACCGGCGGATTCCTGCTGAAGACAATCTCCGGAGGACTTCCGTTCACGGATGAATCCGGTACGTACTATAGCGTGTCGCTTATCGATCCTGCAACAAATGCCGAGATCGCCGGACCGCTCAAGATCCGCAGAAACACACAGGGTAACTATCAGTACGACTTCCGCAACCTTCCTACAGGAAATTATATCGTGGAAGTAACCGATGCTTTTGGATGCGTCAGCTCATCGACAGTCATCGTGCCGGCGGATACCAGACTGCTCATCCCGAACATCTTCACTCCAAATGGTGACGGAGTCAATGATCTGTTCGAGATTGTTAACCTCCCGGTTGGTGGATCACATCGTCTGATCATTTCAAATCGCTGGGGTAAAGAGGTATTTTCAGCAAACAATTACCAGGAAGGCAATTTCTGGGATGCGGAGGGTATGCCTGAAGGAATCTATTTCTACAAACTTGACGTTGAAGGAGACCAGACGTATAACGGTTGGGTTGAAATTGTAAGGGGTTCGAAACCCTGATGAAATCTAAGAAACAGGATAGGGGGTACGTTTAGCGGAATTGTTAAACATTACCCCCTTATCTTTTAAAGCTCCGCAAGAAACGACATAACGTCAACGCGGTCCGCATAATCAGTCAGTTGTGGATGCTGGGCAGCCCCAAATGGAACGTCGGCCACGCCGGAATGATTTCCCACGACTACCTGGATCTTCTCTGCATCGGTAGTCAGTCTCGCCTTCAGGTCGTCTTCAGTACCGTACGTCTCATAATACAGTACCGAAATCGGCGACACAATTTTGTCCGACTCCTGTGCAAGAACAAACCCTGTGTCGAGAAAGTCATTCCGGTTGATCAACAGGATTGACTTCTGATAATCATAATTGTTGGCGTATTTATGGTGATTGATCACGGGCGCAAACCTGTTCCAGGAATCAAACAATGATTCGAACGAGTATCCTTCCGGGACAAAAAGCTTCGACACATTCCGGCAGCCCAGACCAAAGTACATGAACACGTCACTTCCGAGACGTTCATATTCGTCGGTACTCTCCCCACCGGTTAGCACTGCAACTGAGGTACGATTGCGTCGGATAATGTTGGGATACTTTCCGAAATAATAGTCGAAATAGCGCGCGGAATTATCGCTGCCGGTGGCTATTACGGCGTCAAAGTCCCGCAACTTTTCCACGAAGGTGATACGACTGGCAAACTCCGGCTCAATCCCGGTTAGTCTGCTGACAATCCACTTGGGCAGAAACTGATCCTTCGACGACAGTTTTACTACCGCGGAATGACCAGAAATCAGCACTGCAAGCATATCGTGGAAACCGACCAGCGGGATGTTTCCTGCCATCACTATAGCTACACGTCTTTGTTTGGATGACTCGTCGTACTCCTGCGTCCAATTCGTTAGCGATTCCTGCGTGAGCCAGTCTGATAGTGAGCTAAGGGCAGAGGTTACCGAATCCGGTGTGAACCACGCGTTGTCGTTTACGGCTCCCAGGTGGATACCTTCCCATTCAGCTGGTCCGAGATTCTTGATGACATCACCCAGCCCGGCAAAAGCTGCGATCCGTTGGGTACGATTCATTCTAAACTTTTAAAGTTCCTTATGCGTTTTTATAATGTTTGTAAAAATTGAAATTACAAACGTTTTCAGGAGGAGCTATTGGCGTGAGAGCTCATGATTAACTTGTTCAATGCGCTGTTTCCTCGTATTTTTGTTTTTCAGACGGACCAAAAATAGAAAAAGCATGGCAATAATGATTACGGACGAGTGCATCAACTGTGGTGCATGCGAACCGGAATGCCCCAACACGGCAATCTATGAGGGGGCGCGCGACTGGGATTGGGCCGGGGGCACAAAACTTGAAACTGTTGAATTGGAAGATGGAACAGCGGTAGATGCCAAGACACCGCAAGCTCCTGTTTCCAATGAATTCTATTATATCGTTGCTGGTAAGTGTACCGAGTGTACAGGCTTTCATGAAGAACCTCAGTGCGCAGCTGTTTGTCCCGTTGATTGCTGCGTTCCCGATCCGGATTACGTAGAAACGAAAGAAGAACTGCTTGCTAAAAAAGCATGGTTGCATCAGGAAGTTGAAGCCTGACAGGATCCGTTAACGCATTTTCGCTCGTTTAATCAGATAGGTTTGCAGAATAACATCGAAGTCGGTTTGTACATCGGCTTCGATAAAATCAATCTTGAATTGGTTACACCTTGCTTTAAACGCCTTGTGGAAACGAGTCGCTTCCTGCTGGTAGTGTTCCCTGATCTCACCGGGATTTAGCATTATGCGTTCTTCCGTCTCAAGGTCGATAAACTCCATCGGCCGTTCATCGAATTGAAATCGTAACTCCGTCTCGTTATCCATCACATGAAAAACGATTACTTCATGCCGGTTGTGTTTGAGATGCTGGAGCGCTTTGAATAACTCATCGGTATTTTCCTCAGAGTCGAACATATCACTGAAGATGACGACCAGCGAACGCTTATGGATTTTTTCAGCAATTTCATGAAATACAGTGGATACGTTAGTGCGCCTTGCCGGCGGATCCTGTTCCTCAAGATCATAGAGTAAACGAAGTACTTTGTCGAGATGACTCGGTGTCGATTTCACCTGCGTCATCGTTTCTATCTTATCGGAAAAAAGACAAAGTCCCACGGCGTCGCGTTGCTTATGAAGCAGAAAAGCCAGGGCTGCAGCTGCGTATTTAGAGAAGCGCAGTTTCGCCTTGTTGCTCCGCGGGTAGTACATCGAAGCCGACGTATCCAGGGCAATCAGGCATCGGAGATTGGTTTCCTCTTCGTACCTCTTGGTGAACATGCGGTCAGTCCGCGCATAGACTTTCCAGTCAATGTGACGGGTGCTCTCACCTTCATTGTACACCTTGTGCTCAGCGAATTCGACGGAGAATCCATGATAGGGACTCTTATGAAGTCCCGTGATGAACCCCTCAACAAGCTGATGTGCCAGCAACTCCAGGCTTCCGGTCTCCTTTATGTTTTTAAGATCTAGCTTCACTTTTTTGGAAAAATGAATTAATACTGATTAATTAGAATGTTTTTTTGAGAAAAAATACTGTCTTAAACGGCTTCAGAGGGTCAATTTAAAACTCGTTTTTTGGAATAAACTGTCAAAGTACTAACTTAGTTGTAACCAAACTTTAAACCTATCACCAAAAACTGAAGGATTGTGGAAGAAAATAAGACAAACGGCAGGGATGAAATTTACTCAGCTAAAGTAAAGGCCGGGAAAAGGACATATTTCTTTGATGTGAAGTCGACACGTTCCAACGACTATTACCTTACGATCACGGAAAGCAAAAAACGTTTTAAGGAAGACGGTTTTACCTATGAAAAGCACAAGATCTTCCTGTACAAGGAGGATTTCAACAAGTTCATTGAGGCCCTTAACAACACGGTGAATCATGTGAAGAATGAGTTAATGCCGAACGTTGATTTCAGCCAGTTTGACCATGTACATGAGAATGAGGAGGCTGCTGAAGTTACCGCTTCCAAGAATGGAAGCACATTGGACACCGAACTAAAATGGGATTGATTTTTACCTAAACCTATACCTCATAGCCCCCGGTTTACCCCCGGGGGCTTTTTTTTGCCTTTTTATCAATACCTTTTCCAAGGGATTTGTTCTCAGCCGTTCTATATTTGCCGCTTTATTCAGAAAGCATATGGCACTTCAATGCGGAATAGTCGGCCTTCCCAACGTGGGGAAATCCACACTCTTCAACGCAATTTCCAATAACAAGGCAGAGGCAGCGAATTTCCCGTTCTGTACTATCGAACCCAACGTCGGAATCATCACTGTTCCCGATGAGCGGCTCCGGATCCTTGAAGGGCTCGTAAAGCCACAACGCGTACTGCCGGCAACCATAGAGTTCGTGGATATTGCCGGCCTTGTTAAGGGCGCGAGCAAGGGCGAAGGCCTGGGTAATCAGTTTCTGGCTAACATCCGGGAAGTCGATGCGATCGTTCACGTGGTGCGATGTTTTGAAAACGATAATATCGTCCACGTCGATGGTAAGGTTGATCCCGTGTCCGACAAGGAGATAATCGACACCGAACTACAGCTGAAGGACCTCGAGTCGGTGGAGAAGAAGATCTCGCGCGTTGAAAAGGCCGCAAAAGCAGGGGACGCCAAACTCAAGAAGGAACTGGCTGTCCTGCAAAGTTACCGGGAAGCGCTTCAGGGTGGCCGGAATGCGCGATCAGTTGAGGTCGACGACGAAGACCGGAAGGCCGTGGCCGACTTACAGCTTCTGACATCGAAACCCGTGATATATGTCGCCAACGTCGATGAGGGGTCAATTCACACAGGAAACCGTTTTGTCGAGGCGCTGAAGGCACACGTCAGCGGCGAAAATGCTCAGGTGGTCGTCATCAGCGCCGCCATCGAAGCCCAAATTGCGGAGCTTGAGAGTCCTGACGACCGGGCTGTATTCCTTGCCGAATACGGACTGACAGAATCGGGGCTTAACAAGCTGATCAGGGCGTCTTATGAGTTGCTCGATTTGATAACATATTTCACCGCCGGCGAAAAGGAAGTCCGGGCATGGACAATAAAAAAAGGATGGAAGGCACCTCAGGCAGCCGGGGTTATTCACACCGATTTTGAGAAGGGTTTTATTCGCGCAGAAGTGATCAAACTATCTGATTATCAGAAATATAAGTCAGAGGCCGGGTGTAAAGAGGCAGGGAAAATGGCAGTGGAAGGAAAGGATTATATAGTAGCAGACGGCGATATAATGCATTTCCGTTTCAATGTATAATTTTGGCGTTTTTTGGATTTTGAGCTAACCGTTTTTTTGTTAGCTTTATAAACTGCTGTCACCTGAAGGTGGGCATGCATTGCGATTCGAGCAGGTTAAATTTTTTTCCCAACGTAATTTTTTGGGGCTTGAGGACCAGGATTATTTTTTCGCTGAAGAACCGGGGGGCTTATGTCCCTTTCCATCACCAATACTTGTTGGCTCAGGTCATTAAAGGTCTCCTGATTTTTGGCCCGCAGAAAGAATACCTTGACTATACCCAATACAACTTCTCGGGCCTGAAAGGCCAGACCAAGGTCAGTCGCAAAGGCCTCCATTATTTCTCCTCCAAAGTAACGCTTGTTTTTTCCAGCTCGGACCAGGCTTTCAAGGATTATCTGCTTGCGAGGATATTTGAGCAGAAGGATATCATGGTTGGCAACCTCCATTTGGTGCCCGAGTCTGCCGAGGACGAGGAGACTGTCCGGATTACAGGTGAGTCGCGCTTCCTTTGTATCTCCCCCGTGGTAGTATTACCGGCCACATTCAACGATGACACCGGAAAAAAGTTCGTCTCGCCCGAAAGCGATGAGTTCTCAGATATGCTTTACGAGTGCACCTTATCGCGCATGGAGGCGACAGGCAGGTTCACTGCCGAGCAGCTTGCATCGTTTTACAAGTTTCAGGTTGTCCCCGACAAAGACTATATCAACCGCATCCAGGCGTCGCATAAAAAATTCGCGCGCATTTACCCGCTCTTTGATAATGATGTGAAGTTCGAGGTACGTGGTTACACGTTCCCGTTCACCCTGTACGCAGCAAAGGAAGTTCAGCAGTTTGTTTATGAAAACGGACTCGGATACTTCACCAACAAAGGATTCGGAATGCTTGACATTGCCACCAACGATTCAATCGAACGCCCCGAACAGCAGAATATGCAGTACGCCTAGCGTGGGTTTTCCTGGAGAACGTAGTAGCCAATAAGTAAGTCAGCCCGTGGCTGGAATGGGCGGTAATAAACCAGGACTTCGTATCGGTTTTCCGTTTGAAAATGACTGCCCTCAAAGTAGTGCGACGGCAGAGTATTTGACTTTACGTGGTACAGATAGTCATACCATCCCTGTTTCAGCAGAAGCCTGCCAGTGTACTGTTGAGCTGTCGAATCATACCGCATCTTACTTTGTTCATTAGCCTGCCAGTTGGTCAGCGCACCCATCAGATAAACATCGCCCTCAATTTTAGCAGCAGCCAGCGTGAAGTTCACCCAGGCATAATTTGCAAAGCTTTCGTCACCCTGATCGTAATTCTGGATGATATAATTTCCGTTGAGTTCATTATACTGGGCATAGGCCTCATGACCCCGTGTTTTATCCCTGGCAACGTGAACTTCAAAGGGTTTAACATTGCGGTCGACATAAGCGACATTCCGGCCGGGGTTGAATAGTGATCGCATGTCGAAGAATCGGAATTCATTATTACCCCGGAACATCTTGCCGTCATCGAAGAACCGGTACTCCAGTTCCTTCTCGATTTCGCGCGTGAACATCGGTTTGAGATCGGTTGCCGCATTGTCCCACCGTTGATTCTGACGGATGGTCACATTCACGTCCTGCATAGGATTCAGGATTTGAAGATTTGAGTGATCAATGGTGAAATTGATCTGTTGGTTTACCTGGGCAACGCTGCCCTGACCGACGAGATTTTGATTTCGCTTCAGCGTAACCCGGTTTTCGTAAACCAAAAACCTTCTCGTAAGTACGATATCGTCACGATTTGAACCCCGGTAAACCACAAGGACATAGTTGCCCGAAAGCTTAACAGGAGGCACCTGAAACCAATAATGCACATACGGGATATGCGTGTCGACCGAGAACTCTATATTATTAATGGGGAACTCGTTGTACGCTGCGATGAAGTCGAGATCCTGCAGGCGCGATTGAGTCCAGTTGTAGTCGCAGTGAATGATTCTGGCGTAGTAGTCTTCCCGCTGGTTTTTCAGATCGTCGAATTCGAGCATGAGCCCGGCCTGGCCGAGTTGAGCAGCTGCCGGACTCATCGGGTTGCCGTCGGCATAGAGTCTTACCGTGTGGATGTCCCGTTCATAGTTCGCGTCCTCAAGCCGAAGCACTTTGGGTCCGCCGCCTGTGCTTGCAGAAGGCGCCGAAATAGGTGTACAGCCCTGAACAATCAACAGTGCACAGATACATAAAAGGCAGGTTTTCATAATAGCGAACCTATGGGAATAGTTTATTTTCCCAAACTTGTTACATCCTGAACGGAAACGGAAGGGGATTTCCAACTTTTTGGGTTTTGTTTGTGTCTAAAATGATGAAATCGCCGTTAAAACGGGTGCATGCTCACTGAACAAGAGCTTATTGAAGGTTGCCGCAAGAAAGACCGGGCTGCCCAGCGGGTCCTCTATGACCGTTATTGCCGAAAAATGATGGTCCTGTGTCTGCGCTACTCAAAAACTACTGCGGAGGCGGAGGACATACTTCAGGAAGGTTTTGTCAAAGTTTTTAACGCGATCGCGAACTTTCGCCAGGAAGCCAAACTCGAAACGTGGATAACCAGGATAATGGTAAACACCGCGCTGAATGTGCAGCGGAAAAAGTTGTACCTCTATCCAATGGTCGACGTCGAGGAAATGGAACTCCCCGAGAACGAGGTCAGCATCTCCGGAATTCACTTTAAACAATTACTCGAGATGATTCAGTCTCTTCCTCAGGGATGCCAGATTGTTTTTAACCTCTTTGCGATTGAGGGATACAGCCATAAGGAAATAGCCGAACAACTTGGAATTTCCGAAGGCACCTCCAAATCGCAATTTGCGAGGGCGAAAAGTTTGCTGCAGCAAAAACTGTCTAAGGAGTCTTATTTTGATCGATATGGAGAGGCAAAACTTTGAGAAGGAAATGAAAAGCGCTTTCGAAGGCGCTGAGTATTCTCCTTCGGAGAATGCGTGGGTGGGCATTGAGCTTGAACTCGAACGAGCTGAAAGCCGGAAGATGCGCAAAGGAATCTTTTTCTACAAGATGCTTGCTGCCGCATCAATCACCTTTGCGCTTGCTGTCGCAGGTGCAGGACTCTACTACCTGCAAAATGAACAGACATTCGTCGCCGACAAATCCGTACAAGTTGATGATAAAGGCGCTGATCAGGAATCATCCGCGAAGCAATCTCCGCAATCCAACGAGTCCTCTTCGCCGATGACTGCTTTACCTGAAAATGATGGCCGTGGTTCTATTGCCTCTGAAAATAACAAAGGACTTGATGAAGGAAACATTCGCCAACGCGAATCTGTCGTAAACAACGCTCTGGCTGAACGCAACACAACAGGTAACAGCGAACACGTCGTCAAAGGAAGTGAGCCTGCCGTGACCGACCAGAAGCAAGTTCACCAATCAGAAAGATCAGCCGGGTCTGTTGACCGCAATGTAGCCGCGATTTCTCCGGACCAAAGTGACGAAACCACCAGAGATACCGGTGCGTCAGGCATAAAAGATCAGAACGGTATTCCGCCGACAGACCAATACGATAACCAGGTTGCTTCCAATCAAATTGGAGACAAAAAAGATAATGCGAACCTGACTCCGGGTCAGTCAGATCACATCGATGCAATCAGCACAAAAGAAGGTGACGCTGTGGCAAATGCAAAGACCGAGACCGAGACCGAGACGGAAGTTGATCCTGTTCAGAAGATGTTCCTGGAACTACAAGAACGCGAAAGAGAGATTGTCGCAAATGCAAAAGACAAAGACAGGAACAATGAAAACAAGCGCGAGGAGATGTGGACTTCATTAGGTTTCGCTGCAGGTGGATACAATGGTTCCGGCTCTCATGTTGCAATGAACCCGGCGAACGCACTTGCGATGAATTCTACATTGGATAACCAGGCGAAAGCATCAGGTTCTTCTTACTCTGTTAACGTAAGCTTTGGCCGTCGCCTAACTGAACGGTTGATTATCCAGGGTGGATTGAGCTACCTGAATAACAGCACAAGCTATACTTCAAACCAGGTTGTGCTGGCCGCAAACAATTCGTTCAAGCCCGCAACCTTTAAGGATCTGCGCGCTTCCGAGTCTTCGTTTTATAACAACACGAACATTATTCCGACTGCGCCACATGAGGTTAACAGTAGCCTTGAGTTCATAAGTCTGCCTGTGCAGGCCGGCTATCTTATTATTGACCGGAAATTCGGCCTTCAGCTGAATGCCGGTGTGTCCACTGATTTCTTTATTCAGAACACGATCGATCCACAGGGTTCTGACCTTCAGAAGACCACTCAGTCACGCGGGGATGAGTCTCCATATCGGTCAACGAATTTCAGCGGTCTGCTTGGAACCGAGTTAACGTACCGGCTCGGGGAAAACTACCGGCTCTCACTTAATCCCGGCCTTCGTTATCCGTTCAACTCCATATTCAAAGACGAAACAGGAATCGAGTCGCTTCCGCTGACTTTCGATGTGGGTCTGCGGTTCCGTTACATTTTCAGGTAGGCACTCCAACCTTTCGCACGGGTTACGTGTCAAAGTAAAAAACTAAACCCCGTTTTATGGAACCTCTCGAAACCCGCCTGCAAAAGAGAATGCATGTGTCGCTCTATGCACTCTTGTTCCTGACAGGTCTTCTTGGACTCAGTGTGTTACTTGAAGGATGTACTGACACCTGTGAATCGAAATCATCGTACCTTTACTATGAACCGATATACAAGTCATTCGAAGAGATAAAGGCTGAAACCGGAATCACAACTCCGCAACCACTGTCGGCGGTAGGTAAGATATACATCAAGGACAATTACCTTTTCGTAAATGATCCCGGAAAGGGAATTCATATTATTGACAATACGGATCCTGCTGCGCCTGTAAAAGAGGCGTTCCTGAGTATTCCGGGTAACTTCGACCTTGCTATCAAGGGAAAAATACTCTATGCCGACAGCTACATCGATCTGGTGGCTTTCGATCTCTCAAATATGGCCGCGATACACGAAGTAAATCGGGTGTCGGGCGCTTTCAGCTATTTCACTTACGATATAGGATTCACGGGTCCATTAGGTATTGATGCATCAAAGGGGATCATAACCGGATGGAAGGAAACGACGAAGGTAGAGGTAACAGAAGGCGACTGCTCATTTCAATGGTCCGGACCGGTAGTGTGGTATGACGGCGGCGTCCTTGCGGAGAGTAAGGCTGATTTTACCAGGAGTCTCGCTTCAGCTCCGGGGACCGGCTCTGGCCCCGGAGTTGGAGGCTCCATGGCGCGTTTCACTGTTCACGGTGATTTCCTCTATGCAATTAATTCAGGAGCTATCTATACGTTCGACGTCAGTGCATCCGAACCCGTTTCGCTGGGGATGTCGTATGTGTCCTGGGATGTTGAAACGATATTCCCCTATGGAGCGAATCTTTTCCTTGGATCCTCCTCGGGCATGCACATCCTGACAATTGAGAATCCCGGAGCCCCCTCGTTGGTTAGTACCTACCAACACATCAGGAGCTGCGACCCTGTTGTCGTTCATGACAACCATGCGTATGTTACGCTGCGCTCAGGGAACGAATGTGCCGGATTTACGAATCAACTTGAAGTAATCGATATTCAGGACATAACCGCACCGTCGCTGGTGAAAATGTACCCGATGACGAATCCGCATGGGCTTGGCATCTCCAATGATCTGCTCTTCATTTGCGATGGACATGATGGGCTTAAAGTATTCAAGGCCGACGACATCATGGCGATCGATCAGAACCTTATTAAACATTACGAATCAATTCACGCGTTTGATGTAATACCCTACAATGACCGGCTCGTGATGATAGGAGAGAACGGCCTGTTTCAGTACAGTTACGCCGACCCTGAAAACATCACACTGCTAAGTCATATTGCGATTCAATGACGCGTACCTTCCTGTTCCTCTGTTTTCTCCTCGTGGCTTTCCAGGGGATGAGCCAGTCTGAATCACGCGGTGAGAAACGTACGCAATACTTCAATACATTTCAGGCCGGAATGCTCGTTGGCAAGAAGAATTTCGGAACAACGGCGAGCTTCTTCACCATTCATGGGATTCGATCGGAACGACTGGCGATGGGAATAGGCGTCGGTTATGATGACTACACGCGTGCGATGGTTTCCGGATATTATGGCAACACCCAAGTACGCTGGAAAGTTGTCCCCGTTTTTGCTTCCGTTTCCGCTGACTTCTGGGAGATCAGGAACAGCAACATTTACTTTCAGATGAATGCGGGTTATTCGATTATTCGCTCCGGCGAAACGGATTTATGGCAGGAGGCATCAGATGTAAAAGGAGGGATCATGGTTAACCCGGCACTCGGACTTCGCATATCAGCGGGCCGACACAACCTTTATGTATCCGCCGGATATAAGTGGCAAAAAAACCGCTACCGGTTTGATCTTGGCAACTGGGCTCAACGCACAGAAGTGACAGAAACCATGGAACGCTTCAATGCGACCATTGGATTCGGATGGAACTGACAATCACTTCAGGATAGTCCGTCGATTTCGGAAACGAGCTGTTCCCACTGATTTGTCAGACGTTCAAGCTCCTTGTTTATCTTGTTAAGCTCGAATTGAAGCTTTTTCATCTGGTTGAAATCTTCAAGCACTTCCGGCTTTATCATTTCTTCCTCGATGTTTTTCTTTTGTGATTCAATCGCGAGTATCTTTTCCTCAACGTCTTTTACCTTCTTGTTGAGCTCTTTCTTTTTTTCGGCTGTCGGATCGACAGCTGGTGTTACCGGGGCATGTTGTTTGTGAACAATCTTCGGCGGTTCCTGTTTGATTGCATTCGCTTCATTTTTCTTTTTCCAGTACTCGTATTCGTCATACGTACCCGGGTATTCCTTGATCTGCTTGTCTTCTATGTACCAGATCTTGTTGGCGATCTGACTTACAAAGTGTCTGTTGTGCGACACGACTACGAAGCTGCCTTTGTATTGTTGGAGTGCCTGGATCAATATATTTTCAGAGATGAAATCAAGGTGGTTTGTAGGTTCGTCAAGTAATAAGAAGTTGGCTTCGGATATAAGTGTCTTCGCCAGTGCAACGCGCGACTTTTCTCCCCCTGACAGAACCTTGATTTTCTTATACACGTCTTCATCCGAAAAGAGAAAACATCCCAACACATTTCGAAGTTGCTGTTCTGTTTTTCCGGACCCTGCCTGCATCAGTTCCTCGAGGATCTCATTGTCCACATGAAGCGATTCGAGCTGATGCTGTGCATAGAACGCTTTGATCACGTTGTAACCCATGATCCGTTCACCTTCGATTGGTTCTTCGCCCGCGATGATTCTGAGCAAAGTTGATTTTCCTTTACCATTGGCCCCAATCAGCGCAATCTTGTCTGTCCGTTCTATCGCGACGGAAGTATCTTTCAGGATTTCGAGCGGACCATACGATTTGGAGACATGATTGAGGTTAATTATGAAACGGCCCGGCTGTTGATTGAATGTGAAGCGAAAGTTGACAGCAGCTGTATCGTCAACAACCTCTTCGATTATTTCCATGCGTTCCAGCGCCTTGACGCGCGACTGTACCTGTCGCGCTTTCGTGGCTTTTGCCTTGAATCGTTCGATGAACCGTTCCGTTTGACGGATCTTTTGTTGTTGGTTTTCGTATGCGTTTTGTTGTATCTCCTGGCGAAGTTCCTTTTCCTTCAGGTAAAATGAATAATTGCCTTCGTATGTCACCAGCTGCGCCTGCGTTACCTCGACAGTTTTATTGATAACGTTGTCCAGGAAAGTCCGGTCGTGAGAGACAACGATAACTGCGCCGTCATACGTTCGTAAATAGTTTTCAACCCATTCGATAGAAGGAAGGTCCAGGTGGTTGGTTGGCTCGTCAAGCATGAGCAGCGAAGGCTTTTCAAGCAGCAGCTTTGCCAACATGACACGCATCCGCCAGCCTCCTGAGAATTCGCGCAATGGTCTGTGCAAATCCTGGGTCGAGAAACCTATTCCTTCCAGGACTTCCTCCGCCTTGGCTTGCATCGTGTATCCGTCGAGATGGTCAAACTTTTCCTGAAATCTGGCAAGTTTCTCAACGAGCCCGTCGGAGTATTCGGTTTCGAGCTGGTGCAGTATCTTCTCAATCTGTCGTTGCGTATCCACAGCGTCCTTGAATGCCTCCATGGCCACCGTTACGATCGCATCGTCGGTCTGATAGGAAAGCAGATCCTGATTCAAAAAGCCTATCGTGCAGTCATTGCTTTTGCTGATTGAGCCCGCATCATACATGTACTCGCCGGCAATCAGCCTCAACAACGTCGATTTGCCACGTCCATTCAATCCAATCAAACCTATCTTGTCCTTTGGTTTGATGAACATACTCGCATTTTCGTACAGCGCGCGACCCCCGATGTAATAGGAAAGGTTCGTTATTGATACCATATCACAGCTTTTCCTTCTCCAAAACTGGTTTTAATCCACAAAAATAGCAGGAATATGAATTTATTCATGGAAAGGTTGTCAGGACCATTTAAACAAAAGACGGAATGGATTTCTCGGCAATTCTTTTATTTTAGTCAAAAGTCAACTCATTCAATATGACCACCTTCAAGAATGTCCTGCTATTATGTATCGCATTGTTGCCCGGCGGAATCCAGGAGCGCAAAGCTGATCGCATTTCTGCTACTGAAAATGATTATTCCGCGCAATTACCGCTTGACAAAGTAAAACTCCCGAAAGGCTTCGCCATCGACGTCTGGGCAGAAGTCCCCAATGCGCGTTCTATGGCACTCAGTCCGTCAGGAATTGTCTATGTCGGCAACCGCGACGGAGACAAGGTATATGCGCTCAAGGACACAAACGGGGACAATAAGGCGGATAAGAAGTGGATCGTGGCGTCAGGACTCAAGATGCCCAACGGGGTTGCATTCCGGGATGGAGATCTGTATATCGCCGAAGTCAGCCGCATTTCAAGAATCGTCGGTATTGAATCAAAACTTGATAATCCATCCAAGCCCGTAGTTATCAATGGCGACTACCCAACTGATACGCATCACGGCTGGAAGTACATCGCATTTGGTCCCGATGGTTGGCTCTACGTGCCCGTCGGTGCGCCGTGTAATATCTGCGAAAGCAAAAACGAGATATACGCGTCGATTACGAGAATCAAACCTGATGGAACAGCCCGCGAAATAGTTGCCAAAGGCGTACGAAATACAGTAGGGTTTACGTGGCATCCGGAAACCGGGAATCTCTTCTTCACAGACAATGGTCGCGATATGCTCGGCGACGACAAACCATCATGCGAATTGAACATTGTGACACAAAAAGGTCAACATTTTGGCTATCCGTATTGTCATGAGGGAGCGATACCTGATCCTAATTTCGGCAAGAATCGCGAGTGTTCCGAGTTTGTTGCACCTGCGGCAAAACTTGGCCCACACGTTGCGCCACTTGGGTTGAAGTTCAACACGGCCAATATGTTTCCTGCAAATCTGAAGGGGCAACTTTTTGTCGCGCGGCACGGATCATGGAACCGATCGAAAAAAATAGGCTATGACATCGCGCTTGTGCGAATGAAGGACAACAAGCCTGCAGGTACCGAAGTGTTTGCGAGTGGCTGGCTGAATGATGAGACACAGGAAGTGTGGGGGAGACCGGTCGACATACTTTTTCTTCCTGACGGATCGATGCTTGTTTCCGATGATTACGCCAATGTGATTTACCGGATTTCATACAAAGGATAATATCGCGATAGAAATGCACCCGGTATTGTTTGAAATCGGAGGGACCGCCGTGTACACATACGGATTCATGATCGCCCTCGGTGCAATCGCAGGCGTATGGTATATGTCAGTGCAGGGCAGGAAAGAACTGGGACTTACCTTCGACCAGGCCAATACATTGTTTCTCTACATCTTCCTCGCTGCACTGATTGGAGGAAAGTTCTTCCTTTTTTTCGAGGACCCTTCGTACTATCTGGAGAACCCTAAGCGATTCTTTACCGGTAGGGGTTTTGTCTTTTATGGATCGTTCCTCTTCGCCGTACCGGTGATGTTGTGGTATTTCCGAAAGCAAAAGCTGCACACATTCGCGATGCTCGATATCATGGCGGTGACTACGTGTCTGGTTCATATTTTTGGAAGACTGGGTTGCTTCTTCGCGGGCTGCTGCTACGGAGTTCCGACCAACTCGGTGTTCGGAGTCACGTTCACCAGCGAGGCGTGTTATGCTAATCCGCTACACACACCGCTCCATCCAACGCAGTTGTATGAAGCGTCTTATATTCTGTTGGTATTGGGATTGCTGCTTTATCTTCGGCCGCGGCGGAAATTCTATGGGCAACTTTTTTACACGTACCTTCTCGCTTACGCGACGGGTCGCTTTGTTATCGAGTACTTCCGCGGTGACGTCGGGCGCGGTTATGTCATCGACAATTATCTGAGTAACTCGCAGTTGATTGCGTTGATTATTTTTTGTGTCGTGCTGTTCCTGTATGCCTCACGACGAAAACACGGCAACTTCGTTCCGCAAAAAAAATAAGGCCGCCCCTGATGGAGCGGCCCATGAATTCGGAAGACGCTTTCTTATAATTCGCGTATCCAGATATTCCGAAAGCTCACCGGATTTCCGTGATCCTGCAGGATGATAGGTCCTTTGTCTTCGGCTTTGTAAACCGGGAGACCGATGTATTCGGTCGGCCCCCAGACAGCCACGTGGTTCAGCGTGATGATACCGTTGTGAATAACAGTGACGTAAGCCGGGTGTAATACGCGCCCCTCAGCGTTAAAACGCGGAGCAGTGAAGATAATATCATACGTTTGCCACTCACCGGGTTTTTTGCATGCGTTCACAAGCGGGATATGTTGTTTGTAAATAGAGCTAGCCTGCCCGTTGGCGTAGGTCTTGTTGTCATAGTTGTCGAGAACCTGCACTTCGTATTTTCCCTGAAGGAAGATACCACTGTTGCCGCGACCCTGGCTGGTCTTTGTCGGATCGACGGTCGCAGGTGTACGCCACTCAATGTGAAGCTGGAAATCGCCAAACTCCTTTTTCGTTCTTATATCCTTTGCGTCGGCGACAACGGTCATCGCGCCATCACTGAGCGTCCATTTGGGCGTACCACCATCAAGCGTTTGCCAGTTGTCCCAGTTCTTGCCGTCAAACAAAACGATGGCATCCGACGGTGCGTCTCCCGGTCTTGGTGCCGGTGTGACTATCCGTGGCTGGGGTTCCCAGATTTCTGTTGACTCCGGTGTCTTCTTTGAATTCTCCTGCGCGAATGCCGGCAGCGCGAGTATCGCTCCAAGTGCCAGGAATGAGAATGGTTTGAACGCCTTCATTGTTGTGTATTTTGATTTAAAAGTCATTTGCGATTTCTTCAACCTTTCGGTTTTTGTCGTCCTTCATCATGCGATGAATAATAAATGATGTATAGAGAAGTTCCAGGTGGTTCTTGCCCGATGAACGGAATTTCAGGATGAGATTTTCCGTTTTCCAGAAATACGTTTCGTTCTTCATGTCATAATCGGCCTTGCCATAAACCGATTCCAGCGCTTTCATCAGTCGCGGATCTTTGTCGACGATGACACTGATTTCATAAACAGAGTCCTTATACGCCTTCATCTCGATTCGTTTCACTTTGACTTCTCCGATCCTGTCGTATGACGGATGGTCGACCTCGTAAAGTTTGGCGGGAAATTCGTTTTGTTCGCGAATCTCTTTTTTCAATTTTCCGCCTAAGACGGAGTCAGCGTGCATGCCAAGCCGGATATCCTTAAAGCCGTGCCGTTTGTCAAGTTCCTCAATACCTTGCCCGTGGCCGCTCACAACGATCCCCGCAAAAAGCAAAAAAGTCAGCTGTCTGATCATTAATAGATAAATTTAATAGGGATTGATACCCTTGTCCGGTCCCACATCAACAAAAGGTCTGCCACTTCGTTACGTTGTATCAATTGGATGGTAAAAGGTTCGTAAACGAGTCCGCCAGGCGATTCAGTGACGGGGACTTCAAATCTCATTACATCCAGTTTCGGATTATAATTGTATGAGCCCCAGAGTCCGACCTCGCGATTAATGATTATGGTCCATTTTTCCTTATCCGGAATTGTAAACAATGAATATGTTCCGGCGGGGAGGAGGGTTCCGTTCACCTGAATGTCTTTTGTGACTGTCAACTCTGTAGCTTCATTTGCCCCGGTTCGCCACACCTTTCCATACGGCACGACGTTTCCGAAGATTTCTCTGCCATTCTTGTGAGGCTGCGAGTACGTTATCTTAAAATATGTCTGGCCGTATCGCGTGTTAACGATCGCCAACGGACTTGGTCTTCTGACAACCGGTTCCTGGGCACTCAGTCCTTGGGCAAAAAGCATCAGGCAAAAAATAAAGATGGCTTTCCGTTGCAGGTTTGACATGTCGCTAAAGATAGCAATTTCGGAAATCATTGGACTTTGTTCCCACCTGAATAGCGCGGGCGGTCTGGATCGTTTGTCTGCGGAATTTGAAAAGATTCCCGATTGTGAAAATCTCTTTTAATTTTGTGGGATGCACCGTCCCGCGTTCGAAGATATCTACATGGAGTTGGCCGTGAACCTGGCCAGACGATCACACTGTATCAAACGACACGTGGGGGCTGTGTTAACGCGTGATACCCGGATCATTTCGATCGGCTACAACGGTCCGCCGTCGGGAACGCATAATTGTGATGAAGAATGGCCCGACGCCGGTTGTCCGCGTGACTCAAAAGGAGGCTGTTCCCTTGCCATTCATGCAGAACAGAACGCGATATTGTATGCGGTCAAGAACAAGTCCTCCGTCGAAGGAGCGACGCTGTACGTCACGCTATCGCCCTGCCTTGCGTGCGCGCGAATAATCTATTCGATGGGTATAAGCAAAGTGGTGTACCTGAACTCCTACGCTGAGCACAAGGGAATTGAGTCCGACGAAGGTGTGGATTTTCTGCGGAGGTTTGGAGTTGTGGTCGAACGTTATGCAGGCTCGTTGTCAAACGTCACCCACATGATTTGACGTCACTGCACCTTGACGGCTTTTTCAAGGTCACCAATCAGTTTAACGGTAACGCCTTTCGTCTTTTTTGCTTTTTCAGCGTTCAGGACAGCCAGCGCCCGCCCTACAGCTTCACGCAACCCGGATGGGTTTCTGTCAAAGCGATAACTTCCAAGGCACCATTCAAGTTCAGATTGAAGTTGAGGTTCGATTCCCAGTGATTGCAGCTTTTTCAATGCCTCTTCACTAGCGTATTCCAGCTGAGCTTCCGGCGCGATCTTCGGCGCTTTGGCTTTTGCTTTTGCCTTGCTCTCAGCCTTAGGTTCTACCTTGGTTGAGACTTTGCTGGTTGTTTTTGCCATGGTCTTTTGGTTTTTTTGTCACTATTTGGTGAGAAAGTTACGGGCCTTCTATGCCGAAGGCAAGCCTCTGTTGTACATTATTTACGCAACCGTATGAACGAACGAATTAAGTCACGGTGTAAGTGGAAACAAAAATCGGGGAGTTCATCATGCGGCTGTCGGCGTGCCTGTGTGACTAAAAAATGATACCAGCCGCCTGAATCTGTTTGAGCTGCGATACAGAGCGCGTCCGCTATTCAATCACGTCACACTTCGAGCCCTGCTTTTTCGGGAACGCCACAACGTCGCGTGTGAGTCTCCGGTTGCTAGTGATGCATGCCTTTCGTCGATGGAGCGTAGACATAACGATGAGTGTATTACAAGGTGAAGAGTGAGGAGACAACAGGATGATGCCTCATGGTTTCGCGCGAAGGGTGCGGACAAAAAAACGAAAGGGAAGTAAATCCGATTTACTTCCCTTCGCAAAGTTTTAGGTCTTACCTAATTACTTCTTCTTCTTAGCAGCTTTCTTAGCAGTCTTTTTTGCAGACTTCTTTGCTGCCTTCTTCGCTGTTTTTGCCATAGCGTTTTAGAATTTATTGTTAAACAATACGAAAAGTTATAACAAAATTTCTATTCCAAAAAATATTTTCAATTTTTTTTTTGGTTTCGCTTTTTTTTCTCCGATGAAACTTGAGGTGAATTCAACGCGAACATACGTTGAACTCAGACGATGTTGACTTCAGGATGCAAGGTGATGTTGAATTTTTCTTTCACACTCGACTGAATCTTACGTGCGAGATTTTCGACTTCACCACCGGTTCCACCTCCGTAATTCACGAGTACTAACGCCTGATTTGGATGAACGCCGATGGAAGAAAATCTCTTCCCTTTCCATCCACACTGCTCGATCATCCATCCGGCAGGGACTTTCACCAGACCGGATGTTTCGGTGTAGCCAGGTATACCCGGATAATTCTTCTTTAATTCCTCGAATTCTGATTCGGCTATAGAGGGATTTTTGAAAAAGCTTCCCGCATTTCCGACTACTGCCGGATCGGGTAACTTCGATCTGCGGATATGGATAACGGAGTCGCTGATTGTCTTTATCGATCGCTCGCCGCCGTGAAACTGACGCAGCGTGTCCTCCAAAGCCCCGTATGTTGTGTTATACCGATGATGTTTTTTTGTCAACCTTAAAGTAACACTTGAAATGAAAAACCGGTCCTTGCCTTCGTGCTTAAAGTAGCTTTCCCGGTATCCAAACTTACATGCTGTATTTGGGAATGTAATGACCTTACTGGTACTCAGTTCCACTGCTTCGACTTCAACGATCACATCCCTGACTTCAACTCCGTATGCCCCGATGTTCTGCATTGGTGCTGCACCGACAGTCCCCGGAATGAGAGAAAGGTTCTCCACCCCACCAAAGTCCCGCTCCACGCAGTACATCACGAATGCGTGCCAGTTCTCACCAGACTGAACTCTAAGCACGACACTTTCAGTGTCCTCGTCGATCACTTCGATACCCCGAAGTTCATTTCGGATCACCAGGCCGTCAAAATCTTTTGTGAAGAGTATGTTACTTCCTCCGCCGAGAAAAATGCGTCGGTTCTGTCGAAAGATGTCTTCATCCAGCAATGACGTAACGTCGTCGACTGATTTTGCGCTGACGAAGTAGCGGGCGTTGACGTCAATGTGGAAGGTGTTGAATGGTAAAAGGTTTACGTTCTCCTGCAGGGGTAACATTGAATCACACAGTTTTTGCGAAGGTAAGCAATAACCGCATTGATCGGCGACTCACCTTGAAAAAGTCTGCTCAGCCTTTTACCTGACGGCTTCCGACAATTCCTCTTTCGAAATTTTGAAAAGACATATTCGCGGAAAGCGTCCGGCGATGAAAGTAGTACCACAAATTGCAAGACCGCCGTCTTCGGTTGTAACTACGCGGCCGAGCATGTAGGGGTTGGAAAAACCAAGATACATTGTCCCGGCAAGTTCATCCGTACTTCCGTCGTAGAAGTACAGTGCAATCTGGCGTGACTTGACATCTGTGCTGTACAATAAAAGGTTCCGGGATTCAATCGTGACGCGATCAATATGCACATTAGCATCCGGAACAAGTTCACGCATCTGGTACCCGCCAAAGTCGCTGATGGTTGCCGGACCACCTGGTAGGGAGGCACTCGGGACAAAGTAGTTGCTGCCAAAATTAAAATATGATGCAGCGAATGTGTTGCCGGACAGGGGAACGACAGCGCTGAAACCTCCGTTTTCGTGTTGTCCGTGGATGAAAGAATTCACATCATTGTCGTCAGCGAGCCCGGTGGTCACCAGTGAAAAGGTGTAGTCATAGAACCCGTTGAAAAAGTAACTTCCATTGGAAAACTTTCCGACGGCAAACGGGAACTGCTTGCCTGTACCGAGGAAATGTTTGATTACGATGTCTTCCATGGAATCATCGTCTGCAATCTTGAAGTTTCGGGAAAGCGTGACTGACCCGGTCGTCGACACGCGTGATACTACTGACGTTTTGTCTTCCGGATTGTAGCTTAACACAAGAAATCCGTCCGAACCGGCATAGGTTGCAGCACCGGGAAAGGAGAGGGCGACTTCATGAAACACCGGCGACTGAACGTCATCGTCGGTTTCCACAAGTACGGCACGGTATGAATCATTCATACACATGAAGTAGTATTTTCCGTTGATGAATTCCAGACCTTTGAGCGCGCGTACGTACTGATTCTCAAGAAAACGGTCGTGCATTATCCGACCTGACTCATCAACCTTCAAAAGGTAGACGCCTCTGATCAATTCATCGGTCTGCTTTTCAAAATTCGCAACAATGAGGTAACCTTTATCCTCGGTTTGCCTGATATCAATTGGAGTGAACGATTCGGTAAAACCACTGAAGTCGTAAATGCGGACAAATTTTTCCTTCTCAAACTGCTCGGAGGCTTCTTCTCCGCACGCGAACAGGAAAATTCCGAAAAGTATCAGGAGATATGAGCGAAGTGTCTTCATTTTTTTTTACAGGTTATCGGACGACTTAAAACCAGATGAAAGGAAGCGGAGGGGGAACAGCGTTCCGATGGAGATCGACAGGTTGTTGAGTCTAAGGTCATCCATCGCATCACCCATACCGGATATCCGGTCATTGTCGTAACGGTTCTCGGGGGAGTTCACAAGGCTCAATCCCATCCGATATTGAACTTCCAGATTGAGGCGAACATTTCCGAGCGTATAAAATGTTCCGATCCCACCGAGTACTCCGTAATGATGCTTAGCGAAAAGATCGGTCGCGCCGACGACAACAGGCTCGCCTTCAAAATCGTTGGGGCCACCCGCAGACTGATCGCGGCCAGTTACGATGAGTTCCTTGCTTGCATTAAGCAGGATGCTCTGGTAAAACCCGGCGTGTACATACGGCGAAAACCGCCCCACGGGATACTCATACCGGAGAACAACGGGCAGGGTAAGGTATTCCATGCGATGATTCTGACGGTAAGTAAGGTCAACCGTTAATGAGGACTGCTCAGGATCCGTCCACGTGAACTTGTTTTCGTAATGAAATGCGACCCGCTGGTATCCGGGCTGAACAGAAATACAAAAACCACGATAATAAAATGTCGCTTCCAGCGAGACCTGCGCGCCGGGGTCACTGAAGCTCTCATATTTTTTCCCGATATCCGACGCCACGTAGTTGGTAGGAGTAATTATCGAATAGGTTTTATCGACGTCGACCGAAGAAAGATTGCCACCACCTTTAATACCAATCCACCACTGTTTGTGCAGAAATGTATTTTTTTTGTCTGATTGTCGATTGTAAGTCTGCTTCCGTTTAATCTGTGCATCGGCACAGAAGATCATCATCGAAAGCGGAATCAGTGCGAGAAGTTTTTTCATGAGGGACTATTTTTTCAAACCGGTGACGACTAGTTTTTTCGACTGACGGAACGAGCCTGATCTCAGTTGACAAATGTACGCACCCGAAGGAACATCAGCCAGACCGACTTTGACGTGATGTTCGCCCGGCGGATAAACACCGTCGACCAAAACCTTAGATGTGCCGCCATCCGGACGCAGCATTTCCACCAGCACACGGCCGGCGCTGTTCACCCGAAAATGAACGGTAGTTTCGTCATTCGCGGGATTAGGGTAGAAGTTCTCGAGCGCGAATCTGGAACTGACAAATCCTTCAGCACTGGTAATTGTCTGCTGCGCGACGGGGAGAGGTGTGAACGTTACACCGTCGGAAGTACCCTCTGCTGTCATCAGCCCTGGAAATATTTCGTTCAGGTTTTCGTCACTGACGCCCATCCAGTCTTTCATGATGTTCGCATAGACCAGACGGTAGTCGTATTGCATCTCGACGTTTCGCTCATTCAAATCCGGTACGGTTCCGACAACGCCGGGGTTTGCCCCTTTACCGAAGATCATTACGGGCGCCCCTGTTCCGTGGTCTGTTCCATAACTTCCATTGGAGGCAACGCGTCGTCCGAATTCTGACGTCGTTACTGTGAGAACGAGGTCTTCCAGACCCCGCGCGCGAAGATCATCCTGGAACGCCTTCATCGCCGAAGAGATGTGATACAGCAGCGCCGCATGTCCTCCCATTGTGGAGTCGTATTTTTCAACCTGTTCGGCATGGGTATCGAATCCGCCGATCTTCACGAGAAAAATCTTTGTCTTGCAACCACCTGCGAGCATACGTGCAATCAGACGCAACTGAGGACTCAGTGGATTCCGGTAACTTCCTGATGGCGCGTTGAAGGGATAGGTTTCCGGATACGACACAGAACCTTCCTTGCCGGCGCTCCATACCTCGAACAGACGCTCTGCGTAATCCTTCGACTTGTCTTCCAGGCTGAGTATCCAGTCGAGCTCGTTATAATAAGGAGAATCACGCAGGAATTCCGGCGGTAGTCCGCGCGGATCAACTTCCTCGTCGATAAAGCCTTCAAGTTCCGCTACCAGTGCTGCAAACGCGGCAGGGTCATTCAGGGATATTGACATCGGGATGTTTCCTTCCTGGTGAAAGATCAGCGAAACATCGGATCCCATTTCGATCGCAAGCGGGTCCTTCATTTCATCGTTCGGAAAGTTTTCCGGGTACGCCTCCGGTGCAATCTCCTGTTTCAGGTAACGTCCGACCCATCCCGATGTATAATAATCTTCGGACGAACCACCCATGAAGAGTATGTCGCGCCCGCGGAAGTGTGAGCCGTTATTGTTCTTGTAGGAAACCCCCTGTACAAAGTTGACTTTCCCCTGATCGTACATTTGTTTCACTGCAGTCATATCGGGGTGAAGCCCGACCTGTGCGGGAGAGGGGAGTGTAGTATCCAGGGTGATCAATTTTCTGAGACTGTTCGTCGCCGGGATCGCGATGTTGGGACGCAGCGCATAGTACTGATCATAATTCTCAATTGGTATGAGTGTATTGAGGCCATCGTTACCTCCATGCATCTGGAGGATGATGAGTACACGATCGTTGTCGGCCGATGCACGCGCAAGTCGTGACAACTGGTTATCACCCATTACGCGCAGCGGGATACCACCCATTGTGATAGGCACGCTCATTGCCAAAGGCAACTTCTTTAGAAAACTTCTTCTCGACTGTTTCATCGTTATGAAAGTTGGTATTCGGGTGATTGCAACATTGCATTGAAAAGGAACTCAAGCTGTTCGCGCAAGTCGCCGGCTGCGCTGTTCCAGCGATCGGTCCAGTAGACTTCGTCGAACTCCTGAAGGAAGCGTTCCTTAAAATAGTTGAGTCTCCTTGCCGTAAGGCCGGAGGTGTCGTCGGCGAGATCGTCGAATGTAAGGTTGTCAGCGACGGGTAACAATACCTGAGCAACTGCCATAATCAATGCCCGGGCATCGGCAGCCTGTGCTGCAAAATTGTTTGTGACATACTCCAGCGCGTCGATTGAAAACATGCCGGGGTTCTGTGAGTTGAACAGATTTCTGACGAAGTCGTAACGTCGCGCCAGCGTATTCGGTGTTATCCAGATGCGGTGATAAATCGGGAACTGATGGTATGCTTCGTATCCGGCGACGTCAAACGGTTCGTAAAAATTCATCCCGAGATATTCTACTGTTGATACCATCTCTCTCGTTCTGGAATAGAAACCTTCCAGATCTGTTTGCATATCGGGAACCGTCACACCAAATGAACGCAGCGTCCCGACCACAAGGTCAAGCGGTGACTTGATGATGCCTCCAAAATTATCATCGACTACTTCGGCGTTGCCAGAATCATAAAAATGTTGACTGCGCAAAAGGTTTTCTATAACGGGCTGGATCTTGAAGCCGTTGCTCACAAGCGTATCAGCCATTTCTGTGATGATATTGTCGTCAATGTAGGCGACTGCGTTGCCGGGTTGATAGCGCTCATGCGGGGCGTAAACGAAGAAGCGGTAAATCTTCCAGCATATGTTTCGGGCAGTTTCTTCTTTTGAATAGATGAGGTCAATTAACTGCCGGATTTCATCGAGGGCGCTTTCCTCCGTCGGATTATTGCCATTGACCAGTAACGGATCCGGTGTTATAGCCTGGTTACTAAATCGCTCACTAAAAACTTTTACAGTGTTATCATGCGACGATGCATTTGTCGCCGAACCTTTAACGACCCCGCGGGGGAGGTTGGTGTCCGGATCTATCGTTGCAAAGTCGCGGTCAATGTCCCATCCGGAGAGCACCAACGCAGCCATTTGTACGTCGTGTTCGGTATATACATAATAGTCGCCGGCAGGAAGGCCCTCGGGAACTTTGCCTTCGAGTCCTCGGCCGATGGTGTAAAGTTCGAGCAACTCGCGCGCGTAGTTTTCGTTAACCCGTCCTTTGACGTTCAGGTTACCATCAAGCAAACGCAACATTGCGTTGTCTACACTGATCTTGACCGTGAGCTCTTTGATATTGAAGTTCTCAGGCTTGTCGCGGTCAAGCGCAAATTGACGAAACAGTTGATTCTGAAAGAAAAGTGCGCGACTGTCTGCGACCTTTGATTTGATCGTTGTGAAGTGCGTGTGCAGGAAGAAGATTAACTTCTCCTTTGCGCTGTATGCAAGTGACAGGTTCGCAGGAACCCCTGCACTCATCATCTGTCCGACGTGCCAGGCGAGGTAGTACTGCTCGAGGTCAAACCCTTCGCTGTTTGCGTCGGTTACACCCGTGTACATCCACTCGGTGCCCGTCTCGGGATCGATAGGTGGTTGCGGTTCTGGTAGTGGCTGATTAAAAAGCTGTGCGACAGCCTGCGCAGGAGTTAGTTGCGCGAACTGGTCGATCTCAGCTTTTGTTGCTCCAAATGTCGCCCTACGGAGCAAATGTGCGGCACGTTTCAGCCCTAACGTGCCTGCAAATTCAGGTAGTGGCATAAAAGTGAGGTCTTAATCAAACAGCTATTATACGGAACGGAGCGATATTTCGGTCGTTATCGAGGATAAAGCGCTTATTACTTCGTCCGTTCGTTTCAAATTTGCTATAATGCACGGTTACCTCGATTAAGTGTTTGTACAAGCATGCGCTTTATGAAAATCATTGAATGCCCCCGGGATGCCATGCAGGGTATCGCGTCTTTTATCCCGACCCATGACAAGGTTCGCTACCTGAACAAGTTGCTTAAGGTTGGATTTGATACGCTGGACTTTGGCAGCTTCGTCTCTCCAAAAGCGATTCCGCAAATGAGTGACACCCGTGCTGTCCTCGATGGCCTCGAACTCAACGGAACACAAACATCATTGCTCGCCATCGTGGCCAACGTTCGCGGCGCTGACGAGGCTGTGGCGTATGACGCGATTACGTATCTCGGGTTCCCGCTTTCTATCTCGGAAACATTTCAGGTGCGGAATACGAACAAGACGATCGCCGATGCCCTTAACGAACTCGATAAAATCAGGAACATCTGCAGCCGCAAGGGGAAGAAGCTCGTGACGTACATCAGTATGGGATTTGGCAATCCGTATGGCGATCCGTATGAGCCGGCTATGATTCCGCAATTCATTGAGATCCTCAAGGCCCTCGGTACAGATGTAATATCCCTGGCGGATACTGTCGGGAGTGCTTCGGCCGAGGATGTCTCGAAGATCATGAGCCTGGTAACGAAACAATATCCAACGCTCGAGTTTGGGCTTCATTTGCACTCGGCACCTGATGGCGCCATGGCGAAAATACGCGCCGCATACGAAGGGGGATGCCGGAGAATTGACGGTGCGCTTAAAGGATATGGTGGTTGCCCAATGGCGAAAGATGACCTCGTTGGTAATATCCCTACGGAAAAGGTTATCGAATTTCTCGAGACTCAAAACGCAAAACCCGCTCTAAACGAGATGGAACTCACCGAAGCGCTGCGAATTGCAAGTGAAATATTTCCAAAGCGGTGAAAATATTACTTTCGGCCGACTCAGCGCTGCTTTACGATTACCTTTACATAAAATTCCGGTCGCTATGAAGAGGTATTGGATGAGCGTGTTGTTTATTTCTGTGAGCATTTCAGGATTCGGTCAGGATGCGAAGAAGCTCACACAAGTCGGACGCGAGCTGTTTGAAAAACGTGAATTCATGGAAGCCTTGTTGAATATCAACAAGGCACTTGAGCTTGATCCCAACTACGCACCTGCCTACTATCTAAGGGGAAACATCAAGGATAATTTTGATGATCGTCACGGTGCCATGAAGGATTACAACTCGGCCATCGAAAAGAATTCGAAGTTCACCGATGCTTATTTTGCGCGTGGAAATGTGAAGATGAAACTTCAGGATTATTACGGTGCTATTGCAGACTTTACTTCGGCAATTACGCTGAATGAAAATCACATTGACGCGTATTACAACCGGGGTAAGGCAAAGCAGTTTCTTCAGGCTTACGAAGACGCTATCAACGACTGCACAAAAATAATCCAGATCAATCCCCGGAATTATGACGCATATTTTCTGCGGGGAATTCTGCGACTGGATTTCGGCGATCTCAACAACGGATGCCTCGACCTTAGCAAGGCCGGGGAGTTGGGTGACCTCAAGGCATACGAAGTCATTCGCGAAAAGTGCAACCAAAAGGTCACTCAGGAATAAGTCACAGCGGTCTGGATAACTTAAATATTTTTCCTGGCAGTGACGTTACTATTCCTCTGAACTCAAGGTTCAGCAAGATTGCTGCAAGCTCTCCGACAGACAAACCAGTCTTCCAGCTCAGTTCATCAATCATCAATTGATTCTTGTTTTCGCTAAGCGTGATTATTACGGGCTTCTCCAACTCAGAGAATTCCGAAAGATCAAGGGCACCCTTTTTTACGGGATGCGGAACATCAATGCTCCAGTTCATGAGATACTCCATGTCGCGCACTGAAGTAATCAGAAATGCCTTATTCGTTTTGATGAGATGATTACATCCTTCTGATGAGTGTTGACCAATGTTTCCCGGAAATGCAAAGACGTCCTTGTTGTAGCTGTTGGCTATGTCGGCTGTGATTAAAGCTCCACCTTTCGAGGCTGCTTCTACGATCACGATGGCGTCACAAAGTCCGGCAACGATACGGTTACGCGCTGGGAAGTTATGAGCATCGGGCGGAGTGCCAAAAGGATGTTCAGTAACCAGTCCGCCATGCTCGTACATTTTGCGTACGGTCTCGCGATGTGCCGAGGGATAAATGACATCCATACCACTCCCCATGACACCGATTGTTTCCAATCCGCAAGCCAATGCCTGTTTGTGCGCGTGAATGTCAATTCCATAGGCGAGTCCGCTTACGATACACGCCTGATGTGGGGCAAGACCTTCAACGAGACTTTCGACGCAGTGCTTTCCGTATTCCGTTGCTTTCCTGGTGCCAACAATGGCAACGGTCTTCGGGTTTTCGAAATTCATTTTTCCCTTTCGATAGATCAGGGTGGGGGCGTCATTGATTTGCTTAAGGCGGGAAGGGTAGTGACGATCAGTGAAAAAAATAAGTTCAACGTCAAGTGCCTCTGCTTTTCGGAATTCAGATTCGGCTTGTCGGAAGGGCTCACCGCGTTTTATGACATCGGCGGTAACTCCGCCTACGCCGGGAATCTTCAGAAGCTTGCCTTTAGGGATTTTGAAAACGCGGTCGGCAGATCCACAATAACTGACCAACTGACGAATCAGATAGTCACCCAAACCGGGAATGAAGTGAAGGGCCAGCAAGGCCAGACGGTCCTGATGCATAGTACACAACGGTTGAAAAAGAGTCGGCTACTGATGGGATGTCAGTGAAGTTTGTCGCGCATCTCGGCAAGAAATCCGCGAACCCTTTTCAATGACTCGATCAAATCCATTTTATCACGAACAGCCTGGCTGTCGTTCCGGAGCATTTCCTTAGCTCCCTGAAGGGTGAAACCCTTTTCCTTTACGAGGTGATAAATCGTCTTTACATTTTCGATATCCTCCCGTGTAAACTGGCGATTCCCTTTTCTGTTTTTCTTGGGTTTGATGATGTCGAATTCCGATTCCCAGAAGCGGATGAGGGACGGGGCAACGTTGAAAATTTCGGCTACTTCTCCTATAGAGTAGTAGAGTTTTTCGATTTCCTTTTCCTTGTACGCCATGTTAATTAGCAAGGTAAGTAATTAAACCATTATCATCAATGTGCACTGGTGATTCGGGAAAATCTTTTTTTGACAATTCCTGGATTTTTCGAATAACCTGTCTGTTCGGATCAATTTGCACCCCGCGTACGTACGTTTGCGTCGTCGCGGTAATCTCTGCCTTTAAAAAATATCCCGACCGATCGGTAAAAACTTTGATAATCGGGGCCCATCCATTCACTCCGGAGATGCTTATTCCCCTGTATGTACAAAAGTTGCCGAGGCTGTACGCGATAAACCGGTTATTGTACACCTCAACGCCACGGGTGACGTGCGGGCCGTGCCCAAAAACAATGTCCGCGCCCACGTCGATCAGCGTGTGTGAGAATTTGTAGACGTCACCGCGATTTTCGCCGTAAAACATTTCCTGGGTCCGTGGTACATTCTCGAACTTTGCGCCTTCTGCACCTCCGTGAAATGACACGATCACTATATCAACCAGTGAGTCAAGCGAAGAAACGAGTTGTTTCGCGCCTTCAAGATCGTTGAGGGGGACACAGTTGCTGTTTGGTGCGAATGCCACCATCCCGTACCGTATTCCGTCCTTTTCAAAAATGGTTGTCTTCTGGCTAAGCTGGCCTGCGTGAAGGATGCCGGCGCGTTCAAGTGTCGCCATCGTACTTTTCCGCCCGATATCGCCCATATCGCCGGCGTGATTATTTGCAAGACTCACCATATCGAAACCCGATGACACCAGATTCTCGACGTAGCTCACCGGTGAACGAAACGCATAACATACTTTCGGATCCTTGCAACTCTTCGGCGTTCCGCCTTCGTCCAGCAAAACCCCTTCGAGATTTCCGAACGTAAGGTCGGCATCACGCAGAACGTGCTCCACGCCTCTCATAAGAAATCGCCCGTTGTCGGGAGGTAATCTGTCTTCCGGGTAGTTCGTCCCCATCATGATGTCACCGACACCGATGACGGTGACTGTGTCGGGCATCCGTTGTAACTGCAGGGAGTCAGTGGTCTGTAAGGCCAGTGAATCGCCGGTCTGATTAATGAGTGAATCAATTTGCTGTGAGAAAACAGAATTGGACCAAACGAGCAGAACAGCCAGAATTAACAAACGCATATTGAGACAAATAAAAGGAGATTTCAGAAAGCGAAAAAGCAAAACCGGCGACGAATCCGACATGCCGGAGAATATCCGGAATACCTGGCCCTCGGAGTCGCCGAAAGCAGTAATCGTTAGCGTAATTTCAATAATATGGCTGTTTGAAGAAAAGAGTAAAAATTATCAGATTCCCTGCTTGATCCTGTTTGCAAGCTTTTAATTTTGTGCCTTGCTGAAATTTTATCAGTTGTAAAACATTACAGATCATATAGTTAGATTTAAACGCGCATCGTCAGATGATGGACTCGGGTTCGATAAGACAAAAGTTTCTGGATTTTTTTAAGAGCAAGGAGCACACCATTGTGCCTTCGGCTCCGCTCGTGCTGAAGAACGATCCCACATTGCTTTTTACCAATTCGGGTATGGTTCAGTTCAAGGACTATTTTCTCGGAAATGGTACGCCGCCTTCTCCGCGCGTCGCCGATACGCAAAAGTGCCTTCGTGTGAGTGGCAAGCACAATGACCTCGAAGAAGTGGGCATCGATACCTACCATCATACGATGTTCGAAATGCTTGGCAACTGGTCGTTCGGAAACTACTTCAAGAAAGAAGCGATTGCCTGGGCCTGGGAACTGCTCACCGATATTTACGATCTGCCGAAAGATCGCCTGTACGTTACTGTATTTGGCGGTGACAAGGAGGAGAACCTTCCGGTGGATCAGGAGGCATACGATCACTGGAAGGAAATCATTGCTGAAGACCGGATTCTTTACGGTATTAAAAAAGACAACTTCTGGGAGATGGGCGAGACTGGTCCCTGTGGGCCGTGTTCAGAGATACACATCGACCTTAGATCCGACGAAGAAATAAAGAAACTTCCAGGCAAGGAGCTTGTCAATCAAAGTCACCCGCAGGTGATTGAGATATGGAATCTTGTCTTCATGGAATTTAACCGCAAGGCGGATCGCAGCCTCGAAAAATTGCCGGCGCAGCATGTCGACACAGGGATGGGGTTCGAACGCCTCTGCATGGCAATTCAAAAGAAGACATCGAACTATGATACCGATGTTTTCTCACCTCTGATCAACTTCATCGAACAGGCAGCCAACGTTCGTTACAAGGCGGATGAAAAAACCGACATCGCCATGCGCGTTATGGCTGATCATGTTCGCGCTGTTGCATTTGCTATCGCGGATGGGCAGTTGCCATCAAATACAGGTGCAGGATACGTGATACGCCGCATACTCAGGCGTGGCGTGCGTTACGGTTTTACTTTTTTGAATTTCCGTGAACCGTTTATGCACAAGCTGGTCCCGGTGCTCGGGAATCAACTCAGGAATGTCTTCCCTGAACTCGAGAGTCAGAAGGACTATGTCAGCCGTGTTATCTTCGAAGAGGAAGCTGCGTTTCTCCGGACACTCGAAAAAGGACTAAAACGAATTGAAGCAATACAGGCTGACCTGAAAGGCAACGTAATATCGGGTGCGCTGGCGTTTGAGTTGTACGACACGTATGGATTTCCGCTTGACCTCACTTCGCTGATTGCGCGTGAGCACGGCATCTCTGTCGATGAGGAAGGCTTCAAAACCGAAATGGAAAAACAAAAGTCGCGATCGAAGGCAGATGCAGCGAAGGAGACCGGCGACTGGATTTCAGTACGTAAGGATATGAAGTCTGTCTTCGTGGGATATGACCAAACGGAGGCTGATGTGCGAATCATCAAATATCGTCGCATCAAACAAAAGAACCGCGAGTTGTTTCAACTTGTCTTTGACAACACGCCTTTCTACGCAGAAAGCGGTGGGCAGGTAGGAGATGCCGGCTATATTGAGAATGCCAATGAGAAAATAAACATCGTAGATACGCGAAAAGAAAACGAACTCATCGTACATTTTTGCGACCAACTGCCCGATTCACTGGAGGCCGAATTCCACGCCGTGGTAAATCCGGGTAAACGTCAGCTGACGAAGAACAACCACTCTGCAACGCACTTGTTACACGCTGCGTTGCGCCAGGTACTGGGCAAACACGTCGAACAAAAGGGTTCACTCGTAAATGACAAGATACTTCGTTTTGACTTCTCGCACTTTGCAGCCATGACGCCGGAGGAAATCGAACGTGTGGAGGAAATTGTGAACGAAAGGATCCGCGAGAATATCCAGCTTGACGAAAAACGCGAAGTGCCTATTGCAGAAGCAAAACAACTCGGTGCCATGGCGTTGTTTGGTGAAAAGTATGGTGACTTTGTACGCGTTATTACCTTTGATCCGAATTTCTCCGTTGAACTTTGCGGCGGAACTCACGTCAGTTCAACGGGCCAGATAGGACTGTTTAAGATTTTGTCTGAAAGTTCGGTCGCGGCAGGGGTGAGACGCGTTGAGGCTATCACGGCAGTTGCAGCCGAACAATACGTACGCGAAGAACTTCACGTATTGCACCAGTTGCGTCAGATGTTCCGTAATCCGAAAGACATTCTTGCTGCAGGCAAACAACTTGTCGAAGAAAAACATCAGCTCGAGAAAAAACTCGAGGCGCTTCAGCAGGAGCAGGCCAATGCGCTGAAAGATGAACTCGCAAAAAAGGCCGTGCGCAACAATGGGTACAGTCTCATCATTGAAAAGGTTAGCGTTCCCAACGCCGATGTGCTGAAGAACATTGCGTATGCGTTACGAAATCAGTTTGATGATCTGCTGCTGATCCTGGCTGCCGACGTTGGCAACAAACCACAGGTGGCTGTAATGATAGGAGAGGAACTCGCCAAAACAAACAAGTACCACGCCGGTAACATGGTGAAGGAACTTGCACGCGAGATCGAAGGTGGTGGCGGTGGACAACCGTTCTTTGCAACTGCCGGCGGAAAAAATCTGAATGGCCTTGATGCCGTAATCGAAAAGGCTAAGAAACTCATTTAACGATGGCCATGCCCGATAAGTCGGTACGTAGCAAGTATACAGTTGTTATTGGACTCGAAGTTCATGCCCAGCTACTTACGGCCAGTAAGATATACGCACCGGATGCAAATTCTTTTGGCGGCGAACCGAATACCAATGTGAGTGTAATCACATTGGGTCATCCGGGTACGCTACCCAAGCTAAACCGGAAGGTGGCTGAGTTAGCGATTCGCATGGGACTTGCATGTGGCTGTGAAATCAGCCGTTTTAATATTTTCGATCGCAAGAATTATTTCTATCCGGATCTCCCTAAAGGATACCAGCTGACGCAGGATAGAACACCAATTTGTAAAGGTGGTACCATTCCGATCACAACCTCAGAAGGGCAACGCAGTATCACATTGAATCGCATTCACATTGAAGAGGATGCGGGTAAGTCAATCCATTTACCCGAGGAGTCCGACACACTGGTTGATTTCAATCGTGCAGGCGTTCCGTTAATCGAAATCGTAACTGAACCGGCAATTCGTTCATCTGAAGAGGCCGCCGCGTGTCTTACTGAAATCCGTCGACTGGTAAGATATCTTGAAATTTGCGACGGCAATATGGAAGAAGGCTCGTTGCGTTGTGACGCCAACGTATCCGTGATGCTGAATGATGCCACGCAGCTTGGTAAAAAGGTAGAGATCAAAAACATGAACTCTATCCGCAATGTGCAGCGCGCGATTGATTACGAAGCCGAACGGCAGATTGCGTTGATAGAATCGGGCCACGCTGTCGTTTCCGAAACGCGGACTTTCAATGCCGACGATGGCAAAACCTACGGCATGCGAACGAAGGAAGAGCTTAATGACTATCGGTACTTTCCTGACCCTGACCTGAGTCCGATGATAGTATCGGAGCAATGGCTCGCCGAAATTCGCGACTCAATGCCCCAGCTTCCCCGTGAACTTTTTGCTAAATTCATGGATGTGTATGGTTTGCCGGAGTATGACGCACAAGTTCTTACAGATAATCGGGATATTGCCTTGTATTTTGAGGAGCTTTGTAGTCATACCAATAACTACAAGGCCGCGTCCAACTGGACGATGGGCCCGGTGAAGTCGATAGTCAATGAAACGGGGAAGAGTGCCGCTGAATTGCCGGTAAGACCGGCCGTGGTGGCTGAAATTATCTCGCTTATCGACGAGGGGAAAATCAGCCATGCTGCAGCTTCACAACGGATATTTCCGGAGCTGCTTACGGGTCGGAATTCGTCACCGTATATGCTGGCTAAGGAACTTAACCTGATTCAGGAGCGTAATGAGGATACTATCCAGCCGGTCATTGACCAGGTGATCCGGGAATTCCCGCTTAAGGTTGAGGAATTCAAGAATGGGAAGAAGGGAATTATTACTATGTTCATGGGGGAAGTGATGAAGCGAACCAAAGGCAAAGCTGATCCCAAACTGGCCAACGAATTGCTTACACGAAAATTGAAAACGCTTTGATATTAAAAACCATAAGGATGAAGTTAAGAATTGAGCGAAAGTATTGGAACAGGCTGATTGCATTTGGATTTGTGCTGACGGTGTTCAGCATATCCTGTTCGTCGTCAACGCGCGAAGAGGCTGTAAAGACCGGCGACTCATGGACGGTTACCGTGCGGGGGAAAGTTCACGCTCCCCAGAATGGAAAGATCATGATTCAGGAAATAAAGAACGGATCATTCGGCTGGCAGGATACAATCAAGCTCGCGGCTGACGGAACGTATGCCAAGAAAGTCCGTCTATCCGCACCCGGCTACTACAAAATAAACTTTTACAACCGCCAGGCAGTTGATCTGATTCTCCACAAGAACGACCTCGAGGTGAATGTTGCGGGCAATGATCCCAATGGGTTCGTTCAGATCAAAGGATCTCCGGAAATCGATCTGATCTACAAGGCGTCGGAAATTCTCCAGCAGGCTGAGAATGCGCCTGCAATCGCAAAACTTAATGAAGATTTTGCGAAAGCTGTTCAGGCAAAGAATGAGAACGAGATCCACAGAATTCAGCAGGCGTATATGGACGAAATCAGAAAGACACACGATCAGGTCGCCGCTCTCCTTTTGGAACAACCTGCATCACTTGGTGTGATCAACTTCCTGCAAAACAATAACGTCATGGATCGCGATCGCTACCTCCACGTCTACATTGATGCAGCGAAGAAGGCGAAAGAGGCATGGCCCGAGTTAGATCAGACCAAAGAATTCGCGGGCGCCGTTGATCGAATGAAAGTCACAGCCGTGGGACAACCAGCTCCGGAAATTGCATTGCCTGATACAACGGGGCAGGTAGTGAAATTGTCGTCCATGAAAGGAAAATATGTCCTTGTGGATTTCTGGGCGAAGTGGTGCGGCCCTTGCCGTCAGGAAAATCCGAACGTCGTTCGCGCTTTTCACAAATACAAGGACAAAGGATTTACCGTGTTTGGTGTTTCTCTCGATCGTACGAAGGACGACTGGCTGCGTGCCATTCACGAAGATCAGTTGACATGGACCCATGTATCGGACCTCAAATACTGGCAGTCGGAAGCAGCGAAAACGTATAACATTACCGGTATTCCTTTTTCACTCCTGCTCGATCCGAACGGTGTGATTATCGCAAAGAATCTTCGTGGTCCGGCGTTGGACAAGAAGCTCGCAGAAATATTCAGCAAGAATTAATATGAAGTATGTTCCTGTAGTTGCGCTCGTGTTCGTTGCACTGGCATGCGGAACGATGACGCAGGAAGGTAGTAACGCTGCCAGCAAACCCGGTTTTGAACTGAAATCGTTTCGGAAAACGTCTGATAATTGTACATCTCCCGACAGTTGTGCCGTGTTTGAAGTGTCAATCCCGGTTTTTTTCGGAATCGACAGCGTTGCATCACAGAAAATAAACAGGAACATCGAACTCGCTTTCTCTATGGGCGATCCGGACGCGATGGACAAGTCGCTTCAACAGATCGCTGACGAGTTCGTTCGCAATTACGACGACTTCACCGACGAAATGAATGAGTTCACACAGGGCTGGTATTATGAAGGGACATCAAATGTTAATGTGTTGAACGATACATTGATAAGTTTGGCCCTGGAGGAAAGCTATTATACGGGCGGAGCGCATGGCGGTGGTGGAAAATATTTCCTCAATTTTGACCCGCGCACCGGCGAGATGTATCAGCTTGACGACTTCTTTATGGAAGGCTATGAACTTGCGCTGAACACGGCTGGTGAGAAAGTGTTTCGAAAGGAACGCGAACTCGCAGAGACCGACGATTTGCAGGAGAATTACTTTGAATTTCCCGACAACAAGTTTCGGCTGAATGACAATTTCGGATTCTCAAACAAGGGTATAACGTTCTATTTCAATAGTTATGAGATCGCGCCTTATGCCGCTGGTCCCACTGAGATATTTATTCCTTTTTCAGAGATCAGTAGCTGGCTCCGCAAAGAGCCAGCTACTGCACTTTAACATTTGTCTCCCTTCGGAGTAATGGCAGGTACAGGAAAAAAGATATCCCTGAATTCACTTGTCTTGTTGATCAACGGAGCATTACCGAGGCTGAATACAACAGGCAGGACCAGCTTCTGACGAACCGCCTTTCCGTTTTGTTTGCCGGGAATCCACTTCGGTGAGTTGGTAATTACGCGTACAGCTTCCTGGTCGATAGATTCGTGCAAAGACTTTTTCACGCCCACATTGGTAACACTTCCATCCGGCTCTACAATAAATTCGATGAACACTTTGCCCGATATGCCTTTTTTCCGGGCGTCTTCGGGGTAGGAGATTTCGCTGCCAACGAACTTGTAGAGTGCATCCATGCCTCCGGGAAACGAAGCGGATTCATCAACAATCGTATAGACATCATCCTGTCGGGAAAGGTCAATCATCTTCTTTGCGTTTTCATCAAATTCAAGAATCAGATAACCCGCTACTTCATTGCTTTTGGAAGAATTCCGGATGACAACGCCGCTTTCCGAACTTCCGGTTACCGGCTCGCTACCGGTCTTGAATACTTCAACGGAGCCGGGCAGCCCGTACTTCGATTCGAGGTCGCGGATGGTCTGTTCTCCGGTGGCACCCATTTCAACAATGATATACTTTTTAAAAGGGTTGTTCTTGACCAGAAAATCATACCGATCCTGAACATGCGGGGGCACGTTCAATGCCACGTGTGAATCCTGTGCAACCTCTGCAACTTCAGTCATCACTCCGTCACTGCAGGAAATTCCCACGAAGAAAACGGAGGCCCCAAGTGCCATCATCGCAAGCTTCCACGGTTTTGTTTTCAATTTTATTCGTCTCATCATTTGAATACGTTTTAAAGTGAGTGAATTGGAAAAGTGATTGGCGATCCTTAAGTCGGCCGACAAAAGCGCAACCCTTGCCAGAAGGCTGCAATATTCATTCAGCGATTCGTTTCTGACAGCTCGCGAATCTGCCTCGAACTCATGCAACTGAATGAATAGTTTTTTATAGAGGTATATCACCGGATTGAACCAGAAGAATACACCGACAACATTTATCAGAAGTACGTCCATTGAATGATAGCGTTCCGCATGCACGCGCTCATGTGCGATGATTTGCCGCTTTTCGCTGATGTCTAATGCGGACGTGTTTCCAATAATTACAAATCGGAAGAAAGAGAAGGGTGGGAGTGGCCTTTCTGTCTCCGCAATAAGAAGCCCGTCGCGTTCCTGGGGTTTTGTAATGCGGATTACTTTGATCAGGTGGTAAATGTTGAAAAGAAAACTGGTCAGGAATACCACTACACCGCCTGCGTATACCCAGATGATAAAGTCCAAAAAGGACCATTGCACTGTGGAGGCGGCTGTCATTGAAACTTCATTCAGTGTAAGCTCGGGTAACCATACCGTTGGCATGATCTGTCCCGTCGGATCCAGTGCGCCGGTGTTGAAACTGATCAATGGAAAAACCAGTGAGCACATTACCGCCGACAACAAGACGATTCGTTTCATGGCGAAATCAGTTTCACGCGCAAACAGAATCTTGTACGCGAAAAGGAAGAGACACAAGCCAAGGTTCGCTTCCAGAAGGTAATTCAGATATGTACTCATTGCCGTTGCTTTTTGAGTTCTTCAAGCAGTTTCTCCATTTCGGCGATGTCCATCTTGTTCTCGCGTGCGAAAAACGATACGAGATTATGAAACGAACCGTCGAAGTAGCCCTTGATAAGATTGTTGAGGTAGAACTTGGTGTACTTCTCACGCGGTATCAAAGGAAAATACTCATGAGTCTTCCCATAGGCGGTGTGATCAACAAAACCCTTTGTTTCAAGAATTCTTACAATTGTTGACACCGTGTTGTACGCCGGCTTTGGCTCAGGCATGCGTTCGATGATGTCCTTGACGAATCCCTTTCCAAGATCCCAAAGTATTTGCATCACCTGATCTTCGGCTTTTGTTAACTCCTTCATCGACTATGTATTTAGGTATAAAACTAAATACATAGTTAATCAAAGGCAATGATTTTCTCAATTATTCTGAAAGGAGCCCTAAATCGAACTGGTGAATGCGTAGGCGAGGATATTTGCGCCCATTCTCAAGGCAGCCTGCCGCTTATCGGGCGGATCATTGTGAATGCGCTGGTCTTCCCAGCCATTCCCCAGGTCACACTCATACGAATAGAATACGACGAGCCGGCCCTCATAGACAAGTCCAAATCCCTGGGCCGGCTTCCCATCGTGCTCGTGGATTTTGGGCAACCCTTTCGGGAAATCGAATTTCTGATGGTAAATGGGGTGGTCAAATGGCAACTCAACCAATTCGAGTTCAGGAAAGACCTTTTTTAGTTCGAGGCGGATAAACTTGTCGAGGCCGTAATTGTCGTCAATATGCAAGAAACCGCCACCTACCAGGTATTTCCGCAGATTTGCGGCCTCTTCGGCACTAAATACTACATTCCCATGACCCGTCATATAAATGTACGGGTAGAGGAATAAATCACGGCTTCCCACTTCTACGATGTCATCGTCGGGAGCGAGGTTCATACCAAGTTCGCGGTTACAGAATTCAATAAGATTCGGTAAAGCGGTCTTATTCGCGTACCAGTCGCCACCGCCATTGTACTTGAGCTTGGCAATCTTAAGCGAAACCTGGGCAGACGCCGTCCCGCAAACCGCCAATAAAACACACACTATCGCCCGGAATCTTGCAGCCATGGTTACCAATTCGTTTTTATCGGAACTTAAATATGGAAAAATAATTGCTTTGAAGTGCAAAACCGAACCGGCCGTCAGACCGGAAAACACTTAATTGATATGAAACAAAAACTATTATTCTCCCTTTCATTGCTTTCGGTGATTTCAGTGCTGTTTATCACCGGGTGCGAAGGCGATGAGAACAGACTCACTGCGCAGGATTCTGCCGATATCTCGGAAGAAGCAATCATTGATGCGTATTACCAGGATCTGGACGATCTCGCCGGTGTTGTGGTTGCCGCACCGTCTGATTCAGAATACAGCGGAGGTCGCATCGCTACCACAATTACCATTAACGACAGCCGGTTTAACTGCGAAGGTATCGTTGTGACCATTGAGCCCGACGAAACATCAACTGTTGAAGTTCCCAGGGGTGTGATCACCGTTGATTTTGGAACCGGTTGCTCCGACTTGTTGGGTAATGTGCGAAAAGGTAAACTGATCTTCACGTACGAGGGCCATCGCTTTCAGAACGGATCGTCACTCGTAACGACAACCGAGAACTATTATATCAACGACATCAAGCTCGAAGGCACACGTACATCGGTTAACGTTACCGGAAGTTCGGTTGATGCGCCAAAGTTCAATGTTATACTCGAGGATGGAAAAGCCACTTTCGAGGATGGCAGCTATGCACTGCGGGAGTCGAATATTACTGTATCCTGGATCAGGGAAGAGAATCCCACCCAGGACAGACTTGTGATTCATGACAGCAGCGTAGCATCGGGAGTCAACCGCGCCGGCAGAAGCTACGTCGTTTCGCTGCTCAAGCAACTTGAATACAAACGCTTCTGCCCGATGGCAACGTCAGGAACAAAGCGCTACACACTTGACGGCTCCAAAGAAATCACGATCGACTACGGATCTGGCTCATGCGACACTTCTGTGACCGTGACCATCAACGGCGTTACGCGAACAATATCAATCGGTTAGCCGATATCGATAAAGAAATAGACAAAACCCGGCCATTCTGCCGGGTTTTTTTTATGATGTGCAGGCCTTGGCATTGTTGACACGGATGTTTTAATTGCATAAAAACCACATCAGATTTCCTTCTTAATCACCGGTATATGAGGCAGTATCTCGATTTAATGCGCGACATCCTGGAAAACGGAGCTTCGAAAACAGATCGCACCGGTACGGGAACGCTGTCTGTTTTCGGCAGACAAATGCGCTTTGACCTGGCTGAAGGTTTTCCGCTGGTGACCACGAAGAAACTTCACCTGCGATCTATTATCTACGAACTGCTTTGGTTCCTCAACGGAGACACTAACATAAAGTACCTGAACGATAACAAGGTAACCATCTGGGATGAATGGGCTGATGAAACCGGCGAACTCGGCCCGGTGTATGGTCATCAGTGGCGCAGCTGGCCGACCCCCGATGGCAGGCAGATCGACCAGATCAGTCAGGTGCTCGACAGTATTCGCAACAAGCCGGATTCACGCCGTCACATCGTCTCCGCCTGGAACCCGGCCGAAGTCGACAAAATGGCCCTGCCTCCGTGCCATGCGCTATTCCAGTTTTATGTCGCCGACGGGCGTCTATCCTGTCAGTTGTACCAGCGCAGTGCGGACTTTTTCCTGGGTGTTCCCTTTAACATCGCCTCATACGCTCTGCTGACGCACATGTTCGCGCAGCAGTGCGATCTCGAGGCGGGTGAATTCGTTTGGACAGGGGGTGACGTCCACCTGTATACAAATCACCTCGAACAGGCACGACTCCAGTTATCGCGCGAGCCCTTTGGGCTGCCAACTCTCAACATAAAGCGCAAACCGGAAACAATCTTCTCCTATCAGTTTGAGGATTTTGAAATTGTCAACTATCAGGCGCATCCCGCGATTAAAGCGCCTATCGCTGTATAACCATTATGTTTTCATATGAAATATCTGTTGCCTGCAATTCTTGTTGTGTTTTTCTATGGCTGCCTGCCAATTAAAAAGGAGGACGAAAAAACAAACGGCAAAACAAAAACGGAGAAAGACGGCGTTCGGAAAACACATTATCCGAGTGGACAACTTCGGAGCGAAGTGCCCATCAGGAACGGAAAGAAAAACGGCCTGGCAAAGGATTTCTATTCCGATGGAACTCCGCATTTTGAGATCAACTACGTCGACAATCTTAAACAGGGTATCACCCGGATGTATTACCAAAACGGCAAGCTCTACGAGGAAACGCCGTATGAAAAGGACAAGGTTCACGGTGTCAAGAAACGCTATCGTCAGGATGGAAAATTGTTTGCAGAGGCACCGTATCAATCTGATGAGCCTTGCATGGGTCTCAAAGAATACCTGACCGACGGTTCGTCAAAAACAAAGTATCCAAACATAGTAGTCACACCGATTGATAACATCCTGCGGGACGATCGATATATCCTTCGCCTTTCGATGTCTGACAAAACCAAGAATGTCACTTTTTATACCGGAGATCTGAACGATGGATGTATCAACAGTTCACTTGAGCAGGTTTATGAGACTCCAGACAAAGGCGTGAGTGAAATAAGCATTTATCTGCCTCAGGGAACATTCCTGATGGAGGAGATCAATATCGTCGCGAAAGTGAAGACAGCATTGGGTAACTACTATATAACCCGGCGAAAGTATAACGTCGCGATTGAAAACCGATAGACCTACCTGATCATTTGTTTTCGAGTAAGTAACTCCTGGCTGTTGGGAGCAAGTTGCAAACCGGAATCGAGTATCGCCTTTGCTTTTGCTGTCTGACCCTTCCGGAAGTAATAGATGGCGGAACGGGAGTAGGCGTGGCCGACGAGTAGCACGTTTACCGGGATGTCCGGAAATTTTTTCATCCGTTGTTCAAACAACATCCGGTACTTATCACCCTCGGGAGCCTTTTCCCGGTCATACTCGTAACTGCTTTGAAGCAGGTAGAGCGACGCCAGCAGGTTGTTGAAGTTGTTGTTCTCCTGAAGTGAAGGATACTTTGTGTCAAGATCAGTAAGACGGTTGAGATTAGCGACGTTGTCTGCGGTACCCTGAAAGGTCATGGCAAGCGCGCCGACAAGTGCGTTGGCAGTCTCAAGGTGCTGCGGTTTGACTGATAGCGCGGCTTCGAACAGCTCAGCAGATTCACGATACCGCGCCTGATTATACGCGAGCCGTGCACATTCGAACGCATACACGAATTTGATTTCGTCAAGCAGGATTTCATTTCCAATCATTCGGGCAAGAATGCGATAATAAGTCTCGGCGTCCTTCTTCTTACCTTTTTCAAAAAGGAGATTATTAAGTGCCATCGCGAATTCACCCACGATCATGTCGTTGGTGACGCCGAGGTCGCGGAACCGGCTTAGTTTACCTACGAGCACGGCGTGCAGCGAGTCCTTTTCCTTTCTTGCCTGAAGGGCACTTGATCCCGAGGCAAGGAGCATATATGAAGTCCGTTGGCCCGGATAGAGCAAATACGCCTTTTCAAATGACGCGTGTGCTTCCTGAAACTTCTGCTGTTCAGTAAGCGTGACCCCGTCGTTCATATATTGGATTCCGGCGAGGTTAGCCAGCGAAATGTCGGGATTATCGCCAAAGTAGTATTTGTCGAATAACTCATCGTCGCTTCGGCTAACGGCTTCCTGACCTGAAATGATTTTTTGCTGCTTGAGTGCGTTCACAAATGACTGCTTGAACGCGTTGTCCATCAGCGTGATACCAAAGCCCGGCGACGTAGCCTCGATTTTCACCTTTTCCGCATCGGGATACGCAATCACGAAAGCTCCGCTTGGCTCTTCCTTAACCGTGAAGGGCACGCCAATCTCCCTGAAGACCAACGCATACATGGCCGTTGCCGAAAAACTATTGTAATTCCCGTTGTAAAAAATTTCTTCAAAAGTCCCCTGATCGGAATACTTTTTCAGGAACGTTTTGTGAATATCGTCGTATATAAAACGGGCTTTCTTCTCGTTCTTTCTGGAGGCAATTTTGTCCTGTTTATAGGTTGCCACATGATCGTAAAACGTTTTCCGCGCCTGTGTGAGTTTGGATTCAGTAAGGAGTGAACCGCCCGCCATCATCAGGTCAAAACCGTCGGCGTCTTTTTCTTTGAAGAAGCGGGTCAGGACTTTCTCTTCAAATTCGGATCGATAGGTGAGTTCGTGTGGATTAACTAATAACTCCTGGGCGACGCCTTTCAGAACGGTAAGGACTAACAGCCCGAAGGTCAGGAATCTGGCTCTCATGATCAGGCACAATTTGCTGCCAAAGGTACGATTTTAGGTGGAAAACGCCCGGCAACTTCTTTAAACTAAAGAACGATTCCTTGTGTAATATTGCGGAAATTCTGTCGACACATTGCCTAACTGAAGAAAATGAAGGAAAAAAGCAGCGTTTTTGATATGATCGGTCCGGTCATGATCGGCCCGTCGTCATCGCATACTGCCGGAGTTGTCAGGATCGGGCGGACTGCACGCAAGATCCTGGGCGAGACTCCGGAACGCGCCGATATCATTTTCTATAATTCGTTTGCCAGAACGTATGAGGGACATGGAAGCGACCTCGCCATAATAGCCGGGTTGCTCGATATCAAAACCGACGATAAAAGAATCAAGGAATCGTTTTCGCTTGCCGCCGACAATGGTCTCACCTATAAGTTTAAGTCTGTCGCAAACGCATCCACGCTGCACCCCAACACGATTCGTCTGAAGATCGCCCGCGGAAACCGGGAGGTCGAAATTGTGGGCGAAAGCAGGGGTGGAGGACTAATCAATATTGCTGAAGTCGACGGTTTTAAGGCAGATTTTTCCGCGAACCTTCACACCCTCATTATCACCGCCGCTGACGTCAAGGGAAGTATTGCGTTTATCGCTGACGTACTCGCCCATGACGATTGCAATATTGCCACCATGTCAGTTTCCCGCAAAGGCAAACATGACCTTGCCTGTCTCGTTATTGAAATGGACTCCGGACTGAAAGATGTAACATTAGCGTACCTCAGGAGTCTTAGCTGGGTTAAAACGATAACCTACATACCGGACATTGATCGTTAAAATTCTAATCTTGCACCGTCTGAAACAATAAGTTCGAAGAAATGAAATCAATTGCAATTCTGTCTCTGCTTGTGATCGCCCTTACCCACGGATCCGTTGCGCAGGATTCCACGGCAGGCCAGCCTGTAAAAGTATGGTCCCTGAAAGAGTGTGTTGACTATGCGTTGGAGAATAACCTTCAGATCGCCCGAAGTGAGAACAGTGTACGGAACGCCGAAATAGACAGGCGCCAGGCGAAGATGGCAACGCTGCCTAACCTGAATGCAAGTGTTTCTTACGGATACAACTGGGGCCGTTCTGTCAACCCGGTAACGTATCAGTACACAACCCAACAATTGAATTCGATCAATCCGGGTGTCAGTGCTTCGGTAACGCTATTCAACGGCCTGCGAATCCAGAACACCATCAAGCAAACGGTGCGCGCGGAGCATGCTTCCGAACAAGATCTTCAGAAAACGAAGAACGACGTGATGCTCAACATCGCATCGCTTTATATCACGGTGATATTCAATAAGGAGCTTGTCGCGAACGCACGGTTCCAGCTGGAGTCCAGCCGGGTACAGTTGGATCGCGTGAAGAAACAGGTTGATGCCGGTGCGCTTGCGCGTTCCGAGCAACTCAACCTTGACGCACAGGTTGCAACGAATGAGGTAACGCTTGTTCAACGCGAGAACACACTTGCATTGTCGCTGCTGCAACTCAAACAGGCACTCCTGCTGCCAGCGTCTACGCAGATGGATGTCGAACTGATGGACCTGTCCGTCGACGACCTGGTTCTTGAAGAAAATCCTCAGCAAGTATTTGAGGTAGCGAAACAAACGCTGCCGGAAGTCAAAAGCGCAAGCCTTAATGTTGAAAGCTGGGAGTATGGATTGAAAGCCGCACGCGCTCAGTTTTACCCGCGCCTCACGCTTAACGGATCTATCAATTCAAACTATTCAAGTGCTTCGGATGGACCGCGTTTTATTCCTGACGGCGGTGATCCGGTTCCGACAGGCACGCAGCAAATCGGATTTGTAGAAGGTACGAACCAGGCTGTATTCGCTCCAACATTCGCACAGTCCGGACAAATGCGAAATTCCTGGGGAGAGTTGGATCAGTTGCAGGACAACGTATTTCGGTCCGTGGGGCTCACACTGCTCATTCCTATCTTCAATAACCATCAGGCCCGTGCCGGCGTACAACGAAGCGAGGTTACAGTTGAAAATGCAAAGATCACAGAGCGTGAAGTGTTGCAGACGTTGCGTCAGAATGTAGAGACGGCTTACAATGACGCATTATCGGCGTCGAAGACATATCTTGCAGCATTGCGTACCGTTGAAGCCAGGGAAGAAGCATTCCGGATGATGGAAACACGATACAACTCCGGAGCAGCAAACTCATTTGAATATCAGGTTTCGCAGAATGATTTTTCACAGGCGCAGAATGACCTGACCCGCGCAAAATATGATCTGATCTTCCGTCAGAAAGTGTTGGACTTTTATCTGGGCAAACCCCTCGAATATTAATTCTCTTATCGAAATGGCAAAGCAAACAAAAAAATCAAACAAACTCATCTACTGGTTGATCGGATCGGTCGCCTTTTTGATTCTGTTCATTGTGATCGGAAAGTCTGCCGGTTGGATTGGTACGCCACGGGAGATCGAGGTGGAGCTTGCGAAGGCAACAAAGGTCACGATTGTTGAAAAGGTGAGCGCCTCGGGAACAATACAGCCTGTAACTGAGGTAAAGATCGCTCCGGAGGTTTCGGGTGAAATCATAGATCTGCTCATAGAAGAAGGTGATTCCGTGAGGGCAGGGCAGACCCTCGTTCGAATCCGCCCCGACACCTGGCAAAGTCAGCTGCAACGTGCAGAAGCCAGTCTGAGTCAGCAGCGGGCCAACCTCGAACAATCGAAGGCGAGTCTCGCTCGCGCAAAAGCACAACTGATTCGTGCCGAGGCAGAGTACGAACGCCAGAAAAAATTGTTTGATCAAAAAGTGATTTCGGAAGCAGATTGGCAACTGGCGACGCAAAACTATGAAATAGCGAAAAACGACGTTACCTCTGCTGAAAGCAACGTGGAGGCTGCGAGGTATATCATACGCAGTACAGAAGCTTCTCTTCGCGAGGCCCAGGAGAATTATCGCAAGACTACGGTCGTGGCTCCGATGCACGGAATCGTGTCAAAACTAATTGTGAAAAATGGGGAACGCGTTGTTGGAACGGCGACAATGGCCGGTACCGAGATGCTTCGGATTGCCGACCTCAACAAGATGGAAGTGCGCGTCAATGTGAATGAAAACGATATCGTACGTGTGCATCAGGGTGACACGGCGATTATCGATGTCGATTCGTACGCGAACCAGAACCTCGAGTTTAAGGGTATCGTTACACTCATCGCCAATACGGCCAAAGACAAAGTTTCAGCCGATGCGATTACAGAATTCGAAGTTCGGATTCTGATTCTCCAATCCTCTTACCAGGACCTGATTGACAAAGGCAACAGATTTCCTTTTCGCCCGGGTATGACGGCCAGTGTGGAGATCATTACGCGTCGCAAGGAGGATGTGCTGGCGGTGCCCCTCGCTGCTGTAACAACGCGTAACCCTGACGACAAGGGCGAAGGTGGCAATCAGCAACAAGGCAATAATAATAACAACAACAATAACGTGCAAACGGCAAACCAGCCGCCACAAAAGAAGGAAGACAAAACTGTTGTCTTTATAAACCAGAATGGTGTTGCCAAAATGGTAGAAGTAAAAACAGGTATCAGCGACTATGACAATATTGAGATCATTTCGGGAATTTCAGATACCACAGAAGTAGTGAAAGGTCCCTTCCTGGCGGTATCCAAACGTTTGAAAGACGGCGACGAAATCCGGGCCGCCCAGAAAAAGAACGAGGAGCCGAAAAAGCCTTGATGAACTTGAATAACTAATCGGAAAAGCCCCGCCTGAGATGCGGGGCTTTTTCGTTAATTTTGCCGAAAACATCCGGAAATGGTTCAACATCCCTGGCATGAAGTGTCAACCGGCGACGATCCGCCGTACATTGTCAATGCAATAATTGAAATTCCCAAAGGATCGCGGGCAAAGTATGAAATAGATAAAGATAGCGGGCTCATCAAACTCGATCGTGTTATCTACGCTTCAATGTACTATCCGCTCAACTATGGATTTATTCCCCAGACTCTTGGTGAAGATCACGATCCGCTTGATATTGTTGTCCTTACACAGGTAGCCGTAGTACCGAGGTGCCTTATTTCGGCGAAGGTGATTGGCGTCATGCAGATGATCGACCGCGGCGAAGCGGATGATAAGATTATTGCTGTCGCAGAAACTGATCCGAGCGTTAACCATATCAACGACGTAAAGGATATTCCATCACACTTGCTCACCGAACTGAAACACTTCTTCGAGAATTACAAGACGCTGGAGAACAAGAAAGTTGTCGTCGATGAAATTCGTGCAAGAGAAGAGGCGTTTTCGGTCGTAAAAGCAAGTATAGACCGGTATAAATCAACGTTTCCGAAGTAATGCGGGTGGGTTTCGATGCCAAGAGGTTTTTCAACAACTTTACCGGCCTCGGAAATTATTCGCGCTTTATTATTGACGCCCTGAGCGTTAACTATCCCGGCGATTCATTTGTCCTCTACGCTCCCCGCATCAGGTCTCACCCTGAATACGACGCTATTCTGCAACGACGCAACGTGAAATCTATTGGACCGTCAGGAATTGAGCGTGCATTCAAAGGGTTGTGGCGATCATGGGCCGTGAGCAAAGATCCGTCTGTTGGAGAACTCGAACTTTTTCATGGACTTAGCCAGGAAATTCCGCTTGGTCTTCCCCGTAAAGTGAGAAGCGTGGTCACCGTGCATGACCTTATTTTTTATCGTTATCCACAGTATTACAATCCGATTGACGTTGCGATTTACAAAGCAAAAGTAGCATCGGCATGCAAAAGGGCGGACAGGATTATTGCCATAAGCGAACAGACGGCGGACGACATAGTGAACTTCCTGAAAATATCACGCGAAAAGATTTGTGTTGTCTATCAGGGGTGTCATCCGACGTTCAAGGTAAGAGCTTCGCCGGAGTTCCGCGCTTCTGTAAAGCGGACCTACAATCTTCCGGATCGTTATGTCCTCAATGTAGGAACAATCGAGACGCGTAAAAATCTGGTGCTGGTTGTTAAGGCCATGAGTCTGCTTCCGCCGCAAGATCGCCCGAAACTCGTTGTCGTCGGAAGGTCAACGGCATACAGGGACACCGTTGTTCAAATCGCAAACAACGCGGGAGTTGCCGCGGATATCGTATTCCTCGAAAAGGTTCCGTTTAAGGATCTTCCTGTCATCTATCAAATGGCCGATGCCTTTGTCTATCCATCAGAGTTTGAGGGTTTCGGGATTCCTATCCTGGAGGCCATCGAATCGGGTGTACCCGTCATTGCTGCTACCGGCTCATGTCTCGAAGAAGCAGGAGGCCCCGACACGCTCTACACCGATCCCCGCAACCATGAACAGCTCGCGGATCATTTGCGAAGTGTTCTTGACGACACAACGGTTCGTCAACGAATGGTAGAAAGGTCACGCGAATATGCGCGGAAGTTTTCACCTGAAAGGGTTGCCAGCGATCTGATGCGTGAATATACGGCGCTATTGCGCTAGTACTTCGCGATATATGGCCAGGGTTTTCTCCGCCATTTGCTCTTTCGAAAATTCATGAAGGGTGTGATGTGCATTCGCGACCAGGGAATTTCTCAACGACGGTTCTGAAATCAACCGCGAGATGTTTGACGCGAGTGCCGGGGCATCGCCAATAGGGCCGAGCAATCCGGTTTGTTCGTGGTGAACCATCTCGGGAATGCCTCCGGCCTTAGTCGCAACTACCGGGATCCTTGCGGCAAATGCGTCCAGGATTGATGTGCCGAGGCCTTCCTGGGTTGATGTCATAAGAAAGCAATCAAGGTCAGCGAGAACTTCCACAACATCCTTGCGGTGTCCTGTAAAGATGACGCGGTCTGTCAATGACAATTCACCCACAAGCTTTTTGAGATCTCCCTCCAGGCTGCCACTTCCCATTATGACGCCCGCGACAGGATGGTTACCTTTTACAAGCGATTCAATGGTGCGAATAAAAGTCGGATAGTCCTTCTCAGCTTCAAGTGCGGATGTGTTCCCGACAAGAAATATTCCTGCCGGAATGTTAAGCTCTTTCCTGAGTTTTCCATGCTTCGTTGAGTTGGCGAACTTGTTTGTATCGATTCCGCTGTGCACTGTCACGCATTTCCCCGGTTCATTCAGGTAGTCCTGCATGATGGATTTGATCTTGTCAGACACGCAGATGACTTTCCGGATCGAACGATGGTTGTACTTCCAACGTGTGAACCAGCTTGTGCCCGGCGGAAATATCACACGACGGCTCAATACCAGGGGTGTCGGATTTCCCATAGCAGCGGAAAGCACGCCCAGGCTATGCGATTTCGCGCTGTGCATATGAACGATATCAATCCCATGTTGGCTGCATACAGTCTTGATGGCTTTGGCTGTGCCAATGTCGATAGCATTGCGGAAGGAAAGTCCATACACGGGGATGTTTTTTTCCTGACAATACTTTTCGAACGCAGATTCCTTTCGAGCCAGCACAACGTTCTCGACATGCCGGTTCGTCAACTCTTCCAGCAGATAGGCGATCTGTTGTTCCCCGCCTCGCCATGTCCTTTCGCTGCTGAGATGCAATACCTTCATTTCGGTGGATTTCGTTTGATGTTTCGTCAATGTGCCAGTCCTTTCAAAAGTAATAAAATGAAAGGGTAAACGGTAAGGTCCTCTCTTTGAGCGGGATGATGTTTCCTTTCTTTATATTTGAACTTTTCTCGAAATACATCGCATGGCAGGGAGCGATTTTATCAGGGGCAGAACTATCGTGGAAATAACTACGGACCTTGTACACATTTGCGTGGCCCTGTGTATACCGTTGGCTTTTTTCTCAAAACGCGCCTACGTCACCTGTACACTTGTCGGAGTCGGATTCTTCTTCATCTCCATTATCGCGAAAAGAAAGTGGCCAGACCTGACCAACGTGTTCGTGATATTGGTCTTTGGCTACTTCATTCTCCAGGTCGTCAGCCTGCTTTGGACCAGCAACATAAAGAGAGGGTTTTCAGAGTTGGATACCGTATCGGCTATACTCGCTTTTCCTACACTACTCTTTCTTTCCGGCAACGCAAGGGCGGGAATCGTGAAGTTCGGATTTTCGATGATCGTAGCCACTGCAAGTTTCGCAGGTCTTGCCATGTACTTCATGGCGTCCAAAAATGTACTTGAAACAGGGCAGCCATTAAGCGTTCTGTTCAGCAGCCCGCATTACCGTTACGTGGAATTGTCGGCCTACATCAATATCCATCCATCGTATCTGTCGGTTTTGCTTATGGGCGCCATAATTGTGATCGTCATCCATATTGGACACGGCAGTTCCCGCGCGCGAAAAATTGCTTACTCATGTCTGATCGCATACCTGCTTTTCCTGCTCTTCATGCTGATGAGTCGTGGTCCCTGGATTGGGTTTGTGGCAGCTACGGGACTGACCGCCGCCGCGTTCCTGAGACATCGCAAATACATTTTTATTCTTGCCGTCGCTTTATTCGTTCTCGCGGCTCTTATCCTTGGCGTAAGTCCGCTGCGCGCTCGCTTTATTGATCCGATCCTCAACTTCGACCAGCAGCGTGATTTATCCGTTACGTATCATTGGAATTCCTGGCAATGCTCACTTGAACTTGCGCAAACGCCCAGGGCAATTCTTATTGGTCATGGTGTCGGCGATGAAATCGACAAGTTGGTCGGATGTTATCAGGCACATGGATATGATTCAATGGTGACGGAGCGCTTCAATGCGCACAACGCCTATCTCTCGCAATTCGTGAAGAACGGCCTGCTTGGAGCAGTGTTTCTGATTATGATGATAGGTGTCTTCCTGTACGAAGCTTATCGAAAACGAAATATTGCCGCGTTCTTTTTTGTCGTGTTGTTGTCTGTTGCCTTCCTGTTCGAGTCATTTCTGAACGTCCGTCTCGGCGTTTTCTTCTTTTCCTGTTTTGTGTCCTTCTTTCTCCGCTTTGGCAACTATCGCGTAGCGCAGACTGAACCCGACACGAATGTCGTTGAGTGATTGGTCTTATGATTCGTTTTTCTTCCGGAGTTCCCCAAAACTTGTATAGCGGAGGAATCTCTCAAATGCAGAGATGCAGGCTATAATGAATCCCTCCCGACCATCGAGAAATCCCAGTTGAATAAAGTATTTCGTGAAGAATTTTGATGCCGGTTTCAGAAGTCCATGCCATAGCAGTGTATAACGCTTTCCTCGTCTGAAGTCTTTTTCGGCAGCCAGTGATGCGTATTGGCTCACCTTATTAAGAAACGATTTGATGGTCGGGTAGGAGTAGTGGAAAAGGTGACCCTTCAATTCTCCAACGAAAGATCCATCAACACCCATAAGCGTTTCATGGACCAGTCCCTCCCAGCTTACCTTTCCCTTCCGGAATAATCTGATGCACCAATCAGGGTACCACCCCGAGTGATAGATCCACTTGCCGCAGAAATTTGTGAGCCTGTTCATCCGGTAAATGTCGAATTCCGGGTTTGACTTGACCTTTTGAATTTGATCAGCCAGTTCCGGACTTAGCGACTCATCTGCGTCGATTGACAAAATGAAGTCGCAAGCCGCTAATGAATTCCCATGATTCTTTGCATCAGAGTAGCCGGTCCATGCTTTGGGGACCACCCGCGCTCCCATAGCTTCGGCCAATTGAACTGTCTTGTCCGTCGACAGCGAGTCCACGACAATGATTTCATCCGAAACAGATTTCAATGAATCAATGCAGCGTCGGATGTTGTCTTCCTCGTTGAAGGTGATAATCACGGCGGTGATTGTTGCGCGGGTCGTCATGAATATGGGTTAGCGCCCAAAGTTAAACAGATAAAAGAAACGGAGCATGTGGTCCGCTGACCTTCACAATACACGAATCGATTACTGCATTTCACGTATTGCTTTCCACAGCTTCTGGATAGGGAGCCCGACAACGTTAAAATAGCTACCTTCGATGCGGGTAATTCCAACCAGTCCGATCCAGTCCTGAATTCCATATGCGCCCGCTTTGTCGTAAGGCCTGTACTGATCCAGGTAATATTCAATCTCATCCTGCGAAAGATTCTTAAACGTCACCAGCGTTTCATCCTGAAAGGAGAACTCATTTTCGGCTGTGAGGATACAAACACCTGTAATCACCCTGTGCGTTTTTCCTGAGAGCGTCTGAAGCATGGCGATTCCCTCTTCACGATCCGCTGCCTTGTTGAGGATCAGATCATCGATAACTACCGTCGTGTCAGCTGTGATGATAATCTCCGAACCGCTAACCGGTCTAAAGGATGCGGCCTTTTTGCGGGCAAGATATAATGCAACGTCGGCGACAGGCAGATCAGCCGGGAATGATTCATCTACGTGAGAAGCGCGAACGGTGAATTGAAATCCAGCCTGCCGCATTATCTCCTGACGCCGGGGTGATGCGGACGCAAGCACGATCGGACGATTGATGTTGCTAAAAGGGCGCATAGGGGGAGGGTTTGAATTCGCCTTCTCGAATAGATCCGAACAGGAACCCGCAAACGACCTTTGGATAAAAGTACGTTGACTTCTGCGGCATCGTGTAGCCGCTGTGACAAACGCGCTTCACGTCTTCAATACTTACTGCATTTGTTATTATCGCCATTTGGGCGACGCCGTTGCTGACTTTCCGAAGACAGTCCGGGAAGTTGCGATCAAAAGAGATGTGGGTACTTTTCCGTTGTTCCTTGCCGGGTATGCCAAGGGCTTCCTGCAAGACGAAGTAGTGCATTACCGTGAGATCGAGCGAGCGCACTTCTTCGGGGAATGGCCACTTCATTCGCGCGAGGCTTTCGGGCTTCAGACGAATCTTAAACGCGCTGTTTTTCATTACTACTCCGAAGGCCCATTGTTTTCCGCTTATCACTTCCTGCAAGTCATCGGCATCGTCAACGGGTTTGATGATGAAGTCCCGTGAAAGTTTTTCCATAACGATTGCTTCGTCGAACGACTCCAGGCCTGTCACCAGCCTGTGCGTTGGCATTATACGGAGGTCACCCGCCTCGGTATTGGTGAGATACATCAAATGGAAATTATAGCCTTCAGCGCCCGTATGGTGAGGGTTTCGTCGTTTTTGTTCGTGCTGGTGTGCGAGTGCGCCCTCGTATCGGTGGTGACCATCGGCGAGTATTATCTTTTGCGTTTTGATCGTATCAATGAACCTGTTGATAACGCCGGCGTCGTGAATCGCCGCGAGGACGTCACGAACACCCTGGTAGTCTTCGGTTTCAAGTATCGGATTCCGGATCGCTTCGTCCATATACCGTTCGAGCTCAAACTTTTCGTCAGTGTATAGGCCGTGCGTTGGACTGGAGTTCAGTTCTGTCTTTTCAAGCATTTCGATCCGATCATTGACTGAACTTGGTATCGTGTTCTCGTGACGGAGGATTACCTTTTCATGCCATCCGTACAGGCGGATGTTGCAGATAAATCCTTTGCGGCATAGTACTTCATTCGATCCGGGCAGACTGAAATATTGATAGTAGACATAAATGGCCGGAAGCCGGTCCTGAATGATAATGCCTTCCTTTTTCCAGGCTTCAAGCAAAAGGCCGGCTCGATCTGCGGGATACGGCGGTTGCGGAAGATTTATATGAATGCTGTTGTATGGATTCCGGTAAAGGTTCTGCCGCTGCTTTTCCGACACAACGTCGAACAGCGGCGACGTAAGGGTCTCAATCTGCGCAGCCAGGGTAGGGTTATACCGCCATGCGTGTAGCGGTCTGATTTCTGCCATTTTTGACTATTTCAAGGGACAATGATAAAAACGGACAGGGCCGAAAACAAGAAAGCCAGGTCGTTTGTCCTGGCTTCCTTCAATGCTTTTTGCAGCTTATTCTGCGCTGTCTGACTCAATGGGATCTCCAAGCGGCGGAAGACTGCCTGATCCTGACGACGGTGCCTGCTCAACAGCATTCTTAAAGATCTCGTCGCCGGAAGTGCCCTGCGAAGTATGCATTGCGCTGGTCGCAAGTGTAAGGACAACCAATGCTACAATAAAACCCCACGTAAGCTTTTCCAGGAGGTCGCCGGTCTTTTTAACACCGATGATATTGCTTGCTGCCGACCCGCCAAACTGGCTTGACAAACCACCACCTTTGGAGTTCTGCGCGAGAACTACCAGAATCAGCAGAATGCTTATCAGTATAATCAACCCTATAATTAATGCGTACATACTACTTTTTCAGTTCTTCAATTTGGGATGCAAAGTAAGCCTTTTTTTGCGGAAACTTCCAAATCAGTTTCTTCAATACTTCGATCGCTTTTTCCTTTTTTCCCTGTTTTACCAGGATTTCGACCAACGTCTCGGAAATGATGGCATCGCCAAAATCGCCTGTTTTTATCGATGACAGGTCTTCAGGAGCCGTCTGTTTGTCCTTGGTACCCGAAATCGAAGGCTGGATGCGCATGAACTGGTCGATTATTTCTATCTGTTCCTTCTGCTTTTCGCTTTCCGGTGTGATTTCCTCTTTCGTGGTGACGATCTCATCAATCAGAACGTCTGTAGCATCCTTGCGCTTTCGGCCTTTGCGCAGCCCGGTGGATGGTTGTACCTGATCCGTAGTGCCCGTGCCTGCAACGCTTTTCGCCAGTTCAATTATCCGTTCCTTGCGCGACTTTCGCGATTCTCGTTCATTCTTCTCAGGCTCTTCAACGGCTTCAGCAGTATCGGTTGATTCTGGTTTGTCCACAGACTCAGTCTGAAACGATGTCATCGAACCATCGACAAAAAGCAATTCGAAATTCTGTTTCAGCTGATGGAGTTTTTCGAGATCGTTAATTACAGTTTGGGCGATGTCACCCGATCCATATTCAACCGCTACAGTCTCCACCGGGGTTGCGTCTGTTGGTGCGGTCTTGACGAAAGTTCTTATTGCATTTTCATCGTTTGCCTGCATGATGTCTTTTAACACACCACGATCGGCGGCGTACACCGCAGCCAACTGAAGCTCCCGTTGCGAATTTGCAAATCCATGATCTTTGCTTACACGTGCAGACAACGCATGGAGCATCTGACTAAAAGGAAAACTTTCTTTCAGGGTTAGAACATGCTGCGCAGTTGATGAATCAGTGTCGCAGAAATGTTGTAAAACGGTTAAAAATTCGGGTTTCTCCACGTCATCAGGCCTTACGGTAAAAATAGCAATTTTTACCAATTGGCAACGGAGGCATTGAAGATGTCGTTGATTATACGCTCGAAAATGTCACGTGTGTATTGTTCCTCAACGTCGGTCAGATTCGATTCATTGGGAAAATCGCGATAAAAGGAAAACGTTTTGTTTTCAAAACTCATCGCTTCATCGAGATTGTTGACGTATGAAGCCTTCACGGTTATCGTGATTCTCGTCGACGTTGCGCTCGCGATTCCGTCGTTTGTCGCTGAATTGACCGGTGCTACCGGCGTGAGACGCAGATCCACGATCTCGCCTTCAAGCAGAAGGTCCGCATCACCATTAACGACAGCAATGTTGGAATTCTGAATAAAATAGTTTTTGAGTTGATTGGTGAAGGTCTGGCCCATGTTGGCAGGGCCGAGATCAGCATTGTTAAAGAACTCGGCAATGGAAATGGTTCTCGCGTTTGTCGTTTGACCGGTGAATGAATATTTGACGCTGGTGCCGCATGATGACACAATCAACGCGACAAAAACGAACAGACTGCTGATCTTTACTCTCATGTGCTTCCGCGCGTCAATCTTCAAGGTCATACTGTTTGATCTTCCGGTATAGCGTGCGCTCGGAAATCCCCAAATCGCGTGCCGCATATTTGCGGCGGTTGTTGTTCTTGCGGAGCGCCCGGATAATCAGTTCCTTTTCCTTCTTTTCAATGGAAAGAGAATCATCTTCGGTTTCATGGGTAATGTCGTGAACATCCTCGACATTACTTTCCTGGACGGCGTCATTTTCAGGCAGATTCAAAATTCGCGTATCCTGATCGCTGACATTCTCCGCCTCGTGCAATCCCTCGAAAAGCCCCGGGTTTTCCTTGATCAGCTGGCCTGCCTTTCCAACGCCCGAATAGGTATCAAGGACAAGCTTCTTGAGTTCGTGCATGTCCTTTTTCATATCAAACAGGACTTTGTAAAGAATATCGCGTTCGGAAGGTCCGTCCTTTTCGATTGTGCCCTTGTACAAAGCGGGAAGATTCGTTTCATGGGGGAGGTAACGTCGCAGTTTTTCTCTGTCAATTTCCTTATCATCGGTGGAAAGAACCGAAATCTGTTCGACAAGATTCTTCAACTGCCTGATATTACCCGGAAAACGATACTGAATCAATTCTTCCTTCGCGTCTTCCGTCAGGCTGATAGGCTTAACCTTATATTTTTCAGCGAAGTCGGTCGCGAATTTCCGGAACAATAATTCAATGTCCTTGCCGCGCTCACGCAACGGTGGAACGTATATGGGTACCGTGCTAAGCCGGTAATACAGATCCTCCCTGAATTTACCATCCTCAACCTTACGCATCAGGTTGACATTGGTAGCGGCGACAACACGCACGTCGGTTTTCTGAACCTTTGATGAACCAACTTTTATAAATTCACCGTTTTCCAAAACGCGCAACAGACGCGCCTGTGTTCCCAACGGCATTTCGCCAATTTCGTCGAGGAAGATTGTACCGCCGTTGGTGACTTCGAAGTATCCTTTTCGTGCCTCGTGTGCTCCTGTGAACGATCCCTTTTCATGGCCAAACAATTCCGAGTCGATAGTCCCTTCCGGAATAGACCCGCAGTTGATGGCGATAAACTGCCCGTGTTTTCGCGGACTCAGGTGGTGAATAATTTTCGAGAATGATTCCTTTCCGCTTCCACTTTCACCCGTGATCAGCACCGACATATCGGTTGGCGCGACCTGAATGGCGACACTCACGGCATTGTTCAGCAACGGCGAGTTGCCTATTATGCCAAAGCGAAGTTTTACATTTTGAATTTCGGATTCGGAAATAGCCATTTTTTAACGTCGTTTAAACAGTTTCGGGAAGGCTGGTCGTGCGCCCCATTAGTGTGGCCGCCGTGCAGTCTTCAACGCTCACGTTCACATAGTCGCCCTTACTGTAGCCCTCCCGTGGAAAAACAATTACTTTATTGGCACTGTTTCGCCCCTGGAGGAAATCTTCCGATCTTTTTGAGAAGCCCTCAACGAGGACTTTGAATACCTTCCCGACATCGCGCTTATTCCCTGCTAGAGAGTGCGCCGTCTGTTTTTGGATTATTTCGTTCAGCCTGCGCTTCTTTATATCGTCGGAAATATCATCCGCATATTTTTTGGCGGCAAGCGTTCCTGGTCGTTCAGAATAGTGGAACATGTAAGCGAAATCAAACTGCACGATATCCATCAGACTAAGCGTATCGCGGTGTTCATCTTCAGTCTCGGAACAAAATCCGGTGATCATATCAGAAGAAAGCCCGCAATCTTCGCCGAGAATTTCGCGGATGCGCGCGACCTTGTTCAAATACCACTCACGTGTGTATCCGCGATTCATAAGGTCAAGTATTCGGGAATTACCGCTTTGAACCGGGAGGTGGATGTACTTACAGATGTTATCGTAGCGTGCCATCACGGTTAGTACATCGTCAGTAATGTCCTTTGGGTGCGATGTAGAAAAACGGACACGCAACAGCGGGTTCACCTGTGCAACCATTTCGAGCAGACCGGCAAAGTTAATTACCTCAACAGGAGCGCCTTTCTCCAGGCGCGCCTTGTTATTCTCCCCGGGACTCCATTTGTAGGAGTCAACGTTCTGGCCAAGCAGTGTTACTTCCCTGAATCCACGATCAAACAGATCCTGAGCTTCTTTTACGATCGTATGCGGGTCGCGGCTTCTTTCACGACCCCGTGTAAACGGAACGACGCAGAAGGTGCACATGTTATCGCAGCCGCGCATGATTGAAATAAACGCTGTGACTCCGTTTGAATTGAGGCGCACCGGGCTGATGTCAGCATACGTTTCTTCCCGCGAAAGGAATGTGTTCACGGCTTTACCGCCTTCGTCAACCTGGCCAATCAGTTTGGGTAAGTCGCGGTAGGCGTCGGGTCCCGCTACCAGGTCGACAATTTTCTCTTCTTCAAGGAGTTTGGACTTCAAACGTTCCGCCATGCAGCCGAGCATACCGACAAGCAGATGCGGTTTTTGGCGTTTCAGCCCATTAATGTGGGTCAGGCGGTTGCGAACGGTTTGTTCTGCTTTTTCGCGGATGGAGCACGTGTTCAAAAACACGACGTCCGCCAAAGCGATATCGGATGTGGTCTCAAATCCTTCTTTTTCAAGAATGGAGGCCACTATTTCGCTATCCGAGAAGTTCATCTGGCAGCCGTAGCTTTCAATATAGAGGCGCCGGGAGTACCCTAGTGGGTTGTCCCTGGAAATATGGACAGTTTCGCAGCTTTCCTGCTTTTCAGCCCCCAGAATATCAATATCACCAATCAAATTATCCATCTAGGCCTGTTTTGAGTCGCAAAAATAAGAGAAATGGCCCTGATCCGTGACATCTTGTCAGCCTTTGTTGAATAAAAAAGCGAAAATCATTTCAGGATGTTCCCGCCGGACTTATATTTTCCGCAAAAGCATTGAATATGGCATTGATAAAGGCAGTACGTGGAATAGCTCCAAAGCTGGGGGAGAATTGCTTCCTGGCAGACAACGCGACCGTTGTCGGGGAGGTGGTATTGGGTGACAACTGCACGGTGTGGTTTAACGCCGTGGTGCGGGGGGATGTCCATTCAATCACAATTGGCAACAACACCAACATCCAGGATGGCGCAGTCATCCATTGTACCTATCAGAAGGCAAAGACTGTGATTGGAAATAATGTATCGGTCGCGCATAACGCGATTGTCCATGGATGTACGATTGGCGACAACGTGCTCATTGGAATGGGTGCGATCGTAATGGACAATGCAGTAGTCGGAGACAATAGCGTTATTGCCGCAGGTGCCGTTGTACTTGCCGGGACTATCGTCGAACCCGGAAGCATTTATGCGGGTATGCCGGCGAAGAAGGTCAAGGAAATCACCGACGAAATGAAAGAAGTGATTATCAGGACCGCTCGAAATTACCCGATGTACGCCGAGTGGTTTAAATAGTAAGGACCAGGTCGGTTGTTTAATTATTTCCCGCCATTCGGAAAATTGTCCGAATAAGTTTGAATATTCAGAGCCTATTCTTAAACTCGTATATGCAGGATTACAAAAATGATGGCTTCGACCCAAAGGTAATTGAAGAGTACCGTGAGCGAATTGCTGCAGGCGGAAAATCGTACCTGTTGGACGACTCTGACGAAAACTCGGATGAGTATGCTCATTTCTATTTTGTCGGACTTCACGAAGGCAAGGAAGTCGTTTACGATGCCGTGATATACACGCTTCGTCTCCAGCATGAAAGTGAGATGTATGAAATCGCAGAGCACAGGGCAGCCCAACATTTTCCGCAATACAAAAAGATTTCTTACGACGAAGACGAAAACGGCAACATGGAGGCCCTCGACCCGCTTGAGGAAGAGATCGGCTTATTTATGGCGGAGGTAATCATGGAATTAGAGGAAGAGGAGGCCGTAAAGGTGAAGGAACACGTTGATCTTGACTCTAATTCCGAATTTGGCATCAGCCTGGACATTGGTTTACACAGGGAAAAAATCACCACCCGCGATATCGAAAAGTTCGTCCGCGATTTCAACGAGGATACCATCGAACTGGATGAAACCCTGTATTCTTTCCAGATTCAGGACGAAGAAATTGAATAGACTGGCCCCGACTGACAGAATTCCGGCGGGAGGCTGTCGGGATTTCTTGAACCCTGCTATATTTGCGCCCTAATCGAACTTTTTAAGAATGAAGAATTTGTCCCTGGTCCTGAACATTGTATTGCTGGTGGCAGTCGGTGTATTGTATTATTTGCATTTCTCTGGTCCCAAGCAAACTGCCGAACCGCTCGCAGAGCGAGAAGCCGCTGGCGATTTACAAATCGCGTATATCGACACAGATACCGTGCTGAAGTATTATGACTATCTGAAAGCATCGAAGGACGAGCTTGAGAAAAAAACGAAGAAAATGGAGCAGGATCTGCGCAACAGGGCGCAGGGGCTTCAAAACGAAATTACCGCATACCAACGCAATGTTAACAACATGACCCTCGGGCAGGTTAAAGCGGTCGAAGAGGACCTGGCCAAAAAGCAGCAGAACTTTCAGATGTACCAGCAAAGCCTCTCTCAGCAGGTAATGCAGGAGGAAGCAAAACTGCAACAGGAACTGTACGACCGCATCACAGCGTTCCTCGACAAGTATGGCAAGGAGAAGGGTCTGCAGGTTGTTTTGAAATACGACCAGTCAAGTGATGTGCTGCACGTGAGTGATAAGCTTGACATCTCACAGGACGTGATCAAAGGCCTGAATGACGAATACAAAATCGAAAAGGGCGGCACAAAAACCGATTCAACAGCGGTGAAAAAGCCATAAACCTTACGTTGCTTAACCTTATCGCATAACGAACCGGCCCACAAAAGCCGGTTTTTGTTTTTATATTTGGTTCCATGGTGTCACGTTTCATCAAATCCCTGTCAGCACGCAGCCAGGAACAGAATCAGATCGTGCTGATGTTGTGTACCGGGTTCTTCATGGGCGTTTTTATTGCTACCTATCAGGTTACAGCAGACTCGATGTTCCTCAACCGGATGGGAGACCAACTCGACAAGGCGTTCCTCACCGCCGGGGGGCTGGGGATGTTTTCAACAGCAATCTTTTCCTTCTTTCAGAATCGGGTCAACTTCACTTCCGTTGCGCGTTTCACAATCCTTCTGATCCTCGGCTTTACACTCTCGGCGTACTGGCTGCTCACGTACGGCGACCCTGAACTTCATGATGAATTTATTTTTGCATTGTATGCGATGAGCGGGCCGATGACCGCAGTGCTCTTGCTGAGCTTCTGGGGTATCTTTGGCCGCCTTTTTAACTTTCGTCAATCCAAAAGGATCATAGGCTGGATTGATACCGGTCAATTGATCGCTGCTATCTTGGCGACACTGGTAGCGATACCGTTGACAAACCGCGTTATCGGCAATACCGCAAATTACCTCCTTGTTTGTGCGATCAGTATTGCCATAGTAGCCATTCTGCTCTTTGTGATCGCATCCTCCTTTACGCTCGCCAAGAACGATCCCCGGGAATTCGGAATCGTGGTCCGAAAGCAGACAAGCTGGCGCCGACTATTACGTGATCCTTATGTGATGCTGCTGTCACTATTCCTGCTGGTGTCGATGGTGATCTATGTGCTCAGCCAGTATTCCTTCCAGCACCTGGTAAAGGAACAGTATCCGGATGAAAGAGATCTGACCAACTTCAACTCATTCTTTACCGGCGCAGTTTACGGCATAAGTCTGATCATGCAGACATTCATCAATCACAGAATCATAAATAACTATGGTCTGCGGGTTACACTGTTCATGCTGCCCGTCATTGTCGCTGTGTTCTCCATTGGTTCAATACTTACGGGTGGAATTTTTGGATTTGACAAACAAATGGCTCCGACAGGATTTATCTATTTCTTCCTGTTCGTATCACTGAACCGTTTGCTAAACTGGTCGCTTCGCGATTCTGTAGAGAACCCGGTATTCAAGTTGTTTTTTATTCCGCTCGAAAACCGGCTCAGGTTTAACATTCAATCCAAAATAGAAGGAGTGGTTAATGAAACCGCGAGGTTTGTAGCGGGCTGTCTGATTTTTGGGCTGGCATTTCTGCCGTTCTTTAACCTGATTCACGTCTCCATTGTGATTGTGATTCTCGCCGGTTTGTATTTCGTCGTTGTCAACAAAATGTACAGCGGTTACCGGAACAAGATTCGGCTGAAACTCGAAAGCGCCGATGTGCAACAGGAGAAACTTGAAAAAGGATTCACCAGAATTACGAATAAACTTGAGGACCAGTTAACATATCCGGACGCAACAAAAGCGGTTTTCTCCTTTAAGTTGCTTGAAAAGATTAATGCGACCCGCGTTCCCACCTGGCTCAATACACTCCTGAAAAACAACGACGAGGCTACGCGATATTATGCGAACGAAAAGGTAAACGAATTGAAGGGGCTTTCTGTTTCCGACCGGTATGTCATTCGCGTCAATCGCGAGCACGGGCCGGTCAATGGAAAGACTGTTCTAAGTTCTGTGGATCTCATGCAGATGCTTGAAAACGGCGGGGAAATTTCCAAGTCGCGGATCCGTTACCTGGCCCGTTCATCAGACCCCGAGGAACGTCACTATGCGGCAGAGTTGCTTCAGCATACATCCATGGATGAAAATACATCCTTCCTGCTCGAACTGTTAAACGACAGCGATCCGGCGGTCAGGAGCACAGCGCTTAATACGGCGGTGAAGAAGATTACGCCGGAGGTTATCAATGCGGTGATTGAGAATCTCAATAAACCATTGTTCAGCAACCAGGCGATGAACACGTTACTGCGCATGGGACAGGATACGCTGACAAACCTCGACGCAGCGTTCTACCGCAGCGGCCAGTCGACCAATACCAAACTGAAGCTGGTACAGGTTATCGGCCGGATTGGCGGCCAAAGGGCGCGCGAAATCCTGTGGAACAAAATGGATTACCCCAACAAGGTCGTCGTGTCGCAAGTGCTGCTATCACTGGGTGAGTGCGGTTTCAAAGCAGGGGTCTCACAGATCACGCGTATTAAATACGCGATCGAATCCGATATCGCGGACATCAGCTGGAACCTTAGTGCCCTTCACGAAGTAGGGGATGAGGGTTTTGCAGCGGACATCAAAAAATCCCTTCGTGATGAAATCCAGCATGACATCGAACACATCTACATGCTGCTTACAATGTTGTATGATACGCGTTCGATTCAGCTCGTGAAAGAAAATATCGACAGTGGCACGACCGAAGGCATCACGTATGCAATTGAATTGTTGGACGTGTTCCTTTCTGATCAATTGAAGCAACGCGTAATACCGCTGCTGGATGACCTGACCGACAGTGAGCGCATCAACCGTCTGGAATATTTTTATCCGCGGATCAAGCTGGATTCCCGGCTTGTGCTGAAGTTTCTGATAAATCGGGATTTCACGCAATCCAACCGCTGGACGAAAGCCTGTGTTCTCTTTCAGATCGGATTGCTCCGAATCGATGATTTTAAACTTGACCTGATTGCCCAGCTATTCAACCCGGATCCGCTACTTTCCGAGGTGGCGGCGTGGGCGCTATTCCAGGTAAGCTCGCACGAATATCAATCAAATGTCAACCGGCTTGGTGAGGCCAGGAAGCGTGAACTTGATCATTTGATTCTCGAATCACGGAAGATGATGCGTTTCGAAAAGGTATTGTTCTTCCAGAAAATTGATGTATTCCGGGAAGTCTCAGGAGTAACCCTGGCGGCCCTGGCAGAGATCAGTGAAGAGATCAGAATTTCGGAAGGCGGTGTAGTAACACTTGACGAAAAGGGCAACAACCATTTCTTCGTACTCGTAAATGGAATTGTAGATTACTACAACAAAGGGGAGGTGGTTCGTCAATTCAATGCAGGCCAGTTCATTGGCGAAATGCCAGGGCTTCCCAATTTCTTAAATACAAACCTCCTGATCGCGCGGTCGGACGCCACTGTGATCCGATTCCGCAAGGATCAGTTTTACGAGTTGCTGTCGGACAATGTACAGCTGGCCGACAAGGTATTGGAATCGATATAAGACAAATGATGAGCAAAGGGAAGCGGATGTTCATGTACGTTGCCGCGGTTTTTCTGATCCTGCTGTTGTACGCAAGCTACGATATCGGCACAAGGACAACTTTCCCCGGCCGAAAAGGCCATTTGAGAAACGACCTGGAGAACCGGTTCCAATCTGACCAGCCGTCAGACAGTGGTTCAACCGACTCGATTTCGGCCGACTCCACCAATCGGGTGGTCCACTAGGTCAAAAAAAGTAAGGAAAATTGCCGCAAACGGTTGTTTTAAGAAATCTTTATTTTATATTTGGAACAGATTAAAGCCAACTATAGACATGACAATCCCCCTTAGTCGAGCACTTCGGGGGATTTTCATTTTTATCGGATGTTAGTCAACCCTCAAAATAAACGATTCAACCGTAGTCGCATTCGTTAAACGACACCTTGTTTGTGGTTAGAAGGGGGTGGAGTACCTTAGCATTAAGATTAAAGCCAACTATAGACAGTGATCATCCCCCGGGATCAAGGATTCCGGGGGATTTTCATTTTCAGGCCTTTCCGGTCCCGTCCCGGTTCATAAAATGAACTCTATTGTAGTATAAGACCGTTCGGTTACTTACATTTAGGATGCAGAGTTTTTTTTCTCCTGAATGAGGTATTTCGCGCTACTGCTGATTTTTTGTGCGCCAGTTCAGGCTTTTGCACAGCACAAGTACGGGGTTGAATCATCGCGGCTCACTTTCTTTTCCGATGGAGCCATTGAAGATATCCGTGCTGTCAATACACGTGTGACCAGCATTTTCGACGCGACCCGTGGCGACATCGCTATGCTGGTAAGGATCAAGGACTTCCAGTTCGAAAAAAAGCTGATGCAGGTCCACTTCAACGAAAAATTCCTCGAGTCCGAAAAGTATCCAAAGTCAACGTTCATAGGCAACGTCACGGGCTTCGACCCTCAGAAAAGTGGCGTTCAACGGGTCATGGCTACGGGAAGGTTGTTGATTCATGGTGTCGCAAGAGAGATAAAAGTCCCCGGTACTCTCGAACTCAGGGACAACGTCCTTTACCTCAAAACCAAATTCAAAATCAAACTCGCCGACTATGAAATCACGATACCACAAATCGTGTGGCAAAATATTGCCGAGGAAGTTGAACTTGATTTGAATATAACATTCACGCGACTATAACGATGCGCAGTGCTTTTTTACACTTTACCGTAAACCCTATGCGAACAATCGTATTACTGCTATGCCTTTCTGTAACGACTACATGGGCCCAGGACAGTCTTCTGATGGAACTCGAAAAAGATAGTCCGGAGGAACAGTCCGTCACATTTGCAACGTTCAAGGGTACACGCATCGTCAATGGCCATTCCGTTGAAACCAAACCCGGACGAACGCTGGAGTTTATATTTGCGCATCGCTTCGGCGCCATCAACGAAGGCTGGTATGAGATGTTTGGGCTTGATGATGCATTTGTGCGTATCGGACTCGACTACGGCATAACTGACCGCCTGTCCGTAAGCCTCGGCCGAAACTCAATCAACAAGACCATCGACTGGTACGCAAAATTCAGAGCCCTCGAACAGAAGTCGGGAAGCGCCAACGTCCCGTTTACCGCAACGGTACTTGCGGGGGCTGCATTCAAACTCGAGCCGCGCAAGAATTCCGACGTATCGCCGACATTCCAGACAACGGACCGGCTTTCGTACACCGGACAGTTGCTGGTGGCGCGAAAGTTTACAGGGGCGTTATCGCTCCAGCTAATGCCAACGATCATTCACAAGAATTCGGTGAATCAGGATTTCGAGAAAAACACAAACTTTGCTCTTGGCGCAGGAGGCCGGTTGAAGATCACGCCTAGTACGGCTATCACCGGAGAGTACTATCACAACTTTTCGCGTCCCGACAACTCACCGTTTCACAATTCACTCGGCTTTGGTATCGACATTGAAACCGGCGGTCACGTTTTCCAGCTCGTGTTCACCAACGCCATCGGCCTTACCGAACGCGCTTTCATCACCGAGACTTTTGACGACTTTTTCGATGGTGATATTCACTTCGGCTTCAACGTAACACGAACGTTCCAGTTCAAACGTAAGGACTGACATTGCTGCTGTTTTCGATCATTGCTTATCTCGTCGTGACAATACTCGTGGGTATTTGGGCCTCACGCCGGGTGAAAACATCGGGTGATTTTATGCTCGCGGGGCGGAGTCTCCCGCTTATCCTGAGTGGAGCCGCATTGTTTGCTACCTGGTTTGGTTCTGAAACAGTATTTGGCGCTTCATCACAATTTCTCGAAGGTGGCCTCTACAATGTCATCGAGGATCCGTTCGGCGCCGCGCTTTGTCTCTTTCTGTTTGGTCACTTCTTCGCGCGCAAACTTTATAAGCTGCAACTGCTGACACTTGGCGATTACTTCAAGGTACGTTTCGGACGACGCGCCGAACTTGTTGCCAGTATATTCCTGGCGCCCCCATACGCGGGATACATCGCAGCCCAGCTTGTGGCTATGGCGCTTATTCTGAACGTTGTCACCGGAATGGAGATATGGCAGGGTGTCATCGCGTGCGCAGTGGTGGTGACAGTCTATACATACGTTGGTGGTATGTGGGCAATCTCGATAACCGACTTTATTCAGGGTGTCCTCATCATTGTGGGACTTGTTGTGCTATCCGTTATCCTGGCTGACAAGGCCGGCGGAGCAGGAGCTGTATTAGCTGACGTTTCACCGGGTACATTCAAATTCCTCCCTTCCCCTGACGCCAAATCCATTCTCGCGTACGTGGCCGCATGGAGCGTCCTCGGACTCGGTTCGATTCCGTCACAAGATGTATTCCAGCGTTCAATGTCATCGAAATCGGCGAATACAGCGGTATACGCCTGCTACCTGGGCGCGTTTCTTTATCTCACATTCGCGATGTTGCCGTTGTTTATCAGCCTTTGCACGCGACACCTTTACCCGGAGCAGATCACGGGAGATACACAACTCGTACTACCCAACATGGTGTTGTTGCATACGAATATCTTCGTTCAGATCTTATTTTTCGGATCGCTGATTTCAGCTATTTTGAGTACCACCAGTTCAGCAATGCTGGCGCCGGCGTCAATATGCGCCGAGAACATTGTGAAACCGATGATGAAAGGTTCAATGACGGACCGACAATTGTTGCTGGTAACGCGTGGGGCCGTGCTCGCTTTCAGTATCATCGCCAGCATTATGGCGTGCCTGAGGTCCAACATCTATGAACTCGTTGGCGAATCGTCAATCCTGAGCCTTGTTTCGCTTTTCGTGCCCTTGACCCTAGGGTTGTACTGGCGTCGTGCAAATGGCCGGGGAGCGATCCTCTCAATGGTTACCGGAATGTGCGCCTGGATCGCGTTTGAACAGGTTGAAATGGAGATACCATCCCTGGTGCCAGCGACGTTATTAAGCCTTGTTGCTATGATCGTCGGCAGCGTCTGGCCAACCCGGACAAGCACCCAGGTTACCGGCTGAACCAACCTTTTTGCCGCAATGTGACCGGAAATTCCGCCCGCATTTCTATTTTTGGCCTTTCTCTGAAGAATCTATTTGAAAAAAGAAGAATCTATTTGAAAAAACGGGATTATGGTCAAGATCGAAATCGACAGAATCGGCGATGGCTTCCACATGGAGGCTCGAAATGAAAATGGTGCAAAGATCGAGATGGATGCCTCACCGGATATCGGTGGCACTGACAAAGGCATGCGCCCGATGCAGGTATTACTCGCGGCCATGGGCGGGTGCAGTACCATTGACGTAATCAACATTCTCAAAAAACAACGCCAGGAAATCAGAGATATCAAGGTCACCGTCTCAGGAGAACGCGAAAAGGATGCAACGCCATCGCTTTACACCGACGCACACGTGCACTTCCGGGTGTATGGCAATATTGATGAGGACAAGGTTGGTAAAGCTGTTGAGTTGAGTCTCAATAAATATTGTTCAGTCGCGAAGACGATGGAGCCGACAGCGAAAATCACTTACAGTTTTGAAATCATAAAATAGTCTGATGGAAAACAATCCGAACTTTGAAACGGACGCAATACGCCTTCAACACGAACGCTCTGCTTTTCGCGAACACTCTGTGCCGTTATACCTGACGTCAAGTTTTGTATTTGACGATGCAGAACAGGCGCGCGCGATGTTTGCCGACGAAATCCCGGGAAATATTTACAGCAGATACTCAAATCCGAACACGAACGAGTTCATCGATAAGCTTTGCAGAATGGAAGGCACTGAGGATGGCATCGCGACTGCTTCCGGAATGGCGGCTATGTATGTTAGCATGACAGCTCTCCTCAAGAGTGGCGACCATGTGCTTGCATGCCGTTCCGTCTTCGGCTCAACTCATCAGATCCTGAATACACTATTTCCGCGGTTTGGTATTTCGCATAGCTATGCCGATGTAAATCAGCCTGAAACGTGGGAAGGCAAGATCCAGCCTAACACCAGGATGATCTTCGTCGAAACGCCAAGTAATCCGGCGCTGGACCTCATCGATCTTGAATGGCTTGGCAAGCTGGCAGCAAAGCACAATCTCATCCTGAATGTTGACAACTGCTTCGCCACCCCGTATTTACAAACACCTGCCAGGTATGGAGCGCACATCGTCACACACTCCGCCACAAAATTCATGGATGGTCAGGGCCGCGTGATTGGTGGAGCGATCCTGGGTACGAAAGAACTCATCAAAGAAATCCGATTCTTTGCACGCCACACCGGGCCATCAATGTCGCCTTTTAACGCGTGGATACTTTCTAAAAGTCTGGAGACTCTTGCCGTGCGCATGGAGCGTCATTGTCAGAATGCATTGCAACTGGCAACCTTCCTGGAAACGCAGGACAGCGTCTCTGTCGTGAAGTATCCTTTCCTTCCCTCGCACCCGCAACATGAACTGGCGAAGAAACAAATGCGCCTCGGGGGCGGACTTGTCACCTTTGAAGTAAAAGGCGGACTAGATCAGGGCCGGAGATTTCTCAATTCACTGAAGATGATTTCGCACACGCCGAACCTTGGTGACACGCGGACAATCGCCATTCACCCTGCGTCAACGACGCACTCAAAACTTACCGACGAAGAACGCGCGGCGGTCGGAATTATGCCCGGCCTGATCCGCATTGCTGTCGGACTCGAAGACATCAACGACATTATTGCTGATGTCCGGCAGGCGTTGCAGGCATCACAGGGGAAGTAGCTTCCTTCGAAAAACGTTTTCGCAAAGCACAGTGGAAAAGGCGCCTGAAAGAGCTGGTGAGTTTCTCATTTCTCATTTCTAATTGGGTGAGACTCGCAATCCTCTTTGCGCATCTTTGCGCCATTCCCCTTGCGGTGAAAAAAATACCCTCTGATACAGAAACGCAAACGTTCCAGTTACGACCAAACAAGCTTGCAGCCAGTAGCTAGTCGCTTCTAATATGTTGGCATTTCCGGATCAATCTCGCGTGCCCATTCAAGGATGCCGCCCTTCAGGTTGTAAAGATTGGTGAACCCGTGGTTGGCCTCAAGCCATTGAACCATGTTGCCACTGCGGGCGCCGCTGCGGCAATGAATGACAACCTGCCTGTCCTTAGAAACCCGCTCGACATTCGACGGTATGTCGCCCTGCGGAATCAACTCGCCACCAAGATTGCAGATGTCGTATTCATGGGGCTCTCTGACATCGATCAGTTGAAAAGACTTTCCTTCATCCATCATCTGCTTTAATTCCTGTACAGTGACTTCTTTCATGGTGGTATTATTGTTTGTTGAATGTCCCAAAGATTCTTTTTTCCCCGCACTAATGCAAAACTCATCGTAGTCGATGAGGGCTTTGATCTGATCGCGGGCATTCAGGTCGCGATACGTAATGATATGCTGATCCATCGAAAGGCTGTCCAGGATCAATAGCTTGTTGACCAGCGGGTCCCCCAAACCTGTGACCAGCTTGATAGCTTCATTCGCCTGGAGGCTGCCGATGACACCTGGCAACACGCCAAGCACACCTGCCGTGGAGCAGTCTGGTACGGCGGAAGCAGGAGGCGGGGCAGGGAACAAGTCGCGATAATTCGCCGACCTTCCCGACACCGTTTTGGCGTTGAACACCGACACCTGGCCCTCAAACCTCAGGATACTCCCATACACCAGGGGTTTATCCAGCAGGACACATGCATCGTTTAGCAGATAGCGCGTTGGGAAATTGTCGGTGCCGTCGATCACGAGATCAAACTGATTGATGATATTGAGCGCATTCTGCGAGGTAATCCGCATGTTGAAAACGACACATTCGATATGCGGATTCATCATACGAAGCCGATGCGCTGCCTGTTCTGCCTTGCTTTTTCCTACGTCGTCATTGGTAAAGAGTATTTGCCGCTGCAGGTTCGTAACATCAACGACGTCGTTGTCTACGATTCCCAACGTACCGACCCCGGCCGCTGCGAGGTAAAGCAACACCGGTGATCCCAGTCCGCCGGCACCCACCACAAGTATTCGGGCGTTACGAAGTTTCAGTTGTCCCTCTTCTCCGAATTCGTTCAGGATAATGTGGCGGTGATACCGGATTCGTTCCTCGCGTGAAAGATTCATGTACTTCAAAATTAATTATGGTACCTTGTAATTCAATCTTACCCCTTACACGATGAGAAAGATTTTTACTACGGGCGCCCCATGGGAGAGCGTTGTAGGGTATTCGCGTGCGGTTCGGCTGGGTAACGTACTGGAAATTTCAGGCACGGTCGCAGCCGATGAAAACGGCGTGGTCGCGAAAGGTGACCACTATGGTCAAACGAAATTTATCCTTGAGAAGATCGGGAAAGTGCTGAAAGATGCGGGTTTCAGCTTCGAAGACGTTGTGCGCACGCGGATGTTTGTTACCGATATTTCACAGTGGGAACAAATCGGCAGGGCTCATGGCGAAGTGTTTCACACGATCAAGCCGGCAACATCCATGGTTGAAGTGAGTCGCCTGATCGATGATGACTACCTTGTGGAGGTTGAAGTCACGGCGAGGAAAGCCTAGTTGAGATGCTTCATGGCAAGCTTCGCGACGGTGCTTCCGATTGATAGTGAAGATGTCGCAGCGGGCGAAGGTGCATTGCAGACATGGATGGCGCGTGGCTCGTCCAGGATCATGAAGTCGTCGAGTAAACCCCCGGTGCGGTCACACGCCTGGGCGCGAACCCCTGCACCACCTGGTTCCAGGTCCGACTCTGAAATCTGCGGTATGAGTTTCTGCAGCGCCCTGGTAAATGCTGCCTTTGAAAATGATCGGTACATTTCGCCAAAACCGGTACGCCAGTATTTTGCCGCCACTTTGTGAAAACCCGGCCACGAAAGTGTTTCTGAAAACTCCGCCAGGTTGAAGTCCGACTTTTTGTAGCCCTCTCTTCGAAATGCAAGGACTGCATTTGGTCCACATTCCACGCCACCGTTTATCATCGTCGTGAAGTGTACACCCAGAAACGGGAAATTGGGATCCGGTACCGGGTAGATAAGGGTTTTCACCAGGTGTTCCTTGTCCTTCCGAAGTTTGTAGTATTCGCCGCGGAACGGTATGATGCGAACATCCAATTCCCCGGAGGTGAGCCCGGCAATCTTATCTGAGTACAGACCCGCGCAGTTGACCAGGATCCGGCCTTCATACGACTGCTGGGTTGTGACCACGGTAATGTGATCGGCTGCCGAATGGATGCCGGTGACCTTTGTCGAGAGTGCAATAGCGCCGCCACCTTCAAGAAACAGTTCGCCGTACTTTTGGGCAACTTTTTTATAATCTACAATACCTGTTTGCGGAACGTGTACGCCGGCAACTCCGCTAACGTATGGTTCGTGCTCGGGCAACTCTTCCGCGCTTAGTCGCCGGAGGTTTTGCAAGCCGTTTTCCTGACCGCGCTGGAGAATTTTTTCGAGCAATGGGACTTCGGTGGCGTCGGTGGCGACGATGATTTTTCCGCAGAGCTTATAGGGAATCCCGTGCGTGTCACAGAACCGGATAAGTTCATGGTAGCCATTGATGCAGTTGACAGCCTTGAGACTGCCAGGTTTGTAATAGATTCCGGAATGGATGACGTTGCTGTTGTTACCGGTCTGGTGGGCGGCGAGCGTCGCTTCTTTTTCGAGGACAATAATTTTCAATGCCGGATTTTCAGCCTGGAGTTTAAGGGCGGTGGCAAGTCCTACTGCCCCGCCGCCTATGACGATGATGTCGTAGCGCACAGATCGAACGGATTTTGGGGCCGAAAGTAGCGATTAATTATGTAACACAAATTGCGTTGTCGCGCGATGTTTGGCAACCTTGCGCACCCATTCTTTTCCTTACACCGCCATTTCCCGAGGTTACCACGGATTTAAGGGTGAATGTGTTAAAATATGGTTGGAATGCACTAAATTCGGGTTAAGCTGCCGGCAAAATTGGCGAACTTCTTGCCATACCTCTTCATGTGAGAAAAGCTTAAAATTTTAACCATTTTTAAATATGAAGGGGAATACTTTTGTGAATTACGTTGGAAAGGTGCTTTTTAAAGACTCCGGTATGAAAAAAAAGACGCTGGTCTTACTTATACTCCTCACTGCATTCAACCTGGGCCACGCCCAGAATTATAAACTGCATTCGCTGTTCATATTCAGTTTCACGCGCTACGTTCAATGGCCCGAATCACATAACACCGGTGACTTCGAAATCGTGGTGCTGGGCGATTCGCCATTGCTTGATGAACTGAAAACGATGGCTCAGGCCAAGAAGGTGGGAGATCGAACGATTAAGGTGACGAAGATCAATTCCGTGAATGAAATCGGAAAATGTCACATCCTTTTTGTCACGCCAGCCAAATCATCGGAGATCACCGAGGTCCTTAACAAGATAAGCTCAAAACCAGTGCTTTTAGTAACGGAAGAGCCGGGACTTGGTGCCAGGGGAAGCAATATCAATTTCATCATAAAAGACGGCAAACTAAACTTCGAGCTCAATCAATCAGCGGTGACGAGACAAAACCTTAAAGTAAGCAATGAACTAAGCCGACTCGCTATCCTGATCTAATTCGCAAACCTGACCTATGGAAGAAAAAAAGAGTAAGATGCGCTTCAGAATGACCATCGGGAAAAAGATTCTCGCTGGTTTTCTGCTTTTAATTGCGCTGTTCATTGTCAACGTAACTATCATCATCTCCAGGGGTAACGTTGTAGACAACGCGGTGAACATGTCAAGCCAGGTGTATCGCCCCTCACAGGATGCGATAAAAGATTTTATACTGATGGTTACACGGTCGAAGATGTTGGTTACCAACTGGGTTTACCTGCAGACCAATGAGGAAGACAAGAGAGCACTGGAACATCTGCAGCAAAACGAGTATCCGCGCCTGTATGAAGATCTGAAGAAGTTGATGCCGCTTTGGGAAAGCGACAGCCAGCGCTTGTGGATGGATACCGTGTTCATCAAATTCGATGAATTGATCAAGGTTCAGCAGGAAAATGTTCAGTCAACACTGAAGACGTTTGAAAACTACGAAGACGCGCTTAACAAACTGCTTGCAGAAGATGCGATCGACAGCCAGATCATACCAAGATCAAATGATCTCATCCAGCGCCTGACGAAGATTGCAACAAAGCAGGATGAAATCACGGCACGTTCGGATGCCGACATTACCGAATCCGTCGCCAACCTTCGGAACTATACGTATATCCTTGGTTCCGTCATTATCATGCTTGGACTGCTTAGCGCATATGCCCTGGTACGTGCGATCACCAGGCCGGTGAACTTCCTCAAAAACATCATTGTCAAACTTGGAAAAGGTGAACTTGTTGACGAACAACGCAGCAACTTCGGTGATGACGAAATTGGTGAGATGGCTGTTGCTACCGTAAACCTTGTTAACGGACTTAAGGCGACGTCGCAGTTCGCAGAGAACATTGGTAATGGTAAATACAACTCCGACTTCAAGCCGCTCAGCGAACACGATGTATTGGGTAACGCGCTGATCAACATGCGCAACAACCTGGCGAAGGTTGCCGAAGACGATAAGAAACGCAACTGGGCGACTGAAGGCCAGGCAAAATTTGGTGAAATCCTGCGTACAAATAACACGGATATCAACAAGCTCGCGGACGAGATCATCGGAAACCTTGTCAAGTATCTGAAAGCAAACCAGGGTGCGCTGTATGTTGTCGATGACACGGAAGAAACTGGTGAGCCGACAATGTCAATGAAAGCGTGCTACGCGTGGGATAAGAAGAAATTCCTCAATCATAAAATTTATCGTGGTGAAGGTCTGGCAGGTCAGGCGTGGCAGGAAGGTGATACAGTATACCTGACTGATGTACCTCAGAACTATGTCAAAATCACCTCAGGACTTGGCGATGCGAATCCGACAAGTGTGTTGATCGTGCCGCTTAAGGTGAACGACCAGATTTTTGGTGTTGTCGAGATTGCGTCATTCAACCTGTTCCACGAATTCGAAATAGATTTCGTTCAGAAGATCGCCGAAAGCATCGCATCAACAATCTCTACTGTCCGCATCAACGCGCGTACACACAGGTTGCTTGAAGAATCTCAGGAGATGACAGAACAGATGCGCGCCCAGGAAGAGGAGATGCGTCAGAATATGGAGGAGCTTCAGGCGACGCAGGAAGAAATGCAGCGTACTCAGGCCGAGACCGAAAGCACGCTCAATGCGATCCACAGTTCACTTGCAGTGGTTGAATATTCACCTGATGGAACGATACAAAAAGTAAACAGCAACTTCCTCGAACTCTTCGGATACACGCAGGACGAAATAGTTGGAGAGAACCACAGGATATTTGTTACGAAGGAAGAGAAGGCAAGCGAAGAATACCGGCAGTTCTGGAAAGACCGGGCTGCGGGCTTCCCGCGGAAGGGTACTTTCAATCGCATCAACCGACGCGGCGAGACTATTCAACTCCGCTCGGCGTTTTCACCGATCAGAAACCGGGCCGGCGAGGTGGTGAAAGTAATGGAGATCGCTTACGAAGTGAAAGGCGTGGAGGTTTGATCCGGCGCCCGGCGCGTCCGTTGACGCGAATAGAAATGACTTGAACACGAATGTGTGCAATGCAAAAAAGCCCAGCGTCTCTGGGCTTTTTTGTTACCTAAACCTAAACCTATGAGAAGAATTACTCTACTCTTGCTAATACTAACGGAGGCTCTTCCCTGAGGTTACAAGTCGCGATAAAAAAAATTACTTTTTCAGTTTATCCGCGAAAGCCTTACGGAATTTTTCAAGCTTGGGAGCGATTACGACGCGGCAGTAGGGTGCCTGTCCATTAAGGTTGTAGTAGTTCTGATGGTAGTCCTCGGCGACATAGAAATCGTTTGCGGAGGCTATCTCCGTCACGATAGGGTCATCAAAAGCCCCGGCTTCGTCGAGCTTCTGTTTGTACTCGTTTGCCAGTTTTTTTTGGTCTTCGGTATGGTAAAAGATGACCGACCTGTACTGGGTTCCGACATCGGCACCCTGGCGGTTCAGCGTCGTGGGATCATGCGTTTTCCAAAAGATCTCCAGCAGTTCAGGGTATGAAATTACACCAGGATCGTAAGTCAGCTGGATAACTTCGGCATGACCCGTAAGGCCGCTGTAGACCTCCTTATAAGTCGGGTTTCTTACCTTGCCGCCCATATAACCGGATACAACCTTTTCGACGCCCTTAACGTCCAGAAATACTGCTTCCGTACACCAGAAACATCCGCCGCCAAAGGTTGCTAATTCCAGATTGTCACGCTTTTCAGTGCTCATTGCTGTTGTGGTTTTCTTCTGGCCGCAGGACATCCCGGCAAAGAGAAAAACCAGCGCTGCGGACATAATGAAAAATCTCTTTTTCATAAGGAAAATCTAGTGATTATCCTTTGTAAACCAAAAGAGCGTGCAAATGGTTTGCGCGCGGCATGCTGAAAAGCCGCAAGCCGGCAATGAAAACTCAGAAATTCAGGTACTTGTCCTCCGATCAGTAGTTCTGATAGAAACTGCGAAGTGCCGGGATCAGCCGGTCATAAATAGGTCGCGTGAATTCGAGGAACAAATCCTGGGGAACGGGTGGTTGTGTCTCGCGCAGCTTGCACAGGGCCAGCTGCTGGTCGGACAGAGCGCGTTCATCACCGTTGAAGTTCGCCCACTTGCTCACCCACACATATTTGCCGTCAAACTTCTGGTGAGAAAGTATACCGTTTGTTTTGCCATCCACAATCACCATACTCAGCAGTCCGTTAGATGTAACTTCTTTTGTAAAGGTCGTGATCTTCGCTTTTACGGTTCCGTAAACAGGCACGTTCTTGCCCTGAACTTTCGTCTCGCTTACCACGACGCTATCCTTCGTAATTGTTTCTTCCTTTTCGCGGAGAACGGTGTTTCCAACGGAGAAGTCGTCAAACTGAATACGCAGAATCTGGTCGACGTAAGGAAGTTTGGCAAGATCTGCTTCCTGGGGTGTGTAGAATTTCACGAAGCCACGGTCGGGATAGTTGTTGTGAAGAAATTCCTCAACCTTGTCCTGGAAGAAACCGCCGCTGAGATTGTATCTGGCGGGAACCGGAATTTGTTCTAACACAACCTTAAGTGTTGCTTCGAATTTGGCCTTGTCCAGGTACTCGAGTACATCCTTATATCCCGGAACGAAATTCTGTACATCGACGAAATTGAAGTACGCAGTCTTGGCATCCTGACGTGTTCCCTTCATGAGGGAGGTGATACCCATGTTATAGCTTTCTTCTGCCGCTTTCTCTTTCAGCGGACCGATTTCAGCATAGTAGTTCTTCGGATTGCTGACTACTTTCATACAACCCGGGCATTGTTTTATCGCTTCGTAGATCTGGTTGATCGCATTGTATGACTGGATCGCATTCTTCCATTTGTATGGCGAATTTGACGCGATTTCGTTCCTGGCCTGGGTTTCAAAGAAGTCCACGGCAAGTGGATAGGCACCGCTCAATGCCTCTGCAGATTTATCATGGCTGGGGTTTTGTCGCAGGCGGCTCACAGCCTTCATTACGGCTTCGTAGTAGTCACCACGCTCATAGGCCTGCTTTCCGGAACTGCATGCAAAAAATGTCAACGCAGCAAATGCAATAAGTAGATGTCCAGCTTTCATAAGTTTTTGGTCAGGGTCTATTTCAACAAACGTACCAGTTGATTGCAAAGGTAAGTAGTTGACAGTGAAAAAGTAAATTATGGAGGCTCCTGAACGCCCCTCTTACGCGACTCTTTCGGCCGCAATGGTACATGCGTTTTACTGCGTTTTTTTCTGGCGGATTTTGGGAGTGGAAGCAGGGCTATGCCTGCGCGACTACGTCATCCTCGTCAGTGACAAACCGTACGCAGAATGCCGCGATCAGCAGGAACACGCCGGCCATCACGAGGCTGTAAATGGCATGCGAACCATACACGTATTTGACTACGGGCCCGCCGATAACGCCGTTCACAATCTGCGGAAGGGTTATAAAGAAATTGAATACGCCCATGTAGATTCCCATCTTGCGTGGAGGAATGGAGCCGGCGAGAATGGCATATGGCATGGCCAGAATACTTGCCCATGCAATACCAACGCCAACCATGGAGAGTATCAACAGATTCGGGTCATGGATGAAGTAGATCGAAATCAATCCGATACCACCCGCGACAAGCGAGATGGCGTGTGTTGTTTTTCTGCCCAGGCGGAAGGCAATGGCCGGTAAAAGAAGAGCGTATATTGCCGACACTCCGTTGTAAACGCCAAAGATTATCCCGACCCAGTTTCCGGCGTCCTGATACGTCACCGATTCTTTGTCGTCTAAAGGCAGCCCATACACGTGACTCGCTATAGCAGGCGTTGTGAATACCCACATTGAAAACAGCGCGAACCACGAGAAGAATTGCACGAGCCCGAGTTGCTTCATCGTCCTGGGCATACCCGCAAAGTCTGTGAAGATTTGCATGATGCCTTTTTTAGCTTCGCCCTTGTCAGGATCATCAGAATGAAACTTGTCCGGAGGATATTCCTTTGTTGTGATCACTGTCCAGAGGATGGTCAGCATGAATGTTGCAGCGCCGGCGTAAAACGACCACTTCACATTGGTGGCAACCTCGCCGGCAACGGGAGTTTTGTCGACGCCAAACCATTCTGCGAGCACATACGGCAACCACGATCCGACGACAGCCCCCATTCCAATCAGAAATGTTTGAATAGAAAAGCCTGAAGTTCGCTGATCCGAGGGAAGCATATCGGCTACGAGTGCGCGGAACGGTTCCATGGAAACATTGAACGACGCATCCATGATCATGAGAATACCTGCACCGACAAACAACGGCGGTATAATTCCCGAAGTCAGGGCATCTGCGTTTGGCATCAGTAGCAACGCGATCGACGCCAGTATCGCACCCGTTAGAAAATAGGGGCGTCGTCTGCCCAGACTCGTCCACGTGCGATCACTGTAATAGCCGATAATCGGTTGAACGATCATTCCGGTAAGCGGTGCTGCCAGCCAAAACCAGGAAAGGTGCTCAACGTCTGCCCCGAAATCACCAAGGATACGGGAAGCCTGGCTGTTCTGGAGCGCAAATCCGAATTGTATTCCAAAGAAACCCATACTCATATTCCAGAGTGCGCCAATGGATAGGCGTGGCTTCTCAAGTGCAGGGTGGGGCGTTGATGAAGTGTTCATGCGTGATTAAACAAGTGGAGCATTCCGGAGCCGATTGCGGTCCCTAATGTGAACAAATTAGCCGAAATAACCAATGAGGTCCTAGTTGTACGGACTACCATTCGATCACGATCTCGTCGGAAGAGTATCCAAACTCCACAGTGTATACTTCCTCAAACGGTGCGGGTTCAGGATCATAAATAGGATCGAACTTTTCGAGCGGTCCGAAGAACTGATTGATCTCGCGATTGATTCCGGCAGCCGTATCGTTGATGCGTACTTCGTTCAATTCATTAAACAATCCATGCAGTACAAGTCTCACCCTTGTAATACGTGTTGAAAATGTTCCCTCGGCTTTTTCGAGGATGATCTTTCTTTCACTGTGGTTATAACTGAATCGTCGCACAAGGTATTCGCCCTGCTGATATTGGAACGTTGAGCCGTCGTCTTCATAAAAAGTGAATTCTCCGCTTTCGCTGCCGACCCATGCATGAAGTAGCAACACGTCTGACACCACCTTCGTATGAGGCTGAACAGGTTTCATCGGGATGAGCGATCCGCCCTTGACAAATACGGGCAGACGATGAATCGGTGCTTCCAGAACAACCTCATTGTTTCCCGGATACTTCTTTCCATCGTAAAGTGAAAACCACTCGCCCTCGGGGAGGTAAACTTTGACAAAATCCTTATTGCTTTCTACCGGAATAACGAGCAGGGAAGGTCCGAAAAGATATTGATTCTCATACAGCGGATTGTAGATCAGGGGATCGTGCGTATAGTTTATCGCAAGTGACCGTTGAACCGGCATACCCGTTGTGCTTGCCTCGTAGAACAGGGAGTAGATGTAAGGCAGAATCTGATACCGGAACTTGATATAGTTTCGGGATATCTGTTCAACTTCTTCGCCATACGCCCAGGGTTCGGAGTCGCGGCTGTTGATCATGGAATGGCCTCTGAAGAATGGCGAGAACGTTCCGATTGAAATCCAACGGGCAAAGAGACGTGAATTGGCGTCGCCGACAAAACCACCGATGTCGTAGCCGGTAAACGGAATGCCCGCGAGTCCCATGCTGTTGACAAGTCTCACACCAAGCATCATGTGTTCATCATAGGCGACGTTGTCACCGGTCCAGACTGCGGCGTATCGTTGTATGCCTGCGTATGCCGATCGCGTTAGGTTGAAGGGACGGATGCCGCCGAGAAGGGCCTTTGTACCTTCGTAAGTGCTTCGCGCCATCTGGAATCCGTACAGGTTCCGGCCACGACGCATTGAGCCTGGATTGCCGTCAAAATCAAGTACGATGTTTTCCGGAAGCATCTGCCCCCAGGTGGCGATTTCGTTCATGTCGTTCCAGAATCCTTCGATTCCCATGGCAACATAGTCGCGGAATTGTTCACGCCACCATGCACGCGTCTGCGGGTTTGTGAAGTCGGGGAAGTGACACCATCCGGGCCAGACCTGTCCGCGGTAGTTGGTGCCGTCTGAATACTTGATGAATACGTCTTCGTCGACCCCGGAATCGTAGGTTGCGTATCCGGGTTCCACTTTGATACCCGGGTCGCACATCACGACTACGTGAAAACCCATCTCCCGTAATTCCGAAAGCAGATGTGCGGGATTGGAGAAGTCGCGATGACTCCAGGTGAAGATCTTGTATTGATCCATGTAGTGGATATCGAACACGATCGTGTCGGCGGGAATGTCCTTGTCGCGGAAGGTACGCGCCAGGTTCAGCACTTCCTTGTCCGGGTAGTAGGAGTAACGACACTGCTGATATCCGATACTCCACAGAGGCGGCATTTCCATTCTGCCGGTAAGCGTACTGTACTGTTGAAGTATTCCGGCCACGTTTGGCGCGTACATGAAGTAATAGTCCATTTCACCTTGGTCGGCAGCAAAGCTCGCGAACCGGTCGTTGGATGCGCCAAAATTGAAAAACGACTTGTGTGTATTGTCAAAGAAGATTCCGTAAGCAAGCTGATTGTGTATGCCTATGTAGAAAGGCATAGTACAGTACAGCGGATCAGCTTCGACGGAGTATCCGAAGTTGTCGGTGTTCCAGTTTTGATAACCCTTGCCGCGGCGGTCGAGCGCGCCGGTTTTTTCGCCGAGACCGATGAAGCGTTCGCCGGGCTGAAGTTTTTTATATGTCGTTACCTGTTCGCCGTTCCAACTGGTTCCGAAGGCGGGTTCGTCTTCGTTTATTGGTTGACCCTGCGGGGTGTAAAACGAAAAGCGCACCGGATACTTCGTAATGTGCAATGTGAATTCCGGCGTGCGTATGCCGATGGCGTTATCGGACTCTTCAATTGCAGCCGCATCTTTTGAAGGCCCGGCAATAACGGCGTATGAAAAGTTTTCATATTCGTTTTCGCGTGTCGCTGTTATTCGCGCGATTCCGGGGCCGTAGAATAAGACTCTGAAATTGCCGAAGGATGTTTGCGCTGAAAGTCCGCCGGGTATAGTGGACCACGAGAGCAAATCACCCAGGCATTTGTTGAGGGTGTATGGAAGTCTGGTTGACATCTTGCAGATTAAACACGCAATTAAAGCGAAATAAAGCGCCCGTGCGGCGATGGCAAAGGTAACAAAATCAGAAATCGATTGCGGTAACCTGAAAGTTCGTATGGAGAAAGGTCTAAAGGATGGGCGGATACGAGGAAAGAAGCTTTTGCCATTACAAATGGAATCTGTCAAGGGCTGCAAGCTTCGAGCGACAAGTTTGTATGGTCGTAACTTAAACGTCTCTGTGAAGCCACTCGCGACGAAGTTGGTGGGGCGCGCAATTGCTCAGGAACCCACGTTAATTAAAGAGTTGCAATTAAATGGAACTAACCCATCGGGGCCTATAGTTGATGGAGGTTCATTTGAGACGAGCACGGCCTCCTTTCCATTCGCAGGCGAGGCTGGAGGCTTACGCAAAATGACCAGAGCACCGGCGCGCCGCGTGCATATTTGAACTGGCTGGTCTTCGATCGGAACTACGCATTAATCCCGCAGAAAAGCGGATTCAAACGCATCACCACCGCTGCCCATGATACCGATGGCAACGGCAGTCACGAGCGCATTTTCAGTCCGCAAATTACCATCGATCAACCCGGATATATGTATATTTATATCTCCAACGAAGAAGAAACCCAGTTGGAAGTGTTCTTTGACGATTTTAAGGTAGACCACATCAAGAGCCCGGTGGTACAGATGGATGATTATTATCCGTTTGGGTTGACGTTTAACTCGTACTCGAGGGAGAATAGTACTCCCAATATGTATCAGTACAATGGGAAGGAAAAGCAAGATGAACTTGGTTTCGATTGGCTTGATTATGGAGCGCGTAATTACATGGCTGATATTGGAAGGTGGGGAGTAGTGGATCCCTTGGGAGAGAAAATGAAAATGCACTCGCCGTACAATTATGCTTTCAACAATCCGATAAGATTTATAGATAAGCACGGAGAAGCACCGGAGCCTTTTCATTATAACTTTTTCATGGAAATTGCTGTTCCAATGTATAATGCTGCCAAGGCAAAAGGAATGTCTTCTTCCGGAGCAGTATTTATGATTGCGCAAGCCTCGATAGAATCAGGGTGGGGTAATAAAGCTTCTCGAGAGATAAACAATTTTTTTGGTATTATGGGCGGTAGGTCAAAGTATAAGACGGAGCATGGCAGTCTTCAAAGTTTTGCTAGTCTCGATGAAGGGATTAACGGGTATTTCGACAACATGAATTCCAGATGGCCGGGTGCTATTGAGTTGATGAAAGGTGATAATTTTAGCGGTGATGCGATAAATAAAGCTTTGAATACTGGGGATTATCAAAAGTATCCAGCGTATTTCGTTCCGTTAGAAGGGCAATCGAAGGACTATGGTGGAAAAATAAGTAATCAAATGCGATCAGTTGCTGCGCGTATGGTTGCTGCGTTGGATTTCGCAATTGGTAATAATGAAACTAAACTTGAAGAAACCAGGAGCTCAATTAGTGGAAAGTTTGACGATTTAAAGTCAGCCTTGCAAAATGGCGAGTCGACTGATAAAATCTTGAAAGATATTAATAAGACGCTCGATCAGTATCATCAACAAAATTCTGCAAACGAGAATTTGAAATCAATAAGGAAGGAAGTAAATGGCTATCTAGGTGGTTTATGAAAAGAATTGGATGGACTCTTATTGCGTATTTTCTTGTTGTTCAGCTTTCCTTTGGGTTTAGTGAAGAGAGACAAGACAGTTGTGTCTGGTCAATGATTCGAGACGAAAGAGGAAGAGAGTTAGCAATTCATTACAGCGACGGGTGCTTGGAACTAAAGCAGGGAGAAACTGTCAAGAAGTTCTACACCCAAGAAGATTTTTCTCCTTGCTTGAACTTCGAATTCAAGGGGATACTAACAAAAACCAAAAACAACAATTGGGATGTTAGAAATTTTTGGTTGGATGATAAACTACTCTTGGTGACAGCATTAGATGACTTGGGAAGGTGCGTGCTTTTTGCAATTGATTTGGTAAACGACAAACTTTTAACAGGCGAACAGCATGGGAACGACTTCATGATGAGTCGTTTCAATAAAGTGTATTTTAATCCTCAAGATTTAACGCTCGCGATCGCGGGTGACTACGAGGAAGATTTTAATTCAAATGAAATTATGACCAATGTATATTTAAGCAAGATACTTCTGGGCAAAGGTATCAAGTTTGAGAAGCTTCTTCAACTGCCAGAAATCGATCATAATACGGTTATCGCGCCAAGCAAGATTTTTTAAGGAGAGTGTTTCACAAACTGTGTCAAAGTAAGTTATTAATTGTAACGTTTAACTTTGATACACACTATGGAAAAGAAATCGTTCGATTTTGAGGCCTTTAAAAAGAGCGCGCAGGAGCGCTTAAAGAA
>JAEYWY010000024.1 GCA_023428695.1 Bacteroidota bacterium
TGTCTTGCCATTTGTTCCTGTAATCGCGATTACCTTTCCGGTCAGGAACCGAAATGCAAACTCAAGTTCGTCGATGATTTCAATATTTGCCTTTCTTGCCTTCTTTACGATTTCAGCTTTCTCCGGAACACCGGGGCTTTTAATCATTATGTCAGCATTCAAGACGAGCTTTTCGGTATGACCACCTTCCTCAAAGGGAATCAGGTGATGTTCAAGCTCGTTGCGATACTTGTCCTTGATTGTTCCGTATTCAGAAACAAAAACTTCAAAGCCCTGCCGTGCAGCCAGTATCGCCGCTCCTGTTCCGCTTTCGCCTGCGCCCAATATGACGATCCTCTTTTTCATCGCAGTTTCAGGAACGCAAGTGTAATCATCGCCAACAGTATTCCGACAATCCAGAAGCGTGTGACGATTTTCGCCTCGGGAATGTTTTTCTTTTGATAGTGGTGGTGCAGCGGCGACATCAGGAAGATGCGTCGGCCCTCACCATATTTTTTCTTTGTGTACTTGAAGTATGAGACCTGCAGCATCACGGAAAGATTTTCCACGAGGAATATTCCGCAGAGCACAGGTATCAGAAGTTCTTTTCTGACCGCCAACGCGAGGACGGCGATGATACCTCCAAGAGTAAGGCTACCCGTATCTCCCATAAACACCTGGGCCGGATAGGCATTGTACCACAGGAAACCGGTACATGCTCCGACGAAGGCCGTACAAAAAATTACCAACTCACCCAGGTTGGGGATGTACATGATGTTGAGGTAATTACTAAAGTCAATACGACCCGACACGTACGCGAACACCGCCAGGGTCATTCCAATGATGCCGGAAGTACCGGCTGCCAAACCGTCTATACCATCCGTTATGTTTGCGCCATTTGACACAGCCGTAATGATCAGGATCACAACGGCCACGTAAATGATCCAGGTAAACTCCTCAGGTAAGAAGGGAAGTATCTCGCTGTAGTCGAGTTCGTTGTCTTTAACAAACGGTACCGTCGTGCGCATCGACTTCACGTCGGTGTAGGTCACGCGTTCATCTATCCCGCGCTCAAAATCTTCTATTTGAAAATTCGGAAGCTGCGACCCCTTCACTTCGCGGATCACGACGTCTTCGTGGAAATACAATGCGAGGCCGACGATTAATCCAATGCTCACCTGTCCGACGATCTTGAACCTGCCTGCGAGTCCCTCCTTGTTCTTCTTGAATACCTTTATATAGTCATCAAGAAAACCAATCATTCCCAGCCAGCACGTAGTCACAACGAGCAGAATAATGTAGACGTTATCAAGGCGCGCCAGCAGCAGCGTTGGAACAAGAATCGCCGCGATGATGATGAGGCCTCCCATCGTAGGCGTGCCCTTCTTCTGCATCTGTCCTTCGAGGCCAAGATCACGGATATCTTCACCTACCTGCTTACGACGCAAGAACGAAATCAGGTTCTTTCCGAACGTAATCGTTATCATTAGCGAAATGAACGCAGCCAACCCTGCCCGGAACGAAATGTACTGGAAGAGTCCGGCACCGGGAACATCAAGTGTATTCAGATAATCAAACAGGTAGTATAACATGCTGTTTTATTCTGCCGCTATTGCGCGTTCTTAATTAATTTTATTCAGTTCGAAAACATCTTCAACATCCTTTCCACTACCTCGCGATCATCAAACGGATGTTTCACACCTTTGATCTCCTGGTAGGTCTCGTGGCCTTTACCGGCAACAAGGACGATGTCTTTCTCCTTTGCCATCATGCACGCCGTCTTTATTGCTTCTTCGCGGTCAGCGATTACAAGCGTCTTCTTTGCTTCGCTTGGCATGATCCCGGTCTGCATATCTTTGATGATCTCCATCGGATCTTCGTCACGCGGGTTGTCTGACGTAAGCACAACTTTGTCGCTCAACCTGCACGCAATCGACGCCATCAGCGGTCTTTTTGTTTTGTCCCGGTTGCCGCCGCATCCTACAACGGTGATCACCTGTTCAGTTCCGGTGCGGAATTGTGAAATCGTATCAAGTACATTCTGCAGCGCATCCGGTGTATGGGCATAATCGACAATGGCAATGACCTTCGATCCGGGATTTACCTGTTCAAACCTGCCGGGAGCACCGCGCAGCGACGAAAGCTGCGTTAACACTTCGTCGGGTTCCTGACCGAGTAGCACGGCCGTTGCATATACGCCGAGCAGATTATATGCGTTGAAGTCGCCGATCATCTTAAACCAAACGCTTTTGCCATCGACATCGAGTTCGAGACCCTCAATTGAGTTTGTGATAATCCTGGCTTTGAAATCGGTCATCTTCTTCAGGCCAAAAGTGTGTTTTGCCGCGCGCGTATTCTGCAGCATCACCATACCACGCTTGTCGTCTGCATTGACGAGCGCAAATGAATCAGCGGGGAGTTCATCAAAAAATTTCTTCTTTGCCTTGATGTAGTTATCGAAGGTCTTATGATAGTCGAGGTGATCGTGTGTAATATTTGTGAAGATCGCTCCGGCGAACTTAAGTCCGGCGATACGCTCCTGATCAACGGCGTGTGAACTTACCTCCATGAATACGTACTGACATCCTTCATCGGCCATCATGGACAAGAGGTGATTCAACTGTAATGGATCAGGTGTAGTGTGGGTTGAAGCGATAACCTGCTCGACTATCCGGTTTTCAACGGTGCTGATTAACCCGGTGCGATAACCGAGATTAATAAACAGTTGATATAACAACGTAACTGTAGTCGTCTTGCCATTGGTGCCCGTAACTCCGGTAAGCTTGAGTTTCCGTGACGGGTTGTCATAGAAATTCGAAGCCATGATGCCAAGCGCGTTCGCCGTATCTTTGACCGTGACGAAGGTAACCGATTCCGTAATGCTTTCCGGGAGGCGCTCACACACGATTACCGTGGCACCGAGGTCTATTGCCTTTGAAATGAAGGTGTGGCCATCACTAACGGTACCTTTGATGGCAACAAAGAGGAATCCGCGTTCGACTTTCCTGGAATCAAAGCAGATGCCTCCTATGGTGACGTTCATGTTACCGTAGGTTGACGTGAGCGAGACTTTGTACAATATGTCCTTCAGTTCCTTCATCAGGTTTTATCCCAGTCGTAAATAAATAGCGTCGCCTTTTCTAACTCGCTTACCTGGCAGAATCGATTGATTGCGAACTCGACCGCTGCCTTCAAAGAAGACGCGAAGTCCGGCCTTCTCCAGGAGAAATATTGCGTCGCGGAACGTCATGCCATTGACGTCAGGTACAATATCCTGTCCGGCCAGTGCCTTCTTCCATCCCACGGCGTTGCCGTTGCGAACAGTACGAACCCACTCTTCCTCCATTCTTGCTTCACTCTTTATGCCCAACTCCTCACACAATAAGGCCAGCTCCTGTTGATTACCCGCACGAATCACCGGCAATACATCATTATCGATTTTTTCGTCGCCCTTCATTGCTTCGTGCAGATTGATGTCGCGTGCGTAGATGTTATCGGCAATCTCTTTAAAGACGGGAGCCGCGACGCTTGATCCATACTGATGCCAGCCGCGTGGATTTTTTATCATAACGATAGCGCTATACTTCGGTGCATTCGCCGGAAAATATCCAACGAATGACGTGATGTATTTCCGGGTATAACGCCCCTTCTCCAGAATCTGGGCGGTTCCTGTTTTGCCGGCGATGCGATAATGCGTTCCGCGGATATTTTTCGCTGTCCCGTTTTCAACGACACCTTCGAGCAGCGTCTTCAGTTTTTTCAACGTCTTTTTCGAACAGATCTTACTATTTATCACATCCGATGTAAATGTCTGCTCCACTTCGTCAGCGCGGCGGATACTACGTACAAAAAGCGGTTTTATCATTACCCCATCATTGGCGACCGCGTTGTACAAAGCGAGTGTATGCAGTGGCGTGATTTCGAATCCGTAGCCGTAGGCCATCCAAGGAAGGCTTATGCCACTCCACCCCTTTTCACCAGGTCTCTTTATTTTGGGAACCGGTTCCCCTGATATCTGAATACCCAACGGTTTGGATAGACGAAGTTCGTCCACGTAGTCAAGAAATTTATGCGGGCGTAATCCGAAGTGTTTATCTACAAGCCGTGCCATCGCAACGTTAGATGAGTGCTCAAACGCCTGCTGAATGGTAACCTTGCCGAGTCCACCCTCTTCATGATCGCGAACCGTTACATTATAAAAAGTGAACTCACCATTACCGGTATCCACGCTATCCTCAAGTTCGACGGGAGAGTCTTCAAGCAAGGCGATCATCGTCGCGAGTTTGAAGGTAGAACCCGGCTCGAACAGACCACCGGTGGCAAAGTTGAACCGCTCTGAAAATGTTCCGTTTCCGTTCGCGCTGAGGTTGGAGATCGCTTTTACTTCACCGGTCTTTACTTCCATGACGACCACGATGCCATCATCGGCATTGTGAGCCAGCATCGCTTTATGAAGCGCGGTTTCCGCCACGTCCTGAAGATTGATATCAAGCGTTGTTTGAATATCGAGACCATTCTCTGCCTTTACGTTGTTGGCATCGAACACAGGCTTCCATATACCGCCCGCGATTTTCTGATAGTATGCATAGCCATCCTGACCCGCGAGTTCGTTATTGAAGCTATACTCAAGCCCGGCGCCCTTGTCGTTTTCATTCACGAAACCAACGGTACGTCTGCTGAGATTGGAAAACGGCCTGTAGCGGACGTCGACTTTCTCAAAGATCGCTCCACCACGCAGCCTGCCTTCCCGGAAGATCGGCCATGACATCATCGTCTTCTTGTCCTGGTAGTCGACCTGCTTTTTGTTCAGGATAACGTATTGCCTGCCTGCCGCACGTGCGTCCAGCAGCATTCGCTTGTACTCAGTTCTGGACTTATCCTTAAAAAAAGAGGAAAGGCAAATAGCCAGCGAATCGACACCCTTGTTAAAGATTTCATCTTTGGACAACGTTGCATCGAAGGCTACCTTGTAAAAGGGAAGTGACGTGGCCAGAAGGCTGCCGTTGTCGGAATAGATATTTCCACGCGTCGCTTTCACGCGGCGATAGTCAAACGAAATCCGCTCACCAAGTTTCGACCACTTTTCACCTTCAACAACCTGAACGTGCGCGATCCTTGCAATGACGGCCACAGCGAAAAAAGCCACAAACAAAAATGCGACCCGCACTCTCAGCAGTATGGACTTTTTAATATTCACCGGCTTCAACCTTCACTTTTAATGGAGGGGTCAGGCTTTCACGCAACCCCAGATCTTTTACCTTACGCGCCACCTCCGACTGTTTGCTTGCAAACATCAGTTCTGATTTCAATGTTGTATAGTCAGCCCTCAGGTCTTCAACTTCGGCCTGAATGGAATTGATCTTCCTGATTGTTTTCTCACCATAGTGGGTGTTGCTGATATACATTATCCCAAGCATCATGGCGAAAAGTACTTTCGGCAGATAGTGAACCGGGAATCCTTCTTCAAAGTAAGACTCCAGTCTGAAGCGGGTTTCAATCCGTGAAAAGAAACTCTTTCCCGAAGACGTGCTCTTCGGAGATTTTCTGCTGCCGACTTTTATTCTGTTTTCTGCCATTCCACATTACAACTTTACACCTATACGCAATTTCGCACTCCTTGCCCGGCTGTTTTGCCGGATTTCCTCCGCGGATGCCTCTACCGGCTTTCGCGTGAGCGCCTGAAAGGGTTTGATCTCATTCCCGTAAAAATCCTTCTCCACGTCGCCAAACACCTTTCCTTTATTTATATAATTCTTAACCATTCGGTCTTCGAGGGAGTGGTACGACATGATTACCAGACGACCACCCGTCCCGATGACTTCGCCACATTGGTGCAAAAAATCTTCGAGTGCCTGCATTTCGTGGTTAACCTCGATCCGCAGAGCCTGAAACACCTGGGCGAAATATTTATTCTCCTTTCCTTTTGGTGCGATGCCACCCAGCGCCTCTTTCAGGTCACTGGTTCGTTCGAACGGTCTGGATACACGCTGCGCTACAATCAGCCTTGCAGCTGTGCGCGCATTTTTCACTTCCCCGTACATACCCAGAATCTTGTGCAACTCTTCTTCGCTGGATTGATTAAGCACGACTGCAGCAGTCAAATCCGAGTCTGTGTCCATGCGCATGTCGAGGGGCCCGTCAAATCGTGTTGAAAATCCACGTTCCGGTGAGTCGATCTGATGTGAACTCACACCAAGATCCGCCAGAACGCCGTCAACTTTACTGATTCCGTTCAGCTTCAGGTACCGTTTCAGATATCTGAAGTTCGCTTCGCAAAAAATCAAAGAACTACTTTCTATTTTCTCAGCTTCGCGTTTAGCATCAGCATCCTGATCAAACGCGACGAGCTTACCATCTTTCAACACTTCAAGAATCGCCCTTGCATGTCCGCCTCCGCCAAACGTGGCGTCAACATAAATTCCCGAAGGATCGATGTTGAGGCCGGCGATGCACTCGTTGAGGAGAACAGATTTGTGATACATTGGTCTACTTGTCACGGCAGTCACAAGGGCTTCGAGCTACAAGCTTCAAGCTGCAAGCCTGGGAAACCTGTCTATGAATGCCGAAATCATTTTTTGTTCTTCCTGTGTCAATTCCAAAAGATTAACAATCAGCTCCCCCGGAAACCATCTTCTTTTCTCAACAATCAGCAACTGAGTCTCCAACTCGTATGCTGAACCGAGGGAAGTCGTGAGGTACCGCACATAATCCTTCGCACTTCGTTTTGCGCTACCCTCGGCGATATTCGATGGAATCGAAACTCCTGCACCGAACACCTGGCTTCTCAATCCAAACTTTTCCGAATCCGGAAAATGAATCGCTGACTCATAGAGCTTGTCAACCTGTTCCATTCCCTTTATTCAGATCAACAGCTTTTTAAAGTTTCGCATAGCGTATCGCGAAATACTGTCTTGAACTCTTAAACATCCTTAGGAACGAAACCAGGCTTGCAGCTTGCAGCTTTCTATTCCTGCAGATACTTCTCCGCGAGCTTAGACAACTCACCAGGATCCTGAATGACATGTTTCTCGTAAATGGCGGGATTCCATATCTCAACTTTGTTCCCCGTGCCCACCAGGATAACGTCTTTATCCAGTTGTGCATATGCCAGCATGTTTTTTGGAATAACAAAACGTCCCATGTTATCCAATTCAATTGTTGCTGTGCCTGAAAGAAAATTCCGCTGGAGCTTGCGGAACTCTGCGTTGAACTCGCTTAGCGATGAAATCTTCGAGAATACTTTCTTGAACTCCACCATGGGGTAAATGACCAGGCATTGCTCAAAGCCACGACGAATCACAAGCTCATTGTTGCCTTCCGGCAACTGAGCCTTGATCCGCGAAGGCAGTATGAGTCTGCCCTTTGCGTCAAGCTTGCTTTCGTATTCGCTGGTGAAGAAAGTCATTAGACGTAGTGGTTGTCTTTTTCTCCCAAACAAACATATAGAATTTCATTCCACTTTCCACCACTTTAATCCACTTTTTTGCCCAAAAGGCCAAAAAAGTCTTCAAAACCGCCATTTTTGAACTTCGACGGATCGAATTGACTGCTGACTAACAACGCATGCGCTATCCCCTCACTGGGACTTCATACCCCAAAATGACCGTGGAACACGAAAAGGTGGATGAAAGTGGAACAGGATGTCTACACCCCTGAAAGGACTACTTCGGTATGCTCACCCAGGTGGGGCGGCGGAAGGAGTTCTCTACCATTGGCGGGATTTTCACCGAGATAAGACCGGAGCCCAGACAGGTTACCATGATTCAAAACAAGTTCGCGCGCTTGCTCATCGTTAAAAACATCGGCAACATTTCGTATAATGCCCGATGGAACGTGACGTTGATGCAGTGTTGAGACGAGGGCATTTGCATCGTGTTTTCCGATTGCAACCTCGAGTAACGCGCGTAATGATTCCCGATTTATAACACGCGAGCCATTACTCGCATAGAGCGGGTTAGATTGGAGATCGCCTAATGCCAACACGGCGCACAAATCAGCGAACTGGCGATCATTGCCAACTGCAAGCATGAGTTCAAATCCATCTGAAGTTGTGAATACATCGCCATAGGGAGCGATGTTTGGATGTGCGGATCCTTCCTTTTTAGGGAGATGGCCTGCCATTAGCCAGTTCGTTGCCTGATTCGCAAGCGAGGCGACGCCCGCGTGAATGAGAGAGATATCGATGAATTTTCCCTTACCAGTTTCCAGACGTTCAATAATTGCAAGCAGTATCGCTTCCTTAAGATGATGTCCTGCAAGAACATCAATCAGCGCAACAGGCATTTTCAGTGATTCACCTCCGGGCACACCATTCATTGACATAAATCCTGCTTCCGCCTGGATCACAGCATCGTACCCGGTGCGCTTGTTATCGGCGCCATACCCGGTAATCTGGGCATATATCAAGCCCTCACGTAAATTCGAAAGCGTGTAATAGTCCATCCCAAGCTTTTCCGCATCCCCGGGTTTGAAGCTTGCGATTACCACATCGGCTGTGCGTATCAATCTGTGACAAATCGCCTGGTCGTTGCTATTTGTAAGGTCAAGGGCGACCGAACGCTTCCCCCAGTTTACAGCGCAGAAATAGGCGGATCGGTCATCGCCCACTTCGCCCGGGACCCTCCAACTACGAGTCACATCGCCACCCGTTCGCGGATTTTCAATCTTAATCACTTCCGCACCAAGTTCCGCCATAAACTGACCGACACCTGGTCCGGCCAGCACTGAGGCCAGTTCAATTACTTTCAGGTTATTCAACATCCCGTTTGTCCGAAATCAGCCGTAATTCTAAATCATTTCTTGCATTTTTGTGTTTTCAGACCAAGACAAAAGAAGATTGATGTTCCGATTGTACTGTCTGGGGGTATTGTCACTGTTGTTGTCAGGATGTTCCTCCACTTCTAAGTCCGATGACAATGCACTTAAGACTGGCATCTGGCGGGCAACAATAAAATACGAAGAGGCTACACTGCCCTTCAATTTTCAGCTCAAAAATGACTCTACGGGAGGTTATGACGTGGTCGTAATGAACGCCCGCGAACGTTTGCTGCTCGACGAAGTCTTCATAGACCGCGACTCGGTTAACATTCCACTTCATATTTTCGATGCCTCGATCCGGACTGTCCGCCGCGGTGATAGTCTTGTTGGCGTTTTCGTAAAGCATTACGATGCCGCGAACAAAGTTCCGTTCGTCGCAGTTCATGGCCAGGATTTCAGGTTCCCCGGGAAAAACGCGGATGCACCTGTGCGTGATTTCTCCGGAAAATACCGGGTGGAGTTCTATAATCCGAAGGATACGACCCATGCAATAGGAGTATTCCTGCAAAAGGACGACAGCGTAACGGGGACATTCCTTACGGCGACCGGCGACTATCGTTACCTGCAGGGGAACGTAATCAATGACACTATGCATTTAAGCTCATTCGATGGCAATCACGCTTATCTTTTTAAAGCTGTGTTTTCTGCCACGGATCGACTCGACGGAACTTTTTATTCAGGCAAACGCTCGAAAAAATCATGGACCGGTATCAAGGACGATGCTGCGTCGCTTCCTGATGGTGAATCCATGACGTTTCTCAAGCCGGGATACGATCGCATCACATTCAAGTTTCCCGATGCGAATGGCAACCCAGTTTCACTTGATGATGCCAAATACGAAAACAAGGCAGTGATTCTTCAGATATTTGGAACGTGGTGCCCGAACTGCATGGATGAGACGAGATTTCTGACGTCCTGGTATAATGAAAATCGCCACCGCGGCGTGGAGATAATTGGTCTTGCCTACGAACGGCGCGATGACTTCAAATACGCGAGTGACAGAGTCAAACGGATGATCAACAAACTCAATGTACCTTATGATTTCGTGATAGCAGGAACGAATGACAAGCTTAAGGCGTCGGAGAGCTTGCCGATGTTGAACAGAATTGTGTCGTTCCCAACAACGATTTTCATTGCACGTGATGGCACAGTAAAAAAGATTCATACCGGATTCACCGGTCCTGGCACTGGGGTGTACTACGAGGAGTTCATCCGCGACTTCAACGCGACGATGGACGAACTGCTTGAATCACCCGTCAACTAAACCGTGGGCTTCGAAACTATTTGCACCCAAAAATCGGTTTACAAACAGGCCGGCAGCCGATGTTAATGTATAAGATATGAAACGCGTCGTAGTAGGACTTTCTGGAGGTGTCGATTCAAGTGTAGCAGCGTATTTGCTTAAGGAGCAGGGCTACGAAGTTATCGGCATGTTCATGAAGAACTGGCATGACGATTCGGTAACGATAAGCGATGAATGTCCGTGGCTCGACGACAGCAACGATGCGATGATTGTTGCCCAGCATTTGGGTATCCCCTTTCAGGCGATAGACCTGAGTGAAGCGTATAAGGCGCGCATCGTTGACTATATGTTTGCCGAATATCAGAAAGGCAGAACACCTAATCCGGACGTTCTTTGCAATCGCGAAATCAAGTTTGATATTTTCCTCAATGCCGCATTAAAACTTGGAGCTGACTTTGTCGCTACAGGTCACTATGCGAGGAAGGCTGAGTTCACTTCCGATGGAAAAACGATCTATCGGTTGCTTTCAGGAAAAGATGGCAACAAGGATCAAAGCTATTTCCTTTGCCAGCTCACGCAGAAGCAGCTGTCGAAATCCCTGTTTCCGGTTGGCGAATTGACGAAGCCTGAGGTCCGCGACATTGCGCGCAAACTCAATCTTGTCACGGCTGACAAGAAAGATTCGCAGGGACTTTGCTTCGTAGGGAAAGTTCATTTGCCGGATTTCCTTCAGCAAAGGCTGCAACCTAAAAAGGGTAAAGTCATTGAGGTACCGGCATCTGCATCTGTTTTCCAGAAGCGAAACGGAGATGGTCTCGCTGCTCAGACAAGCCCATACGTCTATGTTCCTGGCGACGGTGTGGCTATCGGCGAACACAACGGGGCGCATTACTATACAATTGGTCAGCGGAAAGGTCTCAACATCGGAGGTTATGCGAAACCTTTGTTTGTAATCGGCACCAACACAACCGACAACGTTATCTATATGGGCATGGGTGAAGATCACCCTGGTTTATATCGCAAGGGTCTCTTCATTGCGCCTGAACAGGAACACTGGATCCGCGAAGATCTTCGTCTCCCTATTGGTGAATCACGGCGATATATGGGACGTATACGTTATCGTCAGCCGTTAGAAGCATGTACCTTACACCGTCGCGACGGGGGACTCTATATTATTTTTGATCGCCCTGTAAAGAGTATCACACCCGGCCAGTTCGCGGCGTGGTATGATGGCGAAGAACTTATCGGCTCCGGCGTGATTGATTGATGCCACTCGTTCAACTAGTCGCTGATTCCCGACACGCCTCCTGATACGATAAACTTCATGGCAACATCGCCTGGAATATCTAACGGTCGGATGTTTTCCCTTGGCACCACGTAATGGAATCCGGAGAACGCGTACGAGTGCGGAAAATACACGACCACCATTTCCTGAAGCCCGAGTGCGGTAAGATCGTTTTGTGTAATGAATCCGATTTGGTAGAGTTCGTTCTGCGCGTTAATTCTGACGAGAACCGGTTTTCTGAATTTCTTTTTATCTCCGACAAACGCACCCAGCAAATCTTTAACGGCAGAGTAGATTAGTTTAACGAGCGGAATCTTGTTCATGCCCATATCGAACCAATCCATTGCAGCTTTGAAAGCAAAATTGGTGGTCAGATAGCCGAATGCGGTAATAGCAAGGAATATGATAACAAAACCAAGCCCGGGATACGGAAGCATGAGCAGGCTATCCAGCCAGGTTATCGAAACGAAGATGAAATACGCGGTAGCGACTAACGGAACGATAAAAACTGTTCCGCTGAAGAAATACCTGAGGACTCTTCTTAACGAATTTTCCATGAGAGGGGGTTCAATGTCTTATTATATGGAAATTATCGAAAGGTAACCCTGAATACTTTCGGGAAAAAAAGAAAGGGCATCCTGGTTACAGGAAGCCCTTTCATGAGTATTGTGTTTTCCTACAGGCTGAACCCGAGGAAGCTCAGGAACCCGAAGGACATTAATCCCACAAGAATAAACGTTATGCCGAGGCCCCGAAGCGGACCTGGAACGTTGGAGTACTTCATTTTTTCACGTACGCCCGCGAGCGCAACGATCGCCAGCATCCATCCGATGCCGGAACCAAACCCGTAGGTTGTCGCCTCCGTCAGTGTGTACGGACGCTGAACCATGAACAGTGCTCCTCCAAGGATGGCACAATTCACCGCGATAAGCGGAAGGAATATACCGAGTGTTCCGTACAGCGCAGGTGAAAACTTTTCCACAGCCATTTCAGTCAGCTGCACCATTGCCGCGATAACGCAAATGAATATGATGAACTGAAGGAATGTGAGATCCATGGTTGCGAAGTCGGGACCAAGCCATGCTAGTGCACCTTCGGTGAGTATTTTGTTCTGTATGATCCAGTTGATCGGAACAGTAACACCAAGCACGAACACAACGGCGATTCCAAGTCCGAAGGCCGTGCTTACACGCTTCGATACTGCCAGGAACGAACACATTCCAAGGAAGTAAGCGAAGATCATGTTGTCAATAAAGATTGACCGGACGAAAATGCTAATCAGATTTTCCATAACCCAGATTAATGTGTTTCGCGGTAGCCGTTAAGTGCCCGCTGTCCCCAGATGATAATTCCTACGATAATACAAGCGCCGGCAGGAAGGAGCATTAGTCCATTCCCCTGATACGAGAGTCCGATGCTTTCAAAGACCTTGAAACCAAACAATGAACCTGATCCCAGCAGTTCGCGGAAGAACGCCACGAGCATGATAATCAGACCATAACCAAGACCATTGCCAATTCCATCCAGAAGTGAAGGTCCGGGTTTGTTACCCATCGCAAATGCTTCGAGGCGACCCATTACAATACAGTTTGTGATAATCAGACCAACAAAAACTGAAAGCTGCTTTGACACATCGTACATGTATGCCTTAAGCACTTCATTAACGAGAGTCACCCACAGTGAAACCACTGCAAGCTGAACGATGATACGAATCCTTGAGGGAACTGTATTCCGCAACAGAGAGATCATCACGTTCGAGCTGGCAACGACCACGACAACGGCCAGCGCCATTACAAAAGCCGGCTCCATTTGCGTGGTTACCGCAAGAGCGGAACATATTCCAAGCACCTGAACGGTGATCGGGTTGTCGATATCAAGCGGATTCGTAACAAGCTTCCTGTTCTTTTTAGAAAACAGCGGCTCGCTTTTCTTTTCTTTAACTTCAGCTGCTTCTGTACTCATCCCTATTATTTTTTGTGCTTATTGATATATCCTTCGTAAGCCGCCAGATATTCTGCCAGCATATTGTTGACACCCTTGGCTGTAAGAGTAGCTCCGGACATCCCGTCAACTTTGTGCTTGTCGCCGGAATAATCATTGCCTTCACCCTTCATCATCGTTACTGAAACAAGTTTACCATTCTCATAGACTTCCTTGCCAGGATAACGACCCTGAATTTCTTCGTCGGTGATGCGGGCACCAAGACCAGGTGTTTCACCCTTGTGTTCAAACTTCACACCCTTTACGGTATTCATATTTGACTCAAGTGCAACGTAACCCCAGATCGCATCCCAGAGACCGGCACCGAAAACAGGAAATACGACATAGTCAACCTGCGTGGTGTCCTGCTTATTTCTGAACTCGTACACGGGAAGCATACGATCTTTAGCAGGCTTCTTGTATTCCGTCGCGATAGTGACCTGCTTGGGCGTCATTCCAGAAACCACATCGCCTTCGCCGTTGACGACGAGCTCGCGTACATTCTCGCGATAGAGTTTTTCAATATCGGAACCTTCCTCCAAAGTCATCACGGTAGCCAGAATACTCGTTTTTTGTTCGAGTGCTACGTTAGCTGCCTGTTTGTCTTTCAGAAGCAGATTCGCCCCGACGAGCAACCCCGAACATACAACGGAGAGAATACTCGCGTAGAAAATGATATAACCGTTAGACTGTCGCACGTTGTAATCTTCGTTTTTTGTTGGCACCTACTACAAAATAATCAATCAGGGGAGCAAAGACATTCATTAGAAGAATAGCCAGCATAATACCTTCCGGATATGCCGGGTTAAACACCCTGATAAGAATAGTCAGCACACCAATCAGAAATCCGTAAACCCACTTTCCGGTTTCGGTCTGAGAAGCAGTCACCGGATCGGTAGCCATCCACACAGCACCAAATGCCAAACCACCTACCACAAGGTGATAATGAGCAGGCAACATCACGTAGGGATTACCGCCAATCGCATTCAGCAGCAAGCCCATCGCATACGCTCCGGCAAATACGCTAACAATAATCTTCCAGCTTCCCGTTCGCGTTGCAATCAGGATCAGTGCGCCGATAAGACACATCAGTGTCGATGTCTCTCCAACGCTTCCCGGCTGGAACCCCAGAAATAAATTTTGCAGACTATAAAATCCATCAGGAGCCCAGCCTGCACCAAAGCTTTCAAGCGCCTGGACCGCGTTCTCTCCGGTTGTTGAAACCGTATTACCAATTGCGAGCGGTGTCGCGCCGGAGTATCCTTCAACTGTCTTTTGTCCTTCACCAATGTATGTCCATACATCACCAGACATTTGCTGCGGATACGCGAAGTAAAGAAATGCACGTGCTGTAAGAGCAACGTTAAGAATGTTCATACCAGTTCCACCGAATGCTTCTTTCCCGATCACGACAGCAAACGCAGTGGCTACTGCTACCTGCCACAGCGGAACATCCGGCGGCATCACGAGCGGAATCAGCATCCCGGTCACAAGATAACCCTCGTTGACAGGGTGACGACGCAGGATCGCGAAAAGGAATTCAATTCCAAGACCCACAGCGTAGGAAATCACAATAACAGGCAACACCTGCTGTAATCCGATGAGAATCTTGTCACCGAAGGCGGCCTGTTCACCAATAGCGATAAAATGCTGATGGCCCACGTTGTAAATTCCAAACAAGAGAGCCGGAACCATGGAAATGATCACGGTTATCATCAACCGTTTCATATCCATTGCATCGCGAATATGAGCGCCTTTAGGGCCGGCAGTCAGATTCGGTGCGAACACAAACGTATCAATCGCCTCGAAAGCGTAGTAGAAACGCTCCCACTTCCCGCCTTTCTCGAAGTTGTGTTTATACTTATCTAATGTATTACGTATGAACTTCATATTAGCTATTCATGATTAGGTCAATTCCTTCGCGAAGCAACTCCTGCACATTGTGTTTTGATACATCCGCAAATTCACACAGTGCGAGGTCCTCTTCGATAACCTCATAAATTCCAAGCGCCTCCATTTCATCGAAGTCTTCAGCGATGATCGCTTTTAACAGGAACGTAGGCAGGATATCCATCGGCGTTACCTGCTCAAACACGCCGGACTGAACAAAAGCACGCGGTTCGCCATGAAGATTCGAATCAAGAATGTACTCTTTCCCGTAGTTAAGGAATGAGAATAGTCCAAGTCCCGGAACAACGCTGAGTTTCTTTGCTGAGGGAGTTATCCAGCCCATGAATTCGTAATAGTCGCCTTCAGGGATAACGGAAACCAACTGATCAAAAAATCCGATGTGACCGTCTTTCGGAATACGATAGCCTGTCAGCACATTACCGGAAATAACCCTTACGTTTTCCTGCCTGAGGTTATTGCCGAGGAACTTCTTCACACAAGCGCCTGTGTAGGTCGTGTAATACTGAGGTTCCTTAACTTCTGATCCGGCCACGGCGATGATACGCGATGTGTCATACACACCGTTGAGGAAGAGCTTTCCAATCTGGATTACGCCAGCGGGATGAATCGTCCATACAAGATCAGCCTTACCGATTGGATCGATATGATGGATCTGTACGCCGACACAACCCGACGGATGGGGGCCGGAAAACTTGTTCACTTCAGCACCCTGGACGGATGTGAAGACAGGCAAATTTTCTTTATCCGCGTGAACGTTCACGTGAACTTTACCCGAAGTGAACTTCTTCAGGATATTGATACCTGCCTGGAATTCCTTCTCCTGTCCTTTGAACAGCAGATTGAAGTCAGGCGCAAGCGGGTGTGAGTCGTATGCTGATACGAAAATCGACTTTGGTGTTTCCTCAGGGTTGGCCACAATTCCAAAAGGCCGTTGCATTAGATTTACCCAGACACCACTTTCGAGCATTTGCCGCTGTGCCTCTTCACGGCTGACAGAATTGATTTCACCTTCCGTGAATGAGCGGAATTTCTTGTACTCGATTCTTGAATCCGCGAGTATCTTAACTTCAAGCAGCTTGCGCTTGTCGCCACGCTTGATTTCAACCACTTCACCGCTCACCGGTGCTGTGAAGGTAATCTTGTCGTTCTTCTTGTCGTGAAAAAGAGGTGAGCCTGCAGTTACCGTGTCGCCTTCCTTAACCACGACTTTTGGGATGTAGATTCCGTGAAAATCGGTGGGTTTGATGACGAAGGTTTCTCCATTTTCAATGGAGCCTGCCACTATTTTGGGAGCGGCTTTTCCGGCGAGGTTGATGTCAAAGCCCTTTTTTAATCGAATGGTTTTGCCCATGAAGATGGCTGATCAATGTTTACGAACGGGGGCAAAATTAGCATTTTTTCGAACATCCAATAAGCTATTATTATTTTATTGAATGACCGTTACGGGGTCAAAAACCACATTTTTCATGGATGTATTAATGCTGATCCGGAATGTTGCAAAGTACCTTAAAACATACGTCCGAGCGCAAGTCGCACAACCTCGTCGACCTGCTCATCCAGGGTGATAAAAGTGGTATCGATCACAATAGCATCGGGGGCCTGTTTGAGGGGACTTTCCTGGCGGGTGGTATCAATTTCATCGCGGCGTATCAGATTGTCCATCACTTCGTCAAGGTCTACCAGTTGATTCCGTTCAAGCAGTTCGCGCTGTCTCCTGAATGCCCGGACAAGCATGTCAGCCGTCATGAACAATTTGAGCTCAGCCGTGGGGAATACGGTGGTTCCGATGTCACGGCCGTCCATTACAACGCCTTTTTCGCGCCCCATCTTACGTTGTAAGTCGACCATGGCTACGCGTACATCTTTGATCGTGCTGACCTGGCTTACCATCTCCGATACGCGCATGGAGCGGATCTTCTTTTCAACGTTTAGACCATTAAGGAACGTTTCGGATTCCTTTTTTGAGTTAAGGTGGAATGTTATGTGTGTTTCTTGAAGCGCCCGTTGAATTTCTTTAGGGTTGGTTAATGATACATGACGCTCCAGGAAGTTCAGCGTAACCGCTCTGTACATCGCTCCGGAATCAATATACCGGTACCCTAAAACGTTTGCGACCTGCCTGGCAGTTGTACTCTTGCCGCATGCCGAATAACCGTCAATTGCGATGACAATTTTCCTGAGGTTCATCAGCAATCCTTTTGAGGGCAAGGGATCGGTTTACCAGGCTTGAGCTTTTTCTTGTGTGTGGATCGCGACGACGTACACCCGTCGGCCACAACGAGTACCGCCGCGAATAAGAAGACAGTGAAAGAATATCGGAGTGATCGGAAAAATGACATATAGCGGTAAAAATAGAAAAACAACGGCTTCGGCAAAGCACAACCGGCAAATTTAACAGCCGTTAACCGAGGTGTTTTTCGTAGCTCATCCGGAACCCGATTTTCTGGCCACCACCAAGCTCCATGGTGTGCTCGTTTTTCTGATCTAGCGTTATGAGACGCACCTTGTTGTAAGGTGGCGCCATCAGGTCATTGCGAATCGCAATCTTAAGCGAAAGCTTGATAATCCGCTGAAGGTCCTCACGCGAGAGCGTCGCCGTTGATATTTCACTGAACTCCCTGGCAAACTGTGGTTCTCCTTCCATGAAGAAGCGATTCTCGTGGTTGATCATGAGTCTGCCGATGAGGTAGCCCGGGTCGTGACCACGATTGTAACGCAGACTGTCGTACATGAAATTGTAAATGTTGATCTGACCGAAATAACGGTTTACCTCCTTTTCGCTGACGTAAGGTTTTTTTATCACAGGATGTTCATCATCAAACGTGACGATGTTCGTGTGCATCACAAAGATCAGCAGATCGCCAGCAAGCTTGAGTTGAAACTCATGTTTGGAAATATTCTTAAAATCCAAGGTCACATCTTCATCAACAGCGTCGACTTTCTGATTGAGTTCATCAATGATATGCCGTGACTCAACACAGAGTATAGAAAAAGCCTCTTTGAGGTGTTTGAAAGTAGTCTGCTTGGCCGTAGATTTACTTTCAAGCATGTGCTTGATATATTCTATCGGATCCTGTTCCTGCAGGCGGTCCGCTGAACCAGACTCCGGTTGTTCGTGACGTTCGCCGTTTTCATTCTGGCGATGTTCGTTGTCGGGCCGGTCTTCCTGCATAGAAGTTGTTATTGATTTGCGTTAGTACTAAAAAAATAAAGCCAAAAAAGATGGAAACACAAAGTGACGAAAAGAAGGACAAGTCATTCGCCGGCTTTGGCGAAAAAGTGGATGGATTTGTGAACGAATTCCAGGAAGCGGCTGACAAGCTTGAAAAGGAGTTTCGGGAGAAATTTGAAGAACTGAAAGTGACGGCAGAGCGGCTGAAAAAAGAAGCTGAAAACAAGGAACGCTGGCAGGAGGTTGAAGACAACCTGCGCAAAGCCGCGGACGAGGTCGCCAGCGCCTTCAGAGCAGCATTCCGCAAACGCGACCCATGATCTTCAAAGAAAAACGGTCCGGTTTTCTGGCCGGACCGTTGATCGTTACACTTTCACAAGTTTCCAGTTCCCTTTCCGGAAAATGAGGATTGCCGCGATGGCCATCAGCGATTCTGCAATTGAAATCGCTGCGTAAACGCCTATCGGTCCCGTCTTGAAAATTTCCGCCAACGTATAGGCTAATGGAATCTGGAAAACCCAGAAACCAACAAGACTGATCAGCGTGGGCGTTCGTGTATCACCGGCCCCGTTGAAAGACTGACTTATGACCATCCCATACGCATAAAAGACGTAGCCGAGAGATACGATTCTCAAACACTGGATTCCATGGCGCAGTACTTCCTCGTCAGTGCTGAAAAACCGCAGCATGTAATCTGCCATCGAGAAGAACAGTACGGTAATGAAAGCAAGAAAGATCATATTCATCAAGCCTGCGCGCCATACCGATTTCTCCGCGCGATCCGGTTGTCCCGCTCCCAGATTCTGACCAACAAGCGTAGCCGATGCATTTGCCATACCCCAGGCAGGAAGGATCGCAAAGATAATAATGCGTATCGCGATGAAGTATCCGGCCAATGGCGCTTCGCCGAATTCAGACATTATCCGCATCAGGAATATCCAGCTTGCAGATCCGATGAGCATTTGCCCGATTCCTCCCGCCGAAACGCGGATCATGGTAAGGATAATTCTGACTTTCACGCGAAGATGCCTCAAATGCAACTTCACAACGCTCGAACCTTTTACCAGATGATAAATCTGATAAGCAACACCTACGCCGCGCCCAATATTGGTCGCGATTGCCGCACCTTTGACACCTAATGCCGGAAATGGACCGTAGCCCATAATCAGCAAAGGATCCAGGATGATATTCAGCGTATTTGCAATCAGCAGTGCTTTCATTGCAAGAGACGCATCGCCTGCACCGCGGAAAATCGCATTAATCATGAACAGCATGATGATGGTGATATTTCCGCCAAACATGATTCGCGTATACGATCCGTTGTGATTGATCACATCTTCGCTGGCACCCATAAACGCCAGGATCTGATCAGAATATAGCACACCTGCGATTGTAAGGATCAGGGAAACAATCAATCCAAGGTAAAGACCCTGAACCGCAGCCTCCTCCGCACCTTTGGCATCCTTCTCACCAACACGTCGGGCCACCAGCGCAGTTGCGCCCATACTCAAACCAAAAGCAAGTGAATAAATTAGTGATAGCACTGACTCAGTGAGTCCGACCGCTGCTAACGCTCCGTTGTCATTGAGCTGGCTCACGAAGTAAACGTCAACGACGGCAAAGATTGACTCCATTCCCATTTCTACGATCATGGGAACTGATAGCAGTATTATTGCCTGATTGATACTTCCGCTTGTAAACTCACCGTGGTCGCCTTTGACGCCACGCCATATAAGGGAAAATAACTTTCCTGTTTTTTTGAAAAATCTCATGATTGATAAATGATTGTCGTATGAAAAAAGAGGACGTGCCGACCAGAGAAGGTCGTTAAAGGATTCCGAAGGATCGGATGGCAACAATCATTTTCATGGACTTTGGAAATAAGTGTATTCAGTGTGGTACGTTGACTTTTTTCAAAAGGTTTCCGTAGGGACAAAAAAAAGTCGCCTTTTTTTTTCGGCGACCTCCTTTTATACCTGTCAAGACAATACTAGTCTTTAATCACTGAACTTTCGCCGGAGACATCTTTTTCAATACTGGGACTGCCACGATAGACCACGGTACTTGCACCTGAGGCGGTAACCGTCAGATGATCAGCCACAGTAATCTTGCCACTGCTGGCGCCGGAAAAATTCAGCGTTGCCGTGTTTACCGGAAAATCAAAAGCACTTAGGACTGACGCGCCCGAAATATCGCCCTCGAGTTCATCGCCCAGACCATGCATCCGGAATTTCGAACCACCTGAAAGAACCAGATTCACTTTTCTGTAACCGGCATTCAGTTGCGCCAGAGAACCTCCTGATACATACGCATTAAGAACGTCATCGCTTTCGAATCCATCGATTGCCGAAACGCTGCCGCCGGAAAAGTTAAAGCCCTTCAGCGCCGGCATTTGAATCACAATACGTGTTTCATGACGGCGGTTCGCATTTTCATCATATTTGATTCGGAGTGTCGTCCCTTCCCTGAATACTTCAAGGTCCTGAATATTGCGGCGGTCTCCTTTTACACGAACCATGAAGTTGGGGCCTTCCATGACGGTGATATGGAAGCCGCTGCCCATTTCAAGTTGATCAAAATCGATCACGGCATATTCGCGTGACGTCTCCTGAAGGGGTCCCGGATCTTCGACCTCGCAGGAAAACAATAAAGTCGCCATCAGGAGCGTGAGGAGAGGATATAGTGTTTTCATTTCGTTGTTGTTTTTCTTTCAGACAACTGAAACGAGTACCACCCCTATCCGCCGCTCAATAAATCACTATTGTCTTTGCATTAACAAATTCGCGGATCCCGGCCTGCGCGAGTTCGCGGCCGTAACCGGACTTTTTGATACCGCCGAACGGAAGCCGCGAATCTGAGCGCATGAGACTATTAACGTAAACTGAACCGGATTCAATTAATTGGGCGATTCGCTCCCCACGTTCGCGATCGCCCGTCCACACGGAGGCGCCCAGGCCGTAACGGCTCCGGTTTGCAAGCTCAACCGCTTCATTTTCGTTGTCCGCGTACATGACGGCAGCGAGCGGCCCAAAGGTTTCCTCATCAAATGCCGGCATCCCAGGGCACACGTTGTCGAGAATCGTGGGTTGGAAGTTTCCGCCGTCGCGGGTACCGCCTGTAACAAGCCGCGCTCCTTTATCCTTTGATTTATGAAGTTGTGCGTCAAGATCCTCAGCCAGATCGAGACGGGCCATCGGTCCCATGGTGACACCTTCTTCCAGGGGATTGCCCTGACGGATCTTCCTGACTTCGTTTTCAAACGCGTCCATGAAATCGTTGCCCGCTTCCCTAAGGACGATAAAACGTTTCGCCGCAATACACGACTGCCCGGCGTTCTGCATACGCGACTGTGCAGCAACTTTGGCTGTCGCCGACATGTCCGCATCTGGCAACACTATGAATGGATCGCTGCCACCCAATTCAAGAACCGATTTTTTGATGTGTTTCCCGGCAATTGAAGCCACACTTGAGCCGGCCTTTTCACTTCCCGTGAGCGCAACGCCCTGAACACAAGCCGTGGCGAGTATCCTTTCAATGTTCTCGTTTGCAATCAGAAACGACTGAAACGCACCCTCCGGAAATCCGGCTTCCTGGAAAAGTTTCTCTATTGTTAATGAACACTGCGGCACGTTGGACGAATGTTTGAGTACGCCAACGTTACCCGCCATCAGTGCCGGGACCGCAAACCGGAAAACTTGCCAGAACGGAAAATTCCAGGGCATGACAGCGAGGATGACGCCTGTAGGAAAGTAGCCTACATAACTGCGTTTTGCTTCAGTCTCGATCACTTCGGATTGAAGAAATCCTTCTGCATAATCAGCAAAATAGTCGCACGCGTCGGCGCACTTTTTTATTTCACTTTGCGCTTCACCGATGGTCTTACCCATCTCCAGCGAAATGACGCGTGCATATTTGTCGGTGTTTTCCCGAAGCAAAGATGCAAGGTTGTGCATAGGCTTGCTTCTTTCAGCAAACGACGAGTGCCGCCAGGATTTAAACGTGAGATCTGCTTTTGCAAGTTTTGCTTCGATGTCACGGTCATTCATTAGCGGAAACTCCGCGAGCAGCTTTTGATCGTAGGGGTTTATGGACTTTTGCATGATTCTGCCTTTTTTGAATAATCAAGCTAAAAATAAAAAAGCCAGGCAAAAGCCCGGCTTCTATATTTCGTTCGAAAGTCGAACGCTTATCCGATGGAAACGCGTTTGAATTCAGCAACGGTCAGACCTTTCGTTACACTGTCAAGGTACTGAGCTACTGTTTTTGAATTGTCCTTCACAAAGATCTGGTGCAGCAGTGTGCTTTCCTTGAAGAACTTCTGGAGTTTGCCTTGCGCGATTTTTTCGACCATATTTTCAGGTTTTCCTTCAGCGAGGATTTGCGCTTTCGCAATTTCAAGTTCTTTTTCAATCACAGCTTTGTCGACGTTCTTTTCATCAACGGCAACCGGGTTCATGGCTGCGATCTGCATTCCCACATCCTTACCAGCATCGGTAACGTCTTTACCGTTTACACCTTTCAGGCTTACAAGTACGCCCAGTTTAGATCCGGCGTGGATGTAAGGAACGACTGCTTCACCTTTCATGTGAACGAATTCGCTTACTTCGATTTTCTCACCAATTTTCCCTACCAGTTCAACGATCTTTTCATTGATGGTGAGGTTTCCGGCGGAGAGAGCAAGCAGAGTTTCTTTGGATTCGGGTTTTTGGGTGAAGGCGGTTTCAGCGATCAGTTTGCCGAGTGCCTGGAACTCTTCATTTTTTGCCACAAAATCTGTTTCGCAGTTCAATGCGATCAATACGGCTTCCTTCTTATCATCGCTCACCTTCACAAATACAGATCCTTCCTTCGCTTCCTTATCTGAACGGGATGCGGATACCTTCTGGCCTTTCTTTCTCAGTATCTCGATTGCTTTTTCAAAATCACCATCTGCTTCGGTTAGGGCTTTTTTACAATCCATCATTCCCGCGCCGGTCATTTGGCGAAGCTTGTTAACATCTTGTGCTGTAATTGCTGACATTGTTTTAAAGTATTGAGTGTTATAAGTGCCGTGGCAATTCCTTTTGCCACAATAATTTTGCGGATCAAACCCGCCTTAAACAAGGCGTCCCACCGGCTTTAACAGATGCAAAGCGGCAGGACGACCATAAAAAAGCTTATTTCGATTTAAGAGTTTGTTTCTTCTACCGTTTCGTCAACTCTTCTTTTTTCGTCCTCCTCTTTCTTTTGAGCAGCGTCTTCCTTATCGCGTTTACGTTCCATCAGACCTTCTTCGATCACCTTACCGATGTAGCGGGTAAGGATGGAGATTGATTTGAACGCATCGTCGTTTGCCGGAATCGGGAAGTCGACACCTGACGGGTCAGAGTTTGTATCAACGAGTGCAAATACAGGGATATTCAGCTTGTGAGCTTCCGTAACTGCAATGTGTTCGCGCTTAACGTCGATGATGAACAACGCTGCAGGCAGTCTGTTGAGGTCGACGATTCCGCCGAGCAGTTTTTCCAGCTTCGCTTTTTCGCGGGTTACCATAAGGCGTTCACGCTTTGCGAGGTTGTTAAACGCCTCATCCTTCATCAACTTCTCAATCTGAGCAAGTTTCTTAAGAGACTTACGGATCGTGGCGAAGTTGGTGAGCATACCACCAAGCCAACGCTCAGTTACGTATGGCATGTTCAGGCGCTTTGCTTCTTCGGTAACGATATCCTTAGCCTGCTTTTTCGTTGCCACGAACATGATCTTGCGACCAGAGCGAACGATATTTTTCAGTGCGAAAGACGCCTCGTCCAGGCAGGCAATAGTTTTATTCAGGTCAATGATGTGGATGCCGTTGTTTTCCATGAAAATGTACTCAGCCATTTTCGGGTTCCACTTACGGGTCAGGTGACCAAAGTGAACACCTGAATCCAACAATTCCTGGTATGTTAATTTTTCAGCCATTCTAATAATATTAACGCTTGCTAAACTGGAATCTTCTTCTTGCCTTCCTTCTACCCGGCTTCTTACGCTCAACCATTCTTGAATCGCGGGTCAGCAAACCTTCTTTTCTAAGTGTCGGTTTTACTTCTTCATTGAATTCAACCAGCGCACGTGCGATACCCAAACGAACCGCTTCCGCCTGTCCTTTGATTCCACCGCCTTCCACGTTCACGGTTACATCGTATTGACCGTCAAGTTTCGCAGCTGCGATAGCTTGTTTTACCGTAGTCTGGTGAATCTCTGAAAGGAAGTAATCCTTCAGGTCCCGGTTATTGACTTTTATCTCACCTTTACCAGGTTTCACATAGACTCTGGCGATGGAGGTTTTTCTTCTACCGATTTTATTTACGATCTGCATCTATCAGAACTTTAATTCTTTGGGTTGTTGCGCTTGATGGGGATGTTCTGCACCTGCATAAACATGGAGGCTTCTGAATAATTCCCGTCCCAGTCTGTTTTTAGGAAGCATTCCACGAACTGCGTGTTCAATCAGGCGTTCAGGATGCTTTCTGCGGATCATCGACGGCGTATGCTCACGCTGACCGCCGGGATAGCCTGAGTGCGTGAAGATCACCCTGTCATTCCACTTCTTACCCGTCATCTTTACTTTCTCCGCGTTAATCACAATCACATGATCTCCGCAATCAACGTGGGGAGAGTAGCTGGTCTTGTGTTTACCGCGGATAATGCGGGCAACTTCACTTGCCACGCGGCCCAGCACCTGAGCCTCTGCGTCCACCACTACCCAGTTCTTTTCAACTGTAGCCTTATTAGGGTGAGTGGTTTTGTAGCTGTTATGATCCATTTTCTCGTTTAAAACTTATTAGAAACAATACCCCCTGTAAAAAGGGACACAAAGGTAATTTGCCTGTTTCTGAAATGCAAGCACCATGCAATTTTACTATTTAGCCTTACTAAGGGTACTGAATACCAAATAGTTAGCTTTCCAGAATCAGTAGAAGCACCAGAAACGCAGCATACTCCGTATCACCAGCCGGCTGCGTACCGTCACGAATTGGCTTCCAACTGGCGGATCAGTGCCGCAAAATCACGCGGATAGGGCGCTTCGACAAATCGGGGAACGTTCCGAAGATCAGCAAACCGTAGCCCCTGCGCATGAAGTGCCATCCTTTTCATCAAGGGCTGCTCTTCGGTCTGTTTTTTAAGATGAAAACCGCGTTTTACCGAAGAAAGGAAGAAGGGCTTGCCGCCATATACCTCATCTCCGGTAATTGGTGCATTTAAAATTGAGAGATGTATTCTGATCTGGTGCATCCGACCCGTAACGGGGCGACACTCTATTAGTGTATGCATCCGAAATGCCCGCAGCGACGAAAACCAGGTCTGTGCGGGCTTTCCTTCCCGCCGGTTGATTTTGACAACCCCATCGTCCAGCTTGAGAATAGGTTCATCGACGAGCTTATCCTGAAATTGATGAAGCCCGTCGGCCACCGCGTGGTAAACTTTGGTGACCTGCCGTTTTTCAAACTGAATACTCATATGCCGGTACGCCTCCGGGTGTTTGGCAATCACCAGCACACCTGAAGTGTCCTTATCGAGGCGGTGACACACCTGTGCATCGGGCGAGTACTCCCGGGCGAGCATCAGAATATTTATAGGGTCGTTGCGATCTTCGAGCGTAGCTACAAACGGCGGCTTGCTTATAATAAAATAGTCCTCATCCTCGTAGAGAATGATATCCTGAATATTGATTCGATTCTTTTTCAAAGTCTGCCCTCAAACCGGTTTATCTGTCGCTTTCTTCATCGTCCGGCTTAAACCGCGGCAATTTAAAACTAAAAGTGGAACCCTTTCCCGGCGTGCTTTCAACTTCGGCCCTTGTATTATGGCCGTCAAGGATGTGTTTTACAATCGCGAGGCCTAAGCCGGTTCCGCCTTTTTCACGGCTGCGACTCTTATCAACCCGGTAAAACCTTTCAAAGATTCGGGCGCGATGTTCGGGTGGAATTCCCTCGCCCTGATCCTCAACTTTGACAACAGCGTACTTTTTCGTTTGTTCAAGACTCACCTTTACACTGCCACCTTCAAATGAATAGTTGATCGCGTTTGACACGAAATTTGTCAATACCTGGGTTATCCGCTGATAGTCCGCATAGGCTGACACCTTGTTCACGGCTTCCAGTTCGAGCGTGATATCCTTCTTCGCAGCTTTGCCTTCGAACTGTTCGAATACTTCATCGACGAGTATGTTCAGGTCAATAGTCTCAAAATGCATTTTGATCTGACCGGTTTCAATCTGCGAAAGCGTTAGCAGATCCTGCACAAGCATGTCCAGCCCGTCAAGGCTTTTCGCAGCTTTCTCGAGGAATTTCATCCTGACCGACTCGTCGTCGATTGCACCATCGAGTAGCGTATGCACAAATCCCTGTGCCGCAAAGAGGGGTGTCTTTAACTCATGCGAAACATCAGCGATAAACTCGCGACGAAACGCTTCTGTTTTTTTCAGTTCATCAATTTCCTGTTGTTTAAGTTCCGCGAACGAAAATATTTCCTGGTTAATTCTCTTTAGAGGATTCAGCATCGGATTTGTCTTTTCGATTTTCTCCAGCTCGCGCTTCTTGAGCTTGCCGACTATTTTATGCAACGAACTGATTTCGCGAAAGATCAAAAATTCCAGGACGGCGAAAATTGATAAGTAAGAAACAGAAAAGCTGATGATTGACGTCACCACCAGCGCAGTAGTTTTGACGCCGTCGAAGAGGGAAAGAAACAACGTTGTAATCAGCCCGATGCTAAGTGCAAGAAGGAGTGCAAGTCCGCGTGAGCTGTAAACCATACCTTAAAAATACGGCGTTTACCCGGATTTCCAGAATACGGAATCGGGTTACTAGTTCTGACTGAATTTATAACCCACTCCTTTTACCGTTGTGATGTAGTCCTCTCCGATTTTCTCGCGCACTTTGCGGATGTGAACGTCAACGGTTCGCGCCACGACATATACGTCGGTGCCCCATATATTCTGGAGGAGGTCTTCTCTGGTAAACACTTTGTTTGGATTGAGTGCCAGGAAGTACAGCAGTTCAAATTCTTTTTTGGGCAGGTTGATTTCGCGGTTGGCGACTTTGATCGTGTAACTGGAACGATCAATTACGAGGTCACCAATGTTAATCATGGTGACTGGCGCCGACTTTTTGGTATCTCTTCTGAAGTACGCGTTGATACGGCTCATGAGCGCACGCGGTTTGATCGGCTTCGTAATGTAGTCATCGGCGCCTACGTCGAAAGCCGCAACTTCCGAATATTCCTCGGCACGAGCTGTGAGAAAAATGATAAACGTTTTCTGAAGCTCCGGGATGTTTCGCAACAACCGGCATGCTTCGACACCATCCATTTTTGGCATCATGATGTCAAGAAGAACGAGATCAGGTAAAAACTTTTTCGCCTCTTCGACGGCCTGCACTCCATCGAGAGCCGTCCTCACTTCGTAGCCACCTTTTTCAAGATTATACTTTAGCAATTCAACAATCGACTCCTCATCATCTACTACCAGCACTTTGTGCGATGGTCTGTTTCCCATGGGTTAACTATTTGTTTCAAAATTATTGACAATTATGGGCAGAAAAAGGGCGATTGGCTTTCTTAACAATTCCTTAAAGTAAGATAAGGAAAAACGGTCGGCCAATTCAGCGAAGACGAGGTAAAAAGTTCCGAATACGATTTCGAAGATTACAGAAACGGATATCGCTTCGAAAGATACGCGATATATGCGCGCAGGTCCTTGTTGAAATCGCGTTCCCATTCAACCCAGAATTCGTCCTGTGACGCCTGGTATTGACGGAAGTTCATGAACGTTGCATTGTTGGGCAGATTTTCCTTGTAGCGTGCGAGCGGATTACGCATCACTTCAAGGTCGAGCGTGTCCATCTTGAACACGATACTGCGAACAGCTCTCTCTTTTTTCCTGCGTTTCTCCTCCACCGGATCGGAATCCTTCATCGTGGCGTACAGGCTATCCAGAAGACGCCCTCCGCGCAACATGTGTTCGACATATTTAAGGTAGTCGCGATCTTCACCGATGTACGTGAGATACTCTTCAGAGTCTTCACCATAGCGATCAAGAAGAAACTGCTCCGCGCCGCGATCACCAATAAATGTGGCCAGGTTTTCATTAAAGTCGACGCTGTCTTTGACAAAGATGGTCGCATGTGACATTTCGTGAATGATGAGGTTTGCAAGATCACCGTCGCTTCGTTCGAGCATATCACTTAAGATCGGATCCGTAAACCAGCCAAGCGTTGACCATCCGCCCGGATTCCTGATGATCACATCCCATCCTTCCTTTTCGAGTTCACGCTTTAATTCAATGGCCAGGTCTTCCCGAAAGAAACCTTTGTACGGTACCTCGCCGAGGATTGGAAAACGCCATTGCTTGGGCTCGAGGCTGAATTCGCCGGCGGCAAGGACAACCCACATCACCTCCTGCCCTTTCTGGTCAAACATCGTCCGGTAGTTACGCGTATCCTTCAATCCCAGGGAGTCGATAGCATAGCGCCGGACTTCATCAATAAGCCTGAGCTTTTGTTTTAATGAATCGGGAAAATCAGGATCATTGATGAATTCCTCCACCGGTCGCGCATTCCAGACGATACGGAGCTGACCACTTGCCTGCCGTACTCCATAGACAACCAGATCCCAATACACCAGTACAAGGATTACCAATACTGCGGCTATCGCGAGCAGAATTCGTTTGATCGTTCTTCGAAGAGAAACTGGCACTGGTTATCCGTGAAAGATTCAAAAATGCAAAATTATCGCTTTGACACAAGATGACACAAAACTTTTCCGGGCGGCAACTGCTTGTAACTAATTTAATTAGCTATAAAAACTTAAAGCATTGGATACAACAATGCGTCGTTGTGGCATCCGTTTACGTTTTTATTTTTAGCACGAAGTACTAATTTCGAATCACCGTTGTGTTTAGAGAATTGATTTACCAGCTGGCAGATGCAGGCGTGCATGTGCTGATGGTTCATGACCTGGACCAACTGCTAAAAAATCACCCTTCAACAAGAAAAAATTAAGAACCATGAGCGATGCTAAAGAAAAACTGAAGGCGCTTCAGTTGACGATTGACAAACTTGAAAAAACGTACGGTAAGGGTACCGTGATGAAACTGAGTGATGAGAAGGTAGTCGATGTGCCAGCTATCTCAACAGGATCCCTCGGACTTGATATTGCCCTGGGCATCGGCGGAATTCCGCGCGGCCGGATTGTCGAAATATACGGACCGGAATCATCCGGAAAAACCACGCTGACGATGCACTGTATCGCGGAAGCTCAAAAGAAAGGCGGCCTCGCTGCTTTTATCGATGCGGAACACGCATTTGACAAGGCTTACGCTGAAAAACTTGGAATCGACACAGAAAACCTGCTCATCTCACAACCCGATAATGGTGAACAGGCGCTTGAAATCGCAGACCACCTGATCCGTTCGGGAGCAATTGACATTATCGTAATCGACTCGGTCGCTGCGCTCGTTCCGAAAGGCGAACTTGAAGGTGAGATGGGCGAAAGCAAGATGGGGCTCCAGGCACGACTTATGTCGCAGGCGCTGCGTAAACTCACTGGAACGATTTCAAAAACGGGATGTTGCTGCATCTTTATTAACCAGCTCCGCGAAAAGATCGGCGTGATGTTCGGAAATCCCGAAACAACAACCGGCGGTAACGCATTGAAGTTCTACGCCTCCGTCCGCCTTGACATTCGTCGGATCGGCCAGATTAAGGAGGCCGCTGACGACATCACGGGTAACCGTGTGAAAGTGAAGGTGGTGAAGAACAAGGTTGCACCTCCGTTCAAGGTGGTGGAATTCGATATCATGTATGGACGCGGAATTTCAAAGTCCGGCGAAATCCTTGACCTCGGTGTTGAACTGAACCTGGTTCAGAAGTCGGGATCATGGTTCTCCTACAATGGCAATAAACTCGGCCAGGGTCGCGATGCTGTTAAACAGCTTATCGAAGACAATCCGGAACTGATGGATGAACTGGAAAAGCGCATCCGCGAAAAGCTTGTTGGCGAAGGCGCAAAGGTATTGGAAGAAAACGTTTAGCCAGTACCAACCGCAAATCAAAAAAGGCACCAACCCGGTGCCTTTTTTTCATATCATCCAATGAGACGTTGCTATGAACGAATGGCAATCACAGGATCAAGTCTTGCTGCAATCGCGGCAGGAATGATTCCGCTCACAATTCCAATTATTGACGAGACGCCCAGGCCGAGAATGATATTCTCAACAGAAAGTCCAATCTTCATCGTACCCACGGGTACAAACGTCACGAGGTAAACGAGGAACAACCCTGTCAATCCACCGATCAGACAAAGAAATATCGATTCAAAAAGGAACTGAAACAGGATGAAGTAATTCTTCGCGCCGAGAGACTTCTGGAGGCCGATGATGCTTGTACGTTCTTTGACAGAAACGAACATGATGTTAGCAATTCCAAAACCTCCAACGAGCATTGCAAAACCACCGATAAACCATCCTGCCACGCTAACACCGTCAAAGAGGTTACCGATAATCGACATCAGTGCTTCCGGACGGTTGATCGCGAAATTGTCCTTTTCCGTCGGTCGGACTCCCCGGCGAACGCGGAGCAATCCGCGCGCCTCGTTTTCGAGTTCAACCAGTCCAACGTCTGTCTCGTAACCTTTTATCCCGATACTCGACTCCAACTCATCCCATCGTCCGGTGCCGGTTTGATAAAGTCTGCGAAACGAATTGTAGGGTATGATGGCTGCGTAGTCGTTACTGGGTGTGCCCATAAAGCTTTCTCCCTCCTGCTTGATTACGCCGGCAACGATGAATTTGAGGTTTTTGATTTTGATTGCCTGTCCGACCGGATTCTCGTCATTGGGGAACAACGCCTTTGCTACCTCATAACCGATCACCGCGATATTTCGTCCGGCTGAGAGTTCATCGGGAGTGAGGTAACGTCCCTCCTCAACGTCGATCGTGAAGATATCATTATAACCTTCACTACCTCCGACAAGTCGTACCTGGCCGATACTATTGCTCCCGCGTTTAAGATTCGAGTTCTGGTATTCCGAGAATATAGAGATGTGTCGCTTGTGTTTCAGGTTTTCCGACAGGAACCTGTATTCGTTTTGCGACGGTGTGGGGCGCATCCAGAAATCCCACCAGCGGTACTCGCCTGTATTGTCAGCAAGCCAGGGCCATTTTTCAACATAAATCACACCGGTGCCGATGAAGCTCAGGCTGTCTTTGATATTCTTTTCGAGGGAATCGACAAAAGTGAGCACGGCGATTACGAGAAATATACCGACCGTAACGCTGAGGAGCGAAAGGATCGTTCGCATCAGATTCGCCTTGAGAGCCTTCCAGGCGAAGCCGAAACTTTCATAAATCTGACCAAATATTTTCACGTGCGTATTATTTAGGCGGCCCGTCGGTTGAACGACAATAACAATCCAGTTTGTCGATGCTCCACGGCCGAAATTACCTCAATTAGACTAAAAAAACGGTTTTTTGTTACAGCGCTGAAAAAAGCCCCGCCTTTTGTCGAAAAAGCTAAATATTGACTTATTTTTGCCTCCCAAAATCTTAAAATATCCCTTCATTGGGCGTCTCTTGCACTTACTAATATGAAGTTATCCGAATTCAAGTTTGAACTTCCCAACAACCTGATTGCCCTTGATCCTGCTGAGAACCGAGACGAATCACGCCTGATGGTAATACACAAGGACTCGGGAAAAATCGAACACCGGGTTTTCAAAGATATCGTTGAATACTTTGCCGAAGGCGACGTGATGGTCGGCAACGATACCATGGTATTCCCTGCCCGTTTGTACGGAAGAAAAGAAAAGACGGGTGCAAAAATTGAAGTTTTTCTGCTCCGCGAACTTAACGCGGACATGCATCTTTGGGATGTACTCGTTGATCCGGCGCGTAAAATCCGCGTTGGCAACAAACTATACTTTGGCAATGGCGACCTCGTCGCTGAAGTCATCGACAACACGACTTCCCGTGGCAGAACGATCCGTTTCCTTTTCGATGGGGACTCAGCTGCGTTCGATAAGGTTGTTGAAACCCTTGGAGAAACCCCGCTACCCAAATACATCAAACGAAAAGTTAAGCCCGAAGACAAAGACCGCTTTCAAACCATATTCGCAAAGAAGAAAGGCGCGGTATCCGCTCCGACTGCAGGTCTTCACTTCACCAAGCAGTTGATGAAAAGGCTGCAACTTAAAGGTGTTGAAAGCACCTTCATCACGTTGCACATCGGCCTTGGAACATTCCGTCCGGTAGATGTTGAAGATTTGACGAAGCACAAGATGGACTCCGAAAACTTCATCGTAGATAATGATGCCGTGAACATCGTTAACAAGGCACTTGACGAAAAGAATCGCGTGTGTGCGATCGGAACCACAACCATGCGCGCGCTGGAATCCGCAGTGTCTGCAACGAACCGGCTTAAGGCAAGAGAAGGCTGGACTGACAAGTTCATCTTCCCGCCGTACGACTTCAAGATCTGCAACGCGATGGTAACGAACTTCCATATGCCCGAGTCGACACTCCTGATGATGGCTGCAGCGTTTGGAGGTTACGACCTTATCATGGAAGCATACCGGGTTGCAAAGAAGGAGAAGTACAAGTTCCTGACGTATGGCGATGCCATGCTTATCATCTGACGTAACCTGTTTCGTAGAATATTCAACCCCGCCAACGCGGGGTTTGTTTTTTCTACAGGCGCCGGATCATGAATGCATACAGTGCAACTGCAACCGGGTAGATCAAAAAATACTGCATCGAAGCCGGAACGATTCGAACCAGCATTCCCAAAGGTGAGATCAACAGGACTGTACCTCCGGCGATGATCAGCCATTTACGCCATTTCTCCATCGGTACCCGCGCAATCCGGATCATTTCGAAAATGAGATAAGTAACGACAACGACATTAAAAACAAGAACAAAGAGGCGGATTAGTATCATGAATGTAGTTAATAGCTACAATTTAGTCCGAAACCTTAATTTTAGAAACGATTTCATCTGATGAGTAAACCGGAATATGCAATAATAGTCGCGGGCGGGAAAGGCACCCGAATCAAAAGCGCTCTTCCCAAACAGTTTCTGCCTCTTTTTGGTAAGCCGATACTGATGCACACACTTGAAGCATTTTATGCCTACTCACCATCCATACGCATCATACTGGTATTGCCCGAAGATGACTTTGAAACGTGGGAGAAACTGTGCAGTGAGTACAAATTTCAACGCCCCTACGTGCTGCAAAAAGGAGGCGACTCACGGTTTCAATCCGTTCGAAACGGCCTCGATCTGTTATCCGGCGATGGTTTGGTTGCGATACACGACGGCGTACGTCCGCTGGTAAGCAAAGATATTATCGGCGCAAGTTTCAGAATCGCAGCGGTTCACCATTCCGCCGTAGCTGCGGTACGATTAAAGGAATCAATTCGTCTTACCGACAAGGATACGACCCGGGCAGTTGACCGATCGATGTATCGCCTGATTCAAACGCCGCAGACATTTGACCTTGCGACGATCAAAAGCGCTTATAATACGCGTGAAGATTCCGAATTAACTGATGATGCAAGCGTTGCCGAAAGGGCTGGCGTAAAGATTTCGCTGTTTGAAGGCAGCTATGAAAACATAAAAATCACCACACCGGAGGATCTTGTTGTGGCGGAGGCGTTGATGCGACAGCGCGAAAAATAAAAAAGCCGGCAGCGCCGACTTCTGTATTCTTTAGTATTCGTCTTCGTTGAAGAAGAAATCCTCCTTTGTGGGGTAATCCGGCCAGATCTCTTCGATGCTTTCATAAGGTTGGCCGTCGTCTTCAAGTTCCTGGAGGTTCTCCACCACTTCCAACGGAGCCCCGGAACGAATTGAATAATCGATCAGCTCGTCTTTGGTCGCCGGCCACGGAGCGTCTTCCAGGTAAGAGGCAAGTTCTAGGGTCCAGTACATAATTCCTCCTTTTAATTTTTCGCAAAAATAAAATTTAATTGATATAATCAAATACAGCGATTTTTTATTTCGCCGGAGTCAAATCGCAAAACCTGTAACATTCCCGGGTAATTCGAACGAAATCGAATCCCCGGGTATTTCAGAAAAAGCAGCACTTCGTCCGAAAAGTTCATGAAGGCCCACCGGCTCAACCCTGCCAATTCCCCGATTATACCGGGGTAATTACTCCGACCCCGGTTTTTTCACCATATTTGCGCCCTGATTCAGCAGTCGTTCATTTTTTAATCAGACAAAAGCAACTCACGATAAATACGCATGGCGGACGAAAAAATTATTTTCTCAATGGCCGGGGTGAATAAAATCTATCCCCCGAACAAACAGGTACTAAAAAATATATATCTCTCCTTTTTTTACGGCGCAAAGATCGGCGTCCTTGGGCTTAACGGTTCCGGTAAGTCGTCTCTGCTTCGCATCATCGCCGGTATTGACAAGGAATTCCAGGGTGAAGTGGTCTCAGATCTCAGTTTCTCGGTCGGGTTGCTCGAACAGGAACCACAGCTGGACAAAAGCAAGACCGTAAAAGAAGTCGTTGAGGAAGGTGTCCAGGAAACGGTTGCACTCCTGAAAGAATTTGAAGCGATCAACGAAAAGTTTGCCGACCCGGCCGTCATGGAAGATCCCGACGCCATGGACAAACTGATCACTAAACAAGGTGAAGTCCAGGAAAAACTTGACGCAATAGGTGCTTGGGAACTCGATCACAAACTCGAAAGAGCCATGGATGCGCTGCGATGCCCTCCCCCGGACGCGCGCATCGAACACCTTTCGGGTGGTGAGAAAAGGCGCGTCGCACTTTGTCGTCTTCTGCTGCAGGAACCCGACGTACTTCTGCTTGACGAACCTACCAACCACCTCGATGCCGAATCAGTACACTGGCTTGAGCAACACCTGAAACAGTATAAGGGCACCGTTATCGCGGTAACCCACGACCGTTACTTCCTCGATAACGTAGCCGGATGGATTCTGGAACTCGACCGCGGTGAAGGTATTCCCTGGAAAGGAAATTACTCATCATGGCTCGACCAAAAACAAAAGCGTCTTGCCCAGGAAGAGAAGGGCGAATCAAAACGTCAAAAGGCTCTTGAGCGCGAACTTGAATGGGTACGCATGAATCCGAAGGGACGGCAGGCAAAAGGAAAGGCCCGTCTCAGTGCCTACGAGAAACTCCTCAGCCAGGAAACCAAAGAGAAGGAAGAAAAGCTCGAGTTATTCATACCCAATGGTCCGCGCCTTGGCAACAAGGTTATCGAAGCCAACGGGGTGGCTAAGGCGTTTGGTGACAAACTGCTCTACGAAAATCTCACATTCTCCCTACCCCCTGCCGGTATCGTCGGAATAATCGGGCCCAACGGTGCAGGTAAGACCACCCTGTTCAAAATGATCATCGGCAAGGAAAAGCCTGATGCAGGAACGTTTTCCGTCGGCGAAACTGTCAAGATCGCTTACGTTGATCAGGAACACGATGACCTCAAACCTGAGGATAGTGTCTGGCAGGCAATTACCGGTGGAAATGAACTCATCGAACTCGGCGGAAAAACACTCAACTCCCGCGCTTACGTTGGCAAGTTCAACTTCAACGGAACAGATCAGCAAAAGAAAATCAAGGAATTGTCCGGAGGGATGCGTAACCGCGTTCACCTGGCGATTGCGCTGAAACAAGGCGGCAACCTTTTGCTCCTTGACGAACCGACAAACGACCTCGATGTCAACACGCTGCGTGCTCTTGAAGAGGCTCTCGAGAACTTTGCCGGATGTGCAGTAATCATTTCCCACGACCGCTGGTTCCTCGACCGGGTTTGTACACACATCCTCGCATTTGAAGGTGACTCGCAAGTGACATGGTTCGAAGGCAGCTTCAGCGAATACGAGGACAACAAACGTAAACGCCTTGGAGATGACCAGCCGCACCGAATCCGGTATAAGAAGCTTGTAAGATAGACTGACGTAAGGACCGCGGCAAACCGCGGTCTTTTTTATCCGGCCCTGTTCATAAAAAAGAATTTCATACCCGTCAGCGCGGATTCACATCGCGCACGCTACTTTTGCATAAGTTTTCACCTATGCGTGGCTTCTATTCCATCCTCCTTCTTGTTCTCTCCAACACCTTCATGACCTTTGCCTGGTACGGACACCTGCGTTTCAAGGACATGAAGTGGGGTCAAAACCTGTCCCTCGTGCTGATCATTCTGGTCAGTTGGGGTATAGCTTTCTTTGAATATGTGTTGCAGGTTCCGGCGAACCGGATCGGCTACCGGGATCATGGCGGACCTTTTTCCCTGATGGAACTAAAGGTTATTCAGGAAGTAATCACGCTAACAGTCTTCGTTTTGTTTTCGCTGGTGTTTTTCCGGAACGAAACCTTTCGCCTCAACCACCTGATCGGATTCGCGTTTCTGGTTCTGGCCGTTTACTTCATCTTTAAGAAGTAACATCTTCCACGTCGCCGGGTCGTGTCTTCCAGCGTTCGTGCATCCATACCCATTGTTCCGGATGCTGACGGATTATTTCTTCGGTTAGCGTCGTCAGCATTTGTGTATTCTGATTGACATCAACGTCCTCGTTACCGGTAACGGTCAGCTGAACCGCGGGCATGATGATCATGTGTTGTTTCCAGTCTTTCCCCAGGTAAATATAGGTCGGAACCACAGAGGCTCCCGTTTTCAGTGCAAGTACGGTAACCCCTACCGGTGTCGATGCGGGTATCCCGAAGAAGTCGACGAAAGTGCTCTTCACGCGAGTATCCTGATCGATAAGCAACGCAACGGAACCGCCGGACTTGAGTACTTTAATAAGTCGGAACGTTTCCTTGCCGCGTTCAATGGCGACGGCGCCATACTTATTTCGATAATTCCACAGCAATTCGTTCAGTCGTTCGTCCTTGAGAGGCGTACCAATGATATTCGGGTTGAGACCCTTTAGTGCCATCGTACTTACCTGGAGATCGAAGGCGCCCAGGTGGCACGTTAGAAAGATTACACCCTTTCCCTTTGCATTTGCCTTCGTGAAATTTTCATAACCGGTAACCTCGAGGAATTCCGCCAGCTGCTCCCAGTTCTCAATCCTCGTTGCACGTAACATCTCACCGGTGTTCATCGCGAGATATCTGAATACCTTTTTTGACAGCGTTTTGATTTCTGCGGGTGACTTTTCCGATTTATACGCCATCGCAAGGTGCTTCTGTATCAGCGTCCGCGTCTGGCTTGCAAAAGGATATGCAATCAATCCCATCAGGCCGCACAACTTAAGCCACGTTACCCGGGGCGTAATGCGAGACACCGCGATAAGCAACCGGACAAACCGATACACAATTCCATACCTGATTTTCCGACGGGTCTGTTTGCTCAGCCTGAACATGGCGCGAAGATAACACAACGGCGATTTTTTTCCCTCTCAAACGGCCTCTCTGCCAGGAATCCGATGACTTAATTCACGTATTACCGTTAACTTAAGCCTGCAGAACAAGCAAATCTTTGTGTTGTATGAAGACAGTCTATCTGATTCGCCATGCCAAGTCCAGTTGGGACGATCCCGATCTGAGCGATTTTCAACGGCCGCTCAACGAGCGCGGTAAACGCGACGCGCCCCGGATGGGAAAACGCCTCAATGAAAGGGATCTTCATCCCGACGTTGTCATTTCCAGTCCCGCGAAGCGTGCACTCTCAACCGCCAAACGAATCTGTAATGAGATCGGCTTTCCGAAAGAAAACATTAAGACCGACAGGGCTCTCTACCACGGCGGCGAAGAAGGTATTCTTGGAGTGATTCGCGAAATCAAAGACAAACACGATTTGATTTTTGTTTTTGGTCACAATCCGGGGTTGACTGACTTTACGAACACAATTGTACAGCAGGATACATATCAGTTTATTGACAATATTCCTACCTGCGGCGTCGTTGCGTTCACGTTCGACGTGGACAGCTGGAGCGAAATCAATTGGAAAACAGGAAAGATGATCTTGTACGACTTTCCGAAGAGCAAGAACGATTAACGCATCAGTGCATCGGGTAAATCCCAAACCCGCTTTTTAAGAATACCCCATTCATTGAAGCGATATCCAATGAGAATTTTGAAGGTGCTGTTGGAGTTTGTCATCTCAACGTCATCGAATCGTGTTGTTCCACCCTGGTTCGAGAACGACATGCCGCCGAATATTTTGTCGCCGTTATAGCCAAGTGCCACGCGCGCAACGATCATTGCACTGATATCATTCCGATGGGCCATAAGACCGTTGTCACGTTCAAAGGTAATCCAGTTGTAGCCGGGACCGATAGCCAGTGTTCCATTGAGAAAGAATCCCCGATATATCAGATTGTACGTATAACCGGGCGCGACACCCATCAGTGTTACGCTGAGTTTTCGAATACCAGCCACATCTGCAAAAATGTCAGCGTACTCGTCGTCGACAAATGCAGAGTCACCGGTGACTTTAAAATTCCGAAGCGACGCGAAGGCAACAAAAGATCCGCCGCTTTTCAGCTGGCGCTCACTGAAATTGTAAGGCGACCTGAACGAAAACTTATTCCTGTTAAAAATATGACTGACAGTAGCGCCTACGTTGCGTGTACGAATATCGGGCCGTTGGGGATACGGATCATTGGCCGGAATGTCGATCCCGGAATCTTCAAGGTAGAATCCACGGTACCGCTGATGATAGAGATCGACACCCCATCGTCTGCCCAACACGTTCAGCTGGAGGTCACGCGCTTCCGACTCGCCATAGATCCGCTTGTTCTGTTCGTTGAATGGAACCGCGAAGGCAATCTCGACAGCAAGTTCGAAAATGTACATGCCCAGTCCGACACTAAAAGGCTTGTTGCTGTTGTATGAAAGCTCCCGTTTATCGTCTGTCTTTTTCAACTCAAAATCGAGCCTTCGTTGTTTAAGGACCGGCCAGATGAAAAATTGATCGGGATAACCCCTGATGTATGCGCTCCTGAGTGTACCGTCACCGGACGGCACGGTGACTTCGGCATCCTGCTGTGCCGAAGCCAGAAAGGAACTCAGACCAAGAATTGCAAGCAGGAGTTTCTTCACTTAAAGGATATATTCGCTCAGGTCCTTATTTTTCACGAGACCACTTAGCCTGGTACGCACCATTTCTGCATTAACCTCAATCCGCGCATTGGGGCCGATTACGTCGGGAACATCAAAGAGGAAGTCATTCAGGAGTTTACTCATCACTGTGTGGAGTCTCCTCGCTCCAATGTTCTCGATCTCGGTGTTGATGATAAACGCGTTGTTCGCGATTTCTTCAATGGCTTCATCAAGGAAGGTTACGACTACACCTTCCGCAAGGAAGAGCGCTTCGTATTGTTTTGTCAGCGCGTTACGTGGTTCTTTCAGTATCCTGACGAAATCTTCACGGGTAAGATTTTCAAGTTCCACGCGGATCGGAAAACGTCCCTGTAGTTCGGGAATCAGGTCACTGGGTTTTGACATATGAAACGCACCGGCGGCGATGAACAGAACGTGGTCTGTCTTAATCACGCCATACTTCGTATTGACCGTGCTTCCTTCAACGATCGGAAGCAGGTCGCGTTGCACACCTTCGCGACTGACGTCGGGACCACCACCATTCTTCTTGCTGCCGGAAGCGATCTTATCGATTTCGTCTATAAAAATGATTCCGGAGTTTTCCGCCTTGCGAATAGCTTCTTCCTTGACTTCGTCCATATCGATAAGCTTTGCAGCTTCCTCTTCAAGCAAAATCCGACGAGCTTCCGCAACGGTCACCTTTCGTTTTTTGCTTTTCTTAGGCATCATGCCATTCAGCATTTCCTGAATATTCATCATGGAAACTTCATCCATCATGCCGGCGCCAATCATACCAACATTGGACCCGCTGCTTCCTTTGATGTTGATATCTATCTTCCGGTCTTCAAGTTCGCCGTTGCGAATTTTCTCACGGAAGTGTTGACGTGTTCTTTCATTCAATTCAGCATCACTTTGAGGTACCTCAGCGGCTTCGGCGGAATAATCAGACGTGTAAGACGTCCGTGAAGACGACGATTGTTTTACCGGAGGAATCAGCGCATCGAGTATTATATCCTCAACAGCAGCAGCTGCTTTTTCCTTTACTTCTTCCTTCTTCCGGTTCTTGACAAGATTCACTGATTGCTCCACCAGGTCGCGAACCATGCTTTCAACGTCGCGTCCAACGTAACCGACTTCCGTAAACTTCGACGCTTCGACTTTTACAAAAGGAGCATCGGCAATGCGGGCCAGCCTCCGGGCAATCTCTGTTTTCCCGACACCGGTGGCACCAATCATTAGAATGTTGTTCGGAACAATCTCGCCTTGTATGTCGTCGGAGACATTCATGCGTCTCCACCGGTTACGCAACGCAATAGCCACATTGCGCTTTGCATCATATTGCCCGATAATGTATTTGTCCAGCTCTTCGACAATCTGCTTCGGGGTCAGATATTTTTCATCCATCATAATCCATTATATTAATAACCGTACGCGGCTTATTTTCTGTATATCATTCGGTTCACGTTCGTTGAAAGCGTAAAATTATACGCAGGACTTCCGGCAACGTATGTGAGGCGGCTAAACACAAAGTTGACGACACTGATTTGGGTCGCGATACCAAGTGCTACACCCGCTCCGCCGCCTGCATTATCCAGCTTCAATTCCTGATGCAGACCGTAATTGTATCCAATGAGCACATTTACATTTCGATGTACCAGCACTTCGGCGCCAAAATTAAAATGCCGGAAGACCTTATCCAATACACGCGGTTCTGCAGGCTGATTGTTTACATACGTAACCTGGTCGTAATCGGTAAGTCTGGAAGCCGTTACCGAAAACCTGATCGGCATGAATTCGGGTTTAAATGTTGTACCAACCTGCACGTCGAACGGCAGACTGGATTCACTATCTTCCGTATAGTCACTAACGACAAAACCGGCGTTTCTGATCACAAGACCAATGGTAAAATCCTTGTCAGGATGTACAAACAATCCGCCGAGGTCTACCGCCAATGCCGTGGCGCGAAAACCTGCAAACGCTGAAGAAATCACTTTGAATGAAGCGCCGAACCGATAATTGCCGAGCATTCGTTGCTTGCTGACGTATAGGGCGGTTTCGCGCGCGTTAAATTCGCCAAGTTCATTTCCGGATGCATCGTATGATGTGATTGATCCGTACCCGATGTGTTGAATGCCAAAGGAAATCATCCCGAACTTGCCCACGACCGGTGACCATGAAAACCCGGCCTGACCAATCCCACCGGAAAAAGACTGATACCCCGCAGAAGCGAATCCGGCAAGCGTGTCACCCGTAAGTACCGGATTACTAATGAAAGCCGACTGATCCCGATCCGCAAGCGACACGTTCACACCGCCGAGACCTGCAATCCGCGCATTGGCGGGGCGTTGGACAAATGAGAACACAGCGTAACGCGAATCCTGCGCCTTGCCTTCCAACGATGACGTGATTGCGATCAGCAACACATAAGCCGATGCAAGACAATGGTGGCGCGAAAACTTGAGGGTTATCTTCGGATACACAGACCTGATTCTGGGCGAAGGTAACAATTTTAGCCCGCTTTCTGATCCGTCAGAATAAACTGGAGGGGTACTTTTACTTTCTCCTTCAACAAGGCAATTCCCACCACCTCATCCACATTTTCCACGAAATGGAAAACCAATCCTTTAAGATAGTGTAGTTCAATTTCATCGATGTCACGCTTGTTGCGTTTGCTGAGTATGATTTCGCGAATGCCACTGCGTTTGGCTGCAAGAATCTTTTCCTTGATTCCTCCCACCGGAAGAACTTTTCCACGCAAGGTAATTTCACCGGTCATTGCAATACGCGACCTGACTTTGCGCTGCGTGTAAATGGAAGCAAGTGAAGTGAAAATCGTAATACCCGCTGAAGGTCCGTCCTTCGGTACGGCACCGGCGGGAACGTGAATGTGCAGATCGTATTGCTGGAAAACCCGATGATCGATTCCGAACCGTTCCGCGTTCGATTTCAGATACGACAACGCCGCCATAGCGGATTCCTTCATCACGTCGCCGAGTTGCCCTGAAAGCGTGAGCGTTCCCTTGCCACGGCTCAGACTTGATTCGACAAACAGAATTTCGCCACCAACCTGGGTCCATGCGAGGCCCGTTACAACACCGGCAACCTCGTTACTTTGATATAGTTCTTCATCAAAAATTTCTGCGCCAAGAACCTTTCGTACCGTTTCTTCACTCACGGTCTTTTCAAACGCTTCCTCCATCGCGACTGACTTGGCCGCGTTTCTTACAAGCGTAGCAATCTTGCGCTCGAGATTACGAACGCCAGACTCGCGTGTGTACTGACCGATAACCTTTGCGATGATCGATCGCGGGAATTTAACCTGGGACGACTTCAGGCCGTGTTCCCGGAGTTGTTTCGGTATCAGGTGCTGGACAGCGATCTCGATTTTTTCTTCAAGCGTATAGCCTGTGATTTCAATGATCTCCATACGATCCCGCAACGCAGGGTGTATAGTATCAAGTGCATTGGCAGTTGCTATGAACAACACCTTTGACAGATCGTATTCTACTTCCAGATAGTTGTCACCAAACGCATTGTTCTGTTCGGGATCCAAAACTTCAAGCAATGCCGATGACGGATCGCCACGGAAATCGCTCTTTACTTTATCGATCTCATCAAGGATAAAAACCGGATTGGATGACTGTGACTTCTTGATATTTTGAAGGATCTTGCCCGGCATCGCTCCAACGTACGTCTTGCGATGGCCGCGGATTTCGGCTTCATCGTGAACACCACCAAGAGACATTCTCACATACTTCCGCTTCAGCGCCTTTGCGATGGAACGACCAAGGGAAGTCTTTCCGACTCCGGGAGGTCCATACAAGCAAAGTATCGGTCCCTTCATATCCTTCTTGAGTTTCAGTACGGCCAGATATTCCAGAATACGCGTTTTCACTTTGTCAAGTCCAAAGTGATCTTGATCGAGTATTTTCTTGGCGCGTTTCAGATCGAAGTCGTCCTGCGTGAATTCATTCCACGGAAGATCGAGCATGAACTCAACATAGTTCATCGCCACAGGATATTCCGCGGCCATCGGGTTTATGCGCAGGAGTTTGTCGACTTCTTTTTCAAAGTGTTCCCTTGCCAGTTTAGGCCAGTTCTTTGATTCGGCACGCTTGCGCAATTTTTCAACCTCCTTATCCGGACCATCGTAACCAAGTTCATCCTGCAACACCTTGATTTGCTGCCGCAGGAAATAGTCGCGTTGCTGTTGATCAATATCGGTATGAACCTTCTTCTGAATCTCGTGCTTTATTTCCAGCATCTGAATATCCTTCAGCATGTACTGGAGGAGCAGCGTGCCGCGATCCTTCAGGTTTGCAGTCTCGAGAATTTTCTGCTTCTCCGAGACTTCTACATTAAGGTTGGAAGAAAGGAAGTGCACGAGGAACGACATGCTTGTAATGTTGTCCAACGCCACTTGTGCCTCCTGCGGAATTTCCGGATTAAGTCTTAGTATTTTGGAAGCGGCGTCTTTCAGGGATTGAACGAGTGCTTTCGTTTCTTTGCTTCCGGGTGATGGAACCAGCTCCGGCTGCAAGTCTACTTTCGCCGTGAGGAAAGGTTCTTCCTGAACAAACTCGCGAATCGCGAAACGGTTTTTTCCCTGAATGATTATGGTTGTATTGCCATCAGGCAGCACGAGCATCTTGATGATCCGTGCAACGGTACCGGTACGGTACAAATCATCAATTGATGGTTCCTCGGCCTGCGAATTCTTTTGCGCCAGCACACCGACGATCCGGCTTCCCTGGTACGCTTTCTTCACAAGCTTGATTGACTTTTGTCGGCCTACGGTGATTGGAATAACAACCCCGGGGAATAAGACTGTATTCTTGATCGGGAGTATGGATAACTCCTCGGGTAAATCTTCCGGCTTAAGATCGGATTCCTGTTCAGGATTGATAAGCTGGATTAGGTCGTCCGAATCCTCCTGAACAAGTTGTATAGGAAATGCTTTGAACATGTATTGAAGCAGTGTCATTATGGCACGCCTGCCGTGCCATAAGCGGTTTTGAAGCTGGCTCTCCCTAAAGACAATAGTAATGCCAAGAGAGTTGTAAAAGAAGCAAAATTGTGGCAACTTTAAGCCGTTGGCTGATTTTTTAACCCCGGAGGTTCAGTGAAAAGCTATTTTTTCATCGCGATTGCAGCCTTTTTGTTCCTCGGGTCATTCTCCCTCCAGGCCCAGAAAACAAAAACCAAATTCAAAAAGGGCGGCACTGTCCTTTTGGATGATAGCCTGACAACATATAGTCAATCTGACATATTTCGCTTTCCGAACCTTAATAAGATTCAACGGTTCCAAGACGAGAAAGCGCTTCAGGAAATCAAAAAACTGAAAGACGCAGGTCGTAGCGAGGAACATTACCGCGCTTTGCTTGCATATGTACGGCGATTCGGTATTCACAATTTTTCACGGGACATTAACCTGCTTGTTGATTTGGCCGGGCTAAGTATAAGACACGGTCAATCCGGCGAAGCAATATTGTGGTACAAACTCTTGCTAAAACACTACCCTGCGGATCCGCGCGCAACACAGCTCCGGTCCCAGTTCGACAGCCTCAACCGTAACAAAGCTGACCTTTATGTTCCACTGCGCGAATACTACGAACTCGTTGAGTACAGAAAGGAAATCGACACGCTGCGTCCGCCACAGGGCGTGCTGTTGAACATGGGATATGGCGTAAACTCCGAAAAGGAAGACTACGGTCCCACTATTGGTAACGTGGACAATTTTCTCTTATTCACATCCAAACGAAACTCACATCTCGAACACAGCGGCAAGGTTTACAATGAGGATTTGTTCTATACCATCAAGAATGATACGATCTGGGGATTCGCCGAAGAATTCAAAACCATAAACACGCCATACAACGAAGGCTCCGCATCACTCAGCCACGATGGCAAGTATCTCTTTTTTGCACGATGCAATTCGCCTGATGGCATGGGCAACTGCGACATCTACGTCGCTACCCTCAGGGCTGACAGCACATGGGGTGATGTAAAAAACCTGGGTCCGAACATAAACAGCATTTCGTGGGATTCACAACCGTCGTTGTCGCATTCCGGCGACACATTGTTCTTTGCTTCCGATCGTATTGGCGGATTCGGTTATTCCGACATTTACTTTTCGATTAAGGACAAGAACGGAAACTGGCAGAAGGCACAAAACATCGGACCTGTTATAAACACTCGTGGATTTGAAGTGAGCCCGTTTTTCCATCATCGCTTTAACGTTCTCTACTTCAGTTCAAATGGTCAGCCCTTGAATTTCGGTGACTTTGATATTTACAAATCGTACCGCCACCAGCATGCGTGGGGCGAACCAAAGAACATCGGACCGCTTGTTAATGGTAGCGGGAGTGAATATTATTTCACGATCGACTCGCAGTCGAACACCCTTTACTATGCGCGCTCATCAGAGAATGACCTCCGCAACCTGGACCTGTTTTCATTTCCGGTGCCAATGGAGGCACAACCCGAAGCGATTGTCAACCTTTCGGGATCGCTTGTCGATTCGCAGACAAAAAATCCAATGCGCGGAATTGTCAGTATCATTGATCTCGATAAAGGTGTTGAAGTTGCTCCGAAATTCCTTCGCGAAGACGGCTCTTTTGATTTTCAACTTATCAATAAAAGAAACTACCTGCTCATCATCCAGGGTGACGACTTCTTCAGGATTGAAGAAATTTTCTTTCTGGATGGAGATCGCGTGCTGAATCTGGAAACGGAACCAATCGAACCGAAGATTGCTTTCAAATCCCTTGAGTTTGAAAACGGCAAGGCGGACATTCTACCGGAAATGCATCAGGACCTGGACAAGCTCGCGAATTTCCTGATCGATCATCCCCGTGTGAAGTTGAATATTTCTGGGCATACTGATTCGGCGGGAAGCGAGGAATCAAATCTTCGTCTGTCACAGGCGAGAGCTGATGCCATCAAGGCTTATCTGATCTATCAATTCAAAATTGATGCGGCGCGTATTGAAGCGCACGGATACGGAAGCTCGCGGCCAATAGTCCTGGAGAAAACTGACGAAGACAGAAGCCTCAACAGACGAGTCGAATTCGAAATCCGGCGTTAGCGAAAACAAAAAGAGGCCGCTTTTGAAAAGCAGCCTCCGTTATTCTTCGATCATTCAGAATATTTTTTCTACGTCTTTGTGAACAACCTGATGATGTCGTTGGCAAAGATGAAAACCATCAGCGCAAGCAACATTACCATGCCGACCTTTTGCGCTGCTTCAAGGAATTGATCACTTGGTTTGCGGCGTGAGATTATCTCGTATGAAAGGAACATTACGTGTCCACCATCAAGCGCGGGAATCGGCAACAGGTTCATGAATGCAAGCACGAGTGAAAGAACACCGGTAAGAGACCAGAATCTCGCCCAATCCCATTCACCACCAAAAGCCTGTGCGATACCGATGGGACCGTGCAGCGACTCCGTTGGTTTCAACACCCCTGAAACTACTTTACCGAGAGCTTTAACCTGCACAACCAACGTAGTAAATGCACGCTCTGTGCCCAGCGGAACGGATTCAAAAAAACCATATGTAATTCGCTCACTTGCTTTTTCAACAAAGCTCTCATCGGTTGGAAGGAAGCCAATTGCCCGGGTAAATTCTTCATCCTCGTCTTTTAGTTTGGTGAACGCCTGATTATCGAAGGCAAGCACCTCACCGTTACGTTCAACCTTGAAACTGATTGAATTCGACTGAGTCTCGCGAACGGCGTCATAAACCTGGTCAAAGTACGTCACCGGTTTACCATAAACTTCGACAACTTTATCGCCAGGCTGAAGCCCGACGTTTTCGGCAATTGAATTTTCAATCACCTTGCCAACCACCGGCTCAAAACGATAAAGCACAAAATTGCCGGCGTTTTCCCTACGGTTAAAGTTCCGGATGAAGTCCGCAGGCAGATCAATTCTTATTTGTTCGCCGTTACGGTCAACGGTAAGGTATGCATTGTCGCTGAGCAGCGTCTGCGCTTTCAGCAGGTCCTCGAAGTAACGAAAGTCGTGCCCGTTGATCGCGATGATTTTATCGCCGGTCCTGAGTCCAACTGATTCTCCCACCTCGCCCACGTGGAAACCACCGTTCTTGTTGATCTCATCCTTGAGAATGTTTTCATCGCCCACCAGCCAGGTAAGTCCGATAAATATCAGGATACCAACAATGACGTTAACGAAAATTCCGCCAAGCATAACTATGAGGCGTTGCCATGCTGGTTTGCTGCGAAACTCCCAGGGTTGAGGTTCCTGCTTCATAGCTTCGGTGTCGAGTGATTCGTCGATCATACCGGATATCTTCACATATCCGCCCAACGGAATTGCACTGAATGCATATTCGGTTTCACCTTTCCTGAAGGACCAGATTTTAGGGGGAAATCCAATTGAAAACTGTTCGACCCGCATGCCGAAGTATTTTGCGGCGAGCAGGTGGCCCATTTCGTGAACCGCTACCAAAATTGAAAGACTCAGCATCAGCTGAGCAATCATGATCATTGCATCCATTCTTAATCTATAATCGTTTTCTCTTTAATCTTATTCTAATAAGGGCTATTTCAGCATTTCAAGGGCAATTGAGCGGGTTTTCTGATCCGTTTCAACGTAATCCTCATACGCCGGAGCTTCTATATAATCCATTTTAGCCAGGCAACGTTCCACAACATCGGACATTTCCAGGAAACCAATACGGTCCTTCAGAAACTGATCAACCGCGATTTCGTTCGCGGCGTTCAGGACACATGGCATGTTGCCGCCCCTTTTCAGCGCCTCGTAAGCTAATGCAAGATTACGAAAAGTTTCAATATCGGGTTTTTCGAAAGTAAAAGCAGGGTAAGCTAAAAAGTCAAAACGCGGAAAATCAGCTTTCAGCCGCCGGGGGTAGCCGAGTGCAAACTGAATCGGTAATCGCATATCCGGCAACCCAAGCTGAGCCTTGATTGACCCGTCTTCAAACTGAACAAGCGAATGAATAATGGACTGTGGATGCACTACAACTTCAATCTGCTTTGCATCCAGTCCGAAAAGCCACTTTGCTTCAATTACCTCCAGCCCTTTGTTCATTAGACTGGCCGAATCAATTGTGATCTTCGCCCCCATATTCCAGTTGGGATGCTTCAGCGCCTGCGCTTTCGTAACACCCGCCAGCTCGGAGCGCGTTTTACCCCGGAAAGGACCCCCCGAAGCGGTCAGGATAATCTTCTCGATCGGGTTATGGAATTCGCCAACCAGACATTGAAAGATTGCCGAGTGTTCCGAATCAACAGGATAAATATTTACACCTCTTTCGCGAGCCAAACCGGTAATCAACGCACCGGCAACAACGAGCGTTTCTTTATTTGCAAGGGCAACAGTCTTGTTGGCCTCCACCGCCTTTATTGTTGGCTTCAGTCCACAATAGCCAACCAATGCTGTAAGCACCAGGTCGACGGTCTCCATTTGAGCAACCGAACACAACGCGCTTTCGCCGGTGTACACTTTAATATGCGTATGCAAGAGCGCGTTCTTTACTGTTTCGTAATGATCTTCATTGCCAATCACAACCACATTGGGCTCAAACTTAAGTGCCTGCTCAATCAATAGCGCCGCATTGTTTTGTGCTGTGAGGACCTCCACTTCAAAAAGGTCGCGATGAGCTGAAATCACGTCAAGTGCCTGAGTGCCGATTGATCCCGTGGATCCGAAAATCGCGATGTGTTTCTTTTCGTTCAACGTTTAGTGGTATAGGTTGTCTTAGGTTTTCAGTACTACGAGGCCATGAACGGTTTTAATCCGTCCGCAATGCGACGGTCATTGGATAAACGCGGTACCTTGTTTTGTCCACCGAGTTTTCCCAGTGACTTCATGTACTCAATAAACGCATTTCTTTTCAAAGGAGAAATTCTCAGCGTTCGCAGAATACTTCCTGAAAGCAGGTCGTCGTAATAAACATTCAGTCCCCGCAATTGGTTATCCAGTTCGACTGCGAAAGCATTCATATCATCGGGTGTTCGCGAGAATTCGATAAACCACTCGTGATGCGGAAGTCCTTCAGAAGGTGCCACCTGAGGTGCGACCGTAAACTCGATGATTTCAACCCCCGGAAATTTCGCCAGTGTGAGATGCATCGCCTTTTCGACTTCTTCACCGATTACGTGCTCCCCGAACGCCGAAATAAAGTGTTTTATCCTTCCTGTAACGATAACACGAAAAGGATTCTTCGAAACAAATTTTATCGTGTCACCGATTGAATAGCCCCACAACCCTGCATTGCTGTTCAAGATGACCGCGTAATTGCGGTTTAATTCAACCTCCTCAATATTCAGGCGTGTAGGGTTATCGTTGAAGTATTCATCAACCGGAATAAATTCGAAAAAAATACCGCTGTTCAGCAAAAGCAGCAGACCTGGTTCGGTCTGGGAATCCTGATACGCGATAAATCCTTCGGAGGCCGGATATGTTTCGATCGACGGAATCTTTTTTCCAATGGTCTCTTCCAAACGACGGCGATAGGGTTCAAAATTCACGCCGCCATATATAAACATGGAGAAGTCGGGAAAAACATCCTTGATAAGTTTTCCGGTCCGTTCGTGAATTCGATCGAAATACATCTGAACCCACGGCGGAATACCGGATATCAACGTCATCCTTTCGTTGATCGTTTCGTCAATAATGCGTTCCAGTTTTTCTTCCCAGTCTTCAATACAGTTCGTTGCGTACGAAGGTTTTTGATTTGTTCTCAGGTGACCTGGCACGTGATGGTTTACAATGCCGGAGAGTCGGCCGGTTTTGATTCCATTTTTATCATCCAACTCGGGGCTTCCTGAAAGGAAGATCAGTTTACCATCGAGGAACGCGGCATTGCCTGTCTCATGCACGTAACTCAATATCGCGTTTCGCGCGCTGTTGATATGATTTGGAACCGACTCACGGGTAATAGGAATATACTTCGTACCAGACGTTGTTCCCGAAGTTTTTGCCAGGTATACCGGCTTTCCTTTCCACAAAACGTCAGGTTTGCCCTCGAGTATTCTGTCGATATAGCCCCTAAGGTCCTCATAATCGCGGACCGGCACGCGGCTTTTGAAATCAGAATGATCCTTAATCGACTGAAAGTCATGTTCTTGCCCGAAAATTGTATGCTTCGCGCCTTCCAGGAGCGATTGCAACGTGGAATGCTGAAAACGTGCGGGTGAAAGGGACCAGTTTTTTGTCTGCGCAGCAATGTAAGCTGCAAACGGCCTGGCCAGTAGTGATCGGACTCCCATAGCAAACTCGGCGCAAGATAACAGAACTCCCCGAATATTTGGGCCGGTCAGCTTCCGGTAGAACGCTTCCGGGGACCTGTTTTATTGCAGGGTTTTTATATTTGGACCCGGATTTGAAGGACAAAGAGAAAACTTTTCCAATTGAACGAACGTCTATCCAAACAGAGCAGAATATTATGAAACACATTTTCCGTGTTCTTGTCTTTGGTTTTATCGCAGGATTGGCCGGTGCCTATACCTTTTATGTAGCCATCATTAAGCCCGAAGTCGAGTCTCTCCACCCGGATCCGGTTTTTACACCGGCGACTTATGACACTCCGGCATACACGTCAATACCATCAAATACACCGTCGTCGTTGCCAGATGTTGAAGGTGTTGATTTCAGCGAAGCGGCAAGGAGGGCAACGCCCAGCGTAGTCTTCATCAACAGTATATCGCGCGGTGTATCGTACTCCTACTGGGACTGGTTCTTTGGCGAGGGCGGGTCAAACAGCAGAACGCAGGTAAGTACAGGTTCGGGAGTGATTTTCAGCACCGAGGGTTACATTGTTACCAATAATCACGTTATCGCGTCCGCTGAACGCATTGAGGTGAATTATAACAAACGCACGTATCCGGCCGAATTAATCGGAACCGATCCGTCTACCGATCTGGCCGTAATCCGCATCAAGGAAACGAACCTGCCTGCGATCACACTCGCAAGTTCGAAGGATGTTCAGGTTGGCGAATGGGTGATTGCCGTTGGTAATCCGTATACGCTCGCATCAACGGTGACGGCGGGAATTGTAAGTGCGAAAGGTCGACGCATTGGAATTCTCGAAGACAAGTTTCCGATCGAATCTTTCATACAGACTGATGCAGCGATAAATCCGGGAAATTCGGGCGGTGCACTCGTAAACCGCAAAGGTGAACTTGTCGGGATTAATTCAGCCATCTTGTCGCGTACGGGTTCTTACACCGGTTATGCATTCGCTATACCCTCAGACATCGTGAAGAAAGTCTTCAATGACCTTGTGAAATATGGAGTCGTGCAAAAAGCGGTTCTTGGCGGAAACGTGGTTGAATATAATTACGAGAATGCTCAGAAATACGGGCTGAACACCGACGTAAGAACGTTCTCAGGCGTGTTACTCGAAAGTGTTGATCGCACGGGTCCTGCCGCAGAAGCGGGACTAAAACCCGGTGACGTGATCACACGCGTCAACAGCGTCGCCGTGAATACCCAAAGTGAGTTCGAAGAGGAATTGAGTTTTTACAGCCCCGGTAACAAGATTTCGCTAACCTATCTGCGTGACGGAAAATCGAACAACACAACGCTGACGCTGGTCAATCGCAACGGTACTACGGAGGTCATTCGCCGGAATGTGGTCGAGAATAAAACCCTCGGTGCAAACTTTGAGGCGACGCAGTACGGCGTAAAAGTGTTTGGCCTGACCGAAAAGAGTGTGCTGAAGCAGATTGGTGTACCGGAAAACTTTACCATTGTCGCCATTAACCGCGTAAGAGTGAAAGAACCAGCTGAGGTTATCGACTTCTTCATGAAGTTCAAGGGACGCGGGTATATTTACGGTATCAACGCTGCGAGACAACAGGTGGAAATTCCGTTTACGATCCGTTGACAAACAACGTGATCAGATTTTTTCCGGGAAGCAGCAGGTAATCAGGATCAGCTTACGCGCATTTTCAACTTCTTTCCAAGTTCATCGACGGACGCTTTGAAGTTGGTATCCGTTTTCATCATGTCTTCAACGGATTCGAGTGCGTGAATTACGGTGCTGTGGTCGCGGCCACCGAAGTTTTCGCCGATCAACGCGAGAGTGAGCTGCGTATAGCGCTTACAGAAATACATTGCCACCTGACGCGGAATCACAATTTCACGCTTTTTCACCTTGCCTTTCATGGCTTCAAGATCCACCTTGAAGTAGTCGGCAACGGTTTTCTGAATGAAATCGACGCTTACGTCAGATTGGATTTCCTTAATAATATTCTTCAATACCTCTTTTGCGAGGTCGAGATCGATTTCCTTTTTAAGGAGAGTGGCATGGAAAATCAATGAGTTAAGCACACCCTCCATATCACGCAGGTTCGTATCAACGCTGTATGCGAGATATTCAGCGACTTCGGTGGGAATTTCAATTCCGTCGGCCTGCATCTTTCTGTTTATGATGGCGAGTTTGGTTTCGAAGTCGGGCTCCTGAAGATCAGCCGTCAAGCCCCACTTGAAACGCGAGAGCAGCCTTTCCTGGAAACCTTTCAAATCACGCGGCGGGCAATCACTTGTCATGATGATTTGTTTTCCGGATTGATGCAACTGATTAAAGATGTGAAAGAACATCTCCTGTGTCTTTTCGCGGCCCGCGAGAAACTGCACGTCATCAAGGATCAGCAAATCTACCTGGAGATAGAAGTTCTGGAACTCCTGTATTTTGTGATTTTGAAGTGCGTTCAGGAATTGTGTCGTAAAATCATTTTGATCGACATACAAGACAACTTTGTCCGGCATGTTGTTCTTAATTTCATTACCGATCGCCTGTACGAGGTGAGTCTTGCCGACACCTACTCCCCCATAAAGCATCAGCGGGTTGAAAGACGTAACGCCGGGCTTTTTGGCAACTGCCAAACCGGCACTTCTTGCGAGCCGGTTACAGTCACCTTCAACGAAATTATCAAACGAGTAAGCCGGGTTAAGGCGCGAGTTTACAGTCTGAGGGTTTAGCGCTTTAAATGTAAAGGGTGAATAATCATCAGATCCGAATCCTGAATTGACTGAACTTCGTCGCGTATTCGCGCTGTTCGTCGGGTAATTTACCGCCACCGGGGGTGCTTGTTTTCCACCGCTGTCTACGACGACGGAATACTCCAATCGACCGGTCGGACCGAGAACAGTGTGAATTGCCTTTTTTAGAACCGGAACATAATTATCTTCCAGCCATTCATAGAAGAATTGAGAGGGAACCTGGATCGTCAGAATGTCGCCTTCTACGCGAATGGGAACAATCGGCTTAAACCATGTATTGAAATTTTCTTCGCCCACACTCTCACGAATCACCTCCAGACAGTCATTCCATACAGTTCCGCAGCTAACTTCCATTGATTTTACAGGATTATTCATCTTCCACGGGGGGAAAGGGAGACAAAGATGTAAAAAAAGTGCCGTAGAAAACAAGGAATAAAGTTCTTGATTTTTTCAAAAAAAAGGCCATAAACCAATCCTTCCGGAAAAGCCAAGAAAAATCTCCTCAATGATAATTATCACAGAAAAATGGATAAGGATCATTCAAACAATTCGCTGAATTTGACCGGCATCATGCAACGCAATTGAATCGAGAGCCAAATTTCGGCCGCATAAGGTTTTAAGATTCAGCTATATGAATGCAACTCATATTGAACACATCGGTATTGCCGTAAACAGCCTGCAAGAGGCAATTCCATATTATGAAAAGATACTCGGGTTAAGCTGCTACGCGATCGAAGAAGTAAAAGATCAAAAAGTGCGTACAGCATTTTTCAAAATCGGACAGACAAAAATCGAGTTACTCGAATCCACATCTGCCGACGGCCCCATCGCAAAGTTCATCGAAAAAAAAGGTCCCGGTTTACACCACATAGCATTTGCTGTTGAAGGTATTCAGGATCATCTCGACGAACTGGACAAGAAGGGAGTCAATCTTATTGACCGGCAGCCGAGAAAAGGTGCCGAAGGAATGAGTATCGCATTCCTTCATCCCAAGTCCACGCATGGTGTGTTGACGGAATTATGTGAAGCAGAACAAATATCCTCCTGGGGACTCATATGAATACGCAAGAACGAATAAAAGAACTCATTGACAAGCGCACGCTTGCCCGCCTTGGTGGTGGCGAGAAAAAAATTGAATCGCAACACAACAAAGGCAAGCTCACGGCCCGCGAACGTATCGAACTACTGCTCGACGAAGGCAGCTTCGAAGAATACGATATGTTCGTCACGCACCGAACAAAATCTTTTGGTATGGACAAGGAAATTTATTTGTCCGACGGTGTGGTTACCGGCCATGGCACTATTGACGGGCGCCTCGTTTTTGTCTTTGCTCAGGACTTTACCGTTTTCGGCGGCTCATTATCTGAAACATTTGCCAACAAGATCTGCAAGATCATGGACAAAGCGATGAAAGTCGGCGCGCCCGTAATTGGTTTGAACGACAGCGGTGGTGCACGTATCCAGGAAGGCGTGCGAAGCCTAGCAGGTTATGCCGAAATTTTTCAGCGCAACATCATGGCCTCCGGTGTTATCCCGCAGATTTCTGCGGTCTTCGGACCCTGTGCCGGCGGAGCCGTGTATTCTCCTGCGTTGACGGATTTCATAGTGATGTCAGAAAAAGCGAGTTACATGTTCGTAACCGGGCCCAAAGTTGTAAAGACAGTAACCGGTGAAGACATATCGATCGAACACCTGGGCGGCGCGCAGGTACATGCAACGAAGTCAGGTGTAGCGCACTTCATGGTCGGTGATGAACAGGAAGGTATCGCGCTCATCCGGAAACTCTTCAGTTACTTACCATCGAACAATCTCGAAGAACCGCCGGTACACGAATGCAACGATCCCGTAGATCGTTTGGATGACACGCTCAATGAAATCATCCCTGAAAATCCGAATAAACCGTATGATGTACTCGACATCATTCACGCGATCACGGACGAACATGAATTTTTAGAAGTACAACGCAACTATGCCCGGAACATCATTACAGGTTTCGCGCGATTTAACGGATACTCTACTGGCATCATTGCGAATCAGCCCAATTATCTCGCCGGTGTACTTGACATTGACGCCTCACGGAAGGCGGCCAGGTTTGTACGTTTCTGTGACGCATTCAATATTCCGCTTGTTACGCTTGTTGACGTGCCGGGATTTCTTCCGGGGAGTACCCAGGAGTATGGTGGCATTATCATTCACGGTGCGAAGCTACTCTTTGCATACGGCGAGGCAACAGTACCCAAGATCACCATCACACTTCGCAAATCATATGGCGGCGCACACGATGTGATGAGCTGTAAGCAGTTGCGCGGTGATCTGAACTACGCATGGCCCACAGCAGAAATCGCCGTAATGGGTGCGAAGGGTGCCGTAGAAGTTCTTGAAGCAAAAGCATTGAGCCAGATCAAGGATCAGGATGAGCGTCAGAAATTCATCAGCGAAAAAGAAGAAGAGTATGAACAGAAGTTCGCGAATCCTTATCAGGCGGCGAAGTATGGGTTTATTGATGACATTATAGAACCGCGGAACACGCGCTTCAGAATAATCCGTGGATTGCAAACACTTGCAACGAAGAAAGACTTCAATCCACCCAAAAAGCACTCAAACCTTCCCTTATGATCAATTGCAGGAACAATGGACTTTACATTTGAAAACATAGGGAATGAACATCTGATAATCGTAGTGGTAGGATACGTGATCGTATTCACATCACTGTTCATCCTCTGGATTGTTTTTTACAATCTTCCCAGAATACTTAATATTCGGCAGAGCATAAAAAGAATTTTCAGCAAACCGGAACCGACTCCCGAGGTCACGGTACAAGAGACAACCGGAGCCGAACTCACCGGAGAAGAAACTGCCGCAATCAGCGCGGCAATTTTTTTGTTCGTCGAGGAACTTCACGACACAGAGAACACGGTGTTGACAATCCAGAAAATTTCAAAACGGTATTCTCCCTGGAATTCGAAAATCTACAATGTGACCAACGGACTGAATAAACGCTTTTAGGCCATGAAAAAATATGAATTTACGATACGCGGCAACTCCTATACGGTCCGGATAAAATCCTTTGAGGATTCGGTGGCCATGGTGGAGGTGAACGGCTCAAAATATGAAGTGAAGTTGAACAAGGAGGTGAAGACAACCAAGACGCCGAAGCTGGTACGATCCACGCCGCCCCCAGCGCCGCAAAAATCTTTTGCTCCGGCCGCGGGACTTAAAAAAGTAACGGCTCCCCTGCCGGGTACGATTCACAAGGTAATTGCAAAGGAAGGCGATTCGGTGAAACAGGGTGACACGTTGCTCATACTTGAGGCGATGAAAATGGAGAACAATATTCTGGCGGAGGTCGCTGGTGTTGTGAAACAGGTACGCGTGAGAGAAGGTGACGCAGTTATGCAGGGCGACGTGTTAATGGAGATTGAATAACGTTAAAATGCCGGCACTCCCGGCACCGTGAAGTATGAAAAAGGTATTCTTGGTTTTCGGTATTATTGTTTTTCTCGCATTGCTGAAGTCGGTTTTCCCGGCGACAGAAGTGGAGGCCGCGTCAGCGCAATCGACAACGGAGGTCACAGTTCCGACGGGCGATCATCGTGAAGGAACTACATCAGGTGTTGTGCGGGGAATGAAGACGTTTCTCGATTATACCGGTTTTCTGAATGTTACCACCGGCCACGTGGTGATGATCTTCGTCGGATTAATCTTTCTGTTTCTGGCGATCCGTTTTGACTATGAACCGTTATTGCTCGTACCGATTGGAACCGGAATAATTATTGGTAACATTCCATTCATGCTCAATGCCGGACTGCAGATTGGTATCTACGAACAAGGCAGCGTATTGAACTATCTGTATTTCGGTGTGGTCAAAGGCATTTATCCGCCCCTGATTTTTCTGGGTATTGGTGCAATGACCGATTTTTCATCGTTAATTTCCAACCCGAAGCTGATGTTGCTTGGCGCTGCGGCCCAAATTGGAATCTTCGTGACATTCATGGGTGCACTGGCACTGGGTTTCGCGGCTCCGGAAGCAGGAGCAATCGGTATTATCGGAGGCGCAGATGGACCGACGGCCATCTTTCTGTCATCAAAACTTGCTAACGGAGTGAATATACTACCAGATGGTACAACGGTGAAGAATCTGATCGGACCGATTGCGATCGCCGCATATTCGTACATGGCCCTGGTACCGGTTATTCAACCCCCGATCATGCGCCTGCTGACGACGAAAAAAGAAAGGCTGATACGTATGCGACCACCTCGCGCCGTATCGAAAACAGAACGAATCATGTTCCCGATCATTGGTCTGCTTCTGACAACCTTTATTTCGCCAAGCGCACTGCCGCTTCTCGGAATGTTGTTCTTCGGCAACATATTGAAGGAATCCGGGGTAACAACCCGTCTGGCAAACACCGCAAAAAGCTCCTTGATCGACATCGTCACCATAATCCTCGGACTAACGGTCGGTGCATCAACGCAGGCCGATGTCTTTCTTACTTCCCAATCTATCCTCATCTTTGTATTGGGAGCGTGTGCATTCGGAATATCGACCGCAGGCGGCGTAATCTTCGCAAAAGTGATGAACCTATTCCTTAAAGAGGGCAACAAGATAAATCCCCTGATCGGATCTGCCGGCGTGTCTGCAGTTCCCGACAGCGCCAGGGTTTCACAAATGGAGGGTTTGAAAGAAGATTCGTCAAACCACCTTCTGATGCATGCGATGGCACCAAACGTCGCCGGAGTAATTGGATCAGCAGTAGCGGCAGGTATACTGCTCAGCTTCTTAAAATAAAAACGAAAAACAGGTATGAGTAAAGGGGCAAAGTTTTATGAATCGTTTCCGGCAGCGGATAAAGCAAAGTGGTCGAAGGCCGCATCAGCCGAGATTAGCGGTGGTGACCCGGATGAAACGCTCAAATGGGAAACCCCGGACGGACTAACATTCGGACCTTATTTTGAAAAATCCGATACAAACAACCTCTCCTTTGTCGACCACTACGGCCTGAATGGAAAGTCGGTGTATTCTGACGACGCACGGCACTGGTGCAACATGCCGGAAGTCCTGCTTACGGATGAAGTCGCAAGCAATACTATTGCTATGGAACACCTTCGTCATGAGGCAGAAGGCGTCGTTTTTAACATCGAAAAGAAACGCGTCCACTTTGACAGACTCCTTGAAGGAATTTCCTGGGAGAATTGTTCAGTCTCTTTCCTCGGTAACAAACAGTTTCCGCTGGCAGACCTGATTAACTATATCAGCGAAAAAAATTACAGCTACGGAAAAATCCAGGGCGCCATCTATTGGAAAGAGGGAGTCATACTTCCGCCGGCCCTGCCTTCGCTGAATGGTTTCCGTTTTGGCGGCATCGTTATTCATGGCGATACTCCGGTGAACCAGATCTCGCGCGCACTCTCAGCAGGGGTACAAACAATTGATGCTTTTACGAGCGAAGGATATCGCCTCAATGAAATCGTTCGCCACATCGCGTTCAATGTACCAGCAGGCCCGGAGTTATTGATTGAGGTCGCAAAGTTCCGCGCCTTGCGTATGCTATGGTACCAGATCGTTCGTGCACACGACTTGCAGGACTACACACCCGCGGACTTGTTACTCCACGTGCGATCAGAAAAATGGATCAACGAGAAATTCCAGCCACATGGAAACATGTTGAAGGGAACTATCGCCGCAATTGCCGCATTATCCGGCGGAGCCGATGCCATCACCATCGAACCCGAAGATTCAATGCACACCATGATGTCACGTGTGGCTCGAAACGTTTCAATGATTCTTCGAGAGGAATCCAAATTCGGCAAGGTAAATGATCCGTTTGCCGGCGCCTACGGTATAGAGGTTCTCACAGACCAACTGGCACGCGCCGCATGGAAGAAGTTTCAATCCATGCAGCTCGAATACGAGACAAGGTAAACAAGACGAATAAAGAATTCAGATCGAACAACATGAAACCAGATTTTAACGATATAGCTTTTGATCAGTTCGTTCCCGGAATCGAGGGCAATGGTCAGTCAGAAGCGTGGAAGAGTCCGGAAGGCATTGATGTGAAGGACAACTATCACGGAGATGACGCAAAGGATCTTGAACACACAGCCTTCACATCGGGTGTTCCGCCGTTCCTGCGCGGACCTTACGCAACGATGTACACAACAAAACCGTGGACGATCCGGCAATATGCGGGGTTTTCAACGGCACGAGAATCAAACGCGTTCTATCGTCGCAATCTCGCTCAAGGCCAGCGCGGGCTTTCAGTTGCATTTGACCTGGCAACCCACCGCGGTTACGACAGCGATCATCCGCGGGTAGCCGGTGACGTTGGTAAAGCAGGTGTTGCTATCGATTCAGTACTCGATATGAAAATCCTGTTCGATCAGATTCCGCTCGACAAGATGTCGGTATCGATGACCATGAACGGCGCCGTTATTCCGGTGATGGCTTTTTACATAGTCGCGGCTGAAGAACAGGGAGTAAAACCGGCTCAGCTAAGTGGTACAATTCAAAACGATATCCTGAAGGAATTCATGGTGCGGAATACGTACATCTATCCGCCTACTCCGTCCATGCGAATCGTTGCCGATATATTCTCATACACCAGCAGACTGATGCCGAAATTCAACAGTATCAGTATCAGCGGTTATCACATGCACGAGGCGGGAGCGCCGGCTCACATTGAACTAGCCTATACGTTGGCCGACGGACTCGAATACATCCGCACAGGACTTGCCGCCGGAATTAAGATCGACGACTTTGCTCCGCGACTTTCCTTCTTCTGGGGTATAGGTATGAACTTCTTCATGGAGATTGCCAAAATGCGTGCAGGGCGACTGTTATGGTCGAAGATAGTCAGCCAGTTTAATCCGACGAATCCAAAATCAATGGCACTGCGGACGCATAGCCAAACGTCAGGATGGAGCCTTACGGAACAGGATCCGTACAACAACGTAGCCCGTACATGCATTGAAGCACTCGCTGCTGTACTTGGGGGAACACAATCACTTCACACCAACTCCCTTGACGAAGCCATCGCACTGCCGACAGACTTTTCAGCGCGCATCGCACGTAACACGCAACTCTTCATTGAAAAGGAAACAGGGGTAACCAAAATGGTCGACCCACTTGGTGGATCCTATTATGTTGAATCGCTCACGGCGGAGCTTGCAGCAAAGGCGTGGGAGCTCATTGAGGAAGTCGAACAGCTCGGTGGTATGACAAAAGCTATCGAAAGTGGTATTCCAAAGATGCGCATCGAACAGGCAGCAGCCGCAAAACAGGCGCGCATCGATTCTGGTCGCGATATCATTGTAGGTGTAAACAAATTCCGCGTAGACGAAAAACCGGATTTTGAAATCCTCGAAGTTGACAATACAGCAGTACGTAAAGAACAGATTGAGCGACTCGGCCAACTTCGCGCCGAACGCAATAACGCTGACGTTGAAGCCGCACTGCACGCAATTACCCGTTGTGCTGAATCCGGACAGGGCAATCTGCTTGAACTTGCAGTAGATGCGGCACGGAAGCGTGCTACCCTCGGTGAAATTTCGGAAGCGATGGAACGCGTATTCGGAAGGTACAAAGCGACGATCAAATCAATTTCCGGTGTATATTCCGCTGAAATGAAGAATCAAAAAGACTTCGAAGAAGTGCGCGCGTTATCCGACCGATTTGCAAAGGCCGATGGTCGTCGTCCGCGAATCCTTGTTGCCAAAATGGGCCAGGATGGACACGACCGCGGCGCCAAAGTGATTGCAACCAGTTTCGCTGACCTCGGCTTTGATGTCGACATCGGACCATTGTTCCAGACGCCGGAGGAAGTTGCGATGCAGGCTGCGGAAAACGACGTTCACCTTATTGGCGCGTCCAGCCTCGCCGGCGGACACAAGACGCTGATCCCGGAGTTGGTTGAAGAATTGAAAAAGATCGGAAGATCCGATATTATGGTTATCGCCGGGGGGGTAATCCCGCCTCAGGACTATGATTTCCTGTACAAATCAGGGGTATCCTTCGTCTTCGGCCCGGGCACTGTAATCACCCAGGCAGCCCGTGAAATACTGACCAAAATGCTACACGGTTAATAATAATTACTTAAACTGACCTACGTACGGGATTTTTTGAACCTCAGAATTCAGAAAATCCCGTCTTCGTTTGCAGTGAAATGGTTACCTTAGGGGTTCATTTCCCTAACCTGGTCAGTCATGAACAAATTAAGCCTCACCCTTATTTTGCTGTTCTCGTTTTCCCTCGCGGGAATTAGTCAGAACAAGAAATTTGACAAGACTCTCAGGAAGATCGACTCCTACTATGCCTCAGGTGATTTCCTGAAGGCTTCTTCGTCGCTTACAAAACTAAAGTCATCTGTCGTCTCAAAGCTTGGTAAGACGAACCCATACATGCCGGGTCTCGCGCTCCGTGAGGCTAAAATCAAGCTTTCAATGGGGATGCTTTCCGACTTCGATGTCACGCTTACCAACGCAATGACCGAAGCGGCGAATGCGTTCGGAGACAACAGCAACGCCTACGCAAACACGTTGGTCGAAGTTGCGGCGATGTACAACGAGTACGGCAACTATAAGACTGCACGCGACTATATCCGCAAGGCGGAAGACGTTCTTGGCAAGACCGCGGATATCGAAAAGCCGATGAAGGCGAAACTAGACCTCATTGAAGCTGAAGCCATGATCGGCCAGGGATTCTACCGCGATGCGATTGCCTTACTGACTCCGTACGAAGAATACTATCTTTCACGTGCTGTCGAAAAAGAAAGCATTGTCGAAAATGGTCAGATTACAAGCCGGCGCGTACCCGAGAACGAATTATTCGAAAGATTCAATCAATACGCAACTTACAAGACACTTCTGGGAACTGCTTACGGAGACATGGGTCGAGCCTCTGTTACGGGTGCATCGGCAGAAGATCCTGACGTCGATTTCGTTTTTCAAGAGCTCAAAAGCTGGTTCAAAGGCAAGAACAGGTTCCTCGGTGAAACAAGTCTTGCTGAAGTAAGGTATCAGTACATCTGGAACCGTGTACTTGTGGATTATTTCCAGGGCGAGGGCAGTCTGAAACAGTATTCATTTGCCGAAAACCTTAGCGATCTTAAGAAACGTACGACGCCTTCAAATGCGCTCGCCCACGAAATCTATCTCAGTTACCTGCGCGAACTTCTTCGATCAGAGGAATACTCAAAGTACCTGAATGTGCGCCTGGAGTATGAGCGGATGATTGAAAAGAATTATCCGAAGACAAGTGTACACAGGGCAAATCTGAATGCTGTTGAGTTTAACGCCAAACTCGCGCGTGACAAAACCCGGAATCTCGAGAACCAGGCACTTGGTGTTCTTGCCTCGAAAATGCTCCCGCAGAATTACAAGACGAATATTCTGATTCTGAACTTCCTTTTCGAAGTCGCACTTGCTGAGAAAAAATACACGAATGCCGAAAAGTACCTCACGCAAATCGCCGACGTTCAAAAAGAACTCTGCGGCGAAGAATCACCAAAACATCACCTCGCGCGCCTTGCACTGGCAAACTTTTATCTCGACTACACGAACAAGATTGACGAAGCAGGTAAGATTTATCAGGAAAGTTATCTCAGGATTGTTGATCCTCAGATCGGCGATCAGCACAAACAAAAGCTACCGATCCTGAATCATATAGCGCATTGGTATGAATTGACAGATCAGTTCGGCGAAGCATCCAAGACACTTAAGAAAGCTGAACACGCCCTTCGGGTAACATACGAGCCGTCTAACATCCTCTATGCAGGCGAGTTGGACCACATCGCAAAACTTCAACTCAAACTCGGTGAATACGAACAGGCCGAGCGAAATCTGAACGAGGCGCTCAAGGTAGTCGATATGAAGCAAAATCGCTCCCTGAAGGAGTACAAGCCGACTTACATTGGATTGCTCGAGACACAGGCAAAGTTGTACGCGATAAAAGGTATGTTCGACGAGGCGGATGCAAACCTCTCACGATCGAAGAAAATCATCGACAAGGCCGATGGCGACCTTGGTGAATCGTTGAGTACATCTGAAGAACTCACACCTCTGCTGATCATGCTTGGGAAATATTCGGCGGCCGAAAAACTGCTTGAGGAACAGATACCAGCTTACGAAAAACTATACGGTGCGCAAAGTGTCCGGCTTATTGAACCGCTGGTTCACCGATCCCGAATTTTGCTGGCGCGTGGCGAATACACGGAAGCCGAACGTACAGCGCTAAGGGCTAACCGTATCGCTACACAGACCTACTCCGACATTTCAACACAAACCGCACCGACCCAGCAGTCGCTCAGCGACATTTATGCAAAACTCGGCGACTTCGAAAAAGCAGAGGAACAAATTACCAAGGCGCTGGCAAGCCAGGAAAAACAGTTTGGACGCAACCACATCGAAGTGGCAAAATCACTTTCAAACCTCGCGCTCATCAAATTCCATAAGGGTGACGATAAGAAAGTCGTGGAAAAACTATTGCTGGAGTCGCGAAAAATAATGGAGGACAAACTCGGAAAGGATAACCCGCAATACGCCGAAATTCTTAAGAGTGTAGCTGTCCTTTACATTTCCGAAAAGAAGTTCGATATCGCGTTTAACTCCCTGACAGTCGCCGAATCAATCTGGGCGGCAAAAACGGGAAAGAAAAACAATATCAACCTGGCATCTATCTATACGCTTACCGGTGATGTTTACTATCAATCGAGGAATTATCGCAAAGCGGAAGAATTTTATCAGAAGTCAAAATCGTTGTACGAGAAATTCTTCAGCACAAATCACCCTGAGTATGTGCGGATACTTTCCAAACTGAGCAAAGTATATTACATGCAAAAGGACTACAAGCGTTCGAAGCGGAACATCGAGGAAGCGTTGGGTAATTACGAAAACTTCATCAAGACGTTCTTCCCGGCACTGAGCGAAGCTGAAAAGGCGAAGTTCTGGAATACGATCAAGTACGATTTCGAATTTTACAACACACTAGCGTTCTCTAACCTTGACGACTTCAAGGATCTGACCGGCAAGGTGTACAATTATCAGCTGCTCACAAAGGCGTTGCTGCTCAGTTCTTCGATCAAAATTCGCGAACGCATTATGAACAGCACCGACCAGGGACTGAAGAATCAGTACAATGAGTGGGTTGAAAAGAAAGAGGCGCTTACGCTCGCACTTTCGATGAGCCCCGATCAATTGCTTGAGAGTGGCATTGATCCGGTTCAGCTTCGCCAGGACATTGAGGCACTGGAGAAAGAACTAAGTCGTAAGTCAGAGCTTTTTGGACAAAGTTTCGATACGAAACGTATTACATATGAAGATGTACGTAAGTCACTTCAGGCAAATGAGGTTGCGATTGAAATGGTCCGTTACCGGCATTTCGATCATCACCTGACTGATTCTGTGGTTTACGCCGCCCTGTATATTACACCAGACCTTTCGCGACCAAAAGTGATTACCTTCCCGAATGGCAAGCGTATGGAGACGCGCTTCTTTAAGTACTACCGTAACTGTATTACCGGTAAGATACCCGACGAGTATTCTTACTCCATCTTCTGGCAACCGATCCAGGATGTAATTGCGAAGAGTTCAACGATATACCTGTCCGCAGACGGCGTTTACAACCAGATTAATCTCGAGGCTATTCCCACGCCTGACGGACGGTACATTATTGATAACTCGAACGTCATTCTGGTAAGCAACACCAAAGACTTGTATCTCAGAAAAGTGAAAACGCGCGCTTCAAGCAACGACAACACGGCGACGATGTTTGGCAATCCAAAGTACTACGCAAGCGCGAAAGGCAAGAACAACATCCCACAGCTTCCTGGTACTGAAAGGGAGGTTAGTCAGATTGATTTCATGCTGAAGCAAAAAGGATATTCAACCGCCACGTACGTGGAAGAAACCGCGACTGAAGAACGGATCAAGGAATTGAACAGTCCGAAGATATTCCACATTGCAACACACGGCTTTTACAAGGCGAACGACGAAGTTGCTGATGCCGGTGATTTGGAACCCAACGAGGCCCAACTGGCGCGCAATCCACTACTGCGAACCGGACTGCTGCTCAAGGGAGCCGGTGACGTTTTGGAAAAAACGCAATTCAACTACAACATAGAAAATGGCATATTAACTGCTTATGAGGCAATGAGTCTCAACCTCGACAAGACCGACCTTGTTGTAATGAGCGCCTGTGAGACCGGATTGGGCGAGGTGGAGGCGGGTGAAGGCGTATACGGTCTTCAACGCGCGTTCCTGAATGCAGGAGCGAAATTACTGATCATGAGTATGTTTAAAGTTGACGATACCGCTACCGAAAAACTGATGCTCTATTTCTATCAAAAGTATCTGAACACCGGGAAGTGGCGTGAGAGCTTTACAGAAGCAAAAAAACAGCTGCGCACTGAATATCCTGATCCAATCTACTGGGGAGCGATCATGATGATCGGACTCGAATAGCGACTTGATTACAGGTCAGAACTAAGGCAGCATAGGAATTTGTTAGCTTTTTCGGGGAAATGTGTTGTTTTATTTATGATTTTTAGGACGAAATGAATAGCAAGGGGAAGTTTTTGAAAAGTTTGTCAGTAATCACCTTCATTGTTGCACAAGCATTCCTGATGGGATCGTGTAATGATAGCAACAAGGAAAACACGACCGAGGAAACACGAGACACCACGCTCCTGTCGTACACTGTGCTGAGTGTACTGCCGCACAATGCTGAAGCGTTCACGCAGGGCCTTATCATTCACGACAACAAGATAATTGAAAGCACGGGCCAAACCGGTACTTCCTGGGTGGGCGAAGTAGATCCGGCGTCAGGCAGTCACGATAAAAAGATTGTGTTGAGCAAAGACCTCTTTGGAGAAGGTATCACGATACTAAACGACAAACTCTATTATTTAACGTGGCAAAATCGCGTTGGCTTCGTCTACGATGCAAAGACCTATCAACGTTTGAAAGAGTTTACTTACGATCAGAAAATTCACGAAGGCTGGGGTCTCACCAACGACGGTAAGAATCTGATCATGAGCGATGGCACTGACAAAATTCACTTCCTCGATACCACCGATCTGCATGTGATTCGTACCATCCAGGTAAGAGATAAGAATATGCGGATAAAGGAGGTCAACGAACTTGAGTATGTCGACGGTTATATCTACGCCAATGTCTGGCAGACAAACTGGATAATCAAGATTGATCCCAGCAACGGTACCGTTGTAGGAAAACTTGATTTGTCACGTCTTGGAAATGAAATCCGCGCTCAGTTTCCGACTGCAGATGTTCTTAACGGCATTGCGTACGACAAAAACTCACGTGCGTTCCTGGTAACGGGCAAACTGTGGCCAAAATCGTATCTGATCCGGATCAAGTAATCAAAGACCAAGATCAAGCTGGTTATCATCTTTTTTCTTTGTGACGCGACTGCGTGAAGGCGCAACGGCAATGATCTCGCCTGTTTTTACGTAAAGCAAATACCCCTCGGGTTCAATAAAATTCATTCGTCTGACGGTTTCAAGATAATCGGCCACTTGTTTCTGATCAGCCTTTGTAGGTTCACCGGTTTTGAAATCTATCACGACTGCTTTCCTGCCTGAAATAAGTAGTCGATCGACCCTGCTCTCAGTTCCGCCAGGCAATAGAATGGGCACTTCCGTTCTAACATCCCAATCGCCGGAAAACCATGAACGCACCTTTTCGTTCTCCATTAAGGTATTGAGCCGATGAGCAAGGTCGGTACGTGCCGATGATGTTACTGATCCGGACATTTCAAGATCTGCAAGAACGCTTTCGATTTCGCCTTCGTGACGGATTCTCGACAACACCGCATGTAAGTGGATACCATAGTTGATCTTCTCCCGTCTGTCGTCATCCGATTCAAAAAAACCAGGTGCGCTTTTCCTGATTACGAGTTTTTCGCGCCACGACGAAACTGAATATGTCTGAAGTGGTACCGTGTTCGGCGTTTCAGTTTTCTCCGTTCGTGAATGAGCAATTTCACCAATGGAAAGTGTACCCTCATTCTTATTGAGTTTTTCCAGGAGTTGCAACGAGTTTTCGATAGCGCTATACAACAGTCCGGCCACTGTTTTCTTACCGCCTTTGTTTGCAGGATGTGGCGCAAACAATGTCAGTCCCGATTCTGCCCGCGTCAACGCAACATAAAGCAGATTAAGATTATCCAGATAGGTTCGGATTCGCTCCTCTTCGTAGAAGGTTCGAAAATGCGTTCGGTCGAGGGTTGAATTGTACTTCACAGGCAGGTAACCCGCATTACGAAACAGTTCATGATCAGACTTCACCCACAGCTGCGGCGCCTTGAAGCTGTCGTGATCAAGCATCCACGAACAAAACGGAAGCAAAACATAACGGAATTGCAATCCCTTGGATTTATGGATGCTTATTATCTGCACAGCATCCACCTGGCCCGAGACAGGGATTGATTTTTTCTGTTTGTTCAACTCCCACCATTCGAGGAATGCACCAAGGTCGTTGCGATCGCGATTGAAAAAGTCGAGAACAAGATTCTGGAACGCCTGCAAATATGCCAGTTCGCCTTTTTGCTGTCCCAGCTTAAAGATTCCGATCAACGACTCAGTTAGTTCAAACAGTGGCAGTTTCTTCAGTAATGCTTTTTGTCGAGTGAACTCGGAGGGCAATACCGATTCGAATACAACAGCATTAGTAACCGCGAATACCTCCGTCAGTGGACGATCCGGGTCCGTGATTCGCGCGTACTCGAAAGCCAACTGTGCGCGGGCAAGAGCATCCTCGGGGTTAAGCAGGTATTTGAGTGCGCCTTCGAGCAGACTTATCGTCGCGGCGGAATCAATCCGGAGAGACTCGCCTGAGACTATATCGTATTTGCATCCAGGCTTCGCGCTGCCGCTGATACGATATTCCAACAAATGCCTGATGATCTCCTGGCCCTCGTCATTTCTTCTCACGAGAATCGCGATCTGATTCAACGGAACGCCTACAGACTGTAATTGCTCCAGGTATCCGGGGATACGTTTAAGGGCCTGCTCCTTCCAGTTTTCGCCATCGGGTTGGTCTTGCAGAAAGTGTACCCGGACAAATCCGTCTTCTTTTTTTGTGACAAGTTGCGCGACATCCTCATATGCCGAAGACGCAAGCGGATGCCCTGTCTCAACACTTGCAATTGCAGATGCGGATGTGAAAAACGCGTTATTGAAATTGACAACATTAGCAGCACTGCGATAATTCGCATTTAAGGATTTTTTGTCAACGCGCGCATTTCCGACGTCCTGTTCAACAGCGGAATGAAGCAAATTCAGGTCGCCGCCGCGCCATCGGTATATCGCCTGTTTGACATCGCCTACAACCAGACTTGGATATCCCTGGTCAAGACTGTTTCGCAACAAGGGCAGGAAGTTTTTCCATTGTAGTCCCGATGTATCCTGAAATTCATCAATCAGGTAATTGCGATAGAACGAACCAACCTTCTCATAAACGAAAGGTGTTTCGCTGTCTTCAATGATCCTGTTCAAAAACTTCGGCGCATCCGCGAGAAGCATGAGGTTATGCTCATGTTTGTATTCGCGCAGCTTACGCGATATATCGGCAATCAAACCGAAGACGTACAGATTTTCCAACGCCACCTCTGCCGACAACGCATCCGTTATGCCGCTTTCGAGAAGATCGATGAGTGCCTGAAGACGTGGCGCGAGTTCCGACTCAGCAATTTGTAGAATGGTCTGACGATGCGGTGACGTCTTCTTTGGCCATACGGAAGCGGAAGCTGCCATACCGAGAGCGCGAACTCCCGGTTTGGGCAGACCCCCAACCCGTCTGGCAGTCGTCAATGAATTCAGCAAGGTAGGTAAACCACTATTATGGCCATGGTTCAGATCGTCGATACTCCAGGGTTGTGTACGAATTATTTCCAGCATGTCGCCTGCGTCTTTATTGAGTCGACGCAGAAACGTCATACGAACCTTCATAAGGTTGTGGCGCAGGTTTTGGAAGTAATTTTCGGCTTTGGTGGCAGTTGCCACGTCATCCTCTATAACCTTGAACTCTTCACGAAAGATTTCACGCGAAAATTCCAGCAAGTTCCTCCTGACATCCCACGGTTTATCGTTTTCCAGGTTTTCGCGTGCGTACTCCACTACCCATTCCGTTAGCTCGGAATTGGTTCCCAGTTCATCAATAAGGTTATCGATCACTTCCTCAAGCACGAGATCCTGATCAATCTCGAGGCGGTAGTCTCCGTTTAATCCGGCCTCCCGGGTGAACGACCGGATTACCTTTTGAAAGAATGCATCAATGGTGCTGATCGCAAACTGCGAATAGTCGTGCAAAATTGCGGCGCGTGCCTCCTGGGCATAGGCCTGAAAAGAAAGGGCATCAAGTTTTAATTCCTCTTTTAATTCGGTAGCCAGGTCACCCTCCTTGCCGTTGGCGAATTCATCAAGGTAGGCAAGAATACGGTCCTTCATTTCCTGCGTCGCCTTATTGGTGAAGGTAACGGCCAGAATATGCCGGAAATACTGCGCGCGAAGGCGAAGGGCGAGCTTCAGGTACTCCTTAGCCAGCGTACGGGTTTTGCCCGAACCGGCGGAACTTCGATATATGGTGAACGTCTTCGTTGCGGAAATTCTGTTTGGGAATTAAAGTACAGTGGAATTCTTAACTTCCAAAGACGTCGTGCTCAAATTGGAAAGTTTCTTTAACTTCATGAACTTGTGATTTTATGCGACGAAGGATTAATATTTGGGCACAGAAGATCGCGTTTTCCTTCCCTGTTCAACTTTTGCTCAACAATATCCAGCGAAACGTAGTCCTGCTTTTCTGCTGGATCATCCTTTTTGCGATGGTGACCGGCGCCTTCGGTCGCTACCTGGGCATTCCTTACCTTTTCCTCGATCCCGAATACCTTAACACCGTAGATTTCCGTGGCTTCTTTATCATCGGACTTGTGCTCGCAGGTTTTGCGACAGCATTTCACATCAGTTGCTACATCATCGACGGACACCGCTTCACGTTTGTCGGCACGCTGTCGCGACCGTTCACAAAGTTCGCTTTTAATAACAGCGTCATCCCCATTGCGTTTCTGCTTACGTACATCTACCAGGTCGTTGTCTTTCAAATCAACAATGAATACACCACCGGAAAAGGGCTCGCCGCCAATCTTGGTGGTTTACTTGCCGGATACCTGTTGATGACAGTGATCTTTTTCATCTATTTTCGACTGACAAACAAAGACATCTTCAAATACGTTGTTTGCCGAATCGATGAGAAGATCAAACAAAACGTCAAGATTACGCGTGCCAGCGCAATGAAGAAACTGGACATTGCCAGGAAAAAGCAGGTTCGCGTCGATAATTATCTGGATCTCGACCTCCGTTTCAAACCGGTTGAGGAAACAAGTTTTTACGACAAGCAGACGATCATCCAGGTCTTCGACCAAAATCACTTCAACCTTGTTATCATCGAGCTGCTGATCATAGGTCTGGTCGTCCTCCTCGGAATATTTAAGGACTATCCGTTATTCCAACTCCCTGCCGCCGCAAGCTTTATCATCTTCCTCACCATTTTCGTTATGATGGCCGGTGCGTTTTCCTACTGGTTCGGAGGTTGGGCCGCAACAGCAGCACTCGTATTGTTCCTGCTCGTAAACTATTTCGTTGGACAGGATTATTTCAGCAAGACGTATAAGGCATTCGGTCTCAACTACGAAATGCGCCCCGCGGAATATTCGGTCCAGGCCATCAAAGCGCTAAACGACTCCACTACCATCGAATATGATCGCAGGGCGAACCTGGTTATGCTGGAAAACTGGCGTAGGAAATTCCCGGAACACAGTCCACCGTCGTTGATCTTTGTCTGCGCAAGTGGCGGTGGCAAACGTGCTGCGCTCTGGACATTCAATGCGTTGCAGTTTACAGACAGTGTTACACAAGGAAAGCTGTGGGATAACACGATCCTGATTACGGGTGCGTCGGGTGGGCTGATCGGTGCGAGCTATTTTCGTGAGTTAAAGCTTCGTGAAAAACTCGGGGAAAACCGAAAACCTTATGCGAGCAGTCACCGTCAGAAGATCTCGACCGACAATCTGAACCCGTTGATTTTTAGCCTGCTTGCAAACGACCTGTTCGTCGGATTCACAAAATTCGAATACTCGGGAGATAGTTACTACAAGGACCGAAGTTACACGTTTGAGGAACAGCTGAATCAAATCACGGAGGGGCTGATGGACAAACCGATATCAGCGTACGACAGCCTCGAACTCAACGGCGAAATTCCGATGATGATCCTGACACCGACTATCGTCAATGACGGCAGGCGCCTCTACATTGCATCCCGACCGGTAACGTTTATGAACTACGATATAGCCAACTATCCCGAATATCCCTTGTTCAAGGTAGGTGGCGTCGATTTTCAGCGACTCTTCAGTGAACAGGGCGCGAAGAACCTGCGTTTCCTTTCGGCATTGCGCATGAGCGCAACGTTCCCTTACATCACACCAAATACAACACTTCCGACCAATCCGCCAATTTCGATCATGGATGCCGGGATTTCGGACAACTTCGGATTAAGTGACGCCGTTCGATTTATGTATGCCTATCGCGAATGGATAGAGGAGAATACATCCGGAGTAATCTTCATTTCGATCCGCGACTCTCCCAAACTCAATACGATAGCGCCCGCGGTGAAACCGAATCTGATTGATGGACTGACTCAACCGATCAGCACCGTCTACAATAATTTCGAAAACTTTCAGGATATCAATAGTGATATGGCGATCAGCTATGCACGCAGTTGGTTCAAGGGAAAGATCGATCGTGTCGACATACAATACCTTGCCGAGAACTACGGTCCTATCATGAGCAAGCTCGATAGCTTACGCCAAAATAACGCAAGGGCATCCCTGAGCTGGAGGCTGACAACGCGCGAAAAGCAGAACATTGTCAACGCAATATTCTCTTCCCAGAATCAGGAACAAATTCGAAGGTTACAGACGTTGCTGCAGGCCGAAACGACGGTCGTTCTTAACAGTAATTGATTATCACCCACCGTCATTCATTTCCCTTCTTATCTTTGCACGATGAATGCGCACGAACAGTTGCTGAAAACGCTTCAACTCATCCAAATGGAGCGTCAGGCGGATCTTGAATACTATCGCCAGAAGGTGCTGCTTCGTTCGCTTCATGAGCGCACGCAGGAAGGTACAACCTGGTACCCCGTAAAACTCAAACGGGATTACATCGGAACCGGCGAACGCCTCATTCTTGAACTGGAGCGAACCGCGCATTTGGATCAGCCACACACGTTTCAAAGTGGTAAGTCAGTAAGTCTCTTCTCCAACGCATCCGGAAATCCCGAAAAAGATCACGTGAACGCTGTTGTCAATTACGTTCGTGACAACGTGATGGTCATTACATTGAATGGCGACGAGTTGCCGGACTGGATTGAAGACGGCTTGCTTGGTGTAGATGTGATGTTTGATGAGATGAGCTATCGCGAAATGGAGTATGCGTTGAAGGAAGTACTCCAGGCTGATGGCAATCGCGTTGCCGCGTTTCGGGATCTCTTTCTTGGCGATCGCGCAAGTGAACTAAAAAAGGAAGTACACCTTCAACCTGATGTAGTATCCGAATTGAATGACAGTCAGGGCAAAGCACTCGAACACGTACTGCAGACAAACGACGTCGCCTTTATTCATGGCCCTCCCGGTACCGGAAAAACGACTACGCTTGTGTACGCCATTTACGAAACTATCCGGCGCGAAAAGCAGGTTCTCGTATGCGCCCCAAGTAATGCTGCCGTTGACTTGCTTGCCGACAAACTTGAAGAGAAAGGGCTGCAGGTACTTCGCATCGGACATCCTGCACGCGTCACTGAACAAAGTCTCAGCAAGACACTCGACGCGCGAATAGCAGCCCATCTCCATTACCAGGAATTGCGCGACCTCCGGAAAAAGATGGAGCAGGTTCGCGCCAACGCCTTTAAATTCAAACGGAAGTTTGGTTATCACGAGCGCGAGCAACGCAAGATGTTATTGCAGGAGGCGAAGCTACTCAAGTCAGATGCGGATGCCCTTGAGTTCTATATCATCAATGACCTGCTGCAGAAATCCCAGGTTATTTGTGCGACCCTCGTAGGTAGTTCACACCCCGTACTTCGCGGAAAAAAATTCGGCACCGCATTCATCGACGAGGCCGCCCAGGCGTTAGAGCCTGCGACGTGGATTCCGCTGCTTCGGTGTGAACGCGTGATCCTGGCAGGCGATCACTTTCAACTACCCCCAACGATCAAGTCCGCCGATGCCGCACGTCAGGGACTTTCACGTACATTGTTCGAGAAAGGTATCGAAAGACACAAGAAGCGCTCATTTATGCTGACAGTGCAGTATCGTATGCACGAAGACATCATGAGTTTTCCATCGCGATACTTTTATGGTAACAATTTGAGTGCGCACGAGTCGGTACGAAACCATACGCTTCCGGTCAGTACACAACCGATGGAGTTCATCGATACCGCAGGATGTGGATTCGAAGAAATCCAGGACCCCGAAACACTTAGTCGTTCTAATCCAGAAGAAGCGCATCTTGTAATTCGCGTCGTCGAAGACCTGATTAACGAAATCGAAATCGAACGATGGACTGAATCCGGCTTCACCATGGCCGTCATTACACCCTATCGCTCACAGGTTGACGAGTTAAAGAAACTGGAAGAAGCTTCATCCGTTATAGAGCCCATCCGAAAAAAAATATCCATCGACACCGTTGATGCTTTTCAGGGTCAGGAGCGTGATATAATTGTCATCAGCTTTGTACGAAGCAACAACAACGGCGAAGTCGGCTTTCTCAGCGACATACGCCGTACAAATGTGGCGATGACGCGTGCGAGAAAAAAGCTTATTCTGATTGGTGACAGCGCGACACTGGGCTCTCACCCTTTTTATCTCGAGCTACTCGATTTTATTCAGGCACGGCAGTTTTACAAGAGCGCGTTTGAATTGCAATAGCTATGACGTTACCTACGCCAACTGAAACGTTCGCTGCCAAAGTATTGGACTTCTACAGGCAAATTCGTCTGCGCGCAAAACTTCCGCGCGACGTGGAGGTCATGAATCCATATCGCGACACAGAAACCTTCGCCGTAACACGGTTATTCTATGAACAATACTACAACGACAACAATGAGCGTGAGATCATACTCGGAATAAACCCGGGGCGATTCGGCGGCGGAATAACGGGAGTGCCATTCACCGATCCAATCAATATCGAAACGCGTTGCGGAATCAAGAACGATTTTCAAAAGAAACCGGAACTTTCATCAACATTCATTTACATGATGATTGACGTTTTCGGCGGACCGGAACAGTTTTACAATCGTTACTTCATCAGCGCGCTAAGTCCGTTGGGATTCGTTATGAATGGCAAGAACCTCAATTATTACGACATAAAAGAATTGCACACGGCGGCCGAACCATTCATACTTGAAAGTATAAGGAAGCAACTCACATTTGGAATCAGTCGGAAGCGTTGTTTTTGCCTCGGCGAAGGCGAGAACTTCAAATATCTCCAGAAAGTGAATGAACAACAGAACTTCTTCGCCGAAATAATTCCATTGCCGCATCCGAGATTTATCATGCAGTACAGGCGCAAACAACTTAATGCATACATCGACCGGTATGTCCGGGATCTTCGGAACTAGCTGTTCCTCCGTTTTGCTCCGCGCACTGGCTCGGCCGTCCAGGGATCTTCCGGCCAATGATGTTTCGGATAACGCATACGGAGCTCCTTTCGCACGTCGTGATACGTGTTTTCCCAAAAGCTTCGAAGATCCTGCGTAACCTGTACGGGTTTATATCCCGGTGATAACAAGTGCAGCAGTACGCGTGTACGCCCTTCGTTGATGGTTGGAGTTTCGAGTAGTCCGAACATTTCCTGAAGTCGCACCTCCACAACCGGAGGCCCGCCATGCTTATCGTAACTGACTTTGATACGCGATCCCGTTGGAACTTCAATGCGTTCCGGGGCAAGGCGATCCAGTTTACTTTCAAGTTCCCAGGGCAGGATTGAACGAATGATCGCATTCATGTCCAGCTTAGCCAATTCAGATTGTTTGCTCACTCCCGACAGAAAGGGCGTCAGCCAGGATTCAAGTTCTGTGAGCAAAAATTCATCGGTAAGCAGTGGCCAGTCTTCCTCCGGTCTCCAGTGATGCAGACTTAAAATACGAGACTGCAACGCAGCTTTCGTTTCATCATCACCGAGCATACCCAGACCGGTATTTCGAATTTTATCAAGTATGACGGGGATTCTATCAGCATCACTTAGCTGGTGATTCGGTTTGCTTTCCAGCAACAGCGGGCCAAGACGTTTTTCGCGGACGCCCACAACCATATCGCGTTCGTCATCCCATTTGACGACGTTTTTTTCGATGGCGTTAGCCGCGAGGTCTTTCATGTCAACCGGCGCAGCGAGAAAAGCTTTACCTTCCTTTGTACCTGCATCAAGTTGAGCAACGCATATCCATTCATCCCGCGTAAGCGGATCGCCCTGCGGAAGGCTTACCATTCTGCCGTTCCAGAGTTTATAACGTTCACCATGACGCACCTGCTGTTGCGCGATTCGCTCGGGATACGCCGCCCACAAAAGTCTCCCGATACGCGTGTCAACGGGTGGAGTATCATCCGCCTTGACGGAAAGCATGCGACGCCAATTCATCGCTAGGCGTTCCACGCGTTCGAGCGTATTGCGTTCACCGGAAGATCTTTCCTTCCGTCGCCAGCGCCGGAGCGCTTCAACACGCAGCGTGAGATCAGCACCAGCGTCACGATCAAGGGGATCACGTTCCTCCAGTAATGCCGCGACATCAGCGGCAAGCGCAAGCAAACCAGTTGCAGATTCCTCCCGTGCTATTAACAACATGTGCGCTATACGCGGATGCGTCGGGAAAGAGAGCATCTGCCTGCCACGTGGAGTAATTCCGGATTCATCGGCGGCTTCAAGTTGGATAAGCAGATCCTTCGCCTGATTGAATGCGCCCGGCGGCGGAGGTGTTATCCATTTAAGCTGGTTTGGATCGTTAACGCCCCATTGCAATAACTCCAGAACAAGTGAGGCGAGGTCCGCTTCCAGAATTTCCGGCTTGCGTTTTTCCTGAAGAAAGTGATGCGCATTTTGCGTCCAGAGGCGAAAACAGACTCCGGGTCCGAGGCGCCCCGCCCTGCCAGTGCGTTGTTCGGCCGCATCTTTTGATACCGATACCGTTTCAAGTCGTGTGAGGCCACTGCGCGGATCAAATCGTGGTATACGCGCCAAACCAGAATCAATGACAACCTTAATACCTTCGATGGTAAGCGATGTTTCGGCTATGGAAGTGGCGAGAACTACTTTTCGCTGACCGTCACGACGAAGAAGAATGGCCTCCTTTTGTTTTTCGAATGAGAGATCACCATACAACGGATAGAGTACAGCCGAAATCCCGACATCCTCAAGTTCCTGCTGTACACGTCTGATTTCACCTGCACCGGGAAGAAAAACCAGAATATCGCCTTCTTCTTCCGCAATTGCCTTTCTTATTGCAGGAGCAACCCGCTGGATCGGAAAATCTTTGCGATCGGTCTGCTCATAACGCACAGTAACCGGATACTGCCTGCCTTGTGATGCCACAACGGGTGCGTTATTCAACAGCAACGACAATTCGGGTACATCCAGTGTTGCCGACATAATCAGTATGCGCAGATCCGGCCTTAACAATTGCTGCGATTGCAACGTAAGCGCCAGGGCCAGATCGGCATTCAGGCTTCGTTCGTGAAATTCATCAAAGATGATTAGTGCGGCATCTTCAAGTCCGGCGTCGTGCTGCAACATCCGGGTGAGTATACCTTCGGTTACAACTTCAACTTTTGTTTTCGATCCCGCCCTCGATTCGAATCTTACCCGATATCCTATGCGCTCACCGCAGTCTTCGTTAATCAAATCCGCCATCCGTTCTGCAACCGCCTTTGCAGCGAGCCGACGCGGTTCAAGCATGATAATTTTTTTCCCGGACAGCCACGATTCGTCCATCAGTTGTAAGGGAACAATCGTTGACTTTCCTGCACCGGGAGGTGCCTGCAGGATCACGACCGGATGAGACGCGAGACAATTCTTTAATTCGGGAACAACATCAAGAACCGGGTAATCTGTCATAGCCGTCGAACTGTTTGCAATCAATACAAGGCTTTCTGAAGTCGAAGCAGGCACTCGGTGATATACCTTCCGTTTCCCGGACCGTACCAGTTCATGAGACGCGTTTCGTAATGAGAAAGATCATAGTATTTATCTTCCGTAATGTAACCGATATAGTGACCGTTAAAACTTGTGATTATGACATGGAATCCATTTTCAGTTGCAGCCTCGCGGACCGGTGTACTGAGTGATCCCGAGTAATCGCATGGTGTTCCCAGCAGAAGGATAGTGCCAACGCGCAGCCCCGTGAGATATGGCTGATATTCGGGAAGTGCCGCGCGAAACAACCAGGGACGCAAACTCAAGTCACGCGTGATCTTAACTTCCGGATCGTCGAGATACAACGGTACGCGTACCATCATGATCGTGCTGTCCTCCACCGGCAAAAGATTCGGCCGTAACTCGTCTGCCTTTTGCATGATTTCATCGGCCATCCAACCCAGGCATGTCCAACCCGCCTCCGGTGCACCCATTCCATGACTGCCAACAGCACCGGCGAGGAACATCGCGAAATCATAACCGCGTTGTTCAAGATCATCCACAAGGACGCCGGGATAATCACGCGAGAGTTCAAGATCCTTCGCAAACAAACAAGTAGCGTGAGCGTTGAAACTAGCCATAACAAGTTTTGTGCTGTCGTCACGCACAATTTCAACAAGGTGTAATAACGAATCAACTGAACCTTGTTTGTCCAACCGGTTTTTTACTGCGGATGGAACGGCAATCGAGCCTGAACGAAGCTGAGAACTGCGAAGGTTTGAGTCCGCCTGCCGAATGCACGCGATGATCTTGTCGGCAATGAACGTTACGATGCTGTCGCTGTATGATCCGTAAATCAACCCCGCAGCCCCCTCACCCCAGTTACCGATACTGTTATGTGTATGCGTAGCATTGAGGTACGTGTTATCGAGAGAAAAATTGATTTCGGGGAGTTTCCCGGAAAGCAATTCTGTAACCGGTGGAGGTATGATTAACAGGTCCGCACTTACGACCGCGACTTTCTCCGTGCCATTTTCAAAAACGATGGCCCTCACAAAAATAGAATCGTGCACTGCCGGATATCGCTTACCGCGACGCTTTCCGTATCCGGCGGTTGCCACAGGAAATGCTGGCGTTAGATTTTCTTTGGCGAACCCGGTTCGCATTGCCGATGCAGGTGTGGAGATGTCAATATCAGAAAGCGAATCCAGTTGGTTCATCATCCGGTTGTAATGCGCCATTGACTCCGGCTCCGTGCGATCGACGGACTGAATACCGAAAGCCAGAAGCACGAGTACCAATGTCAATACTGTCCCAATAATCCAAAGAACAATCCTGAGTATCCGCTTCACTGATTTGTTTTTGACAAAGGTAGCGATATTCCGCCATCGTAGCCGTCAAAGAATTTTGAAGCGAATGTATAACGATGGAAATTCAGCGCCATATTTGTCCATTCTTTCGACATGATAGTTCGAATTACAGTTTTGATAATACTCCTGACGGCAGGTCATCTCGCTGCCCAGGAACCTCGTGACATGCTGGTGGCACTCCATGCCGACCTTGTCAAGACCGATCAAACCAAACTATTCGGCAAGTCACAGTTCGGCGGCGAGTTCAACTACTTCGCCTCGCGCCGTATTACTGCGACGGCTGGTCTTGAAGTCTGGACCGGTGATGGCGACGGTGTCAGCTTGCTGCTTGGGATGCGCTGGTATCCTGTCGATCATGCATTCATACGGCTCCGCGGGCTTGTTGGAGCAAACGATATCTCCCTCGGCGCAGCATGGTCGAAACCGTTGAATGAAAACCTGCGCGTCGAGGCGATTGGAGATTTCTACCTGGATGATGTGGAGTTTGCAATCAGGGCCGGCCTCTCTTACGTCATCCGTAAAAAATAAGAGGGCTTTCGTTTGAAAGCCCTCTCTTGTGTTATTTCAGTCTTTTTGCGACTTCATCCCAGTTCACTACGTTCCAGAATGCTGTGATGTAGTCCGGACGACGGTTCTGATAGTTGAGATAGTACGCGTGTTCCCACACGTCGAGTCCGAGTATCGGAGTCCCTTTTGTTTCAGCAACATCCATCAGCGGATTGTCCTGATTAGGAGTCGATGTAATTTCAAGTTTTCCGCTGTCGTTTTTAATCAGCCATGCCCATCCCGATCCAAACCTTCCTGCTGCCGCTGCTGCGAACTTAGTCTTGAATTCATCGAAGCTTCCGAACGCGCTGTTAATTGCTTCAGCGACTGCGCCTTCAGGAGCCTTTGAGCTCTTCGGACTTAATATTGTCCAGAACAGAGTGTGGTTATAGTGACCGCCGCCGTTGTTGCGTACAGCTACGGGATACTTCGAAATGTTCTTGCATATATCTTCGATGCTCAGTTTTTCGGCATCGGTCCCGGCTATAGCATTGTTAAGGTTCGTCACATAAGCGTTGTGGTGTTTTCCATGGTGAATCTCCATAGTTCGCGCATCGATGTGTGGTTCGAGTGCATTGAATGCATACGGAAGTGGTGGCAATGTAAAAGCCATATTTGAATTGATTTACGGGTTAAACAAAAGTCCTTCACTTGAAACAACCGTCAGGATGCTTTTAGTTCAGGGTGGCCAAATATACAATTAGAAAGAAATAACCCTTCACTTTTCAGCCTAAACTTACATCTGCTATCGGAAAAACATCAGAACGGCATATCATCATACGATGTTGAAGGTGGAATCGGCTCCTCATCGGGCGGCGGCGCTGATGTTCCTGATTGTTGTCCGGTCTTGTCAACTTTCCACGCACGTGCCTCGGTGTACCACCTGCCATTATACTCGCGACTTTCGAGATCCAATGCAACACTTACTTCGTCACCAACCGCGAGGTTGTACTGGTCAACCTTATCGCCCCAAACGGAAATGCAAACCTTCTTGGGATATTGACTTTGCGTTTCGAGTATGAATTCCTGTTTCTTCCAGGGACCTTTCTTGCCCATCCCTGATTGCTGGGGTAACAACTGGATGACTCTTCCTTTTAATTCCATGATATATAGTTATGTTGAAGTTACGATTAACGCTTCGCGTTTATGATTTTCTGCGAAGCTCACGAAAGAAATCATCGATAAGCGATTTACTTTCATCGGCCATCACACCTGTTACCACCTCAGTCCGCGGATGGAGCAATGGCGATTTAGCGAGACTGTATCCCCGTTGCACATCATGCGCGCCGAAAACGAGTTTTTGAAGTTGTACCCAGTGCAAAGCCCCGGCACACATCACACAAGGTTCAAGGGTTACAAACAACGTGCATTCACTCAGATACTTTGAGCCCAGGTAATTCGCCGCGGCCGTTACTGCCAGCATTTCGGCGTGAGCCGTTGCATCAGTCAATTTTTCTGTCTGGTTGTGCGCCCGTGCAATAATTCTGTTTTGACAAACCACAACGGCTCCGACGGGTACTTCACTTATATCCAAAGCTTTTCTCGCCTCTTTTAGCGCCTCGCGCATGAAATATTCATCGGAAAAAAGATCCATCACTTCTTCTTCGGGGGAGTGTCATTCAACTTCAGAGAATTCATCATCTTACGAGCCACTCCCTGCCATTCTTCTTTCAACCGTAGCGGCGCATTAAAGGTAAACACGACCGTACGACCCGGCGTGACCCAATACTGAATGTAAGTGTACCTGGTTATCGGACCGCGGGTTCCCTCCTCCTGACGGTTTCCTTCCACCCGCGATTCAAACTCAAAGTAAATCAGCTTCTTCTTGTCGACATCGTGGATCCCTTCTTCGATTATCTCCACTCTGTCGAACATATTCAGAATACTCGCCTTAAAAAAGCGCATGGACATTTCCAGGTTCGCATCCGGCCATTGCGTCGCGGACACGTTAATACTAAAATCAACGATTCGTTCGGTGTTCGTATAGGCAGCGAGCGGAGCCCGCACCGACGGATAACGCTCCGTGAAGTCAAGGCCGTCCATTGGCATCCAGCCCTTAGGAATAAGGGCCGTTATGCCCTCAGTTACATTCGTCTTCACAAGCCTGACGTCCTGGGCGACCGAATCAACGCGGCCAAACGCCAGCAGAACCATGCAGATAACGAGGCAATTACTTTTAATTTTTAGCATATCGTTACAGGACACAAAGTATTGTTAAATTCGCGGCTTATCCCTTAAAACGGACGAGGTTGCAAAAATAATATAATCTGCCATGTTAAGAACTCATACTTGCGGGGAACTCCGCATAACAGATGCCGGCAAGGAAGTAATTTTAGCCGGATGGGTACAACGTGTGCGCGATAAAGGCAGTGTGCTCTGGATCGATTTGCGCGACCGGTATGGTATCACGCAATTGATCCTGGAGGAGGGCAAATCCGAGCAGGAACTACTGAATACGGCCCGGACGTTGGGTCGCGAATTTGTCATCCAGGCCGAAGGAACCGTCGTTGAGCGGTTATCCAAAAACGATCGTATTCCTACCGGAGATATTGAATTAAGAGTGACGCGGCTCACGATTCTGAATACCGCGAAAATCCCGCCATTCACGATTGAAGATGAATCTGATGGCGGCGACGAATTGCGGATGAAATACAGGTACCTGGATCTGCGACGAAACCCGGTGCGTGAAAATCTCATGCTTCGGCATAAGATGGCCCAGCAGACGCGCACTTACCTGGACAGCCAACGGTTTATCGAAGTGGAAACGCCGGTACTGATCAAGTCAACACCGGAAGGTGCCCGTGACTTCGTGGTTCCATCCAGGATACACCACGGTGAATTTTACGCCTTGCCGCAGTCGCCGCAAACCTTCAAACAGTTGCTCATGGTTTCAGGCTTCGACCGCTATTATCAGATCGTGAAGTGTTTTCGTGACGAAGACCTCCGTGCGGATCGCCAGCCTGAATTCACCCAGATCGACTGTGAAATGGCATTCATCACCCAGGAAGATATCCTGAATATGTTTGAAGGACTGATCCGTCATTTGTTCAAGACTGTCAAAGGAATATACTTACCGGAAGTGCCTCGCATGAAATATGGCGAGGCAATGAAACGGTATGGATCCGATAAACCGGACACGCGTTTCGGTATGGAGTTTTGCGAAATCACAGACATCGCCAAAGGCAAAAATTTTCCGGTGTTTGAAGCTGCGAACCTTGTCGTTGGTATTTGTGCGAAAGGTTGCGCAGATTATTCGCGAAAACAGCTGGATGAATTGACAGACTTCGTAAAACGCCCGCAGATTGGTGCAAAAGGTCTTGTTTACATTCAGTACAAAACAGATGGATCAATCAAATCTTCAATAGATAAATTTTACTCTAACGATGATTTAAGACAATGGCTGGAAAGATTCGGAGCACAACCTGGTGACCTGCTTCTCATAATGGCGGGCGAACCGGAAGCCACGCGGAAACAACTCAACGAGCTTCGTCTGCTTATGGGCGAAAAACTCGGACTGCGTGACCGCCAGAAATTTTCGGCGCTGTGGGTGCTCGATTTTCCGTTGCTTGAATGGGATGACGAGAGCAAACGTTATCACGCGATGCACCATCCGTTCACGTCACCGAAACCGGAAGACATCAAATTGCTTGATACTGAGCCGGGCAAAGTTCGCGCGAATGCGTATGACATGGTTATCAACGGCACTGAAGTTGGTGGCGGCTCTATCAGGATACACGACAGAGCAACGCAGCAGATGATGTTCAATCACCTCGGCTTCACCGAAGAAGAAGCGCGTAAACAATTCGGCTTTCTCATGGAGGCATTTGAATACGGCGCTCCTCCTCATGGTGGAATCGCATTTGGGTTTGACCGCCTTTGTGCTGTTTTCGGTGGATCCGATTCCATTCGCGACTTCATTGCATTCCCGAAAAACAACGCGGGCCGCGATGTAATGATCGATTCACCTTCCACTATTTCGGCTGAACAGTTGAAGGAGCTCGCACTGGATATCAGGAAGGCGTAGCGCTTTTTTCTCAGGATCGCCTTCGGTGACAAACTTCAGAACCGATGGAAAAGAAAGATCTCTTCTCAGGGCATTCAAAAGTCTACGCAGCTTTCAGGCCGACGTATCCTGAGGCACTGTATACATTTCTGCTTTCCCACGTCACTGGCCGGTCACGGGCGTGGGATTGCGCCACAGGGAATGGCCAGGTTGCACAACGCCTTGCGCGCGACTTTGAAATCGTTCACGCGACAGATATCAGTGCACAGCAACTTCAGCAGGCAGTCGCATTGCCGAACATTCAGTATGAGTTGCAGCCCGCGGAAGCAACCACGTTTCCCGATGCATACTTCGATCTGATTACCGTAGGCCAGGCGTTGCACTGGTTTAATTTTGAGGCTTTTTTCCGGGAAGTCAAACGTGTGGCGAAACCAGGTGCTCTCTTTACCGCCTGGGGATACGGACATATTTTTATTGACCCGGCGATCGATCCGCATATTCGCCATTTTTACGAGAATGTAGTCGGCCCGTATTGGGATGAGCGCAGGCGACTTGTCGAAGATGGCTATTCAAATCTGAGTTTCCCGTTTGAAACATTGAGTCACCCGGATTTTGCAATTGAAGCGAACTGGAAACGGCAACAACTTGAGGGCTACCTGGAAAGCTGGTCCGCGACACAGGGTTTTATCAGGGCCAGGCAGTTCAACCCGGTTCAGGAACTCTCCCGCAACATCAAGGATCTTTGGCCTGATGACAAGATCATACGCGTGGTGTTCCCTATCTTTCTGAAGGCAGGGCACCTCCGGTAAGTTGTCTGGATCGCGCGGATTCCAGGATTCTATTTCTCGAACATTTCCGATACAGGCTCGCCTGTGGTACCACTTGGCATTGAAATATTCAACAGCATCGCGAGTGTTGGTGCGATGTCAGTGATGGAATGCTTGCGCGTCGTAGCACCTTTCTTCACACCTTTTCCGAAAAACAGAATCGGCACATGTGTGTCGTAGGTCCAGGGTGAGCCGTGCGTTGTGCCTTGTATGCTGCCGCCACCAGTCCAGCCGGGTTCCAGCACAAAAACCACATCGCCACTTCGTTTAGGATGAAAACCACGAACTATCATTCCCTTTACGCCACCTTCATCATAACGCGCCTGACGAATCACCGCTTCAGTGTAATAGTTTGAAACCCCGTCCAAGGTCATCAGGTACTTGCCGATTAGTTCGGACACAATAAAGTAATCAAGACCCTGCATCCTGGGTGCACCCTGGAACGCTTCCTGATTCAGAAAAATCTGATCATTACTGATGTTGGCAATCAAATCCTTTCCGGGAAAATATGAATCAAGAAATTCCTTCAATCCAACTTCGGCATGGCTGTGCCGGAAATAACCGGAAGGGACATTATTGTCGGTCAGGTATTGAGGCACTTCACTAACGGCGTGATCCGCTGTGAGAAACACAACGTAATTATCTTTGCCTACTTCCTGATCGAGTTTTGTGAGTATATCAGCAATATTCTTGTCGAGACGCAGGTACATATCTTCGAGCTCAACTGCGCGCGGCCCCATCTGATGGCCCAACAAATCTGTTGACGAATACGATACGCAAAGGAAATCCGTAATTGCATCCTTGCCAAGGCCCTCGCCGGTTATTGCGGCTTTTGCAAATTCCGTTACGAGGTCATTACCAAACGGCGTATAGACCAACAAGTCGAAATCTTTTTCCGATTTACGCATTGTGCTAAGATTGTAGGGAAACGTACTCTTGTCCTTGCCCTGAAGTTTTCGTTCATAGGGAGAGACATCCGGGCCGCTTTCTGTGTATTGATCCAACGGAAGAAGTGGTTTCCACTCCTGTGACAGATAGATGCCCGCCAGATTTTTGTTGTTGAACTGTTTAACCCAGCCCGGCAATTCTTTCATGTAGTACGAACTGGTCATGAACCTTCCGGTTTCGCGATCAAACCAGTACGCTGCATCAGCCATGTGACCTGCCGGAAGTACGGCGCCGCGGTCTTTGATCGATAATCCAACGACCTTTGCTTTCCTGTTCGTAAACAACTCGAGTTCGTCGGTGATTGTTGTCGTCAACATTCGGAATGGCGATACATCGCCGTTTGACGTGCCACCGACACCGGTTTGTGCGGGGTCTTCAACACAGTTCACCATTTTTTTGAGTGACTTGTCGTAGAACTCGTTGCCAATTATGCCATGTATAGCCGGCGTCGTTCCGGTATATACTGACGCGTGCCCCGGCCCTGTGTATGTTGGTGCGTAATTATAGTGAGCGTTCTTGAGCATGTAGCCGTCGCCCATCATACGTCTGAATCCGTTTTGACCGTATTTTTCATAAAAACGGTACAGATATTCCTGGCGAATCTGATCAACAATTATCCCGACGACGAGTCGTGGCCGTTCAACGGTAGGGCTGGATTGCGCGTGTCCGATCCAGGAAATGAAAATGAGTAAAAGAGTGAGGCAATATTTCATAGGATTAGAATCGCGGCGAAATCAACCTGGTCCTCCGCTGATTTGGGTTGAAAGTTAAACCTTTTGAAAACTGTCCGCCAATGGTTTTTATATTACTGCAAAAGAAAAGCGTCATCCGGTTAGTCGTCGCAGTAAATGCGGTCGTATTCATCCTGTTCGTACACCTCGCGACGGATCAACGCACCTGTGTGGTCGTAGTAAATCACCACAAACAGCGATGCCTCCTTGACGTGCTTTTCCGTGAAATAGAGCGGTTTTTCGGGTGAACCAACGTTTACGACGTCACTGAAGGTCAGGGGAATCACGACGCCAGTCTTGTTGCTGTATACGCCGGCACGATCTTTCAGGAAAAAGATATACTTCCTTTCCCGCTCCGTGTCGATAACACGACGAAACTGTACTATTCCTTCAAGCAGGAACTTCTTTTTTTCAATATTATACAGATGGTAATGTCCCTGCTGTTTTACAAGTGCCACCGAGTCCGACCACGGGTGGATTTCTGTGAACAACACATCACTTATTTTTCTGTCGCTGCGGTCCATGAAACTATAACCTGATTCGTGATAAACGACGTAGTATTGCCTTGCAAACCGTGTGACATTTTTCGTGTACGCCGGTTTAATAAGCGTTCTGGTATCAACATCATACAGACCAAACTTCATTGCTTTCAAAAGGCTGATCGTACCATCGATGGCGCTGCTGATCGCGTCATACTCGAACGGCAGTATCGCCTTTCCATTAATGTCAACAAGGCCTTTTTTGTCTTTCCGCGTTGCCGCGAAATAGCCGTGGCCAACATATTGCAGGCGGTCGAAGACCCCCGTAAATCGTACTTCACCTTTCACATCAAAGACTGTGGTCTTCTTATTTTGAACAACGGCAAGAAACGAGAGGCTATCCTTACCCGGAAGAAATTCGAAATGATCGGGAGCAGGCATTAGCCTGGTATAGGCGTTACCTCCAAAATGCACTTCTACAGAATCGCCTTTTTTCCCTAAGGCAAAATTTCCGGCGAGGAGAATAGAATCGTATGGTACTGACTTCGCGATGCGTTCGCGGGGATCGTACAACGTCCACCCTTCCGGCATTCTGGCAGCAACCCAGGGTTCACGAATTTCAATCGCCGGGAAGTACTCTGATCGCTCACCAAAAGAATTGAATGTAAAGAATCCATTCGCAGATTTGCCGGTGCCTCCGAAAAACGATGCAGTCAATTTGTATTCCCCGACCGGAATGAGTTCGCGTCCGTCCTGTGCTACAAGTCCCTCGAGGCTATCGCGTCTGACCCACAGATTTTCACCCATTCGCTTTACTTCCGCATATGGTTCACTTGTCGTGATACCGCTTGCAACTGCGGCGTCCGTCAACGTCTCAAGTTTACCAAGTACGATCGATTTTCCATTTGAAAACACGAGCACATCACCTGCGACCGAAATGTCCGCGTATTCAGGTTCGACAATCTTTTTTCCTGTGAAGCTGAATAGTCCCCAGCCTTCGTCGGTCTCGATTGCAAGAATTCTTCCAAGCAGGACCTTCGCATTCCGGATACCTGAATCAAAAAGGCTGAAGCCGCTTTTGTGCATGACCATGTTGTCAATGGCGGTTTCCACGATCAGGAATCCATATCCAAGGTCATCGACTGACTTGATATCCACACCAGACAAAAGGGTGGCACCATTTCGTGCGATGAGTTTGCCGGAAAGAAGAATGACGTCATCGGAAATGTTTCCGCACAGGTATTCGCCCGCGATTTCCGATTCACTGGCGGGCCACACTTCTTTTCCAGAAGCGGTCATCAATCCAAATCTGCCACCAGTGAGAAAGGGCACCAGATAGTCGCGGTCCGAACGCATAACGGCAGCCAGAGAGTCAGTCACAAAGGATTCAGGAAAAAGGGCTTCGTTGTGTTCTTCAGCGAGAATGTGATAGAGGATATCGCCAGCCGTTTTTGAGAATCTGCTGGCCGGATAGTGTTCCAGAAAGGTGAGAAAGGAAGCTGGTGCGCCGGATGCCGTGAGAATCTGGAAGATGCTCTTTTCGGCCTGAGCCCGGTAAGGGGTTTCGGGATAGTCTCGCAGAAAGAGTTCAAAGCTCTCCAGCCGCTGGTCGCGAGTGAAGTACTCAAACAAAAGTTTCTCGTACATGGAGCGGGCCTGAGGAACCTCACGGGCATCGGGGTACTTGTCTATAAAGGCAAGGAATGCTTCGTAGTGATTTGCCTCCTCGGCCTTGCGAAAGGCAGCGGCATTCCGTAGTTCTATCGCCGATTGTCGCTCGAGCGCATGCGGGAAAGCTTCTATAAACCTGATATAGGACTCTTCAAGGCCCTGACTATGAGCGTGTTCAAACGCCGATTTTTCAATCTGGCGTCGAAGATCGAGGATTGTTGCACTATCAATTGAAAGTCGGCTCCACTTCTCGCGTGTCTTGTCGGGCACTTCGCTGTTCCATTGGGTGAGCGCGTTATCAGCATACTTGTAAGCGGAGTCGAGGTTGAAAGAAGGGTTCTCCTTTGCAAAATAATATTGGCTCAGAACATAAAAAGCGGGTACATTCGCAGAGTCCTTGAGCAATGACTTTTCAAGGACAGACAGAGCCTTACTCCATCGCCCCGCGCTGAGATTTTTGAGCGCGGCTCTTTCCCTGACTTGTGCATGCATCAAGAAGGGAACGAGGAGCACCAGAAATGCAGTGATGACTTTTCTAAGCAATGTCTGATCCTATATTTGCAAGAGGCAAAACTACAAAGTTCAGGTCAAGATTTATTGCCCCAACGTTGCGATGGTGTTGGATGATGTAATAAATTTTGTAAATTTTCCGTTTGTTTAACACTCTCTCATGGCAAAGCTTAAGAATATCATTAAACAACTCTCAGAAAAAGATTTCAAGGCTATTTATGATTCATTGATTGAAAGCAACGCGGAAAAGTCTGCATATCTGCTGAAATCACTGCGGGAGCGTCAGCTGTCTGACAACAAGATCATGACTGAACTCGATGTGAATGCAAACGCATATTACACACTTCGCTCTCGCCTGAATCTCAAGATTGAAGAATTTCTGATGGGTCAGCTCGAAAGCCCGCGAACCGATGTTCTGAGAAAGGTGGCCAATATCAATGAAGTCCTCTTCACCAAGAAACGCGCCATCTCAATTGCCACACTCAAAAAGCTCGAAAAGGAACTCCTCGACTACGACCTTGCCAACGAGCTTACCGTTATCTACAAGTCACTCAAAAAACTGAATATCAACTCTCCCGATTACTTTCAATACTCTCAGCTGTACAACCGCCACGTGGCGTATATGCTGGCCGTGGACAAGGCAGAAGACCTGCTCGCCGACTACTTCAAAAAGTATGGCGACTATATGCTAAACGGCGGCGAAGTGGAGAAACTCGGTCTCAGCCTCCTCATGAAGGAGATGCAAAACGTAGGCAAGCTCTACGAATCACATCGCCTTTACGTGTATCACAGCTGCATGTACATTTTCCACCGGCTGTTTGTTGAAGTGGACGATAACATGCAACAGGATGGAGAATCAATTGAAGACATCTTCGACAAGGTTCAAAAGATTTTCGAAAGCTATCACCTGGATGCCATCTATTATCACCTCAATCTCGTCTTCGAATTCCTGAAACTCGAGTACTATAATCACTACAAGGTTTACCGCCAGGCAGAAAAGTACTATGAAGAAGTAAACGATGCGTGTGCGAACCTGATGGTGAACTACAGCACATTTACATTCCCGTCACAGTTCCTTATTTCGAAGATCGAAAGACATCTGAGAACCGGTACGGAAGCAGAACTCTATGCCGAAAACGAAAGTATCTTCCTCGATTACGAGGTCGACATGCACGATGTCCCCAAACACATCATCTATGTGGTATATAGGGCATTATCGTCGTATTACGTGGGCAAGTTCGATGAAGCTGCGAAGCTCATTAACGGCCTGCTTAATGATGTCAGCCTGAAGAAGTATCCGTTCGCCCAGCTTGAGATTAAAACGCTGCTTGCACTGCAGTACACCCTGCTTCGCGACTTCGAATTATTTAACCAGCTTTCAAACAGTATCCAGCGTCAGATTCGTTTGTTCGGAAAAGACAGTTGCGAGAACATTCAACTGTTCCTCAAGATCCTTAAAATCGCAACAAGCGAGGCCAAGAAGGAGAAAGCCAAGAAAATCGGTGCTGTTATCCCTCGTCTGGGTTCAATCCAGGTGAATTACTTCGCACCCACACGGCTCATCAAACTTGACGACAAGTTTGTGTCGATGCTGACTGAATTTTAGCGATCAACACCTACAAAAAAAGGCGTCACGATTACCGCGACGCCTTTTTTATTGCCAGGGTGCATTAAAGCTCCAGCTTGACGATACTTTCGTGAGATAGTGGTTTGTTCAGATACAATTTCACATTCTCGTATTTCTTCGAACGATTGAAGTCCTGAGGGTTAATCGACGAGGTAAGCATTACGATCTTGCACTTCTTCTTGGCAATGTTGGACAACTTTTCAAATTCATCGAGGAATTGAAACCCGTCCATTAGCGGCATGTCGATATCCAGGAAGATAACATCAGGAAGCACTTGTTCAGCGACGTCAAGCTTTTCCATGTTCTTCAGGAATTCGATAGCGCTTTTAGCTCCGGTGTGTGTGTAGATGTTGTCTGTGATGGATGCCGCTTCGATCATTTTCTGATTGATGAGGTTATCGATCTCATTATCGTCGATGAGCATTACGGTACGGTATTTCTTTCCTGGCATATTGGTGCGTTCAGCTTTTGCAACTAAAAATAAGTCTTTGGTCTTGATTTCCAAACTTCACTTAAATATGAAATTTAATCCCTTGTGCCAAAGGGAGCGTGGATCCATAGTTTATTGTATTCGTTTGCCGTCTCATGTAGTTCTTCCACGCATCTGAGCCGGATTCCCGTCCCCCTCCGGTTTCTTTTTCACCTCCGAAGGCGCCGCCAATCTCTGCACCGGAAGTGCCGATATTAACATTTGCGATGCCGCAATCCGAGCCCTCATGCGACAGAAACTGCTCCATCTCCAGAACATTTGACGTCATAATCGCGGAAGAAAGCCCCTGCTTTACACCATTTTGAATCGCGATGGCCTCATCAAGTGCCTTGTAGCGCAGAAGATACAGTATCGGAGCAAATGTCTCCTCCTGTACAATGCTGAAATCCGGTTCTACCTCTGCGATCGCTGGACGCACATAACATCCGGATCGATACTCCTTGCCCTCAAGAACGCCACCCTTCACAACGAATGTGCCGCCCTCCTTCCTGATTCTGCGCAGCGCATTGGTGTATGCCTTAACTGCGGCGGTGTCTATAAGCGGTCCGACATGATTTCCCGGATCAAGCGGGTTTCCGATGCGAAGATGTTCATACGCATTCTTCAGACGTGCCTTCACTTCATCATAGACATCTTCGTGAACGATAAGTCTCCGCGTCGTCGTGCAACGCTGACCAGCCGTGCCTACCGCACCAAACAACGCTCCGCGGATGGCCATATCAAGATTCGCATTTGCCGTGATGATGATCGCATTGTTGCCGCCCAACTCAAGTAGTGGTCGTCCGAGTCGCTGGCCGACAGACTGTGCCACTGCCTTTCCCATCCGCACGGACCCGGTCGCTGATACCAACGGTACGCGTTCATCAGCTGCAATCCATTGTCCGGTTTTAGCATCGCCGTTAATCAGACAAGACACACCCTCAGGTACTCCATTGCGCACAAATACATCGGTTAAAATATTCTGACAGGCTATACTGCACAGCGGCGTCTTCTCAGATGGTTTCCATATACACACATCGCCACAAATCCACGCTAGCATAGAATTCCACGACCAGACTGCCACCGGAAAATTGAAAGCTGATATTATTCCGACGATGCCCAGGGGATGCCATTGTTCGTACATGCGATGGCTTGGGCGCTCGCTGTGCATGGTTAAGCCATACAATTGTCGCGACAGACCAACTGCAAAGTCACAGATATCGATCATTTCCTGGACCTCGCCAAGGCCTTCCTGGTAAGACTTGCCCATTTCATAAGAAACAAGCTTTCCAAGCGACTCTTTACGTTCGCGTAGTGCTTCACCGATCTGACGAACAACCTCGCCACGACGCGGTGCAGGCCATTTACGCCACTCAACGAAGGCTTTGCCCGCCTGCTCAATAATTTCATCGTACGTCTTACGACTTGTCGCATAGACACCTCCGATGCGTTTACCATCGACAGGGGAAAACGACTCAATCAGATCGGATGTTGATTTATACCACCTGGATCCGGTGGATGATCCGGAGTTTCGTTTTTGAATACCGAGTTCGCGAAGTGCGTTTTCTATCCCAAAGTTCTTTTTCATAGCAGTGGCTAATGCCCTGCAAAACTAAGGATTTTCGCAGTACAGCGACGGCTTACAGAAAGAAGTTAACAGAATTGGTAAAGGGATCACCACTCGACTCCATACACACCCTTTTCGCCATCGCGGTAGTAGCCTTCAACAAGGATACCGCCTTTTTTGAAAGCGAGAATCTGGTTAAGATCCTCCACGTTATTGACCGGGATTTTATCGATGTGGCTGATTATGAAATTCTCCCTGACACCGGCCTTTTTCCATTTGCCATCGCCCAGCGATTTAATCCGCACGCCGCCCTCAAGCTGAAGTTCGGCAAGTTCTTTAAACTGCACATCTTCCACGTGGGCGCCATTCAGATCAAAATTTACTTCGCGCTTGATTATCTCCTCCGTGCCCTCACTGTTCTTGAGTCGCACTTTTAGTTTTGCGCGCTCGCCGTCGCGCAGATAGTCCACCTCAATCTCAATCCCCGGCCGGTTTCGGGCAACCTGCTCCTGCAACTCAGATACAGAATTAACAGGTCTGCCACCAATACCTACGATCACATCCTTGGGTTTCAGCCCAGCCTCAGAAGCGGCGGAATTCAAATTAACCCGGTTGATCAGGACGCCTTGTGTCGTATTCAATTTCAATTGTTCGGATAATGCCGCATTCAGGTCTGTGATCTGGATACCAAGCAGTCCACGCTGAACTGTCCCGAATTCAAGAAGGTCGTCCATAATCTTTCGAACGAGACTCACCGGAATAGCAAAAGAATATCCCTGATAACTTCCCGACGAAGTTGCAATCGCGGTATTGATACCGATAAGTTCACCGCGAAGGTTGACAAGTGCGCCGCCGCTATTGCCAGGATTGACCGCAGCGTCAGTTTGAATGAACGACTCCACCTGCAAGCCGTTCCGATCGCGAAGAATACCGATGTTCCTCGCCTTCGCACTCACGATTCCCGCCGTAACCGTTGAATTCAGATCAAAGGGATTTCCAACTGCGAGAACCCATTCTCCGGGAGTTATTTCATCGGAATCACCGTATGGAATGAAGGGCAGACTTTGTGCGCGTATTTTCAGCAATGCGAGGTCGGTAGTAGGGTCGGCGCCAACAAGTTTTGCAAAGTACCGCTGATTATTGCTCATGACTATCTCGATGTTGCTCGCATCTTCAATCACGTGATTGTTTGTCACGATGAAACCATCATCGGAAATGATAACACCACTACCGCTGCTTCGCGACGGCATATCAAAAAATGATTCAAGCGGATTCAGACTAAAATCGCCGGGACCGTAAGATGTTCGGATGTGGACGACGGCCGGAATTACATCACGCGACGTTTCGAGAAAGTTTAATCCCTTCGGAACACTGTACCCGGTATCATAACGATGAGATGCAAGCACACTTTGTTGGTGCTGCGCAATGGATGTATACGATGAGTTTGAAACATCAAAAAAACGAATGGTCACCAACGAACCCAGAATTCCGCCGGCACAGGCCGCCAGCACAATTACGAGAATTAATATTGTCCGCTTCATATCGTACCCTTTCCCTTACAGTCTAAAATTTGATGCTTACAGAAAGATAACCTTTCTTTTTCAAAACCTGGTGATACTTCCCGCGAGCGGTTGAAAGGTTTCTATTGGAAACAGGGGGGAACGACCAATTAACTTTTCCAGCGACAAAAAAAGCGCCTTCCGATACCCGGAAGACGCCCTTAACCTAACCTAAACCTACTTCTATAACTCCGAATTGTGTTGTTTAGTCTACGCTGATTGTAGTTTTTTGCGTTTTCTTTTCATCCTTCGGCAAGCTGATTTCAAGTACGCCGTTGACGTAAGACGCAGTAATTTTTCCGGCGTCTACACTCTCCGGCAGCGTGAAGGAACGTTTGAAATTCCCATACTGCGACTCGATGGAAACGTAATAGTTTTCCTTGCGCTCGCGGGCAAACTTGCGCTCACCGCTGACCGACAGTACATTTTCATTCACGTCAATGGTGAAATCTTCTTTCCTCATGCCGGGAACCGCGATCAGGATTTCAAAACCTTTTTCGTTTTCGATGATGTCTGCTCGGGGTGCAAATGAGTATTGAGATCCCCCTCTGCGTGTGAGTGTTTCATTGAAGAAACGATCAATCAAACTATTGAAAGTGGCTGGTGCGAAACCGTTAACACCAGTGCTGAATCGAACGATGCTCATATTGATTTTCCTGTTTAATGTTTTACTTGATTACGAATTCTTTCGATTCCCCACTCAGAAAAAGTGTGCCGGGGCAATTTTTACGACATAATGACTGATTATCTGCAAAAAAATTGTATTATTGATGTCAAAGTGACATAAATATGAAGTGGGATTGGGAAATAAAGGCGGAGCAATTTGAATTGTATCGTTAGACGCTGGCCCGGATAACGGATTCGGTACTCGAAACCCTGAATTAATCGCAGTCCGGACCAAATCTTACGGGCTTATTTTCACAAAAAGGAATTTGTTCCTGAGCGTCTTTTTCTACAAGTAAGAGATACCGAAGGCTTTATTCATTATTCCCTCCGGGTAATTTGGCTTTTTCGGTCGAAAACCGGAGAAATGCATACGATGCCGATACAAATTCGCCAAACGGAATTTGACGCCGACGAATAAACATTAATTTTGGTTCAGATGTAAATCTGATTTGCTTGACCAGTTGGCAAAAAATTTCCGCTGAGCGCACGCCGTTAAGCCCACCAGCCATCGCACCGGTTAATGTGCCAAACAGGCCCTTGTGGTCTGTGATGATACCGGTTTATAATTCCGGAAAGTATCTTGAAGAGACCCTCGAGAGTGTGTTGCGCCAGGCCCCGCCCTACGCACAGATGCAGATTGAGGTTGTTGACGACTGCAGCACCGACATCGACGTCCAGGAACTGGTGCGGCGTGTTGGCGGGGGCCGGATCGGGTACTTCAGGCAACCGTGCAATGTCGGAAGCCTTCGGAACTTCGAAACCTGTCTTAATCTTTCACGCGGGCACTATATACACCTGTTGCATGCGGATGATATCGTGCACGAAGGATTCTATGAACGACTTGGAACGTTGTTCGCGACATACCCCGAATTGGGGGCTGCCTTCTGTCGCTATCGTTATATCGACGAGAATGGAAAGGTTCTTTTTTATCACCATGCTGAGGCTCCTGTAGACTGTGTTCTTGCAAACTGGCTTCAGCGCCTGGCAGAACAGCAACGAATTCATTATGCGTGCATTGCAGTAAAACGCGAAGTCTACGAACAACTTGGAGGTTTTTGCGGCGTGCACTATGGGGAGGATTGGGAAATGTGGGCGAGAATCGCAACACGTTATTCCTTCGGTTATACACCTGAGGTACTTGCATCTTACAGAAGGCACACAAATTCGATTTCAGGGCACGCAGTCAATACCGGAAAGAACATTGACGATCTTGTTTATGTGATGAACAAGATCAACACATATTTGCCTGAAGAACATCAAAAAGAATCTCTGGCAAAGGCAAGAAAGTTTTATGCATTTTTCGCGGTGCGTACTGCTGACAGAGTCTGGCTCGAAGCCAGAAATCACAACGCCGCATTAGCCCAGATTAGAAAGGCATGGCAGTTGCACCGTGATATTCCGTTGGCGTATGCGATCGTTAAAGTACTTGCAAAAATCGCCTTAAACAGATGATAAAACCTGGTGATTCGGTTTGTGATTTGCACATATAACGGCGCAGAGACTCTGCCCGAAACGTTTCGCCATACCGCGAAGCAAAGCGTACATTCCCTGGGTATTTATTGTCCTAAACAACGCCTGCACCGATGGTACAGAGGAGGTAACACACTAAATCTGCAAAAAGAAGGAGAGAGGTGCCAAGTCAACTCCGCCAGGAAATATCATCTGCCGTAGTCGTCTTCAAGACGGACGATGTCATCCTCATTGGAAGGCTTCTCCGGATCGGTATGCTGCCAGATCTCGGCAATCATTCCCCAGGAATCGCCCATGCCTACTAACCGGTGGCGAAGTCCACGAGGCAATTCGATAACCTTGTTCACCTGGAGCGCCTCCACCTGACCCTGCACGTCGTTCGAGCTCCGTACGATACCGGCGGTACCCGCGACCAGCTTCCATATTTCAGCGCGGCGATGGTGATATTGCCATGAGAGTCGTTTGCCCGGCTCAACCATCAGGATTTTCGGGCTAAGCTTGCCGACCATTTGAGACAGAGCCACTTCCATTGTAGGGAAGAAGAAGTGACTAAAGCGTCGGGCCTGTTCCTCGTCTATCACAAGGAAACCACCCCATGGGCGATCAAAGTCCTTGTCGACAATAGTGAACCCGTTTTTTATCATGAAGTCCTCAACCAGAGAAAACACTTCTTTCCGTGAGGAGGCGTTTGAAAGGTCTAACATCATTTTTATTGGTATGGCTTATTTCGCAAGATATGATTTACTTCCTTATGCTGGTATCCGTTTTAATAATTCCAGTAGAGCGCGGCTATTGTGATACGGGCATTTCCAGGGACCTGCTTTGTCTTCATCAAAACAAACGTTGCCGGAACGGTCTACCCGCCAGTACCACTCACCATTTAGGCGATCAATCATGTTCGTGTTGATAAAACTCCAGACTTTTCTCATCGAAGTCAGGTACACTTCCCTGCCGGTCAACTGATAAGCATGCATGAATCCGACCAGCGCCTCTGCCTGGGGCCACCAGTGAAGATCGGGATCATTGTTTTCGTTCATCACGGCTCCATTTTTATTGAGCCCCTCCTTCCTGACTGCATCAACCATGGCCAGTGAAACCTCCCGCACGCGGTCTGTCAAATCATCATCCTCCACCACCTCAGCAGCTTCGTACAGTAGCCAACTTCCTTCGATGTCGTGACCATAAGAAATAATATCGGCGCGAAGATTCCATTGCTCATCGAAGAATAAACCAAAGTGGTCGTTTCTGATTATTCGATCGAGAAACACTTCGACGAGGTTTACGATCTTTTTCTTTAACTCCCCATCGGGCCAGCACCGGTAAAGATTGGTGTATGCTTCGAGAACATGCAGATGAGTATTCATGGTTTTCTTTTCATTCGCATCTTTTTCGCTCAGCCGGAGGTCATCAAGAAGTATCCATGATTCATCGAATGCCTCAAGGTATCCGTTGTACGTGGTATCGAAACTATATTGTTCAATTAGTCTGAACAAAGACACTGCAAGGTCACGCGCTGCGGGATTGTTTGTCAGCATATAGTATTCGGAAAGCGCGTAGACGGCAAAAGCCTGAGCATAGATCTGCTTCTTCGTGTTCACGGGCTTACCTTCGGCATTCACCATCCAGTAAACACCACCATGTGTGGGATCTACGAAGTAACGTACGAGGTACGCGTAGGCACGATCGGCGAAAGGACGGTACTCAACAGAGAGCACTCGTGCCGCATGGGAAAATGTCCAAAGGATACGTGTATTCAGAATGACGCCCTTGTCTGCGTTGTCATCAAGGTTGTCAAATCCGTCGCGCCGGCCGAAAAAACCACCACGCACTTCATCCACCATACGCGTTGTCCAGTAACGAAGAATATTGTCGCGTAATTCTGCCGAGAATTCCTTCCGGAGTTCCTGAAGGGAGTCTTTCACATTTGTTCGATTAAGATATGTCGTGCTCACTCATCCACGCAAGATTGCGGCGAATCAACTCCGAGCGTTGTTTCACACTTTCCGCGGAGCGATAGCCGTCTTCAGGTGTGTTTATACAATAGTCAACAAGCCTGTCAACGGTAGATGTCGCCACGTGCATGCGCGTATCTGACGAACCATAGTAAATAAACACCGTTCCATCCGGGCGTGCAACCCAGCCGTTGGTAAAAACAACGTTTGATACGTCGCCCACACGTTCGTCGCCCTCAGGCGCAATGAAGTGTCCGCCGGGCCGGTAGGTTACTTTCGAAGGATCCTTAAGATCAGTCATGAACATATAAAGCACATAACGAAGTCCGGCTGCCGTATTGCGAACGCCGTGCGCCAGATGTAGCCATCCTTTTTCGGTTTTTATGGGTGCGGGGCCCTGACCATTCTTCACCTCCTTGATGGTGTGATACAACTTTGGTTCAATGATCTTCTCTTCCGGTACGACAGCCCTTTCCATGTTGTCGACAAGGCCCCAGCCGATGCCTCCACCTTTACCCGCGTCGATAAAGCCATCCTGTGGACGCGTGTACAAGGCATATTTCCCGTTGATGAATTCGGGGTGAAGCACCACGTTGCGCTGCTGCCCTCCATGAGAGACGAGATCAGGAAGTCGTTCCCATTTTACAAGATCCTTTGTGCGTGCGATACCACACATGGCCGTAGCGGCAGACTGATCAAATTCCGGAGCGCCCAGATCACGACGTTCAGTACAAAAGAGACCATATATCCAGCCGTCCTCATGCTGTACGAGACGCATATCGTACACGTTGGTATCCGGGAGGTCGGTCTCGGGAAGCTGAATAGGATACTCCCAAAACCTGAAATTATCGACACCATTTGCACTTTCGGCTATCGCAAAAAATGACTTGCGATCAACGCCCTCTACCCGTACGACGAGAACAACTTTGTCCCGCCAAAGCATAGCCCCTGAGTTGAACGTAGCATTAACCCCGATTCTTTCCATCAGGTGCGGATTACGTACGGGGTCAAGATCATACCTCCAGAATACTGGTGTATGTGCTGCGGTTAGTACCGGATGTGCGTATCGTTCATAAATTCCATTACCGTCTTTTTGAACCTCGTTACGGCGCGTGACAAGTTTCTCATGCCGTTCGAAGAGCGCCCGGACTCTGTCCAGATGATCCTTGCTGACTTTACTCATGTTGATTTAGTTTATGGGAGAAACAACTTCTTTCACTTCGTCACCGGAACCGGTGGACGAACCTGCTTGATCCGTTGACGGTTCACGTTCGAGCCTGTCGTACCAGTTTTTCTTGAGAATCAGTGTTGTGATCAGAAGAATTGCTATGCTTGTCAACAGGGAAAGCTCTTCTCGGATGATGATATAGATCGGTGTAACCGTCAGACACGTCTGCCATACAATACCAACCGCGACGTTGAACATATCCCGTTTGAAATTCTTGTTTGGCTGGAAAGCCGGGTCTTCAGCGACGACCATGTCGTGAACGGGCTTCCAGAAACCCCAGGGCCGTACTTTCCTATAGAAATTCCTGAGCACCTCTGCATCGGCCGGAGGAGCAGCATACGTACCCGCAAAACAACCGATGATCGAAACTGCGAACGTCAACGGAAAGTAGTATAAGGGGAGCACACCTTCGAACAGGAAGGGAAACACCATCGACGCCAGTATACCCGCAGCCATTCCCCAAAAGTATCCATGACCATTGAAACGCCACCAGTGCCATTTGAGAACATTTGCCGCGATGTAGCCACCGTACAAGGCCGAAACGATCCATTGAATCACTTCGTTGATCGTCATAACGTAAAGCCCGATGAGTGTACTGATAACAACGACCGCCAGCGAGATGATATAGCTGTAGTTGATGAGTTGTTTTCGCTCAGCATTTGGGTTGATGTACTTAAGATAGATGTCGTTAATGAGATAAGCCGGTGCCGCGTTTACAGTAGATGCAAACGTGGAAATAAAGGCAGCGAGTAATCCGGCAAGAAAAAGTCCCATCAATCCGGTCGGGACAAATTCGTTGATCGCCAGCGGAAGCACGCGTTCGAAGTCGACGTTGTCACCCATAGCAAGAAATTCCGACCGCAGAAAGACCAGCGCAAGCACTGTAAATCCGGTAATCATGAAGTATCGCGGAAAGAGCAGCACAACAGAAACAAAGCCACTCATTTTTGCAGCTTCCGCCGGACTCTTTGTCGCTAACACTTTTTGCATATCATAGTTGGGCGCAGGCCCCGCCATACTTGCAAAGATCCCCTTGAACAGCATCATCATGAAGAAGACACCAAACAATGAAAATCCATCGGAGGTAATCTTATTATTCACTGATGGCATGATATCGCTCCAGTCAAGTCCGAGCTCCCATCCGAAAAACAAATTATTCCATCCTTCCGGTACGAGCGTCGAAAGCGTGGAAACGTCGACGCGATTCATCGCAATTCCTCCGATGATCAGACATGACACGGTCATGATAGTAAACTGCAACACATCAGTCCAGACAATAGACATCATTCCGCCGAGTATAACATAAAGTGTTGCCACTGACGTAAGAACGATTCCATAAAAATGCGCCACATGCTCCGGCGCGAGATCAAATGGCATGTACGGAGAAACCAGACTCCATGGTACAAATGCTTCGATGAATTTCCCAATGCCTATGAACCCGTAACTAAGAAATCCGAGCGCGCTGAGAATGGCAAAGGCCACGACAATAATATGGGACATACTGGAACCTGTGCCGCTGCCAAAACGGAAGCCAATCCATTCCGCACCTGTAAGCACGTTCGACTTGCGCAACCACGCCGACAGATAGACCATTAGAAAAATCTGATTGAACACCGGCCACAGCCACGGTACCCATACGCTTTTTAGTCCGTAAACAAACATAAGCGTCACCATCCACATCGTTCCGGAAATATCGAACATCCCTGATGCGTTTGACAAACCGAGCATGTACCACGGCAGTGTATTGCTCCCCAGGAAGTAACTCTTGATATTCTGAGACGCGCGTTTCTTCAGCACAAATCCTATCACAACCGTCGCAAGCAGGTAGCCGACGATAATGGAGATATCGAGCACAGACATTTTCATTCTTTCACCAGGGTTTTATTGCTCTTGTACATATTCTGCAGATCCGATTCGAAAAACGTATTCTTATCGTTAAAGAAAGCAATAAAGTCTGCTTCCGCAGGATGTCCTTTATACGGAGCATAGTGATGCTCCCTTCGGTCATTACGCCATACCATCAGATACGCAATGCGTATTGACGGATCTGACTTCACCGGCTCCAGAATAATTGTCGTAAACCATTTGGAATCGGTTACGGATTCGAGACCCGTCTCGGTTACAGCGGCTACTTTGTTTTTTTCTGTTGCAATTGCTGTGATGCCTTTCAAACCGTTGATAAAATCCTTGCGTCGTATCTCCTTGCCCTGTTTGTTGTGTTTCGAACCAATGTCCCAATAGTTGTCATAACCAATAACATCCACGTAGTCATCACCGGGATACGCGTAGAGGTAAGACGTTTTAAAATTATTTATATCTATCCGGCTTCGGTCAGGCGAGAATGCATAGATGAGATGATGTAACCCTTTTTCGTCGCGGAGAAATTCTACCGTGTACTTCCATAGTTTGATGTAATCCTCTTCGCTTGCATGGCCTTTGCCCCACCAGAACCAATCGCCGTTGTGCTCATGCCAGGGACGAAAGATTATCGGCACATAGGTATCGCCCGATTTGCACTTACCGAGAAACCCGGCGAGATGTTCCAGATGTTCCCTGAATTTTGCGTGCGCTTTTCCACCGGGAAGGCTCTCCTTAACAGCGTCACCCTTTGACCAGGAACTCTCGCCGGTCAACGGATTGTCTACGTGCCATGAAATCGTATTGATGCCACCGCGTTCATAGGTCTGCCGGATCCAGTCCAGCATTTTATCAAACGGGACATTGTCGATGTTATTGGGTTGCCCGATCTTTCCGAGATCCCAGCCATGCACCGCGGGATACGCACCCGTGACGTCTTTCACGTCAGAACGGTTCGCATCGCCTTTCCAACCTACCCCATATGCGTCAGTATCCTGGTGACCGAACATAAATCCGTGTGGCGTGATTCTGTGGAGATTTTCGTACAGGGCTCTCGTTTCCGCCGTCGCATTCTTGTCAACCAGACGCTGTGCGGTCAGCGATGCTGAAAAGAGCACACCGAACATGGCGAGGACGTAAATCCTGCGGAGAAGTATCCAGGCAGAAATGTGCATATTATTTCGTTTTGGTTTTGATCTTGTTTAACATACCCGCTGATTGCAGCAGACGTGATTATCCGGCGCGGCGCAAAATGCTACGAACAATCTAACCGTCGCAATATCTCCCGGTTACGGATTCTTTTTACAGAAATACGGACCCGAATTCAAGCAAAACGCTACCGTTGCGTCGTCCACTTCCAGTCGTCAGTCTTGAACGATGATGCCGGTAGCCCCTCCTTGTTGTAAAGATTTGCATCGTCAGGATTGTCAGACCAGGCGTAGCGCACCGCCGCCGGTTCGGGTACGGACTCGTGGAACACGACAACCTCATTTCCCTGCACGAACGCCTTTGCCCAATAGAACTTTCCATCACGTCCGGCAATGGTAAACCCACTAAGGTAGCCGTACCTGTTTCCTTTCGCCACCAGCCCGGAACCAACGTGATCGAAAGACAGGACAGCGCGGCCGTTGCTAACCTTCATTGATTTGTACAGCGGGCCTGAATAGACTACATCTTTGCCGTATTCTGTTGCAAGAGCGTTAAGCGCGAGACGAACGCCCACATCCTTTTTGTTTCTCGGGTGAATGTCATCAGCTGCACCAATATCCAGCAGTACAGCCTGGCCCGTCTTGGGTACCGATAGCGTCAAGCGCTGCGCTTCCCGTAACTCGGCCCAGCCACTTTCCGTCGGTTCCTCCGCGGGCTTCATAAAATTTGCAAGTTGTGCCCAGAAGAATGGAAACTCATAGCCCCACTTTTCACGCCAGTTCCGGATCAACATCGGGAACAGCGTTTGATATCGGTGCGATTCGCCAGCGTTTGATTCACCCTGATACCAGATGACGCCCCTGATCGGATAGGAAATCATTGGAGCAATCATCGCATTATACAAATGCGATGGGTAGGCATTAGGTCCGCCGTTTTGAATATTAAAGTCAGAAGTGAGCACTGAAGATTTCCACTCCCATTCGCCCGCGAGCGAAATTCGTCTTCCGCTTGTTTCGAGATAAAGTTGCTCAGGCTTGCCGTAGAGTCCGCCGCCGCCCTGGTTATCCACGACCTTGACAACGATGTGATTTTCGCCCGGCTTTAAGAGTCCGGCTTTCACAACGTATGACCGATCCTTGTTGTAAGCATCCATCGAGCCAACCTGAACACCATTGACGTAAGTGAAGTCAATGTCGTCTATAGGTCCCAGACTGAGCGTCGCTTCGCCAGCGGCGTCAGCACCCAGCGTGACGGTCCTACGAAACCAGACAATGCCATCGGTGTTTCCGATTTCTGTATGCGACCACTCTTGCGGAAGATTGATCCTTTTCCAGCCGGTGACGCCTGATGCCGGATCAAACCAACGTTCCTTTAATCCGCGGTCTGACTTCATTGCTTCTGCATATCGCGCGAGATTTTTCTCATTTTTGGCCGCATCTTTTTCAAGCGACTCGAGTTTCAGATTTTTGAATTCAGGTTCGCGGCTCATTACATCCCAGCTGATCCAGGGTTCGACTCGCGTTCCGCCCCAGGATGAGTTGATCAATCCTATTGGTACATTGAGATCAAGGTGCAGCTTCTTGCCAAAGTAATAGGCCACTGCCGAAAAATAACGGCTGGTCTGGGGGCCGCACACCTGCCACTCACCTGACTTAAGATCGTCTTTGACCTTAAAGCTCATGTCCTTTTGAACCGTGAACAGTCTTATGTTCGGGAAATCCGATGCCGCGATTTCGTTTTGAGCGTCTTGCGTAAGCTCAAGAGGCCATTCCATGTTGGACTGCCCGGAACCAAGCCAGACATCGCCGATAAGGATATTGCGAAGCACAATGGTGTTCTTTCCCTTTATTGTCATGTCATAGGGGCCACCGTGTTCCATTGCCTTGAGCGAAACTCGCCATGCACCTTTCCTGGACGCTTTGGTTTCCACTTGTTGACCGTTGAAAGCCACGCGGACCGTTTCGCCCGGACTTGCCCAGCCCCAGATCGATAGCGGCTGCTGCCGTTGCAGCACCATGTTATCGCCTATGATTCTGGGTAATTTCACCTCTGCCAGTACGACAAGGGAGGCAAAACAAAGTAGTGTGGTCAGTAAAACGCGGATTTGCATATCAAGTCTTTAGAAATGTGCCTGAAAATAGCACTATGACTGAGAAATGAAAATAACATTGATGCGTTGGGGACGTGATTTAGAATATTTTGAATGCACGCCGCCGGGAAAGGAAAATTATTCGGCGATCTGACGCAGGTACTCGGAAACACCCTGATGTACTGGTACCTGCCCTGTTACAGGACATTTTTACGTGTCGAAATAAAAGCGTAATTTCAATAGCTCCCAATCCTTTACACGGTGTATACCAAAGTCCATTGTGCACCCCGATGCGGTGTCTTACCTGTTGGCACCCTGGGATTGTTATTGCTTTGGGTCGTTAATTCAGGGCTGGCGCAATCGACCATTCCGGCACAAATTGAACGGCACGCGCACTACCTGTTTTATTTCCATGGCGGGGTTGTTACTGTCGCGGGAGACAATGCGATTAATTCCGCGCAACCCGACTGGGGTCCCTATCAATACAGCGCCATTCTCGATTCACTTCGGAAACGTGGTTTTATCGTTGTGGGTGAAATCAGAAAGGAAGGAGTTCCTGATTCCGTGTACGTATCAAAGCTTGCCGACGACATCGACAGGCTTTTTGACGAAGAGGTTCAGCCGGAACACATACTTATTGTTGGCGCTTCGGCCGGGAACAACATTGTATTGCATGCCGCTTCCAAACTCAGAAATGCGTCGCTGAAGTTCGTAATTACCGGCGGATGCTGGCCTGACACACACAAAGAGTACACAGCCCTTCCGTTGTACGGACATTTTCTTTCAATAATTGAATCGTCGGATCCTCACGGTACGTGCAGCGCAATTTTCAAACGGCGATCCCTGGGCAGCTTTCGCGAGATAAAACTGAGAACCGGATTGAGTCACGGGTTTCTGTACAGAGGACTGAGTGACTGGATAGATCCGATGGCACGTTGGTATCGCGAAATACAACGCCAGTGAGTGCAACTCAAGCATTGCAGATGTTCAATGTGAAAGAGTGGCCAGTTTTGATACATTTGCAAAAAATTTAGAACATGTCAGAATCAACGCAATGCCCCGAATGTAAGTCGCCGTACGGATATCCTACAGGCACTTCGATGATGTGTCCCGAGTGTGGTCACGAATGGAACCCCGAAGAACAAGCAACAACCGCCGACGAAAATGCGGATACCCTGGTTGTAAAAGATGCAAATGGCAACGTATTACAGGATGGCGACACCGTTGTACTGATTAAGGATCTGCCTGTGAAGGGCGCGCCAAAGCCGATTAAAGCCGGAACGAAAGTAAAGAACATCAAACTTACCGATGGTGATCACAACATTGATTGCAAGGTAGATGGTTTTGGCGCGATGGCGTTGAAGTCGATTTATGTCAGGAAGGCGTGAGGAGCAACTTCGCTTTGGCATCGAACGTGAGTTTTCGAAATTGGAACGTGCACGGCTGTGTTCGCCGGGATCCTTCGCAGCAGTTCCTCATAGGTTGGTGCTTCCGAAAAGAAGATGCTCGCGATAAAGTTGGTGGGGCGGGCAATAGCTCAGGAACCCACCGCAAGTTCTTAAAACAGAAAAGAGGCTGTCTCAAAAGGGCAGCCTTTTACAATATGTATCGAGGCTAACGCCTCTGGGACTCGTTGACGTATGCGCAAGTTTTTCGATAAGTTATAGCGAGCGTTCCTGCCTTTCGAAACGGACGGACTGAAGTCCGTCCTTACAATATCTGTCGAGGCTACGCCTCTGGGGACTTCATTATCGGTAACAACTTGTCTTGTTGGTAGACGTGTGGTAAGGTGGGATCGCTACGATTTTCGAACTTCTTTTTTGTGCTCCTCCTCTAGTCCCGTTTTGCGGGAGAACCTATCCCGGAGGCCGGGACTGATTAACAGTCAGGTGCTCCTTATTTCTTTTATTATTTCATGGATTAGCGACGGATCCGCGATCAGTCTTTCCAGTGCCAGCCGACTTTTTTGCTTCTTCAGA
>JAEYWY010000005.1 GCA_023428695.1 Bacteroidota bacterium
GGTAGTGCTTTTTATTTACATTTGTGCTTAGTGAAAGTGTAGTGCTTCTAAGCCCCGCACTTCACCAGGCCGCAAACTGTTAGCGGTCATCCTGAAAGAATGATAATTGACACTTTGTATGAAGTTCTTAACATCAATTAAACGAATTACTTTTTTTGTCTTAGTCATTAGCGCCAATTGTATGGCACAAGTTGGCAGACCATCAATTAAAATGGAAGCCGGAAAAGGAATTCAATTTACATCTGCTGATTCGACCTTTATATTGGCAATTGGCGGGAGAATTCAAAGTGTATTTGAAGCCAGAAGAGATATTACAAACGAAACTACAGGTGCGGATTTTTTGCTTCGGAGGTGTCGTTTAAATATCCAGGGTTCCGCCTTTAATCCCAAATTTTCATATCGCATTCAAGTGGGTTTTGCTCACGGCGACATCACATCTGCAAACAGCTCAGTACAAAACAATTTGATATTGAGGGATGCAATGTTGTTTTATGATGCCAGTAAATGGCTTCGAATAGGTTTTGGGCAGACTAAACTACCAGGCAATAGGCAAAGACAAGTTTCTTCGGCAAATCTTCAATTGGTTGAACGTTCAATTTCAAACAATAATTTCACATTGGACAGAGATAAAGGTTTATGGATATACGCCAATTTCAACATTAATAAAACAGTGTTAAAACCAACAATTTCCATATCAACTGGCGAAGGTCGAATTGTATCTCGCAATAACGGCAAGCTTTGTTATTCTGCCAGAGTTGAATTTCTCCCGTTTGGAGATTTTTCAAAAAACGGAAACTATATACAGGCCGATATTGAAAAAGAGATAAAACCTAAGCTTTCTATTGCTGGTGTATTTAGCTTTAACGAGGCAGCAACAAGGACAATGGGACAACTAGGTGATTATTTATACAACGCAGAAGTAGCGGATATTCAATATTATGGAGTTGATTTGATGTTTAAATACAGGGGGTTTTCTATTGAATCAGAATTTTATAATAGAAATTCTGACAAGAGTATAATTACGGATATCAATAACACAACACAGCAAAATTATATTATTGCAGGAACTACATTTATGATTCAATCGGGTTATTTTATTACAAGAAAAAATGAGATCGCTGCCAGGTATGCACAAATTACCCCCGAAGGTTCAGTAGCTTCAATTATGAATATGCAAAAAGAGTATGTATTCGGGTTTTCCCATTATTTCAATAAACATAGCTTAAAATCGCAAACTGATTTAACCTATTTGGAAAATGGCACAGATAGAAATTTAATCTACAGACTTTCCTGTGTTGTTACATTCTGATTAAAGAACAATATAAGAATGCCTTCATGGATGCAGCATTTTTTACGCAAAAGATTCAGCAGTTAAGCAATGATAAACTGAGGCAGTTGCTGACGTTCAGAACAAAAGCAAATGCTGAAATCATGGAACTTGCCGAAAAGGAGGCGATAAGACGTGGTATCGATCCGGAGGCAATTTGCACAGAAGAAAGCCGGGATCAGGGTGAATTGAGTAATGTAAAGAAGGATGATGATTCGTTTTGGAAGAATATTCTGATCGCGTTGCTGTCCTGATGTGAGTATTTATCGCTTCAGATTTGCCCTCGTTTTTATGGATATTCCGGAATTGTGAATCATGGGAGAAGATAAACCACAATTCCTATGAGGATACTATTGCTACTTCTCCTGACCACTATTAAGTGTGGTTGACGAAGTACAGACACCCGGGACACGCAGAGCGCCGATTAGCAACAATGTTAACCCTCACGCAATGGATACACAAAAACAAATGAAAGCCTACATTGCCAGTCAGCCCGACGCAAGGCGCGCCGACTTTGAAGCATTGCACAAGCGCATTCTTAAGTTGCTCCCGAAATCAAAACTATGGTTCTTCGATGGTAAGGACGAAAAGGGCAAAGTGGTCTCCAACCCACAGATCGGCTACGGACAACAAACGTTGAAATATGCGGGTGGCAAAACCAAAGAGATGTTTCAGGTTGGTATTAGTGCAAATACTTCAGGGATTTCCGTTTACCTTATGGGACTCGATGACAAAGAGTACCTGCCAAAGACGTACGGCAAAAAGCTGGGTCGCGCAACGGTGACAGGTTATTGTATTAAATTCAAATCATTAAAAGATATTGATGTAGATGTGCTGGATGCAGCCATTGTGGATGCTGTTGCGAGAACGTCATAACTGGATATAAATGAAGATTGGTTGTCAGTTTTTGGCCGTGACTGTATTTGCTTTTTTTCATAAATGATCGACTATAACCTCGGTGTTACTCCAGGTGAACACTTACGAGGTTAAAAGAATGGATAGTGATTATTTTGGCGAAGAGTGAAAAACCTCAGTTGACACTGTCGCATCGAGTCAGATCAACTATTTCGCTCTCTTCACCTTGAACTCGCCATCGGTAATCTCGGCAGATCCCATAAATACGTTCGTGCCACTTGATGTCTCGTAGTCGATAAGCGTACCCGAAAATGCTCCACTGATATACGTGTCGGTGATTTCATGAAACTTCACGAAGCCGGGCTCATAGATTTCGGTGTAGATATCCAAATCACCCTGGCCACCCGTCAGGTATATGTTCCCTTCACTATCATAGTACGCCATGTTGAAAAGAAAGTCCGGATAGTCGTCGCCTTCGTCGGGAAAGTTTGAGAAGTTTATTCCCGTCGGAAAACCTTCACTGTCACTTACGAAGATGCTTACAGTATTCTTGCCTGGCGCGCGCAAATCTTTGATACCGGAGATGTTAATTACGTACTTATCTGTACCCTCGTCGAACGCGCTGCTTCCGGTAAGGTTTGTTTGACCTTTGAGGATTGGATAGTCGTGTTGCTCGCCGTCAAGTTTGAACCGGAAATAAAAATCGGATGCATCACCACGTGTCTCCGCTTCGTCACCAGCGCATCCGTAAAAGAGAAAGCATGTGCACAATAAGGCAAGGATCGCGATGTATCTTGTAGTCTTTGTCATCGGGATTTGAATGAGGGGGTTTTCAATTGTCATAAGTATAAGTTTGGTGAGGTTATTTCACTGTTTTTTATGCATTGACAGTAGCATCGTGCCAATGGCAAAAGAATTCTACCGTTTGTGAGAACGTTGTCACCTGACTGATCCTGATACTGGCCCCGCGTGCGACAACGCAATCCTGAAAAATAATAACAGAAAGCGAAATGCAAAAGGAATTGGCAGAATCGAAATCGTGAAATCCACAGTATGGGCGGACTCTTTCACCGTTGTTTTGTCTAATAGCATTGAATTTAGGATCTTAACCCGAAATCTTCGCCAGTGCCATGACAAGTGTAACGATTCATAGAGACCCGTTTGTGATTTCAACCAATAAGACAACACTTGATATCGACGCGATACATGAGTTCCTGTCGACGAAAGCCTATTGGTCGCTCAATATTCCGAAGGAAACCGTGCGTACGTCAATAGAGAACTCGCTTTGTTTTGGTTTGTATGATGGCGAAAAGCAAATCGGCTTCGCGCGTGTGATTTCGGATTTTGCAACGATTGCGTACCTCGGTGACGTCTATGTCCTCGGGAAGTACCGCGGCCGTGGGCTCTCAAAATGGTTAATGGAAGTAGTAATGAGTCATCCGCAGCTGCAGGGACTCAGACGGTGGATACTGCTTACAGGCGATGCTCACGGACTCTACCGAAAGTTCGGCTGGACGGACATTGCCGATCCGTCACTATGGATGGAGCTGCACAACAAAAACGTTTATTCACGATAGGAGCCGATGCACTACGAAACCTTCCAACCTCATCCGGACTTGCAAGCGGTTGTCAAATGTTATTGGGTGCTGCAGATTCCCGCCGCAGACCATGAAAAACAGCGGATTATTCCGGATGGTTGTATTGAGATGGCTTTCATCCTTGGTGATGACGTCAAACGATTTACGGATGGCGATGAGTATATTCTGCAGCCCCGGGCAATGGTTCTGGGTCAGACTATCGCACCATTTTACATACAGCCTGTCGGATATGTCGACACGTTCGCGATCCGGTTCTTTCCCTACGGGTTTGCCAATTTTGTGAAGGTACCAATTCGAATTCTTGCAAATACCGAAACGCCGATCAGTCATTTATTTGGTGAAACCGTTGCTAACAGGCTTGAACGCGCGATCGTCAACGCGCGCGACACGCAAGAAAGGATGGTAATCATTGAGCAATTTCTTTTGTCGACTCTTCAGAGAGAATCCACTATCGACACTATCGTAAAACGAACTGTAGATACACTCCTGGCGACAAAAGGCAGTTCGACAATCAGTGAACTTCTTGACCGCGACCTTTCCAAAAGAAGGCAACTTGAAAGAAAGTTTTCAAAGCAGGTTGGCGTAAGCCCAAAACAACTGGCAAAGCTGATCAGATTACAGTCAGCACTGGAGATGTTACTCAATGACAATACCGACAGCCTTACCAGCATCGCGTATCAAAACGAATACTATGATCAGGCGCATTTCATCAAGGATTTCAAGGAGTTCACCGGCATCAGTCCGGGAGACTTTCTCACCGACAAGCAGATGACTCTTTCAGCGCTTTTTTATTCAAAGGAATAGTGCTGTCGCATTTTTACAATTCTGCGCGGCACAATAATTCTAGTTTGGCATCCCATAACATACAGTTGCTTAGCGACGGCGCCGATGCTGATTATGTAACGGCTTGTGCGCACGGTGGTATTTAACGGGAGCAAGTCCAACAAGTAAAAACAAAAATTTGAAACGCTATGAAGAACCTAGTGTTAAGTTAATCATGATATGACGTATTGATTTATTTGTATCTTTGTAAAACCCACTTACAAATGATACACTATAGAATCAAATTGACCAAAGGAGAAGTAGAGGAACTTAATAGCATAATAAATAAAGGTTCTCATACCTCTCAAACATTTCGAGTTGCCTATATTCTTTTGAACTGTGACGAAGGGAAGTTTTCCAGTAAAGTAACCAACGAGCAAATAAGTAAGGTGCTTAAAGTTGGAATGCGAACAATAGACAGAGTCAAAAAGCGGTTTGTGGAAGAGGGATTAGAAGCAGTACTGGAAAGACGTCCCACCAGTAGGGTGTACGATAGAAAATTGGATGGCGATGTTGAGGCCAAGTTAGTAACCTTGTGCTGTAGTGACCCTCCCAAGGGATATGCGAAATGGTCATTGCGTCTTCTGGCTGATAAGATGGTAGAGCTAAAGTATGTGGAGAGTATTTCTCATGTTACCGTGAGAAGTGTTTTAAAAAAAACGAACTTAAGCCTTGGAAAGTAAAAGGTTGGGTAATTGCACCGGAGAAAACGGGTGAGTTTGTAGCCAACATGGAACGTGTACTGGATGTTTACAAAAGGCCGTACTCAGAGGAGAATCCAGTGATTTGCATGGACGAATCACCTAAGCAATTAATCGATGAACCTCGACCATCCATTCCAATGAAGTCGGGACGACAGACAAGAATAGACTATGAATATGTCAGGAAAGGAGTCGTTAATATTTTTATGGTGAATGAACCGTTGACAGGAAAGCGGTTCGTAGAAGTTACCGAATTCAAGACCAAGCAGGATTGGGCGAAGTTTATGAAACGAATTGCTGATCAGAAATATCCGCATGCAAAAACGATCACCTTATTGATGGATAATTTTAATACACACAACGCATCTTCTTTCTATGAAACATTTGAACCAAAGGAAGCTAAAAGACTATGGGATAGGTTTGAATTCATTTATACTCCTAAACACGGAAGCTGGTTCAATATGGCTGAGATCGAATTGCATGTATTAAACGGACAATGTTTAAACCGGCACATCTCTACAATAAAGAAAATTAAAGACGAGATTAAGGCGTGGGAGAAAAACCGAAATAACAAAAAAAGCAAGATCAACTGGCAGTTTACCACCAAGGACGCAAGGATAAAATTGAAAAGATTGTATCCGTCAATTAACGATTAACATAACACTAGTTTCAATTGTAGAAATTCCGACCGCGGATTTGTCCAGGGCGATACGTTTCTACCAGAATATCCTTGATGTCAGCATTGAGGAGGCGGCGATGGGGGATACCCGGATGGGGGTGTTCCCGGCTGATGGGGAGTCCGTCAACGTGGTATTGATTCACGGTGCTGACTACAAGCCGACCACTGAGGGTGTGGTGCTCTACCTAAGGGCCGGCGATGACCTGCAACCCATCCTCGATAAAGTTGATCAGCATGGAGGGCAGGTTATTTTGGCTAAGACGGAGATCAGTCCTGAGATGGGTTATTTTGCACTCTTCATCGACAGCGAAGGCAACAAGCTTGGGCTGCATTCAAAAGGTTAGTGTGCTTTGTCGCCGGATTCGCCATTAGCCCGCCTTGGCGGGTGTCACTCACGCAACCGTGGGGCTCGTCCCACGGTGACACGCGCGGCAGATTGACGAACCGTGTTATGAATCGTCAAGCATCGAAAATTCCCGAACGCTCCACACATCATCAATCGGATCGCACGCAATCGAATTCATGCAATTCGCCACACCAACTCTTTGCGAACCCTTGCGTCCCTGCGTCTCAGCGGTGAAAAACGGCTGCGATAATTTATGTGCACACTGTATTACAATAAGATACACCCTCCTTGTTAAAGAATAATTTTAATTGAGGAGTGCGCCAATTCATTTTCATTCACAGAAAACCGTGGATGAATCCATGAATGCGATGATTTTTGTCATTTGATTTTCATCGGATGTAATAATATCAGCCTCTTTGAAAATAAACGAACGGCGTTTATGTCTGTTTACAACGGTATGGCTATTCTCAAAACGCCATCGTAATCGTTCTCTCATCGCCAAAATGCCAATACCGGAAATTTCGGGGCCGCCCTTATTATTATGGTACTCACACTGCGTAAGCTTTTAAAATTCATTACCCGGTTTATGATTTTCCTCTTCGTTAGGTTTGCTCAACTTAACTGAAATCATTCATGACCCCTGACTCAAAGCGAAACGCTATCGCGATCGTTGGAATCTCCTGCCGTTTTCCCGATGCAAACTCCACGCAGGAATTCTGGAATCTGCTGATTAACAAACGTCACACCATCAAGGATATCCCGAAGGAACGTTGGAATGCAGATGCACTTTTTGATCCGGACCCGCTTGCAGAACGCAAGACCCATCAGCGACAAGCGTCGTTGCTGTCCAACATACACGATTTCGATCCGTTGTTCTTCAACATTTCACCTGCCGAGGCGACGGAGATGAGTCCGTCACAAAAGCTTATGCTCGAACTCGCATGGGAGGCAATAGAATCATCAACAATTCCTTACCGGAATATTCAGGGTGGAAACGTCAGCGTGTTTGTCGGCAATATCTGGAGTGACTTCGAACACTACCGTAGGTTCCGGAACGCACGGCCTACTTTGCATTCCGCCGTCGGTATGTCAGCGCCGGTGGTTGCGAATCGTGTATCGTTCGCGTTGGGACTCAAAGGCGCGAGCCTCGTCGTCGATACAGGCTGCTCCGCTTCGCTTGTGGCACTTCACCTCGCTTGTCAGAATCTTATTTCCGGTGAATCGGTGATGTCCATCGTCGGGGGAATTAATCATATCCTCGATCCTGACAAATACATTGAGCTAACCAAGTTCGGTGGTCTGTCGCACAAACACCGTTGCAGCTCTTTCGACAAGGATGCCGATGGTTTCGTACGCGGTGAGGGCGGTGGTGTGATTCTTCTCAAGCGACTTGCTGATGCTGAACGCGATGGCGATCGTATTTATGCCGTCATCCGCGGAACGGCGGTGAACAACAATGGGTTTAACGATACCCTGCCTGCGACCAGTACCGAAGGCCAGATTGCGCTCCTCGAGGCAGCGTATAGTGCTGCCGGTATCAACCCTGCTGACGTACACTACGTCGAGGCTCACGGTACGGGAACCAAACTTGGCGATCCCAACGAAGCAAAGGCAATTGGCGAGTTCTTCAGGAAGGATCGGACACAACCCTTGCGAATCGGTTCCGTCAAGACGAACATTGGTCACACCGAAGCAACGGCAGGTGTCGCGGGACTGGTCAAGGTTGTACTCGCGATGCAGCACAAGACATTGCCACCAAATCTCAATTTCAATACACCTAATCCTGACATTCCTTTTGATGAGTTGATGCTGAAGGTACAGGATGAACAAACTGTGTGGCCGACGCAGCCCGGCGAAACGTTCAAGGCCGGAGTGAATTCCTTTGGTTGGGGCGGAACCAATGCGCACGCGGTACTGGAGCAGTATCCGTCTGCCGTTAAGGATACTGACGTCACTCCAGATAGATTCGTACTGCCACTCTCGGCGAAATCTCCGGCAGCGTTGAAAGCGTACGCCCGCGAATATGCAAATCTGATCACAACGCTTGACGATCATGGTGTCGCCTCCGTCTGTGTAGCGACGGCGCTCGTGAAAGCTGAGTTCGATCACAGGCAGGTTTTCTTTGCTGAATCCAGGACTGAGCTGCTCGAAAAACTAACTGTCTTTGCCGATGCGGAGGACGACGTAGTGCCAGCGACGTCAACAGGTATCCCGAAGGTTGTATTCATTTTCCCCGGACAGGGCGCGCAATGGCTGGGCATGGGTCGCGAACTGCTAACATGTAATCGCGTGTTCCGCGAGATGATCACTGCGTGCGACGTCGCTTTTCAACCTTATACGGATTGGTCACTTCTGGGTGAGTTGAGTGCATCACCGGAAACGAGTCGTCTAAATGAGATCAATGTTATCCAGCCCGCGCTATTCGCTATGCAGGTTTCGCTGGCGAAGGTATGGATGTCATGGGGTCTTTCTCCCGATGCCGTCGTCGGTCACAGCATGGGTGAAGTTGCGGCGGCCTTCATATCCGGTGGACTGAACCTTGATGATGCTGCGCGTATCATTTGCAGTCGCAGCCGCCTAATGAAAACCGTGGCCGGCACTGGCGGAGCTATGGCGGTAACTGAACTGAGTCGCGAAGACGCTGAAAAAACCGCCGCGCGTTTTCCGGGTAAGCTCTCCGTTGCGGTGAATAATAGTCCGAAGTCGACGGTGCTTGCCGGTGACAAGGCTTCGATTGACGAAGTGTTGCAGGAACTTGAAGCAAAAGGACTTTTCTGCAGGCTTGTCAAGGTTGATGTGGCTTCGCACAGCCCGCAGATGGACCCGTTGATGGAACCGCTGCGCAATGATATTTCAGGTATCCGCCCACATGCGGCGACAACTAAGTTCTATTCGACAGTCCGCGCGGAAGAAATCGCTGGTGAGTTGCTGGATGAAAACTACTGGGTTGACAACTTGCGTGGTACGGTTCAGTTTGCTGCTGTGATGGACACGCTGATGCGTGAAGGTCATACGGTGTTTCTGGAATGTAATCCGCATCCCGTGCTGGTTACTGCTGTGAACGAATGCGCGAATGCCGCCAACAAACGCGTGATTACCGCATGCTCGACGCTGCGTGAAAAAGAGGAACTGCCTGAAATGGAACGCAACCTTTGCGAGCTGTATGCGAAAGGTTACTCGTGGAACTGGAGTGCGTTCTTTGGGACGGCAAAGATTCCACATATCGATTTGCCGGCTTATCCCTTTCAGCGCGACCGGTATGAGATTGAGGATTTATCTGGTGAGTTGAGTGCGACGAAGGCGTCGATGGAATCTGCGGGTGCGTTTCCATTGCTTGGTAGTCGCCTGGCTCTGGCCGGATCTGACAATGTGTTCTACTGGGACTCACAGCTTAGCCTGCAGCGCTTTCCGTTTTTAAAGGATCACCTCGTGAACGGAGAAGTTCGTATCCCGACGGCGTGTTATATGGAAATCATGCTTGAAGCCGTGTCGGAAATTTTCCGTGGTGAAAAACAAATGCGGGTGCATAATGTTTCTTTTGGACCACAGCTGTTACTCTCGGAACGCGCCCGCGTTGACATTCAGGTGAAAGTTAACCTTCTCGGACGCTATTCTGCAGACGTTACCGTGTATCAGAAGGAAGATACGACGGCAACGTGGAAGGTACTCGCCTGCAGCAAGGCCGATGTTTTTGAATCACGCCAGATATTTGATACGACACGGATTTTTGAAGAACTCGAGTACGAAAGCCCCGCATACACCGAAGGCATGAATTACTATAATCTCCTTCGTTCTATTGGTTTTGATTTTGGAAAACATTTTAATCATCTGACGGGTCTTGACAAGGTAGACCGCGACAACACGAACCGGGTACTCTTTTCAATCAAGCCTGATGATCATATTGTACGTGTCGCTGACCGTTACCGTATACATCCTGCCTTGCTCAGTGCTTTCTTTCAGCCGATCCTGGGCCAGCTTATGAACATCCTGGAAGAAGGTTCACAAATGAAGGTTGAGTTGAACCGCATAGAAGACTTCACATTCGAAGGCGAAGTAAACTACCATCACGAAATCCGCGGATTGATGGTGATGCACGAAATAAAAAAGGCCAACGATGTATCGGGTGCTTGGCAATTCCGGACGGATATCATTATCGCCAATTATGACAATACTCCGGTAATGACAATTCGCGGATTGCAGGGATCAGCGCTCCGGATGGCGATGTCATCGACACTTGCGCAAACCAACGGGACGCTTTCAGGTATCGAAACATTCCGAACAGCGAAAACAGATCAGGATCGTTTGAATGCGCTTCACGAAATCATTAGCCGCCACGTTGCAGGAATTGTGAAAATGCCAGTGGCAAAGCTCAGGCCGACGATGACGTTCAAGGGCATGGGACTTGATTCGCTCATGGCGGTTCAGTTGCGAAATCATCTTGAAAAAGACTTTCAGGTGAAGGTTCCCGTTGGAATGTTCTGGGCGCATCCCACCATTCAGGATTATTCGGAATACCTCAACGGCCTTCTTGCAGGTACCAACGCCGTTTTGTCAAAACCTGCTCAGGCACGAAATCAGTCAAAGTGGTTTACGATTACTCAACCACGTCCATTGGCGATGCTGAGATTATTCTGCTTTCATGATGCAGGAGGCAGCGCCGAACTGTTTGAAGGTTGGGATCATCAATTTGAAAGCGAGCTTATTGAGGTTGTCAGAGTTGAAATGCCGGGCCGTGGCCAACGGCTCAGCGAACCTGCGTACACGGACACGACGTCGATGCTTAACGATCTGGTGCCGGCCATCCTGCCGATGCTTGATAAACCGTACTTATTCCTCGGGCACAGTATGGGCGGACTCATCGCTTTCGAAATAATGCACGAGCTGCGCAAAATGAAGAAAGCCCTTCCTGAGATGTTGTTTATATCGTCAACGTCGGGACTGAATGCCTATGAGAAGGCGCAGGTTGATTATACGATTTCAGATGATGAACTCGTCAGGTTGTATCCGCACCTCGATCTGTCAGTGATCGGCGACAGGGAACTGCAACAAATGCTAATCACCATTTTGCGGGCTGACCTTCAGTTGTTGCATAGCCATCAATACAGGTTTGAAGTACCATTTAACGTTCCCATCATAGCCATTCACGGCGATGATGACCAACGCGTAAACCGTTACCAGATCGAACAATGGGAAAAAGAAACGTTCACATCGTTCCGGCTCGTGTCGCGACCGGGAGGTCACCGCTATATCGAGCACGACGCTGAATTTGTGACAGACCTGATTGAACAGGAAGCCAGGCAGCTCAGTGTGGTCGTGCTGAATGGTCACGCGGTCAGGAAAGGTGAGTTGTCATGAGTGAATTCATCGGCGAGCGAATAGTCGGCACGTGGAAACTTGTTTCCTGGACATACCAGGACGCATCGGGAAAGGTAGTCGACTTTTTTGGAGAAAATCCGCAGGGCATTCTCACGTACGACAACAGAGGCTACATGAATGCCCAGCTAATGAAGTCACACCGGAACAAGCTTGACACGCCACGACTCTTTGAAGGAACTGACGAACAGGTCGCCGGTGCGTACCGTTCGTACGCAGCATACTGGGGAAGGTACAGGGAAACCGCTCCGGGAGAATTCACACACTACGTTGAAGGAAGCCTGCTACCGGATTGGACAGGCACGGAAGAAGTTCGTTATGCGCGTATTGAGGGGGAGTTGCTTACGCTTAGCGCTACCGTAACAGCAAATGGCCACCGGCTTACTGTTGAAGTCCGGTGGCGAAAAGCTAACTGAATTGATCAGGCTGCGCTGGTCACTTGTTCAAGCAACCACTTACGGGCGGGAGCTTCTGCGTTGAAGACATTAACGGTGTAAACGCCCTTTGTAACCTTGGCAAATCCCTGGAGGGAGAGCTGGGTGAATATGTTTTCTGACATAATTACGGCCATGTCGGTAAGACCTGCCTTGGCTGCACGCGGGTTCCAGTCCGTCTGATACCATTCGTTCGCTGCCTGCCATGGTCCGGATACTTTGCGATTGTCGACCAATACCTTGTTTACGCCTTGCTCCTTAAGGAGTTTCAGCAACTCTTCCGATCCTGCCTTTACCAGGTCGACGTTCAGGTAACCGTTCCAGTCGAGATAGATGAGATTGTTCGCGGGTTCGACCGTCAACGTTGCATATACTTCGCTTCCGTTGGGTCTCTTGAGTTCTTTTTTCATTTGCGTTTAGATTTTGAGATTAATGACGATTTAAAGTTACTGTATGGACGTCCGCCGGAAGAATCGAAAAAAAATATTTATTACACCTTGTTAGCAACTTCGCGTTTTTGATCAATAGTTACTCATTTGCGTGTAGTCATTCCGTGTTAAAACCGAAAAATTCCCACCTGAAAATTCCGGGCGTTATTCTCACGGTGAAAATTATACTTTTTCGAAATTCTCAGTTTATTGAATAATTTCGAAGGTGATCACACTCAGTCTTCTCAACGTCGTCAATGTCGAAGTGAAGTCGGACGTCTTCGCTGACGATCCGGCTTTATGTAAGTTTTTGATTAGTGGTGACGAATACGTTGACGATTCTGACAAGAACCGATCGCGAATCGGAAAAATAAGGGCGGTCGAACTTCTACTTCGCGCAGGTGTATCACGGGACAAACTTCAATCATTGCGTAAATCCGAAAAAGGAAGGTGGTTTCTTCCCGACTCCGGGATGGATTTCAACGTTTCACATTCGCACGACTTCGTTGTGTGCGCGGTCAGCAACAACAGTATGGTGGGTGTCGACATAGAAAAGTACCGACCCCTGGACTGGAATACATTCCGTGATTGTTTTACGCGTGATGAGTTCACTGCAATTGTCGGGTCCCGGAAATCCGACCAATACTTTTTCAATTTGTGGACGAAGAAGGAAAGTTTGCTTAAGGCATGGGGCGACGGGCTTTCAACCGACCCTGCCAACGCAATCATCGAAGGCGACGAAGGATACATAAAGGGAACGACAAAGCGAGGCTACTTTCACGTTATCGCTGTTGAAGGGTATTCTTGCGTGGTTTGTTCCACGACTCCGAATCAGACAGTACAGATCGTTTGAATACTCGAACAATTCTTATCGTGAAGCAAATCAGTTCTCATTTCTGATCAAGTACTTCCTCGCGCTCCTTTGCGTCCCTTCCCTTGCGGTGAAAAAATTCGCGTATTAAGAAACGATAGTATCAAAGTTACCGCCGGACTTACTTGACAGGACAAGTTTCATCGGCTAAACGCGTCAGATTTTCCGAAAAACTTTGTATTATTCGACATGTCAACAAAGAATCCATTTCTCTCTTTATTACTCCTCCTGATACTATTCGCTTCACAAATTCATGCACAGGTTCGGCTGCCGCGGTTGGTGAGTGATAGCATGGTATTACAACGCGACAGTAAACTGAAGATCTGGGGCTGGGCCGCACCTGGTGAGAAAATCCGCGTTGCATTCAAGGGCAAAACCTATCGCACAGCCGCGGATCGCGATGGAAAGTGGGCGGTATCGTTCCCGCCGTTGTCTGCAGGGGGTCCTTATAGTATGGAGATACAAGGAAGTAACAAGATCGTGCTCCGCGATGTCCTCGTAGGTGATGTCTGGCTTTGTGCCGGACAATCGAACATGGTGCATTACCTCGACCTTCACAAGGATCGCTACGCACGCGAGATCGCCGCGGCCAATCATCCGGCGATCCGGCAATTCCTTGTGCCTGCCGCGCCAGCCCTTGGCGGGACTCGCGACGACTTCGAAAATGGATCGTGGAAGACAGCCACACAGGGAAACATCATGCGGTTTACCGTCGTCGCGTATTTTTTCGCGAAAGCATTGCACGAAAAGTATAATGTCCCGATCGGCATAATTAACGCAAGTGTCGGTGGGACTCCGGCGGAGGCGTGGATCAGTGAACCCGGTCTCGCCGCCTTTCCGGATTTGATCAGCCGCATTCGTCAAAATGAAGATACCGCATACGTTAATGGATTGCAGCGCGCACAACGCGCGTATGGGCAGGAGCAGGGCAAAATATTGCAGCAGGACAAAGGTATGCGTTCATCACCGACGTGGTTCGACGACAATTATGTTCCTTCCGGCTGGAAACGTATCAGTATTCCAGGCTATTGGGAAGATCAGGGAACAACTTCACTTGACGGTGTGGTTTGGTACCGAAGAGAGATCGAGGTACCCGCAGCAATGGCAGGAAAGAAAGCGCGCCTGGAAATGGGACGCATCGTCGACGCCGACAATGTATATGTGAACGGTGTTCAGGTTGGCAGCACCGGGTATCAATATCCGCAACGCCGCTACACGATTCCTGAAGGTTTATTGAAGAGCGGCAAGAATACGATTGTAGTACGTGTAGTTAACTATGGCGGCAAGGGGGGATTTGTTCCTGATAAACCATACTACATTGCAACGAATAGTGATACCGTTGATCTAACCGGTTATTGGAACTATAAGGTCGGTCTCGTTTTCGATCCCGCGCGCAAAGGACCGCAAGGGTTTAACGCACAAAATCAACCTGCCGCACTCTTTAATGGAATGGTCGCACCGCTGCTCAATTACGCCGTAAAAGGATTTGTTTGGTACCAGGGTGAGAGTAATATCGGACGGGCGGAACAATACAAGAGACTTCTTCCCGCTTTGATTAGTGACTGGAGAAAACAATTTACAAAGGCTGACGCACCCTTCCTTGCCGTGCAGTTGCCGGACTTCCTCGAAGTAGCGCATTCTCCAGGTGACAGCGAATGGGCCCGCATGAGAGAAGCGCAGGCTGTGGCCATGAATATTGATCGCGCAGGCATGGTAGTTACACTTGGCCTTGGCGAGTGGAACGATATTCACCCGGGAAACAAGAAACCGATAGGGGACAGGTTGGCACTGGCAGCACGCCATATCGCTTATGGAGAGCGCAATTTGGTCTGGTCCGGTCCTGTGTTAAAGAATTCCAGGGTTGAGGGCGATAGCATAATTCTTGAGTTCGACCACACAGGAAGTGGTCTTACAACAAATGATGGCAACGCCCTGTGTCACTTTGCGATTGCTGGTGAAGACAAGAAATTCGTCTGGGCGGATGCAACGATCCGCGGGAATACTATCGTTGTAAGGAGCACCGCGGTTTCGAAACCTGAGTTTGTCCGGTATGCCTGGGCGGACAGTCCCGACTGCGCGAACCTTTATAATAAGGAGGGTTTACCTGCAGCCCCGTTCCGTACTGACGAATAGGTGGCGTTCACGTTTTGTATACGGGTTCTGTGAGATTGCGAACAATCCGGCATGGATTGCCCGCAGCGAAAACATCTGAAGGGATGTCTCGTGTAACAACGCTGCCAGCGCCGATGACCGCGCGATCACCGATACGAACACCCGGACAGATAACGGCACTTCCACCAACCCATACGTCGCTGCCAATGTGAATTGGTCTTGCGTATTCCAAACCCGATGCGCGGGCTTTGTGATCCAGTGGATGGGTAGCAGTATAGATTTGAACGTTGGGACCGAACATCGTGCGATCGCCGATGGTTACATGCGTTACATCGAGTACAACGCAATTGAAGTTGAAGAATACCTTTTGGCCGACAATCATGTTATATCCGTAATCGCAATAGAACGGTGGTTGCAACCAGAGGTCTTCCTGTGCGTGCGGGATTAACTCGCGCAAAATTTTTGCCCGCGATTCCGGATCATCCTCACATGTATCATTGAGCGCCTTAATCAGAAGTCGCGTACGGACGCGGTCGCGTGAAAGCTCCGCATCAAGCGGATTGTACAGTTCTCCTGCAAGCATCTTTTCCTTTTCTGTTTTCATAACGCGTAGCTTATTCAGCAAGGTACTTTGAAGTAGGAGCAGCACCAGCCAACGACCGTCGCGGCGTATCAATATCCCATTGAAAAGTGTCGGGGGCCATTGGCGGGATGGGGATTGTGTTTTAACTTCGTACACCTTACGAAGTCATTAAGAATGTGTTTGATTGGAAGTTTCAGCAATTTTGTGACAACTCCCACTGGCTGGCATTAACCGGTGAGGAGGGTACTTCCGGAATCAACGGGGCTATAATGAAAAAGAATCATCCGGGTCAGCCAGTGACAAACAGCATTTCGGTTGAGGACTTCGATGCGACAGTCGCGGCCATCAGCGCGTCAGGCGGAAAGATTGTGGTGCGAAAGACCGTCGTTCATGGTGTGGGCTGGATGGCATATTTCAGCGATCCGGAAGGCAATATTTTTGGCATCTGGAAGGAAGATCCGACGGCATCGTGATGAAGTTGCAACCTTTGCTGCGGAGTGTGTGTCTGATTAATATGCGAGTTCGTTCATACGTCATATCGCGCATCCTTTTAATTGCGGGAGCTATCTTCGTTCAGTGCACAGCGCACGATGAGCCAATTCTTGTCGCAGATGTACGCTGGTGTGACCTCGCTCCGGATCCAGGCCTGTGCAATGCATATATCGAACGGTATTATTATGATCAGGCCGAAAGACGTTGCAAAGTGTTCGTGTGGGGCGGATGCCAGGGCGTAGTCCCGTTTGAAACGCTGGAACAATGCCGTGCATGTGAGTAGCGCATCTTAAAAAAAGGAAAAGCCCTGCGCATTGCAGAGCTTAACAAGATTAAATTCCAAATAAAACAGACCAACTACGACAAAGTGCCGAACGCCGCTGCCCGAACATCATCATTTCGACATCATACAACGGCGTTACCACGGTTAAAAACGATACTCATATTATTACTGCTCTTTACTATCCATCCTTCGGTTTTAACCATCCGCAGAGGAATAAAATATTATGCCGGTATGGTCATCAATACTCCGGTTTCTTTTTGATAATGCGGCAGTAGCGCGATTCTCTTGCGTGTAGCGCATTCGTTATTGCAGGTTGGAGGACGCCGCCATTTAACGTGTCCGATCGCAGCCTATTCTGCGGGCGTGGTTCTGCGGTGAAGTTTTTTCCACACCGGGTGCAGATTTCGTTCCCGTCTGGCTGCTTTGGACAATTATCCATCAAATACAGGTCACGGCAGGTTGCTTTTGTGCAATCGATTGCTCAAATTGTTCGGCGAATCAACCTGAAAGCTATGGAACACTCAACATTCAGCAGAAGAAGTTTTATCGCCACCACGGGTACGCTCGTCGCCGGCAGCGTACTCACACCTCATCTCGCCAATGCCGCACCACAACCGAAGAAAATCGCGATCGTCGGCACCGGTGTGCGCGCTCTCGGAATGTGGTCCAAATCAGTCAAGGATGCCTATCCCGGCCTCGTCGATTTTGTCGGGCTGTGTGACATCAACCCGGGCAGACTCCAGTATTTCAAGTCGGCGACCGGATTCAACTGTCCCGTTTTTACTGATTTTGAAAAGATGATGAAGGAGACGAAACCTGATATAGTTATCGTAACAACAGTCGATTCAACTCACCATGAGTTCATTATCCGCGGAATGGAACTCGGTGCCGATATCATCACGGAGAAACCGATGACCACCGACGAAGATAAATGTCAAAAAATACTGGACGCGCAAAAAAAGACCGGCAAAAAGGTAATCGTGACATTCAACTACCGGTACTCGCCTCATCGCGCAAAAATGTACGAGATGTTGCGCCGGGGCGAGATCGGCGACCTGACATCAGTTGATTTTCACTGGTACCTCGATACAAGTCACGGTGCCGACTACTTCCGGCGGTGGCACAGGCTGAAAGAAAAAGGCGGATCATTATGGGTGCACAAAGCGACTCATCACTTCGATTTATTAAACTGGTGGATTGAATCCGATCCCATGGAAGTGTATGCAAGCGGTGCGCTTGAATTTTATGGCAGAAACAACGCGTTCCGTCATACGAACTGCAGGCCGTGCCCGCACAAGGATAAATGCAAGTTCTATTTCGATATGACGCGGAACAAAACGCTGATGGATCTTTACGCCGCGAATGAAAAACACGACGGCTATCTGCGCGATGGTTGTGTGTGGCGCGAAGACATTAACATCTACGACAAGATGGCCGCGACAATCAAATACGTAAACGGCGTTCAGGTCAGCTATAGCCTCACCACGTATTCGCCATACGAAGGGTATCGAATCGCGTTTAACGGAACAAAAGGCAGGCTGGAGGCGTGGATTGAGGAAAGCAATCCCGTTGAGCCGCGCGAGTATGATGAGATCATGCTCACCCGAAACTTCGGTAGTCGCGAATTCATCCGCATTCCGCATGGTACCAGCGGTCACGGGGGCGGCGATAAGCTTTTAAAGGATAAAATATTTGGCGGCGTGACTGAAGATCCGTTGCATCAATCCGCAACCGTCCGCGATGGGGCGTTTTCCATCCTTGTAGGTATCGCAGCACGAAACAGTTGTGAAACCGGTAAGCCTGTGAAGATCGCCGATCTGACGAGTCTCGTTCCTGGCGCGAAAAGACAGTTTGCGGAGGGGTAGTGGTTGTGATATGTTGTGATAGTAGGGTTTCGGCAGATGTCTGTCTTTTAGTATTTTCAGACTATGAAATTTCTTGCGACGTTCCTGGCTATCTTCATTCATGCAGGTGTACACGCTCAAAGTATCAGCGGCAGGGTAGTTGATGCCTCTACAGGAGCGCCGCTCGAATATGTTAATGTTCGCATAGCAGGTAAGAACAAAGGGACAGTCACCACAAGTCGGGGTGAATACAAACTTGATGTATCAGGCGTTGACGCCGGTGATACAGTCCGGTTTAGTTATATAGGATACGGGTCGTTGTCACGCACTGTGGCATCACTTCGCTCCACGTCGGCGCAATTGATAAAATTGACTCCGCAACCGTTGTTATTGAAAGAACTTGAAATCACCACTAAATCTCAGACTCGCATACTGGGGAACGCAAGGATCAGCGGTCGGTATACGGGATGGGGCGACTTCGAAAGCCTTCGTGGAAGAATACGGGGACTGTTGATTCATGACTCAGCCTGTCCCGTCAAGGTTAAGTCTGTTGCATTCCGCATTAACCATAATGAATGGGATAGCGTGGCTTTCAGGGTTAACTTCCTTCAACTAAAGGATGGCAAAGCCGGGGAGTCAGTTCTGAATCAGAATATTTTTGTAACAACGAGCAGTAGAAGGAAATGGGTGCGCGTCGATCTTGATTCGCGCAATATTGTTATTTGTGGAAGCGTTGTCATAACCCTTGAATGGATTGATGCATGGGGTGTTATAGGTGAATATAGTAATCAGCTCACACTATCGCTGGCAAAAAATAGTGGCGTTATGTACATTCAGGAGCCCGGCGAAGAATCTGGTACGCTGGCCACGGAAGATTATACACCTGCGATTACACTTGAGGTGTACGGTGACTAGTTAATTTGTAGTTTGTAAATCGCAATGATAAAAATCCCGACATTCCTCGAGCGGAGTGAAGCCAGCCAGGTTGAAGTAGCGTTGAAGGGCCGGCGCATCCGGTATTTCATTTCAAACAAGGGAAGCGCCGGGACTTATCATGATCGTTATTACCAATTCAGCGTTCCTGTGGCCGATTACATTCTGACAAGACGAATCATTTTGCGCATTCTTGCAAAAAGCTTCATCGAAAATCAGAAATGTCCCAATTGTAAGCACCTCGGTTACCGAATCATACCAAAGAAAACCTGGTTCGAACGACTATACTACGTTGGAACGACGCGTGTGCAATGCAAGAAGTGTGGAACGAAGTATGTGATCTGACACGCAGGCCATATTGAGTTTTTAATGACCTCGGATCCGATATTTTTCTTAACTTTTGTCAAAACTCCTTCGACGATGAGGACCCTACTCCTCTACATCCTTTTCGCAACCTCCATATCGGTCGCCGCCCAGGAAGCCAATTACGAGGAATCCAAAGTCGGAACATTAAAATTGCCGGAAATCCTTGTTATGGATAATGGAGCCCGGGTCGCTTCCTCAAAAGACTGGGAGAACATCCGCCGTGGAGAGATTCTTAAGCAGTTTGAAAAACATGTCTATGGGCGAATTCCAGGAAAGCCCATGCAAATGCAATTCGATGTTGTTGAGAAAGGAAGCGCATTGAACGGAAAGGCCACACGCATTCAGGCGCGCATCTATTTTGACAAAGCCGCGCGCGTGTCACCCATAACTGTATTGATGTATCTCCCGGAAGGGAAAAAAGAAGTGCCGGTATTTGTCGGGTTGAATTTTAACGGAAACCATACTGTGCATGCTGATCCCAACGTGCTGATCACCGATCGGTATAAACCGCTTCATCCTGATGATTCATCACCTGAGCGCGGCGGCAGCGCCTCGCGTTGGGCGGTTGAGGAACTTATCGCTAACGGCTTCGGTGTTGTTACGGCGTGGTATGAGGATCTTGAAGCCGATCATAAGGATGGTTACAAAACCGGTATCCGCACGACGCTTGCACGAGACCTCAACATCAAAGCTGAAGAGTGGGCCGCGCTCGCCGTATGGGGCTGGGGGTTGCATCGCATCGTCGACTTTCTGGAAACAATTCCTGAGATTGATCATTCACGCATCGCATTGATAGGACATTCGCGACTGGGGAAAGCTGCGCTTTGGGCGGCTGCCAATGACAATCGCTTCGCCCTCATTGTGTCAAACAATTCAGGTGAAGGTGGCGCAGCTCTGAGTAAGCGTAATTTTGGTGAAACGGTCGAACGCATCAACACGCAGTTTCCGCATTGGTTCGTTGACAAATATAAGTCATACAACGGCGATGTAGCCAGGCTTCCGGTCGACCAGCATATGTTGCTGGCACTCATTGCGCCGCGACCGCTATACGTCGCAAGCGCAACCGAAGACTTGTGGGCTGATCCGAAAGGCGAGTTTCTCAGTGCCTTTCATGCGGGAGAAGCGTATGGCCTTTTCGGCAAGAAAGGCCTCGGAACTGATGTGCAACCCGGACCGGATAAGTCTGTGGGAAATTCGGTGCGCTATCACGTTCGTACAGGAAAACATGACGTCACTTTGGCGGACTGGCAATTCTATATTGCGTTCGCAAAGGAGATGTTCCGGTGACATAAACCTGTGTATTAATACAGGCTTGTGCGGTAGATTCACTATTCATAACAAAGACGGTTTCGGCATGAGAAAAAATATGAATCCACTTGCGACTGCTTTCTTTTTGTTTATCGTACTTCAGGCTGGCGCGCAAGACCTCGTCACACCGGCCCATCGGGATTCGTTGACCAATCTGGTGGACAGGTATTATGAATTGAATCTGATAATATTTCAGTAGAACTCTACGGTTAAGGAGATTGACAGGCTATTTGATATTTTTACAGACGACTTTACCTATGACCATCCGCGATACGGTGGAACGTATACGCGGGCTGATCTTTACGACGGGTACGTAAATAATCAAAAGAACGGCGCTTACAATGGGTCAGTGATTGATATCCGGATCGAGAGCAGGATTGTTGGTCTTAACGCGGTAGTCGTGAAAAAAAGGTTCGTCGAAAAAGATGGTTCAGGCAAGAAAGAAGGGAATCCGGAAATGACGTTGTTTGAATTCAGAGACGGCAAAATATCGCGTATTGTTGAGTATTGGTGATCTGCGTTTGCGAAGAAGAAGAACATCGGTATGGAAATAAATCCCGAACTCCGTGATTAGCTTTTCGAGGTAATCGATAATCAGATCAAAGGCAATGATCCACCGGAAACAAAGCAGACTTATGAACGCCTGCGTGGTGAAGGTTTTGATGATTTTCAGGCAAAACAGCTCATTGCGCAATGCCTGGCTGTTGAATTATTCGAAATGATGAAGGTGCAGCGTCTTTTCGACCGCGACAAGTTCGTGGGAAATCTGAACAGACTACCTGAAGAACCTTTTGAACAAGAGTAAGTATCAGAAGTTTCATATTTGTTAGTGCGCAACAAAAAAATTAAGGCATGAGCAAGCTTGATCTGAGGTCGAGTCGGAAAGTTGATGAAATCTTTGCGGCATATCCGAACGTTATTCGCAAGAAAATGCAAACGCTGAGAGAACTGGTCATTGAAACCGCGCGCGAGACCAGTGGCATCGATGTACTTGAGGAAACGCTTAAGTGGGGCGAGCCGAGTTTTGTAACCAGAAAAGGCAGTACACTTCGCATGGATTGGAAGGAGAAGTTCCCTGATCAGTATGCGATGTATTTTCAGTGCACCAGTCGACTCGTTGATACCTTCAGGATGGTATTCGGCAACCGGTTCCGCTACGAGGGCAATCGCGCGGTCGTGTTTCGTCTAAATGAAAAACTCCCGATAACGGAACTAAAGGAGTGTATCAGAGCTGCGCTGACATATCACGATGTGAAACACCTGAAAACGCTTGGAATCAGTCCCAGAGGATGACAAATCAACCCATCCGGAAACTTATGAACTTCACGAACCTCGTTCCCAACATCTTCTACAAAAATATCCGCGATGGTATAAGGCTCTTTGTCGACGTGCTTGGATTCAGGATCGCGCATGACGAGATCAATTCATCGCGACCGTTTTGTGTGCTTTCGAGAGGTACAATATGGATCAACCTCTTTGAAGACGCAGCGCTTGCCGCGGAACATAATCCTGAATTCCGGCTCGGAACGGAAAACATCGCGGAAGTCTACGATGAGATTTCATCCGCACATCCGGAATTATTGCATCCAAATCTAAGCAAGGTCACGCTGCGGCCCTGGGGAGCAAAGGAGTTTGCGATTCGCGACAATCAGTTGGGTATCATTTTCCAGGAGTGGCCGAAGCGCTAAGACCTCATAAGGTCAATGAGTTGAAGTGCGTTTTTGTTATATTTGAATTCTTACTGATTAATAAAAAGTTGTATGAAGATCGTTAGCCTGATTGGCATACTTACTCTCTTTGTTCCTGCTCTGTGCCTTGCGCAGTCCGATGTGGATGACCGGACGCACTTCTATGAGGCGTTTGGCTGGACCATCACGATACCGGAAGCATTTGACTCAGTTGACCAGGCAGAATGGGAAAGGTTACAGACGCAGGGAACGAATGCGCTTGAAAATACAATCGGCGATGAAATCACGGTCATACCCGAAGTTGTCTTTATTGTCCGAAACGGCCGATTTAACTATTTCGAAGCAAATGCTCTGCCTTATGATGACGTTGTTGATGGCGACTATTTGTCAGGATTGCAGGACGTGAAGAACGCACTCTATGAAACGTTTCAAAATCAGATCGCCGGGGTGAAACTGGATTCGATTTCTTCAGTAGAGACCATTGACAGTCTTGAGTTTCATAAATTCAAACTAAGCATCGAATTTCCGAATGGTGTGAGCATGATGTTCTTTAATTATTGCAGGCTCTTCGGGAAAGTGCAGCTCACAGTCAATATTGTATATATTGATGAGCGCGCAGGAGAGAAAATGCTGGAAGCAATGACGGCATCTCGTTTTGATTGATATGTATAGAACTCGTGATGAGTCTATTCAAGCAACGACTATCCATACCACTAATTGGCAGAAACAGGTTTTATCTCGGAATCACCTCGGGTTTGCTTGTGTCGGTCGTGCTATTTCTGTTTTTGGCATATCTGACGGAGAGTTTCCGCGCGCTAACGTTACATAATGACTTGCTTATACCTACGGAGCGGGAATTCTTCCTGTTCAACCTGTTCTTTGCCGCCGTTAGTGTTACCGTCGGGTTTGGTGTATCCGTTTTATTTTGGTTCACGGGATCGCTTCGGAGACAAACACCGGCCCAAAGGGTTTATTTTATTTGGACAAATGCAGCTTTCTGGAGCATGATCCTGCTCTTTCTACTTGGCAGAGTAGGCATGTCGTTGTTTTTTGTTTTATACACGACACCCGGTTACGACGATCATCTGAATCTGGTTCGCGACTTTTACGTCATGTTATTCATGCTGCCGGTGATGTGTTTCCTGAATATCTGGATGCCGGTAAGGTTGGTGTACCGCTTCGGTAGTTGGTTTCTCAAAGCGTTCATTGCCTTTGTATCGTTAGCTGCTATCCTGGCGTTAACAACACCGATTGATCAAGGTGTTCTTAACAATGCATGGCTATCGTACATGTCACCGTATAACAAGATTGTAGATGACGAGGTAGCATTGTCGCATTCCAAAGGGATCTTGATTTCGGAGAAGGTGATCGAGACAGTTCGGTTTAACAGAAAGGAACGTGTTTTGTTGTTGGCGACGAACCTTAAAAATCGTTTTTCGCAGGATGCCCCTGTTCCAACTGATAGTATCGTGCTCGAACTAATACTCATCAGGAAGAATACAATTCCTTATCTTCCCGGGACAAATGCCCATGAGCAATGGCCATTTGCATTGCCGCGGGACGTTGTGCGACAGATACAGCTAAGTGACGACACGGTAAGAAACGGGTATCTTACACAAATCATCGAGACGTACCAGTCCTACACGGACCCACAGACGGAAACCTTGTTTTTTGAACGGGGCGATTTTCGTTCCGTGAGATTGGCCCGTCATTACCGGGAGATGATACTCGAAGAGTCTTTGAATAAGCAATAATCTTGCGTTTATGGCCTACGATGAAAAACTCGCCGACAGAATACGTAAAGCGTTGACACATTTGCCGGACGTTGAAGAGAAACGTATGTTTGGCGGACTGGCTTTCCTGGTAAATGGTAAAATGTGCGTTAATGTAAGTGGCGATGAATTGATGTGTCGCTTCGATCCGAAGCAACAGTCCGCCATTGAGGCAAAACCAGGATTCCGGCCCATGATCATGAAGCGTAAAAAATTGAAGGGATACTGTTATGTTGATCCCGGGTACCTGGACTCAAAAAAAGAACTCATGTTCTGGGTGAATCTGGCACTTGATCATAACCCTTCAGCGAAGAAGTTCCGAAAATGAAATTTCACAATACCGTGAGTGTTAACGTCGTGGACTTTGTCACAATGATTGAATATTTTCACCATTAAAAAATATATGCACCAACAAAACGCAACCCCTCCGTTAGCAATCACCAGGTTTGCGCCATTTATTATCATGGCGGAAAAGGTTTTGCTTGCTGCCGTGGCCGTCGGTGTTATTCTGCTTATGGCAGGCATCGATGACCGTTTTCTCATCTACAGCCTCCCCGTTCTGGGCACCGTCTTTTTTTTGAGAGGATACATTCCTCTTCCCGTGCCGGAAAACGTTCCTGCGGATTCTGAGGACGAACATCGGTTTGCTCAATTGCTCGCCTTGTCTATCGTACCAAAAGTTCTTTGGATCGCGTGTGCGGTATCGGTAGCGGGCCTGACTTTCTATCTTGTTCAGACACCAAAGGAGAGTTACAGGCAAATGCTTTTGATTGGCGGGCTGACGATTGCAATCGGAGCCGTTATGCTGACATACTTTATGGCAACCGGAATGAAACACGTAAGACTGGTTACCGGGGTATTGCTTAGGGCCCTTCCCTTGGCTGTGGCAGATTTTTATCTATTGCTTATGTGAGGCAATGGTGACGTTTTATGATAGAAGACAAGAATTTTTGGATCGTTCTTATTATTGCCATAACCACAATAGGTGGTATTGAATTCGTACTTCGTCGTTCGGGTACGAAGATGTCACGTACAATTCGAATGGTGTTGCATGTTGCTTCCTGGGGTATTGTGGCGTGGATGGTGATTTATTCATACGTTGAAGGCAACTACTCAGGAATGTTCGCTGCGGTTTTTGGTGCTGCTATTCCTTACTTACAGAAAGCAGGCTCATGGTTCTTTAATCGTTACGACCGATTCATCGATAGGACAGCCGGAAATGTGGGTTGCAATGACAATACAAAAAGCACTCAAGACTGAATCTGCACGAATGAATGTTGATCCGGTAACATGGGATGACCTCGAAAAGATCAATACGCTGCGACCGGATGGATGGTCGGATATTGTTCCCGATTTTCAATTTTACATTAAGACAGCCTACTGCAATCCGATAAAGGTTGAATTGGAAAACGAAATCATTGCTGTGGGGACTTCGATTTCATTTGGTCGTTCGGCGTGGCTGGCGCATATCATTGTTGACAAACGTCACCGTGGAATAGGAGTAGGGTCGTTGGTTGTGAACGAATTGATTACGCTTCTCGAAAGTCAGGGTGTCGAAACGTTTTCATTGCTTGCGACCGAACCTGGTCGCCCTGTTTATGAAAAGGCCGGTTTCCGAAAAGTTGTCGACTATGTCTTTATGCGACGTGAAACGCCGTGGCAAACCCGGAGTATCAGTGCATCAATTGAACCCGTTCAGCGTCATCATGTCCCTGCGATTATGCAATTAGATAGGGCTGTATCGGGAGAAGATCGTCGCGACCTCATTGAGGCACACCTGCAGGGCGCCATGGTATATGCGCGCAATGCACAGGTGCGGGGCTACTATCTGCCAAAGCTAAAGGAAGGACTAATAGTTGCGGAAGACGAGGATGCCGGACTCGACCTTATGGAAGTAAAATATGCAACCGCCGACAAAGCCGTGCTCCCGGAAAGCAACAGAGCCGGACTTAATTTTCTATTGGCTAACGGATTTGCACCCACCCACTCGAAGGGTACGCGGATGATACGCGGTAAAACACTCAACCCGGCGTTATCAAAAATATGCAGCCGCATTGGCGGAAACCTTGGTTGATTTCACAAAAGACAAATTGACGAAAAACTATTGCCATGCAACCATCTGTCAGACGAAAACTCATAATCGCATTTGTGGTGTTTGACGTCGTCGTCGTAGCAATGGTCCTTCTTTATGAAGGTTACATACGATTTAATTATCCGGACCCGAAAGAATTTCCGATTCGTGGGATTGACATTTCGCATCATCAGGGAAACATAGACTGGCAGGAACTCGCGCAGGAAAAATTGTCGTTTGTGATCATCAAGGCAACTGAAGGAGGAGACTTTGTTGATCCGAAGTTTTCCGAGAACTGGCGAAATGCAAGTGAATCAGGTTACCGCACGGGCGCATATCATTTTTACCGATTGTGTAAAACACCTGAGGAACAGGCTGCGAATTTTGGCAAAGTTGTTCCTATGGATTCAAACGCACTTCCGCCATCTGTCGATCTTGAATTTGGTGGCAACTGCGAAACCGATAAAACGACGGAGCAGATACTCGAAGAAATCCAGCGGTTTCTGACATTGCTTGAGAATGATTACGGTGCGAAGCCAATTATTTACGCGACGCCCGAGTTTTACGATACCTTTTTGAAGGGGCAGTTTATTGGCTATCCGATCTGGATACGCGACATATATAGTCGTCCCGAATTGCCTGACGGCCGGAACTGGTACATCTGGCAATACGCAAACCGTGGCCACCTGAAAGGCATAGATGGATACGTTGACTTGAACGTTCTCCACGGTCAGTCGTGGTAGTACACCGTCCGACGCAGCGTTTCGCGACGGCGGGAAACCAAAATAGAAAGAGTATTCCAACCCGTTACCTGCCTTATGTGTCTATACAACAGGTAACCATACAAAACATGACTACGCTCATTTGCCGTGTTCTATCCATTTTGTTAATAGTTGTGGCGTTATCGGCATGCGACAACAATGACACCTCACTTCCGGACTGTGTCAAAGAAATGCAGATAAGCAGCGATCCACCTATCGAAATATGGGAGTGGAGGTATCCGAATAAAACGTATTACTATCTCGTTTCACCGTGTTGTGATCAGTATAATCCTTTGTTCAGCGAAGACTGCGAGTTTGTTTGTGCTCCCGACGGTGGACTAAGTGGTACTGGTGATGGCACTTGTCCTGATCTGTCCGGAGAAGTTACGAAAAGGTTGCTCTGGAAGAAGAATTCTGATTAGATGAGATTAATTGCCGGGTAATATTTTGCTAACGCGATCAATACGCGCAGCAGTTTGCATGAGGAAATAATCGCGCGGCGTCCTATCTTTGGCAACTAACAAAATTGCCAACAATGAAGCGCAGAGAATCCCTCCAACTCGTCGCAGCCCTTGCCGGCTCAGCCATGATTTTACCACATTCGGTATCGTCATCACCGCAAAAAAAGAAATCACCCTTTCAATATTGTTTAAATACCAGCACGATCAATGCCGGGAAGATTGGTGTTGAACAAGCGATTGAAATTACAGCCCGTGCTGGGTATGATCTTATTGAGTTGTGGATACCCGACTTACGGAAATACACCGCATCAGGCAAAACACTTTCGGCGTTGAAGAAACGTATCGACGACAGTGGTATCGGCGTAGCAAGTGCCATTGGTTTTGCACCCTGGATGGTTGCCGATGATGCCGAACGCGAAAAAGGATTCCGCCAGATGGAGGAGGAGATGAATATAATGGCTGAGTTGGGCTGTCGCCGTATTGCAGCTGCACCTGCAGGATTAAAACCCGGTGACTCGCCCGACCTGCTTGCGATAGGCGGATATTACCGCGAATTGATTGCGCTCGGAAAGAAAACAGGTGTCATGCCGCAGTTGGAGTTCTGGGGTGTTTCGCCGGTGTTCTATCACCTTGGACAGGTACTCACGGTTGCGGCCGCGGCCAACGATCCCGCTGTGCGCATCCTCGCAGACGTGTTTCATCTCTTCAGAGGTGGCTCCGGATTTGAAGGGCTTGGTCTTATCAACGGTGAGCACATCGATATCTTCCATATGAATGACTATCCGGATACGCCGCGCGAAACACAAAAGGATTCGGACCGTATCTTCCCGGGTGACGGCGTTGCGCCGCTGATGCAGGTGATCGCTGCGCTGTCGAAAACATCCAATCCGAAGATTCTTTCACTTGAATTGTTTAACCCCGGCTACTGGGAAAAAGATCCACTTGAAATAGCGAAGACGGGTTTGGTGAAGATGAAAAAAAGTGCGGGAGGTTGAGTCATGGTCAGAGCCTGAAAAATGTGACTTCGTCAGAGTTGCAAGCTTCGAGCTGCAAGCTGCAAGTTTGTTTGGTCGTATATTGAATGTTTGCGATTCTGAATCAACGGTTTTTTTCACCGTAAAGACGGGAAGGCGCAAAGGAACGCAAGGAGAAATGTGAGTCCCACAATTAGAAATAATTAGAAATTAGAAATGGTCACACATTTCAGCGGCTACTCCGTCCTTATTTTGCGACAACTCCTTTGAAGGAACTTTTAACTTTTACCTTTCAGCTTTCAGACTTTTTTCAATACCGCACTCTTCACCGCCGGTGCAACCTTCGTTCCAAGCAATTCAATGGAACGCATAACCTGTGTATGTGGGAGCGTACCCACGCTGATGTGAAGCAGGAAGCGTGTATTACCGAACAGTTCGTATTCGTAAAGAATTTTGTCGGTGACCTGTTCCGGGCTTCCGACGAGCAATGAACCTTCCGGAGCGCGCATAGCCTCATAGTGATCGCGGGTCATGGGCGGCCAGCCGCGTTCCGCGCCGATCTTGCTCATAAGGTACGCGTAAGGAGCGTAGAATTCTTTGGCGGCCTTTTGTGAGTCGTCGGCGATGTATCCGTGTGAATGAATGCCAATTTCTACTTTCGCCGGATCGTGACCGGCATTGTTCCAGCTTTCGCGATAGTAGTTCGTGAAGGGTACGAACCGGTCCGGAGTTCCGCCAATGATAGCCAGTGCCATGGGCAGACCTTTGTTTGCGCTGCGCAGTACCGATTCAGGTGTTCCGCCTACGGCAACCCATATTGGCAGTTGTTCCTGCAGAGGTCGCGGATAGACGCCGCGGTTATCGATAGCGGGGCGATGTTTTCCTTTCCAGGTAATGCGTTCATTTTTATTGAGCTCGATCAAGAGGTCGAGTTTTTCTGAGAACAATGAGTCGTAATCTCTGAGATCGTTTCCAAAAAGTGGGAATGATTCGATAAACGATCCGCGTCCGGCCATGATTTCGGCGCGGCCCCCTGAGAGCAGGTCGACGTGCGCGAAATCCTGGAATACGCGTACCGGGTCATCTGAACTGAGTACCGTGACGGCACTTGAGAGCCTGATATTTTTTGTACGCACAGCGGCTGCAGCGAGTACGACTGCCGGTGATGAGACGATGAAGTCCGGGCGGTGGTGTTCGCCGATGGCAAAAACATCGAGGCCGACCTGGTCGGCAAGTTCGATTTCTTCCATCAGGTTCTGCATACGCTCATACGGACTGCGCACAACGCCGGTTGAAGGGTCCGGGGTGTTTTCAACGAAGGTGCTTATTCCTATTTCCATTTTATTGTGGTCAACTGGTCTTACAACCGGCATTGTCCGGGGAAAGTTCATTTTGTTGTATATACAACTGTTTTTAGCCAATTATAAATCATAAATTATCACAAATTGAAATTAGAAATGGCCGTGTCTTTCAGCGACGCGATCAATCGGCAATCGTAAGACATCCTTCGAAGGTCTTTCCCACTTTTAGGCTTTCCTCCTGAAACTATTTTCAATTAATTTACAATTTCATATTTGATCGATCGTGCCGTTGAAACAAATTAGAAATGCGCCAGCAACAGCGCTCCTGATTGTCGCGAATGTCGTTGTCTTTGTACTTTGTTTTTGGCGTGCAGGAACTTTGGATGGTGCTGCATGGTCAACTACGCTCATCGACATGGGCGCACTCTTCAACCCGTATGCACTGGGTGGTGAGGGGTACCGGATAATAACACACCTGTTTCTTCATAGCCACTTTTTCCATCTTGGCCTTAACCTGTATGCGTTGTGGGTGGTTGGTCGTGAGGTTGAAACGGATATCGGTACGATATCATTTGTGGCGGCCTATGTATGTGCCGGAATCGGAGGCGCGCTTGCGAGTCTTTACTGGAACCTTTTTACACTTGGTGTTGGTGCCTCAGGTGCCATATTTGGTCTGTTTGGCGTTGCATTGGTAAGAAACATAGCCGACGTCCGAAGAAATAACGGTCACCTTACGGGCGTCGTAATCAATTTTGCACTTTTTCTTGTCATAAACTTTGCGCTCGCCGAAGCATTGCGTGCAGATGTGGCCGGGCATATCGGCGGACTCGCAACCGGAATAATTTTCGGATTAACGTATTTCCTGCCAGGTGATTTTGTACGACGTCTTGCACCGGTTTTTATATTATCCGCGCTGGTAGTCTTATTCTTTCTGCTTCCTCGTTATCAGGTGGACTACTTCCGTTTCTTTCAACGTGTATTGAATGCTGAAGAGAGGGTCAACAAGCGTATAGCCCAGGGGGGACTATCCGACGATGACTACCTTCAACTTTTCGATTCAGCGGTAGTATCCTGGGATTCGACACGACTGGAATTAGCGAGTCTTTCTTTTGTGCCTTCCAAACTTGCTGCGGATACGTCCAGACTGCGCCGGTACATTCATTTTCGAAAGCTGGAGAATCAGTTTAAAGCGACCCTCATTCGCGAGGAGTCGTATATCTATCGCGACAGCATAGACATTGCGTTGGATTCACTCGCAGGTGTCGGCAGACTTGATTACCCGTTGGTGATGCACACCAGCGATGTCACACCGGAACGACCCCCGGCTCCTGAACCTCCCGGCGAAGTCGTTAAAGTGTGGTACGATGAACACTGGGAGGAGATACCTTATCCCGGACCCTATTATCGCATCGGAAGAAGAGACTCCCTGTATCGCTGGCAGGGCCCGGTGTTGGACTACTACGCTGATGGCACTGTTCAAATGAAAGGCACGTATGCCGACAATGTTAAGAATGGCGTGTTCCTGTATTACAGTGACCACAATACGTACACATCGGCCGGGCGTTATGTTAAAGATCGGCCTGTCGGGAAGTGGCAGACATTCCACAACAACGGTCGTCTTCACCGCGAAGAAGTATTTGATCAGGGTGCACGACTCAGGAACAGCTGGGACAGTACCGGTGTGCAGGTGGTAAAGGACGGATTCGGCATTATCGAGGAGCGTGATTCGACCGGTCTCGTTGTGCTCAAAGGTGAATACCGAAATGGCATGAAAGAAGGACTCTGGTTTGGCTGGCATCCCAATGGCCAGATGCATTTCAGGGAGGAGTATCGCGATGGCTATCTGGTGAATGGAAGGGCGATTTCCCCTAAGGGTGAACGGTATATTTATGATCAGACAGTCTTCTATCCCCAACCCGATGGAGGTTACGATGCATTGAAGCGATACCTCGCCACTGAGACTCGAAAAATTGATGGCGGAACGTTCAGAAAGGTAAAGCTATCGTTTCGCGTAACAGCTACGGGTGAGTTGCGCGACTTCGAGGCAATCGAAAGCGCCGGTCATGAATGGGATGAACGCGCAAAAGAAATCCTTCGTGCAGGACCTCGATGGTATCCGGCGCGTCAGCATGGACATATCCCAACGGATGGTTACGCGACAGTGGAAGTTGAATTCGCCCCACGTGAGCTGAGGTAGGGAACTTATGCAGGAACGTTTACCAGGATGGAGACCGTTTTGGCCGGCAATTTCATCTGAAGTTGTCCTCATCCTCGAACACGGAACATTCCAGGGGTCCAGCTCATTAGGGAAGTATCCCGCTATTTGTATGGGACTTACATTACTTCCGGAAACACGATAACTTTGCTAACTCCTGTCACTGGACTGCTGAATTTGACTGGACTCTCATTTTGAACGGAGAATTCACAATTAGTGAATTGTATGACGGGATGATTTTGTCGCGTTCGTACGGAAACGGCGTTATTGATACCTATGTCTTACACCGGCAATAGTCGCCCTTCATAAGGGGTAAATTCCAAAGAAAATTCCGACACAATCATTCCGGCCCGCCCTTTCTCCTGCGGAAGACGACAATTCTGAAATCCAAATCTGGGTTTTTACATTCCAAGCGAACATTTGTTGTCGCCCGCAATGTTACCAAATTGTTGTCTTTTAGAAAAAATGAAGGATTAGACTACTGTATGCCCGTAATATTAAAATCACCCTATTAGATTTGCAGGAGAAACCATTTTCTGCTCCAGTGGCCATTATGAGCGTAAATGCAATGAGAAGAACAGAATATTGGAATCAGAAGCCGGATGACAGCGCAAGTACACCACTTGACCGCAAAGGAGATCTGGCAGCCGAGGAATAAATTATGGATATCTACCTGTATTTCGTAATTCTTCTATTTGCACTCGCCGCTGTGGACCTGGTTGTTGGTGTAAGTAATGATGCGGTCAATTTTCTAAATTCCGCGATTGGTTCCCGGGTCGCTCCTTTTCGCACAATCTTACTGGTCGCCAGCGTCGGCATACTCCTTGGATCCGTATTTTCGAACGGGATGATGCAAATTGCCCGAAACGGGATTTTTGAACCGTCGTTCTTTTCGTTCGATCACGTCATGTACATTTTTATGGCCGTGATGCTGACTGATGTTATCTTACTTGACTTTTACAACTCTCAGGGACTACCCACGTCTACCACTGTCTCGTTGATATTCGAATTGCTTGGGGCTTCGTTCGCAGTCGGAATGATGGTCATTCTTTCCTCAGGACAAAATGCCGTCGCAGTTTCTGAATTCATCAATTACAAGAGTGCCCTTACGATTATCGGGGGAATATTCCTCTCTGTATTCATTTCATTCTTCGTCGGATCTTTGGTACAATATCTGGCAAGGATCATGTTCAGTTTCCGGATCTCACGTACGACCAAACGCTGGGGCGCGATATACGCGGGGATTTCCATTACCACTATAGTCTATTTCCTTCTGATCAAGGGGGCGAAAGGTAGCGCGATTATCACAAAAGCACAGAGTGACTGGATAGCTGCGTATACATGGCTCTTGCTTGGATCATGCCTCGCGGGTTTTACTTTGCTCACCTGGATACTGATGAAAGGATTCAAGGTCAATCCTCTGAAAATCATCATACTACTCGGCACATTCTCATTGGCAATGGCATTTGCGGGTAACGACCTCGTTAACTTCATTGGTGTATCTATTGCCGGGTTAAATTCATTTCAGTCGTATGTCGCCGCCTCACGACCGGATGATATGAACATGAATGTGCTCAATGAGGCTGTGCGCACCCCATTTTGGCTCTTGTTATCTGCCGGCGTGGTGATGGTTGTTACACTCTGGACGAATGCGAAAAGCCGGAAGGTAACCGAAACCGAGGTTGCCCTTGGAAATCAGGATGAGGTGAACGAGAAGTTCGCGCCAAATGCGCTTTCGCGGATGTTGGTTGGCGGGTCGATTTTTATCGGCAAGGTATTCAGTGCACTAATGCCTGAATCGTATAAGACAGCCGTTGCGAAACGATTCAAGCGCGGTAAGAAAGTGCGGAAGAAGGAGGACAGCCCGTCGTTTGATATGGTTCGCGCGTCTATCAACCTCGTTACCGCGAGTGCCCTGATTGCTTTCGGCACGGCCAATAAACTACCGTTGTCGACAACCTTCGTGACGTTTATGGTTTCGATGGGAAGTTCATTTGCCGATCAGGCGTGGGGTCGCGAGAGCGCTGTGTATCGTGTTGCCGGCGTGTTGCGTGTTATCGGTGGCTGGCTTTTGACTGCTCTTCTTGCCTTCGTCGGATGTGGTGTTGTAGGAACTTTCCTTTTTGCTACCGGAACTTATGGCGTGACCGTTATGGCAGCGATTGCGGCGGTTGTATTGATCCGTTCACACATCAGGTTCAAAAAGAAAGAAGAAAAAGAAAAGGAAAAGGAACGTCTGAAGACGCCGATTTTCAAATACAATGCTTCGGCAGGCGCGATCGTGCGTGAACACCGCAAGGAAATCATGACAAGCTTTTCGAATGTCGACGATATTCTCAAGGCGTGTATCGAGTCGTTGCGCGAGTCGCGGGTCAAGCCGTTGAAAGAAGTGAAAGAACGCCTTGCTGAAATGATCGGAGAGAACAGTAAACTCAATGACAAGATCATCAAGTATATCAGTAAACTCGATGGAGCTCCGTCTTCTGTTGCCAAGAATTATCTCCTTGTATTTGACCGTTTGCAGAATATCCATCAGAGTTGTCTGCTGATTAATGAAGTCTGCGTTACGCACGTATCCAATCATCATGCATTGCCCGAACAAAAGTTTCATGATGCGCTGTGGGAACTGAGATCGGACTTTCACAAATTCGTTCTTTTGACGAATGAAAGTCTGAAGGCCGAAGAAGCGGATCGCGCGGGCATGTTAGACCAGGCCCGTAACGAGTTGAAGAATCGCATTGAGGTGTTGCTTGAAAGTCAGATATACCAACTGACGAAGGGTAAGCTCGGCAACAAGCTTGGGCTGTTGCAAATCCGTATCCTGCTTGAAGTAAACGACATCATTCGCGAAATGACCGAAATCTCGAAGATGTTCCTGTTCTTTCACGAAAACAAGCCTGCCGAGGCCTGACCAGAATCAAAATGTAATCTCGCGGATCATTGCCGTCAGCCGCTGAATCTTGTCCTCGTCGGGATGTTCCTTTTTCAGCTCCTCAATGATCTGATCGGCAAGCTGCATTACCTTATTCTGTTTGCTACCGGCTGCTTTGGAAGGAAATATTTTTGCTGCCATTTTCATAGCCTTATAGAACGCTATTACCTGTCTTTTCTTTTCCGGGCTCGTTATCGAAGTCTGCATTGCCTGAAGGGTTTCATCCAGTGGTGGTTTTTTAAATTATGATGCCGGCATTAAGTCGTTGCAGATTGATTCTGACCGGCCTAATTTTGACCCGCCGGAAAATTGACGGCGGCGATATGATGAAGACAATATTGACATTAGTTCTGGCGTGGCTCACGATAACTGCATGGGGCCAGGGTACGCGAATGACTACGTATTGCAATCCCCTGAATGTGGATTATACGTACATGATCTACAACGCCCACAATGACATTTCATATCGGTCGGGCGCTGATCCTGCGGTGGTCAGGTTCAGAAATGAATACTACATGTTCGTAACACGTTCGATGGGGTACTGGCACTCAACCGATCTTCTCAACTGGACATTCATTACGCCGGAGAAATGGTATTTCCAGGGATCAAACGCACCGGCGGCACACAACTACAAAGATTCGGTGTTGTATGTTGCCGGAGATCCGTCAGGATCAATGAGTATCCTCTATACCGATGATCCGAAGAGGGGCGACTGGAAAGCAGTGCCTGCAATTCTTCACGACCTTCAGGATCCGGGACTATTTGTCGACGATGATGGCAAGGCATACATGTTCTGGGGATCGTCGAACAAGTTCCCGATAAGGGTAAAGACCCTTGACCGCAAACAACGGTTCAAGCCATCGGAGAAAACGTACGAGTTGTTCAACCTCGACATGACGAAACATGGATGGGAACGCTTTGGTGAAAACCACGGCGATACAGTTTTAGGCGGATACATTGAAGGTCCCTGGATGACAAAACGCAACGGGATTTACTATCTGCAATATGCCGCCCCCGGAACAGAATTTAATGTGTACGGCGATGGTGTTTACATGAGCGATTCGCCACTTGGTCCGTACAAGTATGCTCCAAACAATCCTGTATTCTATAAGCCCGGAGGATTCATCAATGGTGCGGGGCATGGGAGCACCGTCGAAGGCCCTGCAGGAATTTACTGGCACTTTGCGTCGATGGCCGTGTCGATAAACGTAAACTGGGAGCGCCGTCTTTGTATGTTTCCCGCGTTCTTCGATCGCGACAATCTGATGTACAGCAACACTTCGTATGGCGATTATCCCCACTTTGCCCCGGACATCCCGGGGAAGAATGGCGAGTTTACCGGTTGGATGTTGCTCTCTTACAAAAAACCTGTGACAGCTTCAACGGCACAAAAGGATCATTCTGCTGATCACCTCGTTGATGAGAATGTCAAAACGTTTTGGCTTGCGGAAAAGCCTGATGACAAACAATGGGTTACGATAGACTTGTTACGACCTTCCAAAGTGTTTGCTGTTCAGGTGAATTATCACGATCACGAGTCGAACATGTACGGAAGGATTCCCGGTCTCTATCATCGTTATGTGATCGAAGGATCGACAGACGGAAATACGTGGTCAACGTTGGTTGACAGAAGCAATAACTTCCGTGACGTTCCGAATGATTACGTTGAGCTGGCTTCGCACGCCACGGTTCGTTATGTGCGTTACAGAAATATTCACGTGCCCACACCCGCGCTGGCGATTTCCGACTTACGCGTATTTGGTCTTGGTCAGGGTAAAGCGCCTGCGAAGGTTAAGAACTTCACAGTGGAACGAAAGACTGACAGAAGGGATGCGTTGTTGAAGTGGCAGGCACAATCGGATAGCCAGGGCTATCACATCTACTGGGGAATCGCACCCGATAAGCTGTACAATTCCTGGATGGTCTATCGAGAGAACTCGTTGCTTTTGAAAAGCCTGTCCGTTGATCAGTCATATTACTTTGCAATTGAGGCATTCAATGAGAACGGAATTTCAGAGCGATCGAAACCTGTCCGGGCAGACTAGTTCGTTACTGAAGAAATGTTAACTTAACTCAGCTTGATATCGATCAATCGAAAGATATCCCTGAGTATTCGTTTTCCTGTTACGTCTATCCGTATTCCGCGGCCCTCGGCGTACGCACGTGCATTTCTGAGGTCGTCCTTGATTTTCTCGCTGACGTCGCTTCGCAGTACTTCTTTCGTAGCAGCCTCGCCAAAGACGAACGCGACCCGGAAGAAGCCCCGTTGCGGGATCATATAAATGATTACACGTTTCCGGTCCTTCAGGCGGTAGCTCCATCCGTACTTTACTCCGGGGAATTTCCATTCCCGCGTTACGGCCGGGTAGGCAGACTCAACATAACGCTCTATTTCCAGCCAAAAGGATTCACTATGACCAAGCACTTGTGAGATTGTGGCGGGGGCTGGCTTAACGTCTTTTTCAGGGAATACGATTTCGTCGGTCATAGGTGGCAATGTATAGGGCGCAAAACCATTTGGATATGACCGGAGGATGAAATATGAAAATGTATGTCCCTTATGGAAAAATCATTGTCATGCCATCACTCACCGGGTCTTAGGCCTGATGCCGAAAAATCCTCCCGGCAGGGGTAGCAACGAAACGATGCAATTGCCGTTCTTAAAGAGAAGTACCTGGCCACCCTCACCCTATGATCCGCAACTACCTGACCATCGCCATCCGGAACTTTCGCCGTCAAAAATTATTTGCGCTGTCCGGTTAAGAGGCGTTGATAAAAAATATTTTTCAAGAAGAAGAGCGCCGGCTGTTTTCAGGCTCGTCGAATGAATTAGCACGATACTACAAAGAGATGCCTAGTTTGGTACCAACACCGGTTCATCCATCGTCTCATAAAAATCGCGCATGATCGCCTCCTTGTCGAAGTTTTCCCAAACGGTGATTGTGCGTGGATTATTGGGGCGTTCCACCCATTCGTTGTTGATCAGGATCGGTGCGGGTATCGTTTTCCGTTGGCCCCAGCTTTCGTTTTTCAAGATTGCTACAGCCACCATGTCGAAGAGTGAACGCGTTTTTGTTGAGTCGTGAAAATGAATATGCTCAAACAGACTCACCGAGTAATCACCAAATGTGGTGTACGTACCGCCGTGCCTGCCTTCTACCGGTGTGGCTGCCTTCGGACCTTTGCCAGGCATTTTCTGATTGATTTCATCCTGGGACGCAATCACGGCTGACGTGCCTGAATTCTCTCCATACCTGACCGTAACCATTTCGAAAGGCACGTTCGTGTTCAACAGGTAGTTCATTGCAACGGTATCGTTATCCTGATTGTATTCGCCGGGCTTCGGATAATTTGAACCCAGCCACACGAGTCGGATTTTGTCTGCAAGAGAAGGCTCCTTTACAAGGGCCAGCGCCACCGTTGTCAATTTTCCTACGGCCAGAAGGACGAGCTTTTCATTTTTGGAGGCGTTGGCCTGTTCGATGATAAAGTTGACGGCGTCACTACCATCATACGTGCGTTCACCTGAAGTTGGCCGGATATCGGTAAACCTGCTATCGGCTCCCTTGAGCAGTTGCATTTTCCCATGTGCGCCGGTGAGCTTCATGATACGTTCCGCTTCAGCATACTGGCTGTCGATATTGCCACCACTGTGAGTCGCGTTAACGGTGACGCCTTTTACATCAAAGACATCGGAGTTGAAAAGCAGGTATGCCAGTGCATGTTGATCGTCAAGCTCGTTGTTGGCATCAGTGTCAAAAACGACTTTGATCCGGTTGTCCTGTGAATCCGTGCGCGGTGCACACATGGCAAACACAGACAACGAAAGAAGAGCGAAATAGGCAGCATGGTGTTTCATATTGGCAAGTCTGACGGGTTAGGCATCAAAACATCGAAACCAATATAACGATTCTTTTCCTGTCAGGCGGCCTCGAGCGATTCCTGTGACGACTCATGTTCATTGACGAGTCCTTCGAAAATGATGCGCGCAAGAGCCCCGGCCATAGCGCCGTCAGCGGTGCACGCGTTTCGTGCGGCGACCCGGATGTTTTGGTGGAAGATCGTTGCCATCATCTCAGGCGTGACACCTGTGTCGGGTAAACCAGACTGCGAAAAGAAGGCTATTAGCATCGCGCGGTTCTCTTTTTCAAACCCGCGCAACGCTTCGGTGTGGTTGCAGCGATCAACGAACACGGCGACGTCGGTATTGGCAGTATAATAACAATACAGCGCATCCCACAGTCGGAAGAATTTTTCGTCAAACGAAGCCTTGCTGTGTAGTGCAACCCGGATAATCGTATTGAGTTCGTTATAAATATATCCGCCAAGGGCGGTGAGTAGTTTCTCCCGCGTCTCAAATAAGGCTTTCACCGTTGCCGCCGTCACGTGCGCGTGATAGGCGATCTCGGCCAGGGATACCGTGGCAAAACGGCCTTCGCGAATCAGCCTGAGAGCGGCTCTGAAGATTGTCGACTGTTGCATAGTGTCTTTTTTTGTGAAAGCATGTCGTTACTTCTTGTAATCAACAGCCTCCATATATTTCGTTTTTTGGCAAATCGCAGTATGAAAACTGCTATCGCCGTTGTTTCGCAAAATTTATGACCGGCATTAAAAGCGTCAGGCACATCGTGTGACGTGCCTGACTTATTTTATCTGCTTTGGATGGCTTCTTTTTTGTCCCGGAAGCTTCGGTAGAGATGAGTGACGCGCATCAGAAACGGTATTCGCACATCATCATCGTTAGGTTTCTCAGCGACTTCGACTGCGGAATTCGCAGTTTCAAATCCCGGATTCGGCAGGCCGTTCATCGTAAACAACGAAGCCTGTCGCACATAGTCATATCGTGATGTCATAATCAATTTCTTCGGTTAATACATGTCTTGCGATCGTCCTGCACTTTTGTTTTGCAGAGCGATTCTTCCGCAATATTACGGAGAAGCGGACCGGAGGGACGTGAAATGTAATAAAATCGATCACCTTACTGACCGCAACTGCTTTCAGAATGAAATTGCTGCAATCGAATGAAATTTTGCCGGTCAGGGGATATAAACCATTGCCGGGATATTTATTTCGCAGTACCTTGTCACGGAGGCAGGCAGGTGTAAGTGGCTTCACTTTGGAGAATTCTCACGCACTAATGCGCCAACGGTCCGGGCTGCATGCCGCGGGCAGTATATGAAAGTATTGTATCTTTAGCCGACGCGACGAAAGATAGCTGAGCGAAAACGATTTTATGAAAAAGATTCTTGTTCCCATTGATTTTTCAGACCATTCCGTGACATCCCTTCGCTATGCCATGATGGTGGCTGCGAAAATGAATACCAGTATTGTGGTGCTCCATGTGATCAATATATCGAACAGTGAAATGATGTTGAAGCGGGCCCGGCTGGAGGAGGAAGTAATTGCGTATTCAAAAGAGGACGCAGCCAAAATTATTGAAGAAGCGCGTAAAGGCTCCACGGAGAATATTGATATACAATACGACTACCGCCTGGGGCACCCCGCGCATAGGATCATTGGGAACTACGTTAATCAGAATGAGATCGGCATGATTGTCATGGGACTTCACGGTGAAACGGGGCTAAAGAAAGTGCTTATGGGAGGTACGACGACTTCTGTGATGAACGGGACTAGCGTACCGGTAATAGCCGTACCAAAATCCGCTTCGTTAGATCTTGAGAAAATATTCTATGCAACCGATCTGACCAATTTAACCGCTGAACTGACGACGCTTGTTGCTTTCGCGCGGTTCTTTGGTGCCAGTATCCACGTTGTTCATGTTACCGGAGAAGTTACCGTCGACAAAGAAATGATAAAGGCGCAGATACGCCGCATCGATTATAGCGATATTTACTTCCACGTCCTTCGGGGAGAAGAAGTCGCCCGCTTACTCGACACCTTTGTTCGAAGAGCGAAGGCGCATATGCTTGTCACGTTTACCCATCGGCTCGCCTTTTTTGAAAAGCTTTTTAGCACGAGCGTAACACAGGAACTCGCCGCGAACAACCACCTGCCGCTACTCACTTTCAACCGGGGTAAAGATTAGCGGCCTTTCGGGTCAAATCGTTTCCTTTTTTGTAAAATAATTTACTGATTATCAGGTATTTAGAATAAAGCTAACTGCTTTAGCGAACAAAATTGCTTTACTTTCGTTCTTGATAGCATTACTATCAAAACTGATTACGTGGCTATTATTTCGTTCAAGCTGGTTGACAAGCTATACCTCAAAGATCCGCAGCAGTCGGAACTCGGCCAGCGCATCATCCGGGAAAGTATTCACCTGATGGACAAAGCGGGCTTCGAGAATTTTACTTTCCGGAAACTCGGCGAAGAAATCGGTTCCACCGAGGCATCCGTTTACCGGTACTTTGAAAACAAGCACCGCCTCCTGGTATATTTAATCGACTGGTACTGGACCTGGGTGGAATACCGCATGGATTACAGCCTGTCGAACGTTGCCGATCCGAGCGATCGACTTCGCATTTGTCTGAAGCTGCTCACCGAAGAAAGTAAAACGGACCCGAACATACCCCATGTTGATGAGTCCGCCCTGCAACGCATTTGCATCGCTGAATTCGAGAAAACCTATTTGACCAAGAATGTGGATTTTGACAATAAGGATGGTGTTTTTCGCCCCTATAAATCCCTTTGCGGGAAAGTCGCATCGATCATTTCGGAAATAAACCCGCGCTATCCATATGCGAAAACACTTGTGAGCTCGGTCATGCTAAGCATAACGCATCAGTTATACTATGCAGAGCATCTGCCATCGCTGACGGAGATTAAATACAATCCGAAAAAACAACGGCAGGAGTTGTACGGTTTCCTGGAGGACCTCGTATTCAAATCGATTAATGGATAGTCATGCTTTCGAGTAAAGACATAGCCGGAATTTTGAACATCGCCGCCAGAACCTTGGGCCATCCCCTGGAAGCGGCTGCTGTTGAAGCGTTGGAGCGCGACAACACAACCTATGCCCTCGATGAATTCCCGGAGTTCAGGCGCGACCTTATAGAGGCCGGAAGCAAAACCCGACTTCTTTTTCTGGAGAACGCAGTTCCCGAGAATATGTTGGATCAGCTTATATCGGATGGCAAAGTCCTGCTTACGCTCAGACGAAGCGATGATGGCTCGCTGGCCCCCGAGCTGCTCGGACTTGTTAAAAAAAAGGTGACGAAATTCTCCGTCGGTGACAACGCAAATCAGCCTTATCTCACCAACGAAACCGGCGAGGTTGTCGTGTTCGTGATCTTTCCCTACTCAAGTATCGTCAGCGACGATGGCAAAACGGAAAGACAAATGACGCTCAAGCCGATGAAACGCCTGATGCGTCTGCTAACGACCGAAAGAAAAGAAATCTTCTATGTGTTCTTTTATGCCATTCTCATCGGGATTATCGGACTCGTTTTACCGCTGGGTATTCAGACCACCGTGTCGCTGGTTTCCGGAGGCGTATTTTTTAGTTCCATCTACGTACTTATCGGATTGGTGATTCTTGGCGTTTTCCTCGCCGGCGTTTTTCAGATCATTCAGATAAGTCTGGTTGAACACCTTCAGCGGCGGATTTTTACCAAGGCGGCATTCGAGTTTTCCTTCCGCATACCGCGCCTGAAAGCCGAATCGATCGCCGGTAACTACGCTCCGGAACTTGTCAATCGTTTTTTCGACGTTGTCAGCATACAAAAAGGTTTGCCTAAGTTTTTAATCGACCTCTCGTCGAGCGCGATTCAGATTTTTTTCGGGTTGCTGCTATTGTCGCTTTACCACCCGATGTTCGTCTTCTTCAGCATCGTGCTCGTGCTCGTCCTCATTCTGATATTCTATTTTACGGGGCCGCGCGGTCTGGAGTCTTCACTGCTCGAGTCGAAATACAAATACAAGGTCGTGTACTGGTTTGAAGAGCTCGCGCGCACACTAAATTCGTTTAAGCTCGCAGGCAACACAAGTCTTCCATTCAAACGGACAGATTACAACGTCAGCAACTACCTCAAGTACAGACGTACGCATTTTTCGGTTCTAATCACCCAGTTTTCATTCATCGTTCTTTTCAAGGCTGTCGTAACGGGAAGCCTGCTGATTATCGGAACGATGCTGGTAGTTAATCGCGAAATCACGCTTGGGCAGTTTGTCGCGTCGGAGATTATTATTATCCTGATTCTGAACGCGGTCGAGAAGGTGATCATGTACATGGATGTGATCTACGATTTGCTTACAGCCGTCGACAAGGTCGGCACCATCACCGACCTCCCGCTCGACAAGCTTGGCGGAACCGACCTTCCGGCAGGTAACGGAAAAGGATTCACCGTTCAGACCAGCAATCTGAAACTCAAGTATGACGACGCGTCGGATTACGTGCTTAAAGGAATCGATCTGAAGATCAACGCCGGTGATCGCGTCTGCATCAGTGGCGCTGAGGGCTCGGGCAAATCCACGCTTACGTCTGTCATTGCCGGACTTCGGAGCGATTTTGAAGGCGCGGTGACCATAAACAATTTTTCCATACGCGACCTCGATCTTACGCATTTGCGAAACCGCATCGCAAAAAATATTTCACCGGATGACATGTTCGACGGTTCGATACTTGAAAACATAACGCTTGGTAAGGAGGACCGCACCTTTGAGGACGCAGTGAATGCGTTGATGAAAGCAGGCGCGCTGGACAAGGTCAACACACTTCCGGAAGGATTGAATACGCGGGTGGTCAGCGGAGGCAAAGGATTCTCCAGCACGATGGTTCACCGGCTTATCCTTGCGCGTTGTATGGCGAAGAAACCAGAACTCATCATCCTGAATGATTTCTTTACCGGACTGGTCAAGAGCGATAAACTCGATCTCGTGCAACGTATCGTTGACCGCGGGAACAGGTGGACGATGATCGCAGTATCGAACGATCCGCTGATCATGGCCGCATGTGATTATGTTATGATAATGCGGGAGGGACGCATCGCCGCGCAGGGAAAGTTCGATGAATTGATGAACAGGGATGATCTAAGTAAATTCTTTGAATAAAATGCTGGGAATATCAAAAGACAATATCGGGCGCTTTATCGGACAGGAACGGTTCTATACGTTGCAGGCGCTGGATACACCGCGCGAAGCGAAAATTCTCGCGAAGGTGTTGCTGGCTGTTGCCGCGCTGTTTATACTCGTTTTGTTCCTGCCCTGGCAGCAGAACATTCGCGCCACAGGCAATGTTACCGCGTTCAATCCACGCAACAGGCCGCAGGCGGTGGAAGCCGTGATCGCGGGAAGAATTCAACAATGGCATGTTCAGGAAGGGCAATTCGTGAACCGTGGCGATACCATTGTGACGATCAGCGAAGTGAAAGAGAAGTATTTCGATCCGCAGCTGCTTATACGCCTTCGTGAACAGATCGATGCGAAGGAAAAAGGACTTGTGTCGAAGGAAGAAAAAGTTGAGGCGCTGGGAAGACAGGTGGCTGCGCTTAAGAATGGAATGCAATTGAAAGTGGAGCAGTCCAGGGCGAAACTTGAGGCCGAGCGTGTCCGTTTTGAGAACGCCCGAAATCAGTATGAGCGTAACAAGAATCTGTTTGAAGCCGGCAACATCGCGCTGACGAAATTTCAGGATATCGAGTACAAGTTTCAGGGAAGCCAGGCGGATTACCTCAACGCGCAGACCGAGCTCGACCGCGTCCGCGCGGAATACCTGGACAAGATCAACAAGGCGGAGTCCGATATCAGCAGCACGTATTCGGAGCTGTTTGACAGTCAGGCCGAGTTATCCAAAATGAGAAACGAATATGCCAACCTGCAGATACGCAATGCGCAGTATCAGATTCTTGCGCCCCAAAGCGGGTTCATCGTGAAGGCTACACTCTCGGGCCTCGGTGAAACGATAAGGGAAGGCGACCCGGTTTGTACGATCATGCCCGAAAACTCCGACATCGCGGTGGAGATGTATGTGCGCGCAATGGACGTACCGTTGCTTACAAAAGACAAGAAGGTCCGTATTGAGTTTGATGGCTGGCCCGCCCTGCAATTTTCCGGTTGGCCAAGCGTGTCCGTAGGCACGTTTGGCGGTGTGGTCAAGGTGATCGACTATGTCAACTCCAGGCCGGGGGAGTTTCGCATTCTTGTCGTCCCTGACGCGGAAGACGAGCCCTGGCCCGTGCAGCTGCGTCAGGGGTCGGGTACAAAGGGCTGGATCATGCTGAACGACGTGCCGGTCTGGTACGAAATCTGGCGACAGCTCAATGGTTTTCCGCCGAGCCTTTACAACGAACCTCTTGAGGATGTTATCCGGCTCGAGAAAAAGGATTACACAAAAAGCAACGACGAAGACGTATGAAGTTTTCTGTGAGTAGGTTGGTGTTGTTGATCGCGGCGCTATGGAATACTACCACGGCGCCGGGACAGGCCGTGACTGATTCGTTGTTTGTTTTGCCGGATTCAGCGCGCGTGTTTACCATCGAAAATCTCTATACGCTCATTCTCAAGCACCATCCCGTGGTGAAACAGGTGGAACTGATGTCGGAAGTCGCGCGTCAGGAGATCCGACTGGCGCGCGGAAACTTCGACCCAAAGGCCGAAGCGTCGCTGGTTACAAAAAATTTCAACGGCACCGAGTATTATAAGATAGCCAATGCCGAATTGAAGGTACCAACCCGTTTTCCATTAGACCCTAAGGTTGGTGTTGACAGGAACAGCGGCGCGTACCTTAATCCCGAACGTTATATCGCGGAGTCGTACGGATATCAGCAGCTCTATGCCGGAATTTCGCTCCCTCTGGGGCGGGGTCTTTTTACCGACGAGAGACGCGTCACGCTGCGTCAGGCGGAACTCTTCACGCAGACGACGGAAGCGGAACAGGTGAAGTTCGTAAACAAGCTGCTGCTTGATGCCGCCAAAGACTATTGGGAGTGGTACTATGCCTACTATAATTTCCGGTTGTACAACCGGAGCGTGCGGATTGCAAAAGATATTTTCGAACGTGTGAAGGTCAATTCGGAATGGGGTGAGGCTGCTCCCATCGACACCATACAGGCAAAGCTGACGTGGCAGGAGCGAGTGATTGAACAGCAGGAGACATGGCTGGCTTTTGTAAACAGCGGAGTCAGACTTTCGAATTACCTTTGGGATAGTCTGGCCAATCCGTTGTCGCTGCAGCCGTCATGGGCGCCGGCGCTGCAACAGGCCGACGTCCCGAATGAAGCCGATCTTGAATCGCTCCTCGAACAATCGCGCGAAAACCACCCCGAGCTGCGTAAGATCCGGGTAAAGCTGCTCCATCAGGAGCTTGACCGCAAACTAGTAGTTGAAAACCTGAAACCCCGCCTTGACCTGAACTATAACCTGATCAATCAGCCGATCCACCCGGACGAAGGCATTGTGATGCCCAGTGGTGAAGATTACAAATTCGGCGTTGATTTTTCGTTTCCGATCCTCCTGCGAAAGGAACGCGCAAAGCTGGCCATGGCAAAACTCAAGATCGCAGAAACGCGTTATGAGCAGGCATTGTTGACCCAACGCATTCTTAACGAAATCCAGGCCACGTACAATCAGCTGGTGAACAACAGGGTGTTGTTTGACCAGCAACGTCAGCGGGCTGAAAACTATAACCGTTTACTCGAGGCCGAAGTTGTCAATCTGGAAAATGGCGAGAGTGATCTTTTCAAACTGAATGTACAGCAGGAAAAATTTCTTGAGGCCCAGTCAAAGGTACTGAAACTTCGTGCGGACCTTGAAAAACAAAAGGCGGCTTTGTTATGGGCCGCTGGAATCCGCCACCTTGGGGCGCAGCCGTGACCGGGTAGCGTGTCTTTTACATGTTCACAATGTAACGTTTGCCGGATCGCATAAAACGCCGGGGCGCGATGCCCGTAAACGCTCTAAATTCTCTTATGAAATGGGACTGATCCGAAAAGCCGTTGTCGTACGCGACCGCAGCGAAATCGATGGAGGATTTGGAACGCATATAGCGTTGTACGGCGTTTAGTCTGGCGATGCGCATGTATTCCTTTGTCGTGATGCCGAAACGATCTTTGAAGCCGCGTTGCAGTTGACGCGAACTTATGGGAACCTCGCGCATGAGATCTTTTTGTGTGATCAGCCCGGCATGTTGACGAACGATGCGCGCGGCGAGCGTTGTGTAATCGAATTTATTTGCGTGACTCGCAAGCTGTTTGCTGAGCATTGAATCCGCCAGGGATACGCGCGAAGCGGAGTCGCGGCACGATCTGATCCGGTGGCAAAAGTCGTTGACTACCGTTCCCGGCAGATCCGTTGTGTCGGCATACGTTGAAACGATAGCCGATGGTGTCAGTCCGAAAATGCTGGACAAACCATCGGGATAAAAGCGGATTCCGAATACCGACACGGTTTGGTCGAAACGCACCTCATACTGACTTGTGTGCAGGCCAATGATCGTATAGTCCGGTGACGGACCAGTTTTATCGTCTTTTCCTCCGAGCACGCAATGGTCATCCCCGAGGTGAATAATCAGTTCGACGTATCCGTTGGGTACGACAGACTGCGTGAAGTCGGGGAGGGCATTGATGTTGAACGACGCTTTCCAGTACGTATGAATGTACGGCGAGAGGAGAGGACAGGGCGGAAATTCTTCAATTGAAATATTCATCATGGTTTTGTTAAAACGGCGCACGGTATTTCACCGTGCGCCGATGAGATCAGCCGAACATCGAGGTGTCCACCACTCTTGAATTAGTCGGCAACCATTCCTGTTCGAACGTGGCTACGATGTTGTTTTTCCCAAACACACCGAGAACGCGAGCCGTGCCAGGGCCGGTGTTCCGAAAGTTGTGTGGCGCCATTTCAGGAATTAATATCATCGAACCGGCTTCCACTTTCCTTACTTCACCATTTACCTCTGCTTCGAGTGTTCCCTGAAGTACAATAATCAGTTCTTCAGCGCTGTCGGTATGGCGGCCCAGGTTGTCGCCAGGCGCGATTTCAAAATATACGGAGGCAAGCTGTTTTGAACCGTGTGCTCCAATCAAGGGAAATGTGGCCCTGCACTGCTGAAGCGCGTCGCCCTTTCCGGTGAACTCCACCAATTCAAGTGTGTTAAGATCTATCGTTGTCATTTGATTTTTTCTTTTAAATGAGTAATCCTTTGATGTGAACGCGTCCGCTGGCGAAGTCAACGCGCCCAATGCCCCATACCTGGAGTTTATTCAACCACCGGTATTGTGATGACGCTGTGTGAAAGTGCATGTTCAGTCGGAGTTCGCCGTTATCATTGATGCCGGTTTCCGTGAGTTTGATCCGTTCGCCGTCGCGGGTCGTGAGTGTAGCCTGGAGGTTTAATAGCAGCTTTCCATCGCTTCTAACCTCAAGGTAGTCAACACCCGAGACCGTTCCGCTGAGCCGATCTCCGGAAACACGTCCTTCAAACGCAATATCAAACCGGGCGCCTTCTGGCGGAACTGGTTTTCCGTTGACAAAATCGGTCCATGAAAAACCGAACTCATGAATAGCGGTGAGTCCAACTTCCTCTTCGAAAAGGATCTTTTCCGCTGTGATTGTTTCTGAAATCATAAGATTTTCGTTTTGTTGTACTTAAGTTTTCAGCAAAGATCCTTCAGGCGTTGAAGTTGTGATTGAATAAAAACGACATTCTTCGCTCCGGGTTTCCCTGATTTTGGTATTATCGCTCATGAGACTTCCCAACACCGCTTCTTTAACTCTGATACTTATCATTTTTTCCGGTATTTCCTGTAACCGAAAAGAGACTCCGCCACCGACCGCAGTGACGCCAATTCCTTCAGAGGCGCAACTGAGGTGGCATGCTATGGAGATGAATGCGTTCATCCATTTCACAACCAACACCTTTACAGACAAGGAGTGGGGTTACGGCGACGAATCTCCGGCTGTTTTCAATCCTACAGATATCGATGTGGATCAATGGATCACGACATTAAAAGATGCAGGGTTCAAGGGTGTCATACTCACGACGAAACACCATGACGGCTTTTGCCTCTGGCCGTCACAGTTCACGGATCACACCGTGGCAAACAGTCCGTTCAAAGGCGATGTGGTAAAGCTGGTATCGGAAAGTTGTCGGCGCCATGGACTTAAGTTTGGAATCTATCTTTCTCCATGGGACAGGAATCGCACTGACTATGGCACACCTGCGTACATTGAGTATTACCGGAATCAGTTGAAAGAATTGTTTACAAACTACGGCCCCGTATTTGAAATGTGGTTCGACGGAGCCAACGGTGGTGACGGTTATTACGGCGGCGCGCACGAACGCCGCAGGATAGATGGCTCGACCTATTATGACTGGCCGACAACGCTGGATATCGTTCGTGAAATGGAACCGGAGGTAATTTTCTTCAGCGATGCGGGTCCCGGTGTACGCTGGGTGGGTAATGAACGTGGTATTGCCGGTGAAACAAACTGGAATACGATTACACCTGATACATTGTATGCCGGCAAGGGCGGGATTGAAAATCTGCTTAACACCGGATCCGAAAACGCAACGCACTGGATACCCGCCGAAACTGACGTATCGATACGCCCGGGGTGGTTCTATCACGCGGACGAGGATTCTTTGGTCAAGTCGCCGGAAAAGCTGTTCGAAATTTACCTGACTTCCGTCGGAAGGGGATCTACGCTTCTGCTTAACGTGCCCCCTGACCGTCGCGGGAAGTTTCATGAAAATGACATTGCTTCCCTTCTGAGTTTCAGGGCCATACTCGACAGTATTTTCAAAACCGATCTTGCGCGCAACGCAAGTGCCCGGACCGAACACTTCCGCGGCAGTGATGATAAATATGCTGCCGCTATGATCAACGATGATGATCCCGAAACTTTCTGGGCCACCGATGATGACCAGCATCATGGCAATCTGATTCTTGATTTTAGTGACGAGACACGGGTAAGTTATGTGTTGCTGCAGGAGTACATCCGGCTCGGGCAACGCGTGAAATCATTCAGCATCGATGTCTGGAAGGACGAAAACTGGGTGAACGTTGGAGGTGGAACTACCATTGGTTACAAGCGGATTCTGGCCATCGACCCCGTTGAAACCCGGCGTTTGCGAATCACCATTGGCGATGCCAAGGCGTGTCCGTTGATATCAAACGTATCGATCTACTGATCAATTGGTTACGCCTCATGGCGGGACCAGCGTGTGGCTGCTGAAAATCAGTAAACGGACGGGTATTTTTTGATGCCTTTATCCATTATCTTTCGCCTGCTCATTCTAAACCTGAACAGCTATGCGAAAGCGTATCATACTCTTCCTTTTCCTCTTTTCATTCCTGACAGTACGTGCCGATGAGGGCATGTGGCTCATGCATCTCCTCGGTGACAAAGTTTACCAGGATATGGTGAGGAAAGGTCTCAAATTATCCCGAGAACAAATCTACAGCATGAACAAAGCGTCGCTCAAGGACGCGATTATCATCTTTGGCAATGGCTGTACGGGTGAAATAGTAAGTCCAAACGGACTCATCTTTACAAACCATCATTGTGGCTACGGCGCAATCGCGAACCTGAGTTCTGAACAAAACAATTATCTCCGCGATGGTTTCTGGGCCCTGAAACGTGAAATGGAAATTCCAGCGCCTAACCTTACCGTTAGATTCCTCGTCCGGATTGAAGACGTTACCACGCTGATCGAAGAACAGGTTAAAGGCCTCTCCGGAGCGGAACGCGGCGCGCGACTTGAAGCGGTGTCGTCAAACCTGGCAAAACAAAAAGCAGGTGACGGGTACGAAGGTACGATCGTTCCTTTTTTCAAGGGTAATCAATACTTGTTGTTTGTTTATGAACGGTTTACAGATATCCGTCTTGTGGGCACTCCGCCGGAGAGTATTGGCAAATTTGGTGGTGACACTGACAACTGGGAATGGCCGCGCCATACGGGTGACTTTTCTGTTTTTCGTGTGTACGCCGGAAAAAACGGGAAACCTGCAGCGTATTCGCCTGACAACGTACCGATGAAGGCGAGTCATCATTTACCCATTTCGCTCAAGGGTGTTAAGGAAGATGATTATGCGATGATCCTCGGTTATCCCGGAGGCACAAACCGGTATGAGACTTCATTTGGTGTAAAGCTCAAGACCGATATTGAAAACCCGGCGGTCGTGGAACTTCGTGATATCAGGCTCGACTTCATGCTGGAAGAAATGCAGAAAGATCCGGCGATAAAGCTGAAGCTCGCCTCTTCTTATGCAGGTATCGCCAACTACTGGAAATTCTTCGACGGCGAACGTAAACAATTGTTGAAGTATGATATCTATGGCAAGAAACAGGAAGAAGAAAGGAAGTTTCAACAGTGGGCAACAGGCAAACCGGAATTCGAAAAGCTTTTGTCAGGGTACAGCGAAATCTATGAGAAGTGGCGGCCTTATACGAAACATCGTATCTACCTGAATGAGGGAATTCTTGGTTCACCGCTTGCAGCCTACGCGGCCTCACTGCAGGCATTGCAGAGAAGTCTTGCAAAAGGTAACGCGAGCGCAGATGAGTTGAAACGCATCACCGAGTCGTTGAACAGGACCCGCACTAACTTTCTTGCTGCGCACAACGCGCCGTCTGACCGCCGCATCGTGGCTGCAATGTGTCGCATGTTTTATGAGAACGTTGATCCCTCGCAGCACCCACAGGAGTTTTACCGGATGCTTGCGGATAAGTATGGCGATTTAAAAAAGGACGTTACGTATCAGACTTTCGCAAATGAGGTTTTTGACAATACCATGATCTTACAAGATGGAAAGTGGAATGCTTTTATCAGTAAGCCTGATTCAACGACGCTGAATAACGATCCCGCTTTTGCCTTTGTGTCTGCGTTTGTTAAAAACTGGATGAAGTACGCATCGCATTACAGTGAATTTGTTGCACAAAACAATGATCTGGGTCGCCTTTATATGAAGGGCAACATGATGATGCGCGAAGGTCAGGATTTGTATCCGGATGCGAACTTCACGATGCGACTCAGTTATGGTACCATCAAACCTTATCGTCCGCGGGATGCCGTTTCGTATGATTATGTGTGCACGTTGAGCGGCGCGATTGCGAAATACATACCCGGTGATTATGAGTTCGACCTCCCTGAAAAGTTGCTGGAGCTACATCGCAAGAAGGACTTTGGTCGCTACAAGGATTCTCGGGTTAATGATATTGTTGTGTGTTTCATTTCGACCAATGACATCACTGGTGGAAACAGTGGCTCGCCCGTTATCAATGGCAATGGTGAACTGCTGGGACTTGCTTTCGATGGGAATTATGAGGCGCTCAGTCATAAGATCGCATTTGATAAAGATTTCAATCGCACAATTTGTGTCGACATACGGTACGTGTTGTTCGTTATCGAAAAGCTCGGCGGTGCGACGAACATCATTCAGGAGCTGACTCTAAAGAACTGATGCTTAGACAACCCGCGGCGGACAAGCATTGGGTTGCAAATAACATGGAGCGTATTGGGAACCCGGGTGAGCGATAGAAGTGGAAACCCCGGACCCGCCTTCGTGTATGTTCTTCGATGTTGGTCAAGACTGCGTCCGTGCGATGCTTTGTGGCTATTGAAACTCCAAATGACGGCGGGGAGGAGTTGGAACGGATAGCGCGACCCCGATGAAATCGGGGGCACCCCCAAATCAGCCTGAATAAATTCAGAAAAGTACACATCGACAATAGCCGTAACGTTGTTTGCGACTGTGGCACGAGTGTTTTGCATCGTGACGGGAAAACCGTATCGGCATGAAGAAATCCACGAATGCGTTCCTGTGGTGGCAACAGGGAATTATCTACCAGATTTATCCGCGATCATTTCAGGACAGCAACGATGATGGGGTTGGAGATCTGCAGGGGATAATCAGTCGGCTGGATTATCTGGAGTGGCTTGGTGTAAATGCGATCTGGATTTCGCCGGTCTATCCATCGCCAATGGCTGACTTTGGATATGATATTTCTGATTACGAAAATATCCACCCGCTTTTTGGGACGCTTGAGGATCTCGACCGGCTTGTCAACGAGGTGCATACACGCGACATGAAGGTCATTCTCGATTTCGTACCGAATCATACTTCCGATCAGCATTTATGGTTTGTTGAATCGCGTTCGTCGCGCGACAATGCGAAACGCGACTGGTACATCTGGCGCGATGCTGCTGCTGATGGCGGGCCTCCGAACAACTGGCTCGCCGCTTTCGGCGGGCCAGCGTGGGAATGGGATGAGCACACGCAGCAATATTATTACCATGCGTTTTTAAGTGAACAACCGGATCTGAACTGGCGCAACCCTGAAGTACAACGTGCGATGATGAAGGTGATGCGCTTCTGGCTGGATCGCGGTATCGACGGGTTTCGCGTTGACGTGATGTGGCACATGATCAAGGATGAAGAGTTCCGCGACAATCCACCCAATCCGAATTATCACGATTACATGCCGACGTACGATCAGGTGTTGCCGGTTCATTCGACGGACCAGCCCGAAGTTCACAACATCGTAAGGATGATGCGTCATTTATTGGATGAGTATGATGAGCGTCTGATGATCGGTGAGATTTATCTTCCGATACAAAAACTGGTTTCATACTACGGTGCTGAAAAGCGGGAGGCGCACCTGCCGTTCAACTTCCAATTGCTCACGCTATCATGGGATGCGCAGACAATTTCGCTTGCGATCACCGAATACTATCAGGCGATTCCAAAGTGGGGCTGGCCAAACTGGGTGTTGGGAAATCATGATCAACCGCGTGTAGCCAGCAGGATAGGTTCCGAACAGGCACGCGTGGCTGCCGTGCTCCTGTTGACTTTAAGGGGAACGCCAACGATCTATTATGGCGAAGAACTGGGTATGAAGGACGTGGCGATACCGTTCGAAGAAGTGTGTGATCCGCAGGGACTGAATATGCCGGACAAGAATTTGAGTCGTGATCCGTCACGTACACCGATGCAATGGGATGACAGCGCGTATGCCGGATTCTCGCGCACACGACCCTGGCTTCGTGTACATCGTGATTACGTAAGAACGAATGTCGCGATGCAAAAGAAAGATGCGCGATCCATGTTGTCACTATATCATAAACTGATTACGCTGAGACGGTCAGCTCCGGCGTTGTCTGTGGGCGACTACACACCTGTGTTTTCAGATACGCAGATACTCGCGTATAAACGAAGTGCAGATGATTCCAGTGCGTACCTCGTCGTATTGAACTTTGGTCACCGGCCGTCTTACTTCCGCCAGGACCAGGACGCGTTCACGGGTACCGTTGTCGTTGCAACCAGTCCGGAGCTTGAAGGGCAACGCATTGACGGCACGATCACGCTCGGCGGCGATGAGGGTATGGTCGTTGAACTCGACAGCGATACCTAGTCTAGTATTCGTCGTTCAGCGCGAAGACGGGTTTACGGTGCATCCATTGTCCGCCGGTAAAGTCCGGGAACTCAACGGTCTGACTACCCAATGCAACGGATGCCTCGCTTAGTGGCGTAATGGCGCTCCAGGCCGCAGCGTCGTACACATCCATAGGTGGCGCTACCTGGTGTTTGATGGCCTCGATGAAACCGTTAAGCACGAAGAAATCCATTCCGCCGTGGCCCGCACCCTCGGCATCCTTACTGTATTTTTTCCAAAGGGGATGGTCATACTCTTCCAGCCATTTTTGCTGATCGTCCCATTGATGTGATTTTGATTTGCCTTCGACATACACTGAATGGTTGACGTCCATCCACAATCCCTTCGTTCCCTGAACGCGGAATCCCAATGAATAAGGGCGAGGCAAATTTGTATCGTGTTGGAGTAGAATCGTTTCACCGTTTGCGCATGCGATGTTGGTTGTTACGACATCACCCAGTTGAAATTCAACTTTTGCATTCGGGTGGTCCGGCCCGCACAGGTTGACAATGTGCTCATGAAGTCCGCGCGACTTAGTTGAGAACGAGCTCAGTTTCAAAAAACGGTTGCCGCGGTTAATGTTGATATAATGAGCGACAGGTCCGATGCCGTGTGTAGGGTAAAGATCGCCATTGCGATGAATGGAATGCGCTGTTCTCCAACGTGCCTCGGTCCACGCTTTTTCCCCGAACTCGCAACCCTTGCCATATGCGTTGGTGCCGTCGTTGAACTTCACTTCACGCAAATCGTGTTGATAGCCGCCCTGCAGGTGGACCAGTTCGCCAAAGATTCCCTGTCGAACCATGTTGAGTACGGCCATCACATCGCGGCGGTAGCATACGTTTTCCAGCATTGATACGTGCGCACCGTGTTGTTCGGCTGCGTGGACTACCTCCCAATGGTCCTGTAGTGTAATCCCAAGAACGACTTCGGTGCCGACGTATTTGAGTCCTGCGGAAAGTGAGGTAATGATCATTTCTTTATGCCATTCCCACGGTGTTGAGATGATGACTGTGTCGACGATGCGGCTGTCAAGCATTTTTTTCCAGGCGTAGTTATCGCCGGTGAAGACCTTTGGCTGAGCCCGTCCTGACTTTTTGAACATGGCGCCGGCCATATTGAGCATCCTTGTATCGACATCGGCGATAGCTGTAACATCGACGTCGTTTCTTTTGAGCAGCAAGCCAAGATGATTCTGGCCACGGAGGCCGACACCGATCAGGCCGACGCGAACCCGGGACGGGGCATCAAAGTGTTTTCCAATTGCGAAAGAAGGGAGCGCAAATGCGGCGGCGGCCATGGAGGTGGTTCGAAGGAATTCGTTGCGGTTCATAAGATGCAGTTCATTTGAAAAACAAGGTAGGAACTTTTGCCTTTGCGGCGAAAGTATCGTGTTTTAATCCCGGTGATTTCAGAGACAGTCATTGGATTCGTTCAATTCTTTTTCTTATTTGACTGCATGTTGACAAGACAGGCATTTCTGGTTGCGATTCTGTTCTTTTGCATCGGATACGCATGTGCACAAGACACACCTAAGGCATGGATCAGAATAAATCAACTGGGCTATGCGCCGAATAGTCACAAGGTGGCTGTGCTTGCATCGAAGATACCGCTGAAGGTCACATCGTTTGATGTTGTCGATGCGGCGACGATGAAGGTTGCTGGGAAGTTTACGGCGAGCAAAGATTTCGGTGCGTACGGACCGTTCACACATACATGGCGTCTTGATTTTACGACCTTCTCCAGGGAGGGAAAATATTTTCTGCAGTCGGGCGATGTACGCTCACCGGAATTTCGGGTCGGCGCGGATGTGTATAAGGGTACAGCAGATTTCGCACTTCGTTATATGCGTCAGCAGCGAAGCGGCTACAATCCATTTCTCAAAGATTCGTGTCATACGCACGATGGATATACGGTTTATGGTCCGATGCCCGATGGCACGCACGTAGATGTGTCCGGTGGGTGGCACGACGCAACGGACTATCTGCAATACGTAGCTACGAGTGCGAATGCGACATACCATCTGCTTGCGGCATACCGCGATTTCGCCGGCGCTTTTGAAGACAAACATCTCGACAATGGATTACCAGGTTCGAATGGCAAAGCTGATGTGCTTGATGAAGCGGAATGGGGCTTGCGCTGGTTGATGAAGATGCATCCGCGCGAAGATTGGATGTTCAATCAGCTGGCAGATGATCGCGATCATTCCGGATTCCGGCTACCGAATCATGACAGTGTTGATTATGGATATGGTCCCGGAAAGGGAAGACCGGTTTATTTTCTCACTGGTGACGTGCAGGGACTAGGAAAACATAAGAACAGAGCAACCGGAACCTCGTCAACGGGCGGAAAGATCGCGAGTGCGTTTGCGTTAGGCGCCATGGTTGTCGGTTCCGACGATCCGGCGCGTGGTAAGACACTGCGTGCAAAATCACGCTCGGCCTATGCGTTCGCGCAGAGAAAACCGGGTGTCAGTCAAACCGCGCCGAACAAGGCGCCGTATTTTTACGAAGAGGACAACTGGGTCGATGACATGGAACTCGCGGCGGCATCGCTTTATGCACTTACCAGAGAGAAGAATTTTCGCGATGAGGCCGTGCAGTTTGCGGAGCGCGAGCATGTGACGCCGTGGATGGGCAGCGATACCGCGCGACACTATCAATGGTATCCGTTTCATAATTTTGGTCACTATGAGCTTGGCAAGGCGGGGTCAGTGCAGCGCAAGAAGATGATCGCGTTTTATCGCGAGGGAATTGAACGCGTATGGAAAAAGGCACAGCATAATGCATTTCTGCGGGGTGTGCCGTTTATCTGGTGTTCGAATAACCTGACGGTTTCTTTTACGATACATTGTTACCTGTACCGGACGATGTCGGGCGATGATACATATATCGCATTGGAACAGGCTGGTTTTGACTGGATATTTGGCGTCAATCCCTGGGGTACGAGTATGGTTTGCGGATTGCCTGCGCATGGTGATACACCGGAAGACCCACATTCATCGCTCACCCATCTCCATGGCTACACGCTCGACGGCGGAATTGTGGATGGCCCTGTGTACGGGTCGATCTATAACGGACTACTCGGTATACGACTCGCCGAGGCGGATGAATATGCAGAGTTTCAGTCATCGCTTGCCGTATACCACGATGATTTTGGTGACTACAGTACAAATGAGCCGACCATGGACGGTACGGCATCGCTTGTGTATTTGCTGGCGGCAAAAGAATGGGAACAACTGAAAAAATAAACTTTGTGATATGAAAACGTTAAGATGGATTACGGTGGTTATTGTGGCGATGCTGTTTGCGGCGTGTACATCCACGAAAGAGGACGAGAAGAAACTGGTATGGGGCGATGAGTTTGAATACGAAGGTTTGCCTGACTCCACAAAATGGAATTACGAGGAAGGGATGCTTCGCAATGGTGAAGCCCAATACTATACAGTTGCCGATGAGGATAACGCCCGCGTTGGCAACGGTTTGCTTTCAATTACGGCGTTACCCGACGATGAAGGTCGTGCAGAATACACGTCGGCAAGTCTTTTGACGCAGGGAAAGAAATCATTCCTTTATGGATACTTTGAAGTGCGTGCAAAAGTACCGTTAGGCCGGGGTACGTGGCCGGCAATCTGGATGCTCGGGGAAAACATTGACGAGGTTGACTGGCCCGCGTGTGGTGAGATTGATATTATGGAAAACGTCGGGTTTGATTCGCTGCGAGTTCACGGGAATATCCACACCGAGGCATTTAACCACGTTAAGAATACAAACAAGGGGAACTCTATCCTGGTGGAAAAACCCTGGGAGCAATTCCATGTTTACGCAGTGGATTGGCGTAAAGAAAAAATCGACTTTTTTGTCGATGACAAACTGTACTTCACATACACAAAACCTGAAAATGCCACAGATGCAGAGTGGCCGTTTGACAAGCCGCATTTCCTGATCATGAACCTGGCCATTGGCGGCGGATGGGGAGGTCAACAGGGAATCGATACGACGCGGTTTCCGCATGTTTACCAGATTGACTATGTGAGGGTGTACGAGTAGTTTTGATCGTTCGGCATTCCTTTGTAGCTTGGAATATTTTTTCAACCACAGCAAGCTATGAACAGACGTTCCGCGCTCAGGTATCTCGGCGTGGCCTCAGCCGCCGCCCTTGCCCTGCCTTCCTGCGTGAGTGACCCGAAAAAGGCCTCAATTGCACTTAATAATCTGAAAGTTTCGGCTGATGAGGAGGAACTTCTCGCTGCCTTCGCGACTGCGCTGATACCACCAACGGATACTCCAGGCGCAAAGGAAGTTGATGCCCACCTTTATACATTCATCATGGTTGACGATTGCATGTCGCCTGAAGACCAGAAGAAGTTTCTGAATGGCATGCGCAGGTTCAATGATGAAGTGAAAAAGCTTACCGGGAAGTCATTCATGGAGGCGGTACCCGGCGAACGGTCTCTGGTATTGCAGCAGGTTTTTGATCGTCGTGAAGAACTCTCTGAGGACGTCGCCGCATTCGTAAGCATGAGCCGCCGTTTTATCATTGAGGGCTATACAACGTCACAACATTTCCTGACCAAAGTGCGCGAGTATAAACTGGTACCAGGTCCCGTTTTCAAAGGATGTACACCGCTTGATCAAACCACTGTTTCGTAAATGGCAAATCTCAATTTAGACAGTCAGAAAGAATTCACATATGACGCGATCGTCGTTGGTTCCGGTATCAGCGGCGGCTGGGCGGCAAAGGAACTTACCGAAAAGGGATTCAGGACGCTGGTGCTTGAGCGCGGTAAAGACGTAAAACATAACGTTGACTATCCGACAACGAACATGATGCCGTGGGAGTTCAAACACCGCGGTGAGGTTCCGTGGCAGATCCAGCAGGAAAATCCCGTGGTGAGCAGGTGTTATGCGTTCAGGGAGGATGCGATGCACTTCTTTGTAAAGGACGACGAACACCCCTATACGCAGGAGAAACCCTTTGACTGGATACGCGGCTACCAGGTAGGGGGAAAGTCGCTGCTCTGGGCACGACATACACAACGCTGGAGCGACTTTGATTTTACCGGTCCTGCGCGCGATGGTTTTGCCGTTGATTGGCCGATACGCTATAAGGATCTCGAACCCTGGTACAGCTACGTTGAAAAGTTTGCCGGGATATCAGGAAACCGCGATGGTCTGCCAGAACTTCCCGATGGTGAGTTTCTTCCGCCGTATGAACTTAGTTGTGTTGAAAAACACTTCAAGGAACAGATGGCGAAACACTATGGTAACCGCCACGTGATCGTTGCGCGATGTGCGCATTTGTCGCAGCCGCAGGAGATTCACATTCAACAGGGGCGGGCGCAATGTCAAAACAGAACGCTTTGTCAGCGGGGATGTCCCTTTGGTGGTTACTTCAGCAGCAACTCGTCTACATTGCCATGGGCGATGAAAACCGGTAACCTTACGCTGCGACCGAATTCAATCGTGCATTCTGTGATTTACGATGAAACAAAAGGTAAGGCAAGTGGTGTTCGCGTGATCGATGCACTTACGAAGGATACTGTAGAATACTATGCGCCATTGATATTTGTTAACGCCAGCGCGCTGAACACAAACCTGATTTTGCTGAATTCAAAGTCGTCGCGATTCCCGGAAGGACTTGGCAATGACAATGGACTGCTTGGAAAATACGTGGCGTTCCATATTTATCGTGGACGAATTTCCGGCGAATACGAAGGCTTTCCTGAATTCATCACCGATGGCAAGCGGCCTACGAGCGCATACATCCCGCGTTTCAGAAACCTTCACAAGCAGGAAACGGATTTTCTCAGAGGTTATGCAGCCGGATTCTCTGCAGGCAGGTACAACGAACGCGGTGCCAGCGGAACGGGAGCGACCTTGAAAGAAAATCTTGCTTCCGTGAAGTACGGTCCGTGGCGCGTAGGTTCGCACATCATGGGTGAGACAATTCCGAAAGAGACCAACTACGTGGCACTTGATCAAAACGCAACAGATGATTGGGGTATGCCCCGCCTTAAGATTTCCGTCGACTATGACGACAACGATGAAAAAATGATCGTTGACTTCTTCGAACAGTTTACTGAAATGTTCGAAAAGGCCGGTTTTAAGAACATCAAAACAAGCGATTCAAAACAGGCACCCGGGCTTGATATACATGAAATGGGTGGCGTCAGGATGGGGCACGATCCGAAAACGTCATTGGTAAACAAATGGCATCAGCTTCATGCATGCAAGAATGTGTTTATCACCGACGGCGCTTGTATGACTTCGACATCAACACAAAATCCGTCGTTGACCTACATGGCTTTCGCGGCCCGCGCGGTTGATTATGCGGCAGGTGAAATAAAAAAGGGAAATCTATAAGTGCACCTCACGAAATTTTAAGAGGTCGTTCCTGAGAGCGACCTCTTTTTTTGTCATACATTGGCGATGTGTGTATGTGCATTCCATTTATCAAAAAATCAGTCATTTCCTCGTCGAGGGAATTGTTCCGCTGAAAAATAGTCAGTTACTTATACTTCTTAATTCCAACATTAACCTATGGCCGCATTTCAGATCAAGGAGTCCTCTGAACAATATGACGTATGCATTGTTGGTTCGGGGGCTGCGGGTGGCATGGCTGCCTACACGTTGACACAGGCTGGTGTAAAAGTAGTAATGCTTGAGGCGGGCCCGATGTACGACCCTGCAAAGAATGTAACGCAGTTGAAATGGCCTTACGAATCGCCACGGCGCGGTGCGGCCACTAAACTTCGGTCCTTCGGTGACTTTGATGCGGCGTACGGTGGATGGGAAATCGACGGTGAGCCCTATACGCGTAAGAACGGCACGCAGTTCGACTGGTTCAGGGCGCGTATGTTGGGAGGTCGAACTAATCACTGGGGCCGAATTTCGTTGCGTTTTGGTCCGAATGATTTCAAACGCCGGAGTATTGACGGCCTCGGCGACGACTGGCCAATTAGCTACGATGATGTGAAGCCTTGGTATGACAAGGTGGACCAACTGATAGGTGTGTTTGGAAGCACGGAAGGTATCTACAATGAACCGGATGGTATTTTCCTTCCGCCGCCGAAACCGCGACTTCATGAAATGATGATCAAGGAAGCGGCGAACTCGCTCAATATACCGGTAATCCCATCACGACTTTCGATACTTACCAAACCGATCAACAACCGCGGGCAGTGTTTTTATTGTTCGCAATGCAACCGCGGGTGCACTGTCTACGGCGATTTTTCTTCGTCGTCGGTGCTTGTGAAGCCGGCGATGGCAACAACCCATCTTACCGTAATTCCAAACGCGATGGCGCGTGAAGTGACCACCGACGACAACGGCAAGGCTACTGGTGTCTCGTACGTCGACAAAGAAACGCTGCAGGAACACGTGGTGCGAGCCCGTGTTGTCATACTCGCGGCAAGTGCGTGTGAGTCGGCGCGACTCCTGTTGAATTCAAAGTCCACACGGTTTCCCAACGGACTGGCTAATTCAAGCAATGTCGTCGGTAAGTATCTTCATGATTCAACCGGTGCTTCCATGAGCGGATTCCTGCCGAAGCTCGTTGATCGCAAACGCTACAATGAAGACGGCGTCGGTGGAATGCACGTATACACACCGTGGTGGCTGGACAACAAAAAACTCGACTTTCCCCGTGGCTATCACATCGAATACTGGGGCGGCATGGGAATGCCTGGCTATGGATTTGGTTTCGGAATCCAGCATGTAAACGGAAAATTCCCGGCGCGTGACGGTAAGCAGAAATCTGCCGGTGGGTATGGAGCGTCATTGAAAGATGACATCAGATACTTTTACGGCGCCGGATTCGGAATGTCTGGCAGGGGTGAAGCGATCGCGCGCGAGGACAACTACTGTGAGATCGATCCGAATACGGTCGACAAATGGGGCATCCCTGTTTTGCGTTTCCATTACAAGTGGACCGACTATGAAGTCAAACAGGCGAAACACATGCAGGATACGTTCGAAGAGATCATTCACAAAATGGGCGGCGTAGTCACGTCGTCCAAAGGCACAGCCGAAAATGATTACGGGCTTGCTGCGCCTGGTCGGATCATCCATGAAGTAGGAACGACCCGTATGGGGAACGATCCGAAGAAGTCGGTCCTTAACAAGTACAACCAGGCCCATGATTGTAATAACCTCTTCGTTATGGATGGTGGCGCGTTTGTATCGCAGGCGGACAAAAACCCTACGTGGACCATTCTCGCGTTAGCGATGCGCGCATCGGAGTATCTTATCGATGAAATGAAAAAGCAAAACATCTGACCTAAACACAACGTCGTATGGACAGAAGAAAATATCTCAAATCATTTACGCTGGGTACTGTAGGTGCCGGTGTGTTGTTGGAATCGTGCAATACACCAAAGGAAACACCACCTGCGACAGCGGCGAAACCGGAGTTCACCATTGACCGGTATAAGGAAGAGCTGGAAAGAGAGGAGAAATTACAAAACGAAACATTCTTCGACGAGCACGAGATGAAGACAATCACGGTGCTTGCTGACATCATCATTCCGCGTGACGACCGGTCAGGGAGTGCATCGGATGCGGGTGTACCTGATTTCATCGCCTTCATCGTTAAGGATATGCCGGCTCACCAATTGCCCATGCGCGGCGGATTAAAATGGCTGGATGTACATTGTATGAAACATTACGGGAATGGGTTCATTGACTGTACCGAAGCACAACGAATTGAAGTTGTTGATCAGATCGCGTATCCCGAACAGGCAGCGCCAGACATGAAACCCGGAGTAGCATTCTTTAATCGCATGCGCGATCTTACCGCTACCGGCTTCTTTACCTCGAAGATCGGAATTGCTGACCTTGGTTATGCGGGCAACACACCCAACCAATGGAACGGTGTTCCCGACGAGGTGCTTGCACAGTACGGACTCAGGTACGACGACCGTACCAATGAAATCAGCGTGAAGTACTAGACCTCTGTTCTCATTGATGTAAGGTTAGCCCAACAAATGTCCTTGGATGCTGTGTTGAAAGATGCGTTCTTGTAAGCTATGAGGTATTTTTTCCTGGCAGCGTTTCTGTTGTTTCATATTCTACTCGTGGCTCAGGAGGAAAACCAATCCCGAAAACGTGTGCAGACTGCGATTCGCGTTGACCACGCTCCAAAGATTGACGGCGTGTTAGACGAAAACCTCTGGAATACGCAGTACGAGAAAGTCAACTTCTATCAATACGCACCTGATAATGGTGCTCCATCAGAATTCGAAACCGCCGTCCAGGTAATTTATACCGACAAGGCACTTTACATCGCGGCACGACTTTTCGATCCTGAACCCGGCAAAATCCTTAAAGAGTTTGGCGGTCGCGATGATATGTGGCGGAATACAGACCGCTTTGGAATCGTGATTGACCCCTACAACAGTGGCTTAAGCGCGTTCACCTTCTTCGTTACCGCAGCCGGCGTCCAGGGCGACTTTTATCTTACCGGTACCTTCTGGGATGGAAACTGGGATGCCGTATGGAACAGTGCCGTTAAGATTTATGACAACGGCTGGACCGCAGAAATTGAAATCCCATATTACGCGATCCGGTTTCCCCGGGTAGCCGTCCAGGAATGGGGGATTAACTACTTCAGAAGCGTTAAGCGAATTCAGGAAGAGGCGTACTGGAACCACATCGACAATTCTGTGCAGGGGGTTGTGAATCAATCCGGTGTTTTAAGAGGAATCGAGAATATTCAGCCGCCGCTGCGATTGTCTTTTTCGCCATACGTTACAGCGGCATATAACCATGCGGAAGAAACCGGTGACGGTCAGTTTGCGCTCACGGGCGGGATGGACGTCAAGTACGGTATTAACGAGAGTTATACCCTCGACATGAGTCTGATCCCTGATTTCAGCCAGGTTCAATCCGATAACGTTGTCCTTAACCTTTCAGCATATGAGGTCCGCTTTGCCGAAAACAGGCAGTTCTTTACAGAGGGGACAGAATTATTCAATAAGGGCAGCCTCTTCTACTCCCGGCGTGTAGGCTCAACGTTTGGTGAGATCGAATACAACGACAACGAAGAGGAAATCGTCAGTCAACCCACGGCGGCGAACCTTTTGAATGCGACCAAGATATCGGGCCGAAACAAAAAAGGTCTCGGACTCGGCTTTTTCAACGCGATCACCAACAAGACGAAGGCATTGATCCGAAACAAGGAACATGACACGATACGCGAAGTGGAAGTGGACCCCATGACGAATTTTAACGTCGTCGTTGTTGATCAAAACCTGAAGAACAATTCCAATTTCAACTTCACCAATACAAGCGTGATGCGTACAAATGGTGGCAGGGACGCTAATGTGGCGGGTGCCTCCCTTTCGTTGAATGACAGAACACTTCGTTACCGCGTCCGCGTGTTTGGCTCCGTGAGCAATATTGCGCGCCGACACGCTGTGGATACCGACGGGAACGAGACCGGCTTCAAATACACCATTGAACTTGCGAAAGTCAGTGGCCCATGGCAATACGGAATTTCGAGAAATGTTGAGTCGAAGAATTATCAGATCAATGACCTAGGCTACTTGAGAGCACCAAACGAGATTTCGCATTATGCGTATGCACGCTTCAACGTATTCAGGCCATTTGGGATTTTCAACCGACTGAACGCTTACTTTTCGCTTTTCCATGATCAGTTGTTTGCGCCGCGTGCATTCAGCACCTTCGATGTCAACGCAAGTACGTACGCACAATTCAGGAATTTCTGGTCGATTGGATTCAGCTATGGGGCCACTCCCGTAACTCGCCACGACTATTTTGAACCGCGGACTGAAGGGTATTTCGTCGCATTGCCGGCGTCGAAAAGTTACAACGTCTCTCTTGAAAGCGATTCAAGAAAACCACTCAAGGGCAACTTCTACGGAGGCCGCTGGACCCGGGATGACTGGGATCAGCATTCAGACTGGATGGGCATCTATCTGCGCTACCGCGTAAGCAATAAACTCTCATTGAATGTTGAGGTAAATGGAGAAGAATCTATTGGTGGTCGGGGTTACGTAACAAACACAGGCACCGACGCTGACGAACAGATTATCTTTGGACAACGCAGCGTCAAGTCTGCCACAAACGTTGCGGGTATTAATTACACATTCAACAACCGGATGGGCGTGAATCTACGTGTGAGACATTATTGGAGCAGCGTCAGGTATGACGAATACTACAAACTTGAGCGGGGCGGTTCGCTCATCGGGAGCAGTTATTCGGGTATTGATGCTGATGGCGAATTGATCCATGACACGAACTTCAATGCTGTGAACCTCGACCTGGTTTATTCCCTGCAAGTGGCGCCGGGGTCCTTTGTAAACGTTGTCTGGAAGGATGCGATCCAGTCCCTTACGAACGATTCTTCGCTGGATTATTTTTCATCTTACCGCCAGGCTTTGCAGTCACCCCAGATGAACAACGTATCGATTCGATTCACTTACTTCCTGGATTACCTCAGTCTTCGCAAATCAGTATCCCGGTCCTGATCCGCGCGACATCTTTTCGCTGCTCCGTTGAAATCCCATTAAAAGACCTGTTGAGCGGGGCAATAAACTTTGTATAATTCATTGCCGCGCGCATGGGATTTTTATTTTACTTTTGAATAGCCCGCGTTCACGCTCATCGCGAAACAGTGACACATGGCAGTAAGTGCAGGATGGTTGGGCCATCGGTGACGCGGATATTTGGTAAAAAAATGGTGAATGCTATGGATGTCGCGGTTAACCGGGAATTTAAGTATGTTTCGTATCTGTGGGATGAAGCGAAAGCGGAGCGGTGCAAAAATGAAATTGACCTTCTGATTTATCGATCCAATATTCTTGGAGCCGACCTGCGGATTACCAACTATGGCGGAGGCAACACAAGTTGCAAAACACGCGAAAAGGATCCGCTATCCGGAGAGTTGAAAGACGTAATGTGGGTCAAGGGTTCCGGCGGCGACATTGGCACGCTCACGCGCAAAGGGCTGGCAGGTCTGTACCTCGACCGCCTTCATGCCCTGAAGAATCGTTATCGCGGTCTGGAATTCGAGGATGAGATGGTGGGTTTGTTCTACCATTGCATCTATGATCTTGAATCGAAAGCACCTTCCATAGATACGCCGCTGCATGCATTCCTCCCTTTTACCCATATCGATCACCTGCATCCGGATGCAGTAATTGCGCTTGCTGCATCTAAGGATGGGGAGGCTATCGTGAAAGACCTGTTCCAGGGTTCACTGGCATGGATACCATGGCAACGCCCCGGATTTGATCTCGGTCTGAAGCTTGAACAATGCATTGTCGAAAACCCTTCGATTACAGGAATCGTACTTGGTGGTCACGGATTGTTTACGTGGGGCACGACGTCGCATGAGTGTTATATGAATAGCCTGTCCGTTATAGAGAAGGCATCGGCCTATCTGCACGAGAATTTTGGCAGGAAACGTCCGGTATTTGGTGGTATTCGCGTTCCTGCGCCGGATCGTGATAAACGCCTCGCGCGCGCAAACGCTATCGCTCCGATTCTTCGTGGGTTCTGCTCAAGTGAACGCCACATGGTCGGGCACTTCACCGATGATGAACGCGTACTCGAGTTTGTCGGCAGCAACGATCTTGAAAGGCTTGCCCAACTTGGTACAAGTTGCCCTGACCACTTTCTCCGGACAAAAATCAGACCCCTGATTCTTGATATTCCCGAAACAGCAAATGGAAATGGTCAGGAGATCAAAACACAGATTGGTCAGCGATTTGAAAAATACCGGGAACAATACCAGGAGTACTACAACGATCACCGCCACCCGGGAAGTCCTGCGATGCGTGACCCGAATCCGGTTGTAATACTTTTCCCCGGGGTTGGAATGTTCACATTTGCAAAAGACAAACCCACGGCACGAGTATCTGCAGAGTTCTACATCAATGCGATCAATGTGATGAAGGGCGCCGAGTCGGTTTCTTCATACGTAGCGCTGCCGTTGCAGGAAGCATTTAATATTGAGTACTGGCAGCTTGAAGAGGACAAACTGAGACGCATGCCGCCCGCAAAACCGCTTACCGGAAAGATTGCACTGATCACCGGCAGCGCCGGAGGCATCGGAAAGGCAATCGCTGAGAAGTTTATCCGGGAAGGAGCAGTGGTCGTAATTTGCGACAACGATGAAACACGATTGAAGGAAGCGGAAACGGAAATGAAAAAAGCGTATTCTGCCGATCAGTACGTTACTACCGTCATCGATGTAACCAACGCTGAGAGTATACGCAAGGCAATGGCTCATGCCAGCATCGCATTTGGCGGCGTCGATATTCTTGTGAACAACGCCGGTATTTCGATTTCACGCGGATTCACCGAGCATACCGAAGAAGAATGGGACAGCCTGTACGATATCCTTGTGAAAGGGCAGTTCCTTATGTCACAAACTGCTGTGCGTGTGATGAAACAGCAGGGCCTCGGTGGTGACATCATCAATATAGCAAGTAAGAACGGACTCGTATCCGGTCCGAAGAACGCCGGCTACGGATCAGCAAAAGCTGCGCAACTTCATATGAACCGACTGATGGCCGCCGAACTTGGCGACGACAAGATCCGTGTGAACGCTGTAAATCCTGACGCGATCATCGTCGATAGCAAGATTTGGAAAAGCGGCTGGGCGAAGGACAGAGCAAATGCGTACGGTGTCGCCATCGAAGACCTGCCCAGATTTTATGCGGACCGAACACTCATGAAAGATATTCTTTATCCCGCCGACGTGGCAAATGCAGTGTACGTCTTCGTCAGTGGATTACTCGACAAATCTACCGGGAATATGCTCAATGTTGACGGGGGATTACCTCCTGCGTTTCCGCGTTGACAGGATTCATACAAGTACGGAAGACAAAGGGGCGTTAGCTCCTTTTTTTTTGGATCATAAAAAAAAAGAGGCCGCCTTTTGGGCAACCTCTTGATATTCCAGATAATGATCAGATTGAGTTTCGCATGATCATCCGGAAAGGGTTTTTGATTTTTTCTCTTGAGTGACACTGTACCATGTCGGCCATCGTTTCACCCATCTTTGTAAAATCAGTACTTAACACAGTAATGCCTCCGGCAAGTATTTCTTTAAAAGGAGTGTCGTTGTATGTGATGACTCCGATGTTTTTTCCGAGCTTGAGATTCCTTGCGGCAGCTTTCTTGATAATTTCTACGAGGTCACATTCCTCAATCACGACATAAAGTTCATGTGGTCTGACCTCGTGGTGGGCGGCACTCTGTATGATTTCGTATTCGAAATTTTCTTCCTCGCAGAAATTTGTGAATCCGGACGTGATACCGGAGCAGTAGTAGTTGTCGGTAGGGAAGACAAGGTAAAGTTTTTTGTACTTCCTGATTTTTTCAATTCCGGTATAAAGAGCCTGGTGGATGTCGAGTTCGAAGTCTTCAAAGACACAGCCGTATTCGCCTTCGATACCTTCGATGTCTTTGTTCAGCATCAGTAACCGGTCTTTCGGTATTTTGTTGATCGCAGCTTTCACACTTTCTGTTTCCTCCTTGAAGTGTGGCATGATTACATAGTAGTCATACTTTCCAAGGCTTTCAATAACTATCTTTTCGAGTGTCTTGCTATCACAGTGATGTATCTGCAGGTCAACTGTAGCTGTCGCACCAAGCTTCTTAACAAATGAATTGTAGATTGTCTTCTTATGGTCGCTCAGTTTGTTAAAGACGAGCAGTATTCTTTTGCCTTCGTTTTTTGATGTGCTTGATACATAGAATCCTTTTCCACGTACGGCTGTAATGATTCCTCGACGGCGGAGGATTTTGTAAGCTTTCTCCACCGTATCGCGGGACAGATAATACTCCTCGCTCGTTTCATTGATGGATGGAATCTTGTCGCCGACCTTTACAATACCAATCTCGATATCGGATACAATGGTGTCAACAACCTGCTGGTACTTGGGGATCTTCGAATTTTCATCGATGCTGAGAAATCCTTGAAACATATATTCTGGTGTTTGGGTGTCCTGTACTGTCATGTGAAATGTTTGCACCTCACATAGACGATATTATGAAAATAATCTCAAAGATCAAAGACAACAATCGGTTGTGACAACGATGCAGGTCAGTGCAGGATGTAGGGGCCGACGCAAATGTGGAGTTTGGTGTACGATAATAATAAACCCAAATCCATTTCAGACTTTATGAAAAGATTTTTACTCACCTTTTGTTGCGCGTGCATGCTATTGAGTCTGCATGCACAGCAGCGGACAGTTACTGGTAGAGTGACGGACGCTTCGGATGGAACGCCGCTACCGGGCGTCTCCGTGGTCGTAAAAGGAACGGCACGCGGTACGGCGACAGATACCGATGGAAGGTACAGCCTGGGCGTCACGTCAGCTGACGTTCTGGTGTTTTCATTCATTGGTTATGAAGCCCAGGAAGTCAGTGTAGGTGAACGTACCAACATCGATTTATCAATGAGTGTTAGTGTACAGTCCCTGCAGGAAGTTGTCGTGATCGGATACGGTGAAAAAAGCCGGGCATTAATGACCGAATCTATCGGGACCGTCAGCGCCTCGGATATCACCAAAGTTCCTGTCGCCAGCCCGGACGCTGCCATACAGGGAAGAGTTTCCGGTGTCCAGGTAACGAATGTTGATGGTACTCCCGGATCGCCGGTCGCGATTCGTATTCGTGGTGTCGGAACAGTCGGTGACACGCAACCACTCTTTGTAATTGATGGTGTTCCCGTTGGAACCGGTGGCGATTCACGTTCAACGAATCCGCTTGCAAGTATCAACCCCGCGGATATCGAGTCGATGTCCGTCCTTAAAGATGCGTCGGCTGCAGCTGTGTATGGAGTTCGCGCAGCTAACGGGGTAGTGCTCATTACCACCAAACGCGGTAAGACAGGCGTACCACGTGTAACACTTGACACATATTATGGCGTTCAGAATTTTCCCAAGCTGTATGACTGGAATAATACGGATGATTATGTAGCCCTTGCAAAAGAAGCTGTCGATGCAAGAAACGCTCAGCTTGGTCTCAACCCTGGTGATGATGGCTATCAGGTGCTGCACCCTGATTTCCTCCCGGGAAGTCAGTACCTCGATGTAAATACTGATTGGCAGACACCGCTGCTCAATAAAAACGCAGCAATTCAGAACCACAACCTTTCGGTATCCGGTGGAAATGAAAATGCGAACTATTTTGTCTCTGCGGGTTACTTCAAGCAGGAAGCAACTGTTCGCAACTGGGATCTGGAACGTTTCAGTTTCCGCGCCAATGGCGATTATAAAGTCGGCAAGAAGTTTCGGTTTGGTAATACAATAACGCTTTCGCAGCAAAACGTAATGAGGGGAATGAACGGTGGAGGTGACGGATTCCTTTTCAACACCGCATCACTGCCACCGTTCTTTGAGATCTTTGACACTGACAATTCCATTCCCAATAACCGGTATGGTTTTAATGGTAATCACTTGCGTGGTGGTATGAGTATCGCCAACCAGTATGGTATAAATGAAATTGTAAGAAACGCGGATCAGCTCACCCGTATCCTTGGCGGGATACATGCAGAATTCGATCTGTTCGACAACCTTACATTCCGTTCCGCTGCCTCTCTGGATATGAGAGTCGGACTCAATACGTCATGGAGACCTGCGTACACTTCTGAGGAAGTTGGTCTGTCGCGTGAGATCAATGAGTACAACGATTCCCGGATCTTTGCCAATACACAGGTTTATACCAATACGCTCAACTTTCATGATACATTCAATGATCATTCTGTGAATGCCCTTGTTGGTATCGAGTATCAGCGTATCAGAAGCAACAACATGGCTCTTGGAGGAACGGATTTCATCAGCGACAATCCGAACTTCTATATGTCGGTTCGTAACCAGCGCGGTCAGTACCAGGTCGGTTCCGGTGTCGGTCAGGATGCTTATGTCGGATTCATCGGACGCGTAAGCTATGACTATAAGCAAAAGTATCTCCTCACTGCGACTGTCAGAAGAGACGGCACTGCTCACTTTGCTCCTGAAAACCGTTGGGGAACGTTCCCTTCATTTTCGGCTGCATGGAGAATCTCTGAAGAAGATTTCTTGGCAGCTACAGGATTCATCAGTGATCTTAAACTTCGCGCCAGCTGGGGTCAGCTGGGTAATGCCAACACTGCTCAATACGGTCACATAAGCCGCGTATCAGCTACACCAGATTACGCTCTTGGTGGTCTGAATCGTCAGGCGCCGACGCAATTACGCTTACCGAACAAAGACCTCGGTTGGGAAACCGTTGAATCAATGGACGTTGGATTTGACGTTTCACTGTTCAGCAACAAGGTGTCATTCCTTGCAACATACTACAGGAGGAATACCAAAGACTTTCTTTATGAACTGCCGATTCCGTTCACCGGTGGATTCGCCAACATCTGGGGACCAAATTCAAATGTGAACCTTGCTGTTAACGCGGGTAACGTATTGAATAGTGGTTTCGAGTTCGAGCTTGGCTATAACAAAACGCTGAGTAATGGACTTCAGTTTGATGTAGCAGCGAATATCACGACGGTCAAGAACGAACTCACCGCACTTGCACCCGGATATGAGGAATTCTCTTCCGGTGATTACAGGACTGCTGTCGGATACCCCATCGGTTACTTTTACGGGTACAAGACTGCCGGAATCTATCAGACTCCCGCCGAAGCAAATGCTGCACTTCCCGACGAGGTCGCGGGCACAACAGATAATAACAGGCCTCGCCCGGGTGACGTGATCTTCGTCGATAACAACGGCCCCGCTAGTGGTGATGCACCCGCAGGTCAGTTGTTTTCCGGTGAACCGGATGGAAGAATCACACCTGCTGACAGGACTTATCTGGGTAAAACAATTCCTGATTTCTTCTATGGACTGAGCATCAATGCCAAATGGAAAAACTTTGATCTGTCGATGTTATTCCAGGGCGTGGGCGGCGTTCAGGTGTATAACGCATTCAGAAGAAACAACTCGTCACTAAACGGTGGTGGCAGAAATACGCTCACCGACACCCAGGATCGCTGGACCGGTGAAGGTACCAGCAATTCAATGCCCAGAGCAATAGCAGGAGATCCGCATCAAAACGATCGTTTCTCGGACCGTTGGGTTGAGGACGCCGGATTCTTCCGCTTCCGGAATCTTCAAATCGGATATACTGTTCCGAATACCGTCTTTGGTGACAAGCGAGTGTTCAATAATCTCCGTGTTTACTTCTCTGCATCAAACCTGTTTACCATTACCAGCTACAGCGGTCTTGACCCTGAAGTGATGACGTACGGTGCAAATGAGGCGCAGACGTCGGCGGCGACAGACGGTGGTAACATGCCGCAACCGAGGACAATAATGGGTGGACTTCAGCTTTCTTTCTAATTGACGAATATGAAAAAGATTAAAATATCAATTCTACTGGTAGTTTCCCTGCTTGCATTCACTGAATGCGACAAGGCGCTTGACCTCGCACCACTTGGTGAATTGACTGAGGATACGTTTTATCAAAATGAAAGGGACTTTGACGCGGCGACGCTCTCAGCCTACAATACTTTCCTCAATATGTATTGGGAAGCATACGCCGGGTGGGGCAAGATGGGACTCATCCTTATGCAGGATGACGACATGCTTCCCGCGAATAATAGCTCCAATCAGGTAGAGGATTTCGACTGGACAAATACCAACGGTCATTTTTCATACCTGTGGGGTGAAGCCTATAAAGGTATTCAGCGCGCAAATATTATTCTCGACAGACTCCCTGAAGCGTCAGGGTTTACCAATGAGGCCAACAAAACGCGTTATGAAGGTGAGGCGAAATTTATCCGTGCATACTGGCATTTTATGCTGGCGCTGAATTGGGAGAATCCTCCCGTGATTTCCCAGGCGATTAAAAGTTTCGAGGAAACGATGGTAGCGAATTCGCAACCTGGTGAAATCTGGAATCTGATCATCAGCGATCTTAATGATGCAAAAGCTAACCTTCCGCTGTCGTATGATGAGGCGAACGTTGGCCGGATTACGCGCGGCGCCGCTGCTACGCTACTTGGTAAGGCACACCTTCACAAGGCGCAACTCACTAACAACGCCGCTGACTACGACCAGGCAATCGCAAATCTTGAGGAAGTTATCGCAAGCAATCAGTATTCACTCGTTGACAACTATGGTGATAATTTCCATATCGACCACGAGAACAACAGTGAGTCAATTTTTGAAGTCCAAATTGAAAGCGAGGGCTCGGGTAACAATAACCAGTGGCTCGCAAATGATTTTGGAACGCCCGAAAATCAGGATGTGGGCAGCGTAATGTCCGGCCGCGTGGCGTTTATGCGCGCGTCGTGTGGTCCTACGGGAGTTTGCGCATTCCGCCCGGAAGATGCTTCGCTGGGTGAAGCGGTTACGTCTCCCACGTTGATGGCAGCGATCGAACCTGATGATCCGCGTCGTCCGTACATTTTCTACCTCGAAGGTGACGATTACATCGAAGGCATGACCTATGACGCTGAATGGTCTGTAACCGGGTCTACGCCATCGAAGTATGTTATCGGAACACCCATTATTTTCCCGCCGATTTCAGATACGAACAATGACAGAATACTGCGCTACGCTGATGTACTCCTAATGCTCGCCGAAGCAAAATTGCTGAAGAACAACGATGTCGCGGGCGCAGCAGAACTTATCAATGAGGTCAGGCACCGTGCCGATCCCACAGATGCGATTCTGGTTCCGAGATCGGATGCTGTGTCGGCTGATGAAATGTTTGAATTCCTGATGCACGAACGGCGTATAGAGCTTGCGTTCGAAGGCTGGCGCTACTACGATCTTGTTCGTTGGCACAAGGCAGGTCTGATCAATATCCCTACGGATATCGACTTCGGTCGCGGCCCCGCCAATACAAACTGGGAGGAACGCCACCTGGTGAAGCCCATTCCATTACGTGAACGGGATTTGAATCCGAATCTTGTAGATCCGAACTACAACTAGTACGTCATAGCAAAATGCATTAAGGGCTGTCTTTTATAGGCAGCCCTTTTTTGTTTTGAGGCGCCTGGACAGAGGCGGTGTGAGAGTGAAAGTTAAAAGTTAAAAGATGATTGGAAGATGAAAGTAGCAGCAAGGTGTGCCTGATTTGTTATCTGATCGTATAAAACAATGTAAACAGTGATTAGAACTGCGCGGAGGGTCGCTTCAGGGAATGAATGGGTGCGAGTGGGAAATGAACGAAGAGGGTCGTCGAGCTTATTGCAAGGAACGAAAGAGCAGCGGATGATGACGCTCGTGCCCACGATCTCCATCGCGCACCCGCTACCCCTGAAGCGGAACAGCCGCACGGGGAGAGAGAGAGTGTGTGTGTGTGAGTGAGAGTGAGAGTGAGAGTAAGAGTGAGAATGAGAGTAAGAGTGAGAATGAGAGTAAGAGTAAGAGTAAGAGTAAGAGTAAGAGTAAGAAGTATAATGAGCACCAATTGATGCGACTCTATTAGAACTGTGCGGAGGGTCCCTTCAGGGATAAAAGGGTGCGAGTGGGTAAAAAGCACAGAAGGTTTGCGGAATCATTACCAGGAACGAAGAAGCGCCAATGACGACGCTACTTCTACCATTTCCTCCGCGCACCCTCACCCCCCCAAAGAGGAACAGCCGCACGGAGTGACAGTGTCAGTTTCAGTGTGAGTGGGAGAAAGCTCGATCCTCAACCCGACGAGTACTGCTATCAAAAAAAATCTTCGCGCGACTCTGCGTTGCCTGCATTCAACCCTCACGTTTCAGATGACTACATATTAACCATCGACGTGTTCACCGCACGGAAAAACTGCATCGGACCGTTATGGTTTACAATCACCAGCAGGGTACCGGATGCGGTCCGGAGCGAAGTGATCTTCGTGAGATGTTTGTCGAGTACAAGTTTTGCTGAAATCGGGTTTAACGGTGTTAGTCCTCCCTTTTTATTATTCACCAGGATGTTACCCATGCCTGCATCGTACCGTCCGAAAAGTGTTTCCTGCGCGAAATTGTTACCGCCCGCGATGACGTCGGTGAATCCATCATCATTCATATCTGCAGCATGAAAGTCATTCACCGAAGAAATTTGAACGATTTCCGGCAACTTTTCTATGGCGAATTCTTTCCCGTTCCTGTTCATCAAAACAACTGACGAAAGAATTTGGACGCCAGACTCGAATGCGTCTTTGAGTTCATCAGGCGTGAAGCTTTTGTTAAAGGGTGTTGTGGCGTAGCCGGTGAACGTTTCAAAGCGTTTTTTCATGGCGGGGATCTGGTCGATCAGCACGAGCCGGTTGTGAACAATAAAACGATCCGCTTCAACCGGGTTATAGTAGGAAATGATCGGATCGACTGATTCATTGTTGTCGAAGTCCTTGGCCGTGATATACACAGGATGTTCCGGCGTGGGTTTGAAAAACGAATTCTCACCCGAGTTACCGGCAAGAATTTCCGGGAAGCCGTCATTGTTGAGATCGACTTCTTTGAGGCAGGTCCACCAACCGCACGTGGCGTCCAGGCCAAACGCACTCGATTTTTCAATGAGCTTGTCACCGTCGTTGATGAATACGCGCAAAGGCATCCATTCTCCGGCCATCATGAGATCCTTTTTGCCGTCGTTGTTTACGTCTGCCCATATCGCCGAAGTAATCATGCCCGGTGAAAGCAACTCCTTGTTTACAGACTCGGTTACATCGGTAAACACACCACCATTATTTTGTAACAAATAGCTTCGCGGCGGCATTGGGTAACGCGCGTTCATGACCCGCCCTGCCACGAAAAGGTCCAGATCACCATCTCCATCGAAGTCGGTAGCAGCGACGCTTACGGACGGTGTATTGATTTTGGGAATCCACGCTGATTCACGGAAGTCGCCGTGTCCATCGTTAATGTATAACTTGTGTGAAGGAAGTTCCGATACACCTGGTGTGGATCCAATAGCAAGGTAGAGATCCTGATCACCGTCGTTGTCGGCGTCGAAGAAAATGGCTCCACCGTCGTTCCGTGTTGAGTCGGTTGTAAAGGGTTTTGAAACGAAGGATCCATCCTGATTCTGAACATAAAGCGTCGCAGGAACACCCGGCTCGCCACCGATGAATATATCATCAAGATTATCACCGTTGACATCTGCACTTGCGAAGCATGGACCATTGCGAGAGATATCATGTAGCAAGGTTCGTGTTTCCTTGATGTCGGAAGGAATGCGTTGAACGTGCGTATAGCGTATGGGGTCGACCTGCGCGAACATCAGAGCTGAATTGACAGGTTCAGGTTTCGTTTTAGCGCTACCCGCCATTTCCTTGTGAAAGTTTACGATGGAATTTGATGCTACATCATTAATACGGATTCGCCCCCCATCAGGGTACTCAATGATGACCGAATCAACTTTTTGAATTGATCCGATACCAAAATGAACTACCGACGTTACTGTCGACTGAAACCCGCGATACGGTGTAAGCTCCTGAAATTGTTTCAACCCGTTGGCATAAACAAAAACCTTTTGATTAAAACTTGCGGTATCCAGACACTTTAACTGAATGAAATTTGCATCACTCGTCTTTTTGGAAATGGTCAGATTTTCATACAGTATGACTTCCTGATCGATATTGTTTGTAACAAGATCCATGTCGCCATCATTGTCAAGATCAACATAGACGGCGCCGTTTGAGAACGTTTCGACATCGGCTTCCCATTCGTGTGTCTTGTCTTCAAAACTGAGTGTCCCTGTGTTCAGGAAGAAATGGTTGGGTAGTTTCACATCATCGAGTTTCTCAAATTCACGCGTAGTAATATTTTTTCTAGCCTTCGGGGTTCCGAACGGACTTTGGTTCTTCAAACCAAAAAAGACAAAATCGATATTTGTGACGTCTTTCCGGTACCCGTTCGCGACAAAGATGTCTTTCCATCCGTCGTTGTTGAAATCCAGGAAGAGGGGAGCCCAGCTCCAGTCCGTTTGCGCGATGCCGGCCTGGAATGCGATCTCACTAAACAATACCTTATCGTCAATCTGACCGCGATTCAACTGGAGCGTGTTGCGCATGTACTGGGGTTGATACCCTCTGTCAAGAGACATGTGAAAGTGATCGTAATTTTGCCCCGGAGTCATCAGCTTTTGTCGTACGTGTCCCTGCGGCAGCATATCAACGACCACAATATCCGCCAAAGCGTCATTGTTGAAGTCAGCCACGTCGACGCCCATGGCGTTATGCGTCTGATGTTTAAGGAAGTCGCCAATGCGATTCCTGAATGTGCCATCGCCCTGATTGATCCAGAAGATATCGCTGGAAAGAAAATCATTCGCTACATATACATCGGGCCAGGAGTCGTTATTGATGTCGCAGACACTTACGCCGAGGCCATAGCCTTCAATGAGAATTCCGGCTTCACGCGATACGTCGGTGAACGTGTCGTCACCGTTGTTGCGGTAGAGTTTGTCTGTACTCTCAGCTTCACCGTTGACGCGTACAGGCCGGATGTTGTTACGATTGAACTTCTCAAGCCAGTTGTTCAAAAGATACATGTCGGGATCACCATCCTTGTCGTAATCGAAAAACGCCGCCATCGTGCTGTAGCTGTCATCATTCAGACCGTAACTTTCAGCCATCTCTTCAAACACAGGTGTACCGTTTTGTATTCCCTGGTTAATGAACAAAAGATTCTCGCGTTGTTTACCTTCAATGATTCCGCCAACGGACAGGTAGATATCCAAAAGACCGTCTCTGTTGACGTCGATAACCGTAACGCCGGTGACCCAGCGATCCGTCCGGACTTGCGCTTCAGCGGTTATTTTTCTGAATTGATTATTGCCTTCATTCAGATACAGCTCACTCGAAACCTGGTTTCCACCGAAAAACAGGTCCTCACGGCCATCGTTGTTGAAATCGCCGACGCCAATGCCACTGCCGTTGTAGATGTATTCGAAATTGAGCGCGTTGAAGGTGTCGTTTGCGACAATCGTGTTACGGGAGTCAATACCAAGGTTGTTTCCGTTGTGAACCCTGAACAGTGCTGAATCTGAACCCTTTTTGCAGCTCCACAAAGCAGGCAATAGTAACGCGAGTAAAAAAAACCTTTTCATAAAGGGAAAATTTACAAAAAACAAGCGCTGCGGGTGTGGGGTACTGTCCTGTTTTCCCGGCCGAGGCAACAGGACTTTGCAGGATTGATAATACCCGCGACATACCTTTTTTGTACCGCTGTTTTTTTGTAGAATGGATGATCTGTTCAAGTGGCTACGCGACTTTGCAACGCTGCATAAAACGCCTGAACCAGCTGTGAAATTAGAAGTAATGCGTTATTTCATTTTTGTACTCGTCCTTTTATGTGTCACTGACATCTTCGGACAGTCGCGAACCGCGGGAAAAACAACTTCAAAGAAGTTCAACATCTTGTGGATTACGAGCGAAGACATGAGTCCAATGCTCGAAAGTTATGGCGACTCAACCGTGAAGACACCGAACATTTCACGTCTTGCGCGTGAAGGTGTGCGTTATTCGAATGTCTTTTCTGTCGCTGGTGTGTGTTCACCCAGCAGGGCAGGCCTTATTAGCGGTATGTATCCCACGTCGTATGGTGCGAACAACATGCGTACCTTGCAAAACATTGCAGGCGAGGTTCCCTACTATTCCGTGGTCCCGCCTCCGGAAATGAAAACGCATAGTGAATACCTCCGAGCAGCAGGATATTATTGCACAAATAATGTAAAGACTGATTTCCAGTTTGAAACACCAATAAGTGCGTTTGATGATTGCAGCAGCACGGCGCACTGGCGAAACCGTCCTGCCAGCAAACCATTCTTTTCGATTGTGAACTTTATGATCACCCATGAATCGCAGGTGTGGGCTCGTAAGGATGAGCCGTTGCTTGTCGATCCTGCAGAGGTCCCTGTTCCTCCATTCTATCCGGACACAGAGATCGTGAGGCGTGACATTGCCCGTACCTATACCAACATCGTGAAGATGGACGAAATGGTAGGCAAGGTGCTTTCGGAACTTGAGAAAGACGGACTGCTGGATAAAACGATCATCTTTTTCTATAGTGATCATGGATCAGGGCTGCCGTTCTTTAAACGTGAGTTGTATGATCGCGGACTTCGTGCGCCACTCATTATACGTTATCCTGATAAAGCAGATGCAGGCACCTGGAATGATGAGCTCATCAGTTTCGTTGACTTTGCGCCAACCGTACTTTCACTGGCAGGAATACCAATTCCCGCGCATATGCAGGGCCGGGCATTCCTTGGGGAACAAAAAGGAAAACCACGCAAATACGTGTATGCCGCACGTGACAGAATGGATTCGGAGTATGATATGGTTCGGGCCGTTAGCGATGGCCGGTACAAATACATCCGCAACTATCAACCGCAGAAGCCGCTCATGCAGGACATAGAGTTTCGTAAGAATATTCCGATGATGGAAGAACTGCTTGAGTTACATAAAGAAGGAAAGCTGCACGGGCCACAGCTTATATGGTTCAAAAAGGAAAAGCCGGTTGAAGAATTGTACGATACGAAAGAGGATCCCTGGGAACTCGTGAATCTTGTTGATCATCCATCAATGCGGGAGAGGCTCAGGGAATTGCGAACTGCGCATGAGCAATGGTCACGAGACACGCGGGACATGGGTTTTATTCCTGAAAGGGAGGTCTATCTCTCGATGTGGCCGAATGGCGTTCAGCCGCTTACCCCGTCCGTTGCGATAACCTTCGACAGGAAAGCATCGCGGGTTTCGATGCAGGTTCCCGAACCGGGAGCGTCAATTGTCTATAAGGTTGAACCGGGTTCGAAGAACTGGGAATTGTACACGCGACCCGTCACCGTGAAGTCAGGAACGAAAGTGACCGCCGTTGCGATACGTTATGGCTACCGGCAAAGTGCGGAGTCTGTATTGTATGTTCCTTAACTGGCGGATCACGACTAAACCGCTCTGATACCAAGTAGTTTCGCGGCACCTTCATACGCTCCCTTTTCGTGCGCGAGCCATGCGGCACCGAGCGCGGACCCACGGGGGTGTTCGGAAAGATAAAGACGTCGCTCAGGCAATTCCCGCTTAAGAATTTCCAGAAACAACGGGCTTTTGCAGAAACCACCCACCAGTATCAGGTTTCGGATCTTCTTCTGCGGGTCCACGAGGTCGATTGAAATCCGTTGCCAGGAAACGAGGTCGCGAATCAACTGATGCTGCGCTTCGGTATAGTTCGAAAACGCAGGATAGTCAGTGCGTTGTAACGGTTTATCAGGAAGGGGGCCGCTACCTTCCATTGCCATGGGATAGAAATGCTTTCGCGGATCTCCTGCTGAAATCAGACTATTGTAAACGGATTCATCGAAAGCTATTACTTTGTGTGCATTCTCATCGATATTAAAGTGTTTTGCGAGTGCCCGTTGCTGAACTTCGTGTTCGTGACCAAGAAATATTCTCGAAGCTTTCACCGGCTTCCCTTCAAAGGTGAGATAACAAAGGCAGTCTTTTTCGAGTTCGTCGGATGTAAGCGGGTCTGCATTGAAAGGATTGAAACAAATGTTCCATGTTCCGGTCGACAACAATAAGAAGGGTTCCTTCATCGAAACGAGGTATGGCATCAGGGCGGCTGAGCTGTCGTGAACGCCGGATCCGGAAATTATTTTACGATCACCAAAATCGAATTCGAACGTTACGGGTTGTGTCACACGCGGAAATAGATCACTTATTCCTTCGCGCACAGCCCATTCGTGATAGTCATTCGTGCGGAAGTTCCACAGCAGTGTATGACATCCCAAACCCGTCAAATCATTCAGCTTCTTGCCTGTAAGCAGGAATGGAAAATACTGGGGAAAGTGAAGAAGCGTCTTTATACGCTTGAAGTGTTGCGGTTTGCATTGCTTCAGCCAGTACGCCTGCAATCCCGAATTCAGCAGCCCGAGCCAGGGCGAAGCAGTCTCTGAGCATACGCGCGCAATAGGACCGTAGTCCCTCTCAAACTTCTCTTTGATTTCCGGCGGGCACTTTTTCAGGTAGTTGTAGAAAGGCAATACAGGTTTATCTGCTTCATCCAGTCCTACGAGGCTTGCACCGTATCCGGAGAAATTCACGTGCGTGATGTTATGCGCGGATTCCTGTACGAGTGCGCGAAATTTTTCTGTTACCCATCGTGTCAGCAAATCCAGGTCCTCGCATCCGAAACCATCGTCGTCTTGCGTTTCCACGAGAGTCGCAGTGTGTTCCTCAAGCACATGGAAGTCGCTGCTGAATACCAGAGCCTTCTTTGTTGTTTTGCCAATGTCAAAAACGAGTGTCGCTGAGTCCTTCAAAAGGTAAAATTTGGGCTATGGTTGGAAAAAAAATGGAGTAAATCAAGTGTCCCTGCATTTCCCCCAACAATTTTGAGGGAAAGCAGGGACGTGTTACCCATAACCAAACCAATGCAAATAAAAAGGAACCGTCAATGCCCGGTATCCTGCTATATACTGGAAAGGTCAGGATACGCAATTTTCCCGGTTCCCGCATTTTGCACAAGTTTGGGGAAGACGGACGAAATGACCGGTGCGATCACTGATAATTTCAACCCTTCTTTTTAACTTCCACGAGATTCGAGAACCATGAGAATTGAAAATGAATTGAATGATTACAACGGCCGACACATCAAGCGGCACGAAAAACAGGTTTCGCTGTCTAAGCAATTGCTGGAACTTGAGGATAGTGGCTGGCGCAAGCTTACGGATACGATAGCTTCATTTCAGGTTGCTGTTCCAAGCTGGGCATTGGGCACAGGCGGAACTCGATTTGGTCGTTTCCCTTCCGGTGGCGAGCCGCGCAACCTTGAGGAAAAAATCGAAGATGTTGGGCTCCTGCATTCGCTTTCAAAAGCCACAGACTCAATTTCACTCCACATACCATGGGATATCCCCGACGACGTGGCGTCGGTTAAGGCCCAGCTTGCCGGGTATCATCTTTCAATTGATGCTGTAAATTCAAACACGTTTCAGGATCAAAAAGGACAGGATTTCTCATACAAGTTTGGTTCATTGTGCCACACTGACGCGGATGTTCGTGAGCGGGCAATCGAACATAATATTGAAGTCATCCGCCATGGCGAAGCCCTTGGCAGCACAATGCTTTCCGTATGGCTCGCTGACGGTTCGAACTTCCCCGGACAGCATCACTTCAGAAATGCTTATGAACGCACGTTGCAGTCGCTGATGAAAATATACTCAGCGATGCCGGAAACCTGGTCGATGCTTCTGGAATATAAACCCTATGAACCGAATTTTTACTCCATGGTTCTGCCGGATTGGGGAACGTCATTAAAGATGTGCGAGTCATGCGGTGAACGTGCGCACGTTCTCGTCGATCTCGGCCATCACCTGCCGAACACAAACATTGAGCAGATCGTCGCGCGACTGACACATTTTGGAAGGTTGGGCGGATTTCATTTTAACGGATCACAGTATGGCGATGACGATCTTACAACGGGATCGATAAAGCCGTTTCAGTTGTATCTGATTTTTGTTGAACTGGTTATGGCAAAAAATGACAAGGCCGTGAAGAATCCTGCCGTCGCATATATGATTGACGCAAGTCACAATACTAAAGATCCCCTTGTCGACCTTCTGATGTCGCTTGAACAGATTCGCATAGCGTACGCAAAGGCATTGCTCACCGATTTTAAGGCGCTTCATCGCGCACAGGAAGAAAACGATGTCGCAACTGCAGAGCTGGTTCTTCAACGCGCATTCCAGTCGGATGTACGACCCCTACTCGCCGATGCGCGATTGAAATCAGGCGGATGTCTCGATCCGATTGCATTTTTCAACGAGGCACAAGTGCGCGAAAATCTTGTTTCACAACGCGGTAAATTGTCCGTCGCAACCGGGTTGTAGTCTATGGGAGTAATCATCGGTGTTATTTTGCACGCCCTGGGCGGATTTGCTTCGGGTAGCTTTTATATCCCTTACAAAAAAGTGAAGGGCTGGTCCTGGGAAAGCTATTGGCTTACCGGCGGATTGTTTTCATGGATATTCGCTCCGCTTGTTTTCGGACTTGCAACTGTAAGTGATCTTTTTGGAATACTCGCCGAAGCTCCGGGTGAAAGTATTTTCTGGTGTTATGTGATGGGTATGCTTTGGGGGATTGGCGGATTGACATTTGGTCTCTCGATGCGTTACCTGGGATTGTCTCTCGGAATGTCCATCGCACTTGGATATTGCTCGTTCTTCGGAACAATCATTCCGCCGTTGTGGTATGGTACACTTGGCGAACTTTTCGAATCGATGTCAGGTATCATGGTCTTCGCCGGGCTATTTGTCTGTCTTGCGGGGATTGCCATCTGCGGCTGGGCAGGAATGCGTAAAGAAAAGGAATTACCTGACGAGAAAAAGAAAGAAACGATACAGGAGTTCAACTACTTCAAGGGTTTGCTGGTCGCGACTTTCTCCGGTATCATGAGTTCGTGCATGGCTTTTGGCCTGGCCGCGGGAAAGCCGATCGCCGAACTTGCCATTGCGCGCGGTGCCGATCCGTTGTGGCAAAACAACGTTGTCCTTGTTGTCGTCTTGCTTGGCGGATTGACCACAAACTTCGCCTGGTCCGTTTATCTCAATTTCCGAAACAAATCGGGTCACGACTACTTCAATAAGAAAACACCGCTGCTTTCGAATTATATCTTCTGCGCAATGGCCGGAACGACGTGGTATCTCCAGTTTTTCTTTTACGGAATGGGCTCAAGCCAGATGGGAAAGTACGATTTCTCAAGCTGGACGCTCCATATGGCGTTTATCATCATATTCAGCAACCTCTGGGGACTCTACTTCCGTGAATGGAAAGGCTCAACCCAAAATACTTTCCGCATCATGATTATCGGAATTGCCGTCGTTATTCTTTCGACTATCGTGGTCGGATACGGCAATTATCTCGGTTCGCTGGAATAAGTCAGGTAAGTAAAGGATTGCTGAAAAGTTTCCGCTTGTCAAATTGAGGGAAACTGTTACTCATGAGAACGATCCTCGCCTGCGCGCTCCTTTTTGCTTTCAGTCCTGTTTTTTGTCAGACTGTCACGGTCTCCGATGCCGTTCAATATCAGACCATTGAAGGTTTCGGTGGCTTTGGTGCGAAAAAAGTCTGGTGGGAATCGGGTCCCTGGCATGACGCCGGCTATCTGAACACAACCGTCGACGAACTCGGCGTCACCTTTTTTCGCACGCAAATTTATTGGGACGGCGAGGCGTCAAATGACAATGCCGACCCTTTGGTGATCAATCCAGCCGGATTCGACTTTGGTCCGTCAAGTGACAACGGCAAACAGTTCCCATTCATAAAAGATCTGCACGCTAAAGGAGCAAAACTCATTGCAACGGTGTGGACACCGCCTGTTTGGATGAAATTGCTCGATGAGCCGGATCGTGTTCCTGATGAATGTTACAACTGCTGGCAGTGTCCCGTCGGTGCAGCTGGTCGCGAGATGTGTGGTGGCCGACTTAATCCAGACATGTACGAAGAATTTGCCGAGTATCTCGTGGCCTATGTCAAAACACTGAAGGAAAAAACCGGCGTTGATCTTTATGGTATCAGTATTCAAAATGAACCATTTTTTGCCAATCCGTTTGAATCAAACGTTGTGAGGCCGGACGAATATGGCGACTTGCTCAAAGTGGTTGGTCAACGCTTCAAAAATGAAGAACTGACCACAAAATTTTTCGGCCCGGAGCACATGGCTGAATGGTCATGGGGCTGGCAGGAAAAGTATGTGCAGCAAACGTTGGGTGATCCCGAAGTAAAACCACTCCTCGATATTTACGCTGTTCACGGTTACGTCGATGGTGTAGCCGCTGACTATGGCTCTGCCGAAGGCTGGGCGGCATTGCACGAGAATATTACTGTCGCGCATGGAAAGCCATTGTGGATGACGGAGACATCCGATTTCGACAAACAAGGTTTCGATCTTGGTATGAGTATGGCCAAGAGTCTCTATCTCGCGTTGAAGTTTGGCCACATTTCTGCGTGGGTCTATTGGTCAATGAACGATCAGATGGTCGTAGACAACAAGCTTACACCGCTTGGCTATTCATTCAAACAATATTATCGGTTTATCCGGCCGGGTGCGGTTCGTATCAAGGCCGAAAGCGATGACGCCGGTATTCTTACCGTTGCTTTCAGACATCCGCAGACACAGGATGTGACGATCGTGCTTATCAATCATACTAATTCGGATAAATCAGTTCAAGTGAACACGCAGTTTGAACACGCTGATCTCTCCTTGTACAGAACGTCTGCCACGGAAAGTTGCCGCGAACTCGGACTTGTCACGTCAGAAACTGTTGCGCTGCCCGCACAAAGCATCAGTACGCTCTCGACGATTGCCGGTGCCGGAATCGTAAACACCGAAAAAAAAAGTGAACTAAAGTTTCGGATCTTTCCGAATCCGACAAAGTACGAATTCCGCATTGAACTTCCCGAATCAAATACACGGGCTGATATTCTCGTTACCGATTTACTGGGACGATCCATTCATCAAAGTTCCTTTATCGGCAAGGCGACGCTTAATGTCGGGGGATGGAATGAAGGTCCGTATCTTGTACACGTGAGCACACGGGTGGCGAGTCGCGTTGAGAAATTGGTTTTGCAGTAGCCGGAGCGGTTATTCATCGATAAATTTGGTTACCTTCAGATATGCCTGCTCTCCGGACGATTTCGATTCCCTTCCTTTTGGTATTGTGCCTGTCATGCGCGAAACCAGATCGCGAAGAGATTTCATTTGAAACGCTCACCGAAGATGAGAAGCGGCTTTCAACCAATGCACTTTCATCCATGCACGTTGCCGATGGTCTGGAAGTCGCATTGTTCGCGGCAGAACCGCTGGTTGTGAATCCCACCAACATCAGTGTCGATGCTTACGGCAGGGTGTGGGCGTGCGAAGCGTACAATTACGACGTGAATCCTGATAATGCTGATCCAAAAGGTGATCGCATTGTCGTCCTGGAAGATGCCGATCATGACGGTGTCGCAGATAAACGGACAGTATTTTATCAGGGAATGGATATCACAACGCCACTCGGAATTTTCGTCGCGGGTAAAAGCGTGTATGTTTCACGAAGTCCGAATGTGTTGGTGTTGACCGATACCAATGGCGATCTCGTTGCCGATGTAAAGGATACACTGTTTACAAATCTCGGATCTAAGGGTGATCATTCTGCGCATTCCGTTTTCCCCGGACCGGATGGGTTGCTCTATTTTTCAACGGGGAATATGGCGGGAGAAATCCGCGACAGAAATGGTGAGCCGATAAGAGATCGCGGTGGGTTTACAATATCACAAAAAGGCGAACCTTACCTCGGTGGAATGATCATGCGTTTTGATTCTTCAGGGAAAAATGTTGAAGTATTAGGCCACAACTTCCGCAACAACTATGAGCCGTGTATCGACTCATATGGCAACCTCTGGCAATCTGACAACGATGACGACGGCAACGCCTCCTGCAGAATCAATTTTATTCTTCCATACGGAAACTATGGATACCTCGATGAGATGACGCGTGCATCCTGGACGGCAAGTCGTGTTAATTTTGAGGAAACTGTTGGGGAAAGGCATTGGCATCAGTCGGATCCCGGTGTGGTACCTAACGTACTCATTACCGGCGCCGGATCACCTGCGGGAATGACGTATTACGAAGGCGACAAGCTACTACCTGATTTGAACGGCGTTCCGATACATGCAGAACCTTACTACAACGTTGTGCGCGCATATCTTCCCCAAAAAAGTGGTGCTGGCTACACGGCAACGGTCAGGGACATTTTGAAAAGTGACGATCCCTGGTTTCGTCCTGTAGACGTGGGCATTGCTCCGGATGGTTCGTTGTTCGTCGCGGATTGGTATGATCCGATACTCGGTGGTGGCGCTGCGGGTGACGCCGGACAAGGCCGTATTTACCGGATTGCCGCCAATGCAAAATCATACACTCCTCCTTCGAATGCTTTCTCAATAACAGACGATCTGGTTGCCGCTCTCGGCAATCCGAATCCGGAGACGCGATATCTTGCGTTGCAGCGGATTTTGAGTTCATGGCCGGAAACAGAATCCGCTTTGGAAAAAATATGGAGATCTGATGATGTGTTGTTAAGGGCGCGTGCGTTGTGGCTGCTCGGACGAAATCGGAGCGACGTACTCACAACGGCACTTGACGATCCTGATCCGCGTATACGAATTATTGCCGTGAAGCTTGCGCATCAGACAATGCCTGATCCCGTTGCCGCACTCTCACCACTTGGACGCGATAAAGACGTTCATGTTCGAAGAGAGGTGCTCACCGCGCTGCGTTATGCTGATACTGATTCAGCAGCGCAGTTATGGGCAGTGCTTGCGGAACAGTATGACGGCCGCGATCGATGGTACCTGGAAGCACTCGGTGTTGCATCCGACCTGCATGCATCGCGATTCTTCAACGCCTGGTTCAACAAAGCCGCATTTAATCCTTCAAATCCTGCTCATCGCGATATTGTCTGGCGGATGCGGGCAACGGAGGCGATGCGATTGCTACCCGAAGTAATCCGTGTTGCCGCTGCAGCTGACCTGCCGAAATTGTTTCGGGCATTTGATTTTCATAAACATGCTGATAAAAACGTGGTTCTGATTTCACTTCTCGATTATACCGGGGATAACGCAACAGAAATTGCGGAGCTTACGCTTCGCCAGATGGATCCCGCCGGACTTACTATAACATCAGCGGTGAAAAATGCACTCGACAAAGCATTGACTTCAACAAAGGGCACATTGGCATTCGTGGACCTTGTTGGCAAGTTTGGTTTGAAAGACAGGCATAAGGAACTCCTTCTGATGGTCATAGATGCTCCCGGGACACCGGCAGCGAACGCCGCCATAGACCTGCTTATTAATTCCGGAGGAATAAAGTTGCTGGAGGCAGAACTCAAAGGTAAGGATGCAAATGCTGTGCTTGCGATTCTGAAAGGCCTTGAGGGTAAAGCCAACAAGAGCGTTCTCGAAATGGTCGCGTCATGTGTCACAAATACGGGGACGACTGAGATAAGACAGGCCGCGACGCGTGTGCTGGCTTCGAGTTGGCCCGGCGAAGAAAAATTGCTTCAGCTTGTCAAAAGTCCGGGTTTTCCTGACGAACTTAAACCGCTGGCAGCAAGTCTGCTTTTTAATGTCTACAGAAGCTGGATACGACGCGAGGCAGAAGCACTCTTGCCTTCACCAGCAGCGAAAGGCAGCAATCTGCCCCCGATAAAAGAATTGGTTGCCACTTCCGGAATCCCGGAGCGCGGGCGAAACATATTTGTTCAGCATTGTCAGACGTGTCATCAAATTGGTTCAGAAGGAAACCGGTTTGGACCCGAACTCACGCAAATCGGAAGCAAGATGTCACGTGACGGCTTGTTTCGATCGATCATTTTTCCGAATGATGGCGTGAGCAATGGATACGAAAGCACATTGCTCACGTTAACTGATGGATCGCAGGTCATGGGGATTATTGCGAGTGAAACGGATGATGAAATAACACTGAATCAACCTGGAGGCGTGTTCAACAAATATGCAAAGTCGGGTATAAAGACTCGCGAGCGCTCTGCCCAGTCGATGATGCCTGAGTTTGCTCGGGCAATGGCCAGGCAGGAGCTCATCGACCTCGTTGCATATCTCGCTACTTTGAATTAACAGATTTGTTCATATGAAATCATTTTTCCTAATCTTACTGGTTGCGTTAACGGTTTCGCTTAATGCCCAAAAGCTTAAAGTCTATTCGCCGACGTGCGAACACAAAGTCAATCCGATTGGTCTTCATACCAGTCAGCCGCGTTTGAGTTGGAAGCTCCACAGCGAAGGCACGGACGTGATGCAAACTGCGTACAGGATCAGGGTTGGTAAATCGCCTGCGTTCCGGAAAGGCGAGACTGTCTGGGATAGTGGTAACGTTGACTCCGATTCGTCGGTGTTGGTTTCCTATAAAGGACCGGTGTTGCAGTCCGGTGTGCGTTATTATTGGCAGGTTAAAGTGTGGGATAACAAAAAGAATGAATCACCCTGGTCCGAAGCCTCGTTCTGGGAGATGGGATTACTCAATGAAAACGACTGGACGGCGCGTTGGATCGAACCTGAACAAGATACAGTGCTCAATATTCCCGCGATGTTGTTGCGAAGGAAGGTAAACCTTCCGAAAGAAGTAGCCAGGGCCCGTGCTTACGTTACAGCACATGGACTATACGAATTTTATGTGAATGGTCAGCGTGTAGGAGATCAGTTATTTACGCCGGGATGGACATCCTACAATAAACGACTTCAGTATCAGGTGTACGATGTCACACAACTCCTGAAACAAGGCGATAATGTGGTTGGTGCAATGTTGGGTGACGGATGGTACCGCGGCAGGCTCGGCTGGGAAACGAATTGGGGCGTTTGGGGCAAGAAACTTGGTCTGCTTTGTCAGGTAATTGTCGAATACAAAGATGGTGACAAAGCTATCATCGTGTCGGACGATGCATGGAAGAGTTCCGCCGATGGACCGATAGTCATGAACAGCATCTACGACGGAGAAACTTACGACGCAAGAAAGGAGATCCCCGGATGGAGTACCGCGGCATTTGACGACTCATCCTGGAAACCGGTGAATCTCATCCCCAACGGCAGCGAAAAGCTGGTAGCGATGGAAACGGTTCCGGTGAAAAGAGTTCAGGAATTGAAACCGAAAAAGATTTTCAGAACGCCAAAGGGAACGCTTGTTGTTGACTTCGGTCAGAATATGGTGGGTTGGGTCCGCCTCAGGGTACGTGGGCCGGCAGGCACGACTGTAATTGTCCGCCATGCGGAAGTGCTCGATAAGGAAGGAGAATTTTATACCGCGAATCTGCGTACCGCGAAAGCGACAATGACATACATACTCCACGGACAAGGGCAGGAGACATACGAACCGCGATTTACGTTCTTTGGTTTTCGCTATATCTCAGTTGATGGTTTTCCGGGCGAACTGAAACCGGATAACGTTACAGGGATAGTTATTCATTCCGATATGAAGCCCACGGGAAGCTTCGTGTGTTCTGATAGTCTGCTGAATCAACTGCAGCAAAATATCGTGTGGGGGCAGAAAGGAAACTTCCTCGATGTTCCAACGGACTGCCCTCAGCGGGATGAACGACTTGGCTGGACAGGTGACGCCCAGGCATTTTCGAGGACCGCTGCGTATAACATGGACGTTGCGGCGTTCTTTACAAAGTGGATGAAAGATGTTGCAGCGGATCAGGGCCCCGATGGATCTGTAACATTTGTTGTGCCTGATGTACTCAACAATGCGGGCGGTTCTGCAGGTTGGGCGGATGCAGCAACGATCATTCCCTGGAACATGTATCTCGTCTACGGAGATAAACGGATCCTGGAACAGCAGTATGAAAGTATGAAGGCCTGGGTTGGATTTATGAAATCAAAAAGTCAGGACTACCTGTGGAACACGGGATTTCATTTTGGCGACTGGCTCTTCTACAGACCGGCGGATGATAACGATGGAAGAGCAGCTGTAACGGACAAGTACCTCATCGCGCAGTGTTTCTTTGCGCATTCGACACAACTGGTTATCAATGCAGCTGAGGTACTCGGAAAGGAGGCGGATGTTAAAGAATATCGTGAGCTGTTAAAGAATGTGAAGGATGCGTTTTTGCGCGAGTACATGACACCAAGTGGACGTCTCGTCTCGAGCACGCAGACAGCATATGTTCTCGCGCTTGCATTTGATATGCTCCCCGAAGAACTGCGAAAACAATCCGCACAACGTTTGGTTGATAACGTGAAGAGCTACGGAAATCACCTTACCACCGGATTCCTCGGTACACCTCATCTTTGTCATGTGCTCACGCGTTTCGGTCACAACGACGTGGCCTATGCGCTGCTTTTTCAGAAGAGTTACCCGTCATGGTTATATCCGGTAACGCAGGGAGCAACAACAATCTGGGAACGATGGGACGGACAAAAACCGGATAGCACGTTCCAGACTGTCGGGATGAATTCATTCAATCACTACGCTTATGGCGCGATCGGCGACTGGATGTACAGGGTAACCGCGGGAATCGAAATCGGTGCGCCTGGCTATAAAAAGGTTGTCCTTCAGCCACAACCACATGAGAATTTGTCATTTGCGCGCGCGTCGTTTGAATCGGCTTATGGCACCGTAAAATCATCGTGGGAGCGAAAAGGGAAACAAATGTCGGTAAGTTTTGAAGTACCCCCGAATACAACGGCAGAGGTATGGCTACCCGGCGCTGACCTTCAAACCATTACGGCGGGCAGACCCGCGAAAGGTGCGCCGCAACTGAAAAATATCAGGCAATACGGTGATCGTGTTTACTTTGAGGCAGGGTCAGGGGTGCACTCCTTCCAATACGTAACAAAGTAATAAGGTCATGGTATCCGCGTCTATGAGATCGTGGAAGTCCGCCTGAGTAAATACAAAGTTGAAAATGGAATGCACGAAGTTGTAGCGATTCAATTCCGTAAGCAAAGATATTCATAACCATTAACCAATGAAGGATAATCCGATACGAGTCGCGCTCCTCTCTTTTTGTTTTTGCCTGTTGCACGCAAGTCTGTTCGCAGCCGGTTTGGTTCCGGTAAAACTAACATGCGAATACGTTGTTAACCCATTGGGTATTGATACCCGTGAACCACGCTTCAGTTGGCAATTTGCATCGGATGTAGTGAATGGCAAACAATCTGCATACGAAGTCATCGTGGCGGGTAGTGCGTCCGTGATTGCCCGTAGCGAGGGGGATGTCTGGGCGTCGGGTAAAGTGACGTCATCGAATTCAATAAATATCCCATACGCGGGTAATCCGCTAAAACCGTTTACGCGCTATTACTGGCGGGTTCGCGTTTACGATGAGAACGGCAAGGCTACCGTAAGCGGTGTTGCGTGGTTTGAGACCGCCATGCTGGATGAAAGCGACTGGAAAGCCGTATGGATTGATGATGGTCAGCCTCAGCCTGCTCAGGATATCGATCACTATAATAAGCCGGCAATGCCGCTGTTTCGAAAGGAATTTTCGTCAGGTAAAAATGTAAGTTCTGCGAGGCTTTATATCAGCGGACTCGGCTATTATGAAGCATATTTGAACGGAAGCCGCGTTGGTGATCGCGTTCTTGATCCGGGTTGGACTGCATATGACGAACAGGTTCTGTATAGCGTCTACGATGTTACATCGATGATGAGAAGCGGAACAAACGCAGTCGGTATAATGGTGGGTAACGGCTGGTGGAATCCGCTGCCGATAAAATTGTTTGGTCGCTGGGATATACGTGAATACCAACAAACAGGTAGGCCTTGTGTAAAGGCGGAACTTCACGTTCGATACAGCGATGGATCCGAAATCGTTATTCCAACTGATGAAACCTGGCAAACTACGCCCGGACCTGTAATGCAGAACAGTGTCTACCTGGGCGAGTACTACGACGCGCGGAATGAAGTATCGGGCTGGAATACCGTTAACGTGGCCCGAAGTACAAAGTGGACTCAGGCCGTCCGCGCGAAAGGACCAACGGGAAGGCTAACTGTACAAATGCAGCCACCTGTTAAAATCATTGAAGTCATTAAGCCGGTAAAAATCACTAACCCGCGACCCGATACATTCATAATTGATATGGGGGTCAACTTCGCAGGTGTGGCGCGGATATCTGTAAAAGGTCAGGCTGGAAAAACGATCCGGCTGCGTTATGGCGAAGATGTTTTTGAAGACGGTACACTCAATTATTCCACCACCGTGATGACCCAGATCCGCAAGGGCGGAATAAAGGGCGGACCGGGTGCACCCGAAACAGCCTGGCAGGAGGATCGATACACTCTCAAAGGCAAGGGTCGGGAAACATGGCAGCCGCGATTCACATTTCATGGATTCAGATACGTTGAAATAACGGGCTGGCCTGGTAAACCTACTCTGGCTGATATCGACGGACTGCGTCTCAGTGCGGCGCTTGAAGAAACTGGTTCATTCGCTTGTTCGAACGAGATGTTTAATAAAATTCAACACGTGACAAAGCGCACGTTTCAAAGTAATGTATTTAGCGTACAATCAGATTGCCCCGCGCGCGAGAAACTTGGTTACGGCGCGGACATCGTAGTTACAGCTAACGCATTCATATACAACTTTGACATGGCGAACTTTTACCGCAAGGCTGTAAGGGATTACGCCAATGATCAGCAGGAAGACGGCGGAATTACGGAAACTGCTCCGTTTGTCGGTATCGCTGACCGGGGTTACGGCGGTTATTCCGGACCGCTTGGATGGCAACTCGCATTCCCCTTTATGCAGGAACAACTCTATGAGTTTTACGGAGACAAGAGAATTATTGAAGAATTCTATCCTGCGTTCAGAAAACAAATGGATTTTCTCGAGTCGAAGGCGGTGGAGGGATTGTTTCACTGGGATATCGGTGATCACGAAGCGCTGGATCCGCGGGCCGAAGCGTTTTCCGCAGCCGCATTTTATTATCATCACGCAAAGCTCGGCGTGAAATTCGCGGGAATTCTCGATAAAACAGATGACTCTTTGAAATATGACCGACTTTCGCAGAATATAAAGAGATTGATCATACGGAAATATCTCATACCCGGTACGGGACGTTTCGACAACGCTACTCAGGCCGCCCAAATATTTGCGTTGTGGTATGATTTATCACCTGAACCTGAGAACACGCGAAAGGTTCTTATGGATGAGTTCGCCCGCCATGAATGGCACGTGTCATCAGGAATATTTGGTACGAAGATGATGTTCGATGTGCTTCGCGAACTGGATTTGAATGACGTCGCGTACCGCGTGGCGAACCAACGCGACTTCCCGGGATGGGGGCACATGCTTGAACGAGGTGCGACCACACTTTGGGAAACGTGGAGTTATCCGGAAAAATATCCGTCTCAGAACCATCCGATGTTTGGTTCGATCAGCGAATGGTTTTACAGATCACTGCTGGGAATAAATCCGGCGGCTCCGGGCTTTGAAAAAATCCTGATCAAGCCTCAGCCTGCTGGCGATCTCACGTGGGCACGGGGAAGTTATCACTCGGTACGCGGCGAGATAAAAAGTGAATGGTCGCGAAGCGGGAATACGTTCGAACTCAAAGTTGCTGTTCCGGGGAACACAACCGCAGAAATTTGGGTACCGGCGACTGAAGGTCAAAGCGTATCGCTCGACGGTGGTACTGGTACAGACGGTGTCCGAAACGGTAACTATGTTGTTTTCACCCGGGGTTCCGGGAATCATACTTTCATAGCAAAATAAACAATACGATATGAAGAATGTTTTGCCTGTCCTTCTGATCATTGCGTCAACGATACTTGCCTGTGCACAACCACCACGACTGATTGTGCGCGGCGACGACATGGGTTATTCACACTCCGGAAATCTTGCGCTGATCAAGTCGTACACAGAGGGAATCCAGACTTCCATTGAGGTGATCGTACCTTCCCCATGGTTTCCGGAAGCGGTGAAATTACTTCGCGAAAATCCCGGTACCGATGTCGGTATTCACCTCGCGATTACCAGCGAGTGGGATAACGTTAAGTGGCGACCCTTGTCGGATTGCATAAGTCTGATGGACGAGGACGGATATTTTTATCCAATGATATGGCCGAACAAAAACTATCCGGGCAAATCAATTCGCGAAAACAAGTGGACACTTGAGGATGTTGAAATGGAGTTTCGCGCCCAGATTGAGATGGCCAAAAAGTATATTCCGCGACTAAGCCACATCAGTAGTCACATGGGTTGTACTAACCTCAGCGATTCAGTGCGTATGCTTGCCAAACGCCTGGCGAAGGAGTATGGTATTGATATCGACATGGTCGAACACAACGTAAAGGGTGTTGGCTACGATGGTCCGCACCGGACGTTCCAGGAAAAGAAGGCCAGCTTTGAAAAGATGTTGCGGAAGCTTGAAAAGGGTCAGACGTACCTGTTCGTAGACCATCCCGGCCTCGACGATGAGGAGCTCCGGGCAATCCATCACATAGGCTACGAGGACGTCGCGGAAGACAGGCAGGGCGTTACGTCACTGTGGACGGATCCCGACATAAAAGCGTTGATCAGGAAGCTTGGCATTCAATTGATTTCATATCGCGATCTCGTCACCAAAAAATGATTTCGCTTAAATCACAATGAACTCCGCCGGTCCGACGGTGACTTTGAGGTCGCGTTCCGGAATGGAAATCGTTTGTTCGCTACCGGTGTAATTCCACAATAATATTGCGCCGTTTTGGAATGCGATACCATCAACTGTCAATGGTTGGGATGAACGCGTTTCGAAAGCTTTGTCGTGCCCAGTCTCGCGTAACAATTTCAAAGCCCGGAATACCGGGTATTCTTCGCCTTCATTCGAAATAACTCCATGCGGTCCGACGGCCTGGAAGTAAGTTACGCATCCAGCCTGTGCACTGACCATTTGTTTGATGCTTCCCAAAGTCCACGTTGCACAGAAGGGTGTTTTCTGACGCGGTTCAGTTCGGTCTTCCTCCGGGATGTGGAATGCTGCCGGATTCGTGGCGTAGGGATTAAACTTTCGCTTTAGTAACACCGGCGATACGTGAACCGCCGTTTCATAAATATTGCGCGCACTAATGACGCCATAATATTGAGCTTCGAGATTCTCAATGATTGTCATGTCATCCGAAGCATGTTCCTGCGGGTCAAGACCAAATGTCACGAAGTCGGCAGACGATACGGGAAAGCGATCCCTGTTTAGTTCCGTGAAATTAAAATCGGTACCGGCGCCCACCGCGGCCGTTGGAAACATACTTTTAAGCAATGGAATAAACTCTAAGTGATGCTCGCGCGTTGTGAGTTCGCGTTTGCTAAGTAATGTTATCTTTCGCACCGGGACGCGCTCTTTGTCAAACAATTTCAGAAAATCATCAAGCACATCCCGTGGGTCTTGTGGTAGATGCATAACAATCTCGAGCGGCAATGCAAGGCGTTCGCTGATTAACACGTCGTTCGTGAAACTATCCTGCCATTCGATATTGCTCAGGTCTACATCAACCCGGTAATGATCCAACCTGATTGTTCTTAATGCCTTAAGGATGTCTTCCGTAAACCCTTCCGAAGGCGACGATCCGATGCCTATTGCAGGAAGCGTTACTTCCTTTGATGTTGTTGTGATTTCGATTACTTCGGAACTAAATACCTTTTCGAGAGGTTGTTCAGGTTTGAACGTGATCACCTGATTTATGCGTTCACCTTTCCTGAGTTCCACCGGGAACGGCTTGCTCAGCGGCGTACAAAATGTCTTGAACGATGCATCGCTCCAGTTGCGCTGATCCTCTGTTTCGAACACATCTCCGCTGAATGCGAGCGAATACCAGTGCGAATCGATCCGCCATTTCATATGAACGATATCAACAAAAGGATCTTCCGGCGCGATATACTCCGGAAAAGTGTGTTCGGTGGTTGTGCCATCGTCATGGCGAATGATTACCGGCTGGCGGATTGTTTCGCGCAGCGGATGAAGTATACAAAAGCCAGCTCTGTTCTTCCGGTGGTCCGCCACTACTTCACCGTCAATGGTGAATGTGATTTCTCCGGTCGAGCTACCCTGGATGGTAGCGCTCCACCGGATTAGTGTTGTGTCATCGGAATGGCTATCTGCTTTATATTGAATGCTAAAGGTTTCATGCCCGGCGTCGACAACTTCGTCATAAATCCTGAGCGGATGTGTTCCCCAGTTTTCATCGCGCAACGCAACGTAAATCATGCGCAGAATCTCCCTGTCACCGTAGCGAATGTAACGAACGAATCCGTTTTGATAAATAAGCCTGAATGGTCCGCAGTTTAGTTCTTTCATGATATTAAGATCTCAGGCATAGAAGTGTACGCTGTTATTTAACAGGCAGGGGATAGTGTTTCGAAGCGTCATCGAGCATCAGTACCCAATCGTGCCCGTACCCGGTTGACGGCGGAGTGAACTCCCGCACTTCTTTGTTGTCGAACTTTCCTCCGTCTTTTGATTCACCGTTTCGTGGATTGTACCATGTTGCAATCAGTTCTTTTCCTGTGACCTTACCCGGATTCACTTTAAATGACATGCCTTGTGAACTGTAGACAAAGATGTAATCCTTTCCCCGTGTCGCCTGTATGCGGTCGCTGCTACCGCGTGCGTTGTCTATGATACTTTGGTCCGGCACACGATCAAACATTGGCCGCGATTCAATGAGTCGACGCAGGTACTTCATCTGCGATGCACCAGGAAGATCCAGGGCATCATACCAATAATAATTTGGACCATTAACAGATTTTCTGTTTGGTGTATACATCTGCCAGATGTCATGGCATCCGTACGTATGACCGAAAGCACCTGCGAATACATCCAGGTAGGCATGCTTGCGAACGTCATATGCGCTCGATGTTCCGAGATCCGCGGCATTGAAACAAACGGGATGGTCTTCGTAAAGCGCTTCACCATCAATCACCGGCTTTACAGGTTTCATGTCGTATGCAACCTGAATACGATCCCATACATTGTTCTCACGACAGTGTCCAGTTTGAAACATGTTGAAGTCAAGCCATTTATCCTGATGAAACCATTTTGCAGAGCCGCCGTCCTTCATGTCGGTTGGCTGAGGATGAAAAGTCATAAGGGCATTTTCGTCACCGCCGACAGCTTCAGTAATTCCTTCCGCCATATTGCCCCAGATAGCCACGTCGTTGTCGTTTCGTGGATTTCGATCGCCACCGAGGATCCAGATAATGTTCTTGTGGTTCTTATACCGATTACCAAGCCACGCGCCGTATACTTTAGCGTTTTCCGTATTGAAAATCTCCGGCCCGGTGCCCCATCTGTCGCGATATACTTTGTCACCCCACGTCGGCAATAGTCCGATGTAAAGCCCCAACTCGCCGGCTTTTTCTATGATGAAGTCGACGTGCTGAAAATAAGCGTCACGTGGTTTCGTCGGATCATCATTTTCCAACGGGATTTCCCCGTAAGGATTTGGATCGTGAAGTCCGTCTAATTCAGCGAGCGCTACCGCCTGAATAACCGTGAATCCCTTTTCAGCGCGATTCCTAAGGTATTTTTCAGCATCCTCACGGTTGAGCCGGTGAAACAATTCCCAGGCCGTGTCACCAAGCCAGAAGAACGGTTTGCCATCGGCAGTTTGAAGATAACGCCGGTTTTCCGATACGCGGAGTTGGCCATTGGCTTGTATCGAAAGCAATACGTGGAGTATAAGCAGGAGCCCCAGGAATCTTGTCATCAGCAACAATATGGTTTTGACGAATATCCGATAATTCGGGATTTTTCCCATCCTGATTAGGATATGCGGGACAAAAATGAATCCATTTACTGACGCAGTTTCTGTGTATGCATTATCGTATCTTAGTACAAACAACCAGTACCACCATGGTCAGGACGATTTTATTCGCCGTACTGATGCTTATGATGCATGCATCTTTCGCGCAAAAGGAAACTCAGAAAAAATTCCAGACGATGTTGATTGAAGTTGAAAATGGCGGAGTTGTCAACCTGCCGGAGGGCCACTTTCAACTTGAGGGAAGCCTTTCGATGGATGACAAATCAGACGTCGTGATTCGCGGCGCCGGTATGAACAAAACGATCCTGAGTTTCAAGGATCAGGTTACCGGTGCCGAAGGTTTGAAAATCACCAATGGTAAGAATATTCGCCTCGAGGATTTTACCGTTCATGATGCCAAAGGCGACGGTATCAAAGTACAGTTGGTTGACGGTATTGTGTTTAAGAATGTCACTACGGGTTGGACTGGTGGTGCCGATGAAAAAAATGGTGGCTATGGAATCTACCCGGTGCAGTGCACGCAGGTACTGATTGACAATTGTGTTGCGCATGGAGCGAGCGATGCAGGTATTTATGTTGGTCAGTCTAAGTATATTGTTGTACGCAACTCTAAAGCCTACGAAAACGTAGCCGGCATTGAAATCGAAAATTCTCTTTATGCCGATGTCTATGACAATGAGGCGTACAACAACACTGGTGGTGTCCTCATTTTTGATTTGCCGGACCTGGTTCAAAAGGAGGGTGGATTCGTCCGCGTTTTTCGCAATGTGATCCGCGAGAATAACCACGACAACTTTGCTCCCAAAGGTAACATTGTCGGGAAGGTGCCGCCCGGAACGGGACTGATGATTCTGGCAACGCGTAACGTTGAAATTTTCGAAAACAAAATCGTGAACAACATCACTGCCGGTACGGCGATCATCAGTTACTACATGACGGAGAATCCGATCAATGATGCGTCATACAAGCCGTTTCCGCATAGTATTTACCTGCATGATAATGTATATGAACGCCCTCGCGTGAGAACTAGCGGAAAGGGAAGGATGGGCAAACTGTTTCGGCTGAAGCTGCGTTTTGGCAAGGACGTTCCGCATATTATTTATGACGGCATTGAGGACGATGCGATGAAGGACCGAAGAATATGTTTTAGCAATAATACAAACGCTACGTTTGTGAATATTGATGCTGGTAACAAGTTCCGCAACAAATCGCGCGACATAACGCTGCATAATTGCGAACAACCGCGGCTTGAACCCGTTCAATTAACAGTCTCGATGAAATGAGATTTCTTGTCGTACTGATCGTGATCTTAATTGGCGTGCCCGCTTTCGTATATGAACCGGTGGCGGTTGAGCGGAAGGAACGCCTTTCGGAATTTGCTTTCTTTACCGGAAAACTTGCTGATCTCACACCCGCGGATGATGTCATTCCTTATGACGTTAATACGCCGCTCTTCAGCAACTATGCCGAAAAACTTCGCTTCATCAAATTGCCAGCGGGAGAGGTTGCACACTATCGTGACTCATTAGCATTTGATTTTCCAGTCGGAACAATTCTTATTAAGAATTTCTATTACCCGGTTGATTTTCGCAAACCCGATGGTCCCCGTAAGATTATCGAAACCCGGCTGCTGGTACATCAGCCCGGGGGTTGGGAAGCGTGGCCCTACGTCTGGAACGACGACCAGTCCGACGCCGTTTATGACCCCGCGGGCGACATAAAGAAGATTTCGTACGTGGCAAAAAACGGTCGCAGGAAGGAAGTCACTTATGCTGTTCCCAATAAAAATCAATGCAAGGGTTGTCACGTCAGGAATGAATCACTCCTTCCGATTGGCGTAAACGCGCGGCAACTTAACCGTGATTTCAACTATGGAGATTCGAAAGAAAATCAGCTGATGCATTGGAAGGCGCTTGGTGTTCTTTCCGGATTACCGGACAAAGATGCGATTCCTGCGCTCGCCGTCTGGGATAATCCTGCGACGGGATCGCTGGACCAAAGGGCACGTGCATACCTTGACGCGAATTGCGGGCACTGTCATTCACAAAACGGTCCCGCGTCAACTTCAGGATTGTTTCTTGATATTTTCGAGCAGCGAAAAATTCATTTAGGTGTTGATAAGACACCGGTTGCCGCCGGACGTGGCGCGGGCAATTTGCGTTTCGATATCGTTCCGGGTAAACCGGATCAAAGCATTCTTGTATTTCGGATGAAAACCAACGACCCTGCCATTGCAATGCCCGAACTTGGCCGCGAGCAGGTGCACGCGGAAGGAGTCGCGCTTATTGAAGAATGGATTCGCAGCGAATCCTTCAATTAGTCAGGTTCCTTGACTACTTTTACGCCCGGATAGACTGAATAACTGCAACCTGATTGATTATGCGTCAACGCCACTTCTTCCTGCTGTTTGGAATATCTTTCATAATAGCTTCATGCTCCGGTGATCGCGGTTCGGATTCGAAGCCGCCCGTGAAGGGAGAACTTGTGATGGAGAGAATCGAAAACGCAAAGCCCCGCAATGTTGTGTTCATACTTTCCGACGATCATCGTTTTGATTTCATGGGCTTCACCGGCAAAGTACCCTGGCTTGAGACGCCTAACATGGATCGCATGGCCAAAGAAGGAGCGTGGTTCCGCAATACATATGTAACCACAGCATTGTGTTCTCCGAGCCGGGCTTCAATCCTTACGGGTCTTTATTCACATACCCACACCGTTGTTGACAACAGCGCCCCGGATCCGGATTTCCTGATATTCTTTCCGCAATACCTTCAGAAAGCGGGATACAATACAAGCTTCTTTGGTAAGTGGCATATGGGCCATGATACTGACGATCCAAGACCTGGATTTGACCATTGGGAAAGTTTCCGCGGCCAGGGCGTGTATTACAATCCTACGCTTAATATCAACGGCGAGCGCGTTGAATACAAAGATTCGACATACATCACCGACCTGCTTACCGATCACGCCCTCGAATGGATGAAAAAGCAGGATAAAGACAAACCGTTCTTTGTATACCTCTCGCATAAGGCTGTACATGCGGAGTTTTATCCCGCAAAGCGACACGCTGGAAAATACGCCAACGAAACGCTTGAACTGCCGCCGTCATTCCTTACGTCAGATGAGCAAGTGAAGGGAAAGAGGCGCACAGGGAATTCCGGAATGGAGAGACCCGACAACAAACCGTGGGGTGGCGATGAGTACTACGGCAAGAATCGTACTCCCGACTGGCAAAAGATGCAACGCGAGAGTTGGCATGGAGTCGACTACCTGTATAACGGTCAGATGAATTTCCGTGAGTTCTACCAGCGATATTGCGAAACATTGCTCGCGGTAGATGAGAGCATTGGTCGTGTATTGGAGTATCTCGAACAAGAAGGTCTTTTAGAGTCAACACTGGTGATCTACATGGGTGACAATGGATTTTCGTTTGGCGAACACGGACTTATCGACAAACGTCATTTTTATGAGGAGTCGGCAAAAGCTCCGTTTCTTATCCGTTGCCCGGAGATATTTCAGGGTGGTCGTGTGATGGAACCGATGATTCAGAACATCGATGTCGCTCCGACGATTCTGGAAGTCGCCGGAATCAGAAAGCCCGAACAAATGCATGGCCGAAGCATCCTTCCTTTATTAAAAGGAGAGAACGTTGAATGGCGCGACCGCATTTTTTACGAGTACTACTGGGAGTACGACTTCCCGCAAACGCCGACCATGCATGGAGTCCGGACGGATCGGTATAAATTGATCCGTTACCATGGCATTTGGGACACTAACGAGTTATACGATTTGCAGGAGGATCCTAATGAAATGAAGAATCTCATTGCGAGTCCGGAACACCAGGAACTCATCAAAGACCTCAGCAATGAAATTTACGACTGGCTTGAAACAACAGATGGCATGCAGATTCCGCTAAAGCGAACTGTAAGGAAACACGGTAATGACCATCGCAACCTCGGTGTGTATTAATGAAGGCGATTTGCATTAACGCGATATTCGTTCTGTTACTGTTGTCCTGCTCCTCAGAGACAAGGCGCGAAGGCGAAGCGGGTCGGCATGAAGTTAAGCCATCTGGTGATGCGCCCGCCGGAATGATTTGGGTAAGCGGTGGCGAGTTTATTATGGGCACGGATGAAGGAAACACGTACGCCCACGAGCGCCCTGCGCATAACGTCAGCGTTGACGGATTCTGGATGGATGTGACCGAAGTGACAAACCAGGCGTATAAGGAATTTGTTGACGCTACGGGATACGTGACCGTCGCGGAACGCAAGCCGGATTGGGAGGAACTTAAGAAACAGCTTCCACCGGGAACACCAAAACCGCCCGACAGCATCCTCGTTCCGGGTTCGCTCACTTTTCACGCACCGGGTACACGCGTCAGTCTTAATGATTATTCACAATGGTGGCGCTGGACCCCGGGTGCAAACTGGAGACAACCCGAAGGACCAGGAAGTAATCTCGATGCGCGGTGGGATCATCCCGTTGTTCACATCGCATACGAAGATGCATTCGCTTACTGCGAATGGGCGGACAAGCGACTCCCGACTGAAGCAGAATGGGAGTTTGCGGCACGTGGTGGGGAGCCGGCCAAACCGTTTGACTTCACGCGCGACCTCGTTACCAACGGACGATTTGTCGCCAACGTGTATCAGGGAAGTTTCCCCAGCAAAAACCTGGCGGAGGATGGATTTAAAGGAAGCGCGCCTGTAAAAACATTTCCGTCAAACGCATACGGCCTGTACGACATGATCGGAAATGTCTGGGAGTGGACGAGCGATTTTTATGATCCGGAATATTTCGCGCATCTTCCTGGAAACGGAACCGCCAGAAACCCCAAGGGTCCGAAAGCATCACACGATCCGCGAGAACCAGGCATTGTGAAGTATGTAACCAAAGGCGGGTCATACCTTTGTGCGACAGACTACTGCTCCAACTATCGGCCTACTGCTCGTCAGGCAACGGCCTTTGACAGCGGACAATCGCATATTGGTTTTCGTTGTGTTAAGTCAGGACGCTGATCGGATTACCTGTAACAGTCACTAATGTGAGCGCCGAAAAAACCGCCATTCGTACAATTTACTTCAGCATCGCCGGTAGCACGGTGTTGGCGCTTATCAAATGGCTCGCGGGTTATTTCGGAAATTCGTACGCACTCATCGCCGACGGCATTGAATCAACGGCAGACGTTGTTTCCTCATTATTGGTATTGATGGGGCTGAAAATTGCAAACAGACCTCCGGATGAAAATCACCCCTATGGCCATGGCAAACTTGAACCCCTTATCACATTTATTGTGGTGGGGTTTCTTATTGTCTCGGCAGTAGTCATCGCGTACCAGAGTATCGAAAATATCCGAACACCCCATGAACCTCCGGAGGCGTATACGCTGTATGTGCTTGCAGGAATTCTGATCTGGAAGGAGCTTTCATTCCGGTACGTTATCCATAGGAGCAGACAAACGAACAGTTCGTCCCTGAGAGCCGATGCCTGGCATCATCGCAGTGACGCGATCACTTCTGTCGCTGCGTTCATTGGAATTTCCCTGGCTCTGGTGCTTGGACCGGGTTATGAGTCCGCGGATGATTGGGCAGCGTTAGTTGCTTCCGGTGCGATTCTGTATAATAGCTATCTGATCTTCCGTCCGGCACTCAGTGAAATAATGGATGAGCACCTTTACGAAGAGCTGGTCAAGAAAATCCGGGCGGTTTCTCTGAGCGTTGGTGGCGTTGAAGGAACGGAGAAGTGTTTTGTGCGTAAGTCAGGAATGAAATATCATGTTGACCTGCACGCCACGGTAAAGGCTACTCTCACCGTGCGTGAAGGTCACGACATCGCCCACAGGCTGAAAGATAAACTATTGCTGGAGTTGCCGGAGCTTGAGAATATTCTGATTCACATAGAACCCGCTGAGGAACATTAGCGTGCCCGGATGCGTGGAAATAATATGCTGATGTTATTTCCTCCCGGCTTCGCTTTGGACGAGTTCAAGCCGGTAGGTGACATTCTGGTCAAGCAATGCGCAGATCATCGTCATCAGCGCTCCTTCCTTTGAATGAAAGCAAATCTCGTCACCCTGCTTTGCTATGTGTTCGGATTGTACGGAAAGGACTCCCATCAGGTCGGGTTTGTTCTGCATGTCGGAGTGACTTACGATCAGTGTTCCTTTCATGGACGGTGTAATAACCCGAAATATACGAGTATTACTTCAAAAATCACACATACACACACAAGAAAAAGGCCCTCGCGCGAGGGCCTGCTATGATCGTCTGGCTATTTCTTTCGTATGATGAGATCACCGTTGTAGTTCTGCATCGTAAGTTCCGCGCCTCCGCCATTGATGTCACCAATCTTCCATTCGTCAATAACCACCCGGAATACATCGCCTTTCTTTTCCTTCTTCTGAAGTGGTCCTGAGTTTCGAAACTGAATATCGAAATCGGAGTAAATGCTTCCCTGTTCGGTTTTACCTTTGATCGTCGCCTTGTAGTCAGCCGGAAGTGATAGTTCGATATCACCATTAAAGGTGCTGTACGACATCGGTGTGTTTGGAGTCACCTTGTCGAAGGTAACTTTGATGTCACCGTTATAGGTCGTCGCGACAACCGAACCGGAGATGTTCAACGCGGTGATTTTTCCATTGAAGTTTTCGAGTTCCAGCGCACCCTGCACACCGGTTACCATGAGGAAACCGTTGTTGTAGGTGTGGAGGAATACATCAAACCCGGAAGGGATCTCAAGTTCAACGTTCAGCCGCTGCGACCACGATCCGGATTCAATGGTAACCGAATTCTGATGTTCTGTTATCTCTATTTCAAGTCCGCTGCCCGCGATTCTTTTAAGTCCAGCCCTATTCGAATCGGTGTTCTCTTTGTTTTTTTCGTTTTTTGCGTCTCTGCTTTCGTTAACCACTTCCCTGTATCGCAGGAGCACATCCTTACGTGAAGTTGCTTTCACTGTGATTGAACCTGAATTCAAGTCAACCCTCAGTTTGCCACGCTCGGACGGATTCGACAACGGTATGGTTATTTCATTGTCCTGCGCACTAACTGTCCCGGTCACCAGTATTGCCAGTAGGATAAGAAGACCGGGTATTGTAATATTTTTATTTGTTCTCATGATATTGATTATTGTCGATGTTGATATTAGTTCTCTCTCAGGTAGACGTTGCCGTTGAACGTTTCGAAGTCCAGTTGCGCGCCTCCCTTTCCTGTTTTGAATTGATTCCCGTTTACTTTGTATTTCATCCCACGACTGCCGGATTCCTTTTCGACACGCACCGGTAGCGCAGTCAATTGTTCGATATTTGTGTAAAACGAGCCGTTGAAACTTTTGAAACTGACGTTTGATGAAAGCCCTTTTTTGAAATACGCATTGATATCCCCGTTAAGGGTATAAAATCGGCAATCGGCGTTGGGGTTGCGTTCATACTGAATGTCGACGTCGCCATTGATGGTGGATGCTTTGGCTGCCGTGGCAAGATCTGTAAGGCGAATACCACCATTAATATTTTCCGCCCGGACCTGACCGGAAACTTTTGCGACGGAGATATCACCGGCATTGATCGTACTCACAGAAACATTTGCAGCCGTTGGAATCCGGACGCGAAAATTCATTTTGTAGTCGTAACTCTTCTCATTGTCACGGCAGTCGTTCCAGTCATAATTCCACCCGCCATGCGTACTTCCTGTGTTGGCCAGTTTCCTGAAGGATCCGCACACGCCCTGAACGTAAAGCACGATTGTATCAGCGCGGTCAATTACGCCAAGATTGATTTCTTTGACGCCTGCATCGAGTCGCGCCTGTGTTTTTCCGTCGATGATTTTTTCAACTTCGACCTGGATAACGTCCCCGGAATAGCCCTCAACGGTGATGTTGCCGTTGATGTTCGCGATAATCACCGCGTTGTTGGTTCCTTTCTTTTCAAAGGCAAGCTCGCGCGTTATCTTTTCTGTTTTTGATTGTCCGAATGACAACGTCGTTGTTAACAAGACGATGCCGATTAATAATTTTTTCATGATCGTTCAAAATTTCGTGTTCCTGTTTTTTGTCCTGAGAACTCAGATCATTACGTTGATCTTTTCACGGATGCGTTCTTTTACTTCCTCCGGCGTCCGGTCATCATCCAATAACTTTTTGAATTCTTTCACGGATGACTTTTCCTGAAGGGCAGCCATAACATCCGCAAGAGCGAGCTGTACCAGGGGTGACTCTTGTAATGCGATACTTTTTATAAGGTCCGTTCGCACCCGGCTGTCGGATGCGTAAGGCACCAACGCATCTAATGCAGCGAGTCGCACATTTACGTTTGGATCGTTGTTGAGCGTCGTAACCAGCGCGCGTGTCACTGAACTACTTGCTTCGCGCATTTCCTGCGACAGGCTTACTGCCTTCAGCCGATCCGTTGCCGATTCTTTTTCGAGCAAAGTCAGCATCATCATTTCGCGGAGGCCATTTACTTCAGTTGTCAGCGCCTGGATCTGGCCCGTCGACGTTGCTGATGGCCGGAGCAGGACATAGCCGAGGAAAATGCCCACCATGAACGTCACTGATGCAAACGCGAATGCAGGCGTAAAGGATGGAAGTGCAAACCAACTCTTAATGGACTGGCGTTCGTGTTTCCGTTTTTCAGTCGCAAGCATCTGATAAAACTGTACGTCGAGATCAGGTGACGGCGCAGGAGATTCGAGACGTTCCAGTTTTTCGGAGACGTCATGCAGAACATGCAGGTCCTCAAGCTGGATCAGTCCATCTTCGAGGAGTCGTTCGATCGTGATGAGATCGTGATCGCCGGCATTACCACTGTTATACCTTTCCAGCAGTTCTTTGATTTCACGTCTGTTCATAGTATTCATCGTTTTGCCTCCATTTCGTGATAGATTGCTTTCAGCTCCTGCATTGCCCGATACACCCGGACTTTCACAGTGCCCTCGCTGAATCCAAGCTGGTCGCCGATTTCCTTGTATTTCTTTTCCTGGAATTTGCTTAGCAGAAGTATCTCGCGTTTGTCTTCCGATAGCCTGTCCATTGCAAGCGAAAGCAACTCCAGGTCCTCATCCTTTTGGTAGGATGTGAACCGATTGTCATCCGAGCCGATTCGCTCCTGCCAGTTTTCAACTGAGTCTGTTGCCTGAATACGTTTCTTCCGGTACTGGTCGTGGCTGACGTTTCGTGCGATGTGAAATAACCAGCTTCTGAACTCGCCCTCTCCGCGGTAGAGGGAGCGATACTTGAGAACGCGTACAAAAACGTTCTGCACGAGGTCTTCACTAAGTTCACGATCCTTATTGATGCCGTAGAAAAAGCCAAACAACGGCTTCTTATAGCGCTCAAATAGCAGCCCAAGCTTATCCAGGTCTCCGTTTTTTACCTTGTCCATCAAGGCATTATCGCTCAGTGTTTCCAAAATCCGGCCTCAGGTTTTGTGAAGGGAAAACTTCCAGGATCTTTGAAGGTTACAAGCCTGCATCAATTTTGTTTGACTTTACTAAAGATAGGTCAATCGGCTTTGAATCGTACCCCGGGCAGACTCCCGGAACCCCGAAAACGCATGGAGGGCAAATTAGCACGCTTTAGGTGGGCCGTTGAATGTATGCAGCTTCGGCGCGACGACTCGGTTCTTGAAATAGGTCCGGGTGCCGGTCTTGCCCTTGAATTGATGGCGGTTCGCGTCCGCACGTTGACAGCAGTGGAGCGTTCCGGCGCCATGTTGAAGCGGGTTCAGGAGCGAATGCGCGGCCATAAAAATTTCCACAGTATTGGGGGCGACCTCCTGAAAGTTGATTTGAAAGACTGGCATTTCACGGTGGTATTCGCCTGTAATGTCAGCGGATTTTTGACGAACGAAAACATGTTCCCGGCGCTGCTGCCCCACCTCACCAGGGACGCCAGGGTGGGAATTTTCTACCAGAATCCGCCGGGTTCACCAGTGCAAAAACTCAAATCTATGCTTCAGCAGCTAAGGGAAAATGCAGAGAAGAATCAGTTTATTATGATTGAGGAGTGTGCGATGTCTGCTATGTCGACGCCAACCGAGGGGTTGATTTTCCGACCGACTACGGGAGTCTCTATGAAGTAGGTGCTTACGATTGCCATTCCGAATTTTTCATCTTTTATCGATTTCCTACATGCATGCGGTTAACCGGACACCTGTTTCAGAAATCTGGTTACAAAACCAAATCTTTGGTATTCAGAGCAAATGAACATTTTTATGAAAAAACTAGTCATAATCCTGCTTTCCGTTTTTTGCATGGGTCAAGCTTATGCCCAGCTGGTGCAGGTTCACGTCGGTGTCACAACCGGCGGTAACGCTACTTTTGTTCTTGACAAAGGGATTTCGGAAGATCCGCGCTACAATTCCACGTATACCTTCAAACCGGCCCCGGTCGGCTTCAATTTTGGTGTCGACTTCGGAAAAAAATTCGGGTTGAGCCTCGAAGGTATCAAAGCACGGCAGGGGCAGATTTTTGAGATTATCGACATCGCGCAGAAGGTAAGAGGTGAACGTCGTATCGATCTGGATTATTTCCACGTGCCGTTCCTGCTCAAATTCATGAGTGGCGGCACAAAAGGCACGCGGGCGAACTTCAACATCGGTCCGCAGATGAGTTTTCTGACCAACGCGCGCGAATATGTAACTGCATCGGCAGGAACATTTGAGATTCCCGAGGGTGTAGACTTCTCATCCATCCAGCAGGAATTTCCGGACGCTATCGATAATGGTGACGGAACGTATGATGTGCCAACTGATGTGCCTGCACAGGACATTCTTTCCAAGAAGGCGAACGATTTCAAAAATTCGGAATTTGCCATCGCAGCTGCCTTTGGTCTTGATATCGATTTGTCAAAGCACCTGTTTCTAACAACGCAGATCCGCGCAAACTACAGCCTTACCGATATCCGTAACGGCGACGTAATCGAGAGAATCAAGAACGGCGACGGGGGAAGCATCTTTGGTGAACGCGCGAACCTTGTGGTCGGAATCCAGGTTGGTATTCACTACATGTTTGGCAAAACAAGGTCATTCAAATACAAGCCGTAACCCGGCAAAACCATTAGATCCGTGTCACCGCGCCAAACACGCCTGTGACACGGATTTTTTATTGCCCTTGCGATCCTGAATTTGATTATTGGGATCTGAATTCGCAGATTATTCTGGGGCGAAGCCACAGAATAATCCTAATCAGCCTAATCCTAATCAGCCTAATCCTAATCAGCCTAATCATAATCAGCGTAATCATAATCAGCGTAATCATTTAATCAGCGTTCTTTAATCAGCGGTCGTTTTTCTTTACTTTAATGTCACGTTCATGAAAGAATACTTGTCATCAGGTTATGGACGGTACAATGAGTTTGCGCCCGCCCGTTAAAGATATTACCTCCCGGTTTGATCAGCAGCAGTCCCGGCTGATTCCGCTCGCTTATAATGTCCTCGGTGATATGAATGAAGCGCGGGACGTGGTCCAGGAACTGCTGAGTCATTATTTCCTTAACCCGACCGATCACATTGAAAATCACGACGCCTACCTGACACGCTCCGTGATTAACCGGGCGATAAACGCGAAAAAGAAAATCAAAGTCCGAAGGGAAAGTTATAACGGGATGTGGCTGCCTACGCCGGTAGGGACGGAGGACGATGTTTACCGTTCCGTTGATAAACGCTATATCCTCAACTATTCATTGCTGGTACTTCTTGAGCGCCTCACTCCCCGTGAAAGGGCAGTCTTTATTCTGAAGGAATCGTTTGATTACCAGCATTCGGATATCGCTGCAGTACTTGAACTGCGCGAAGACTATTGCCGGCAACTGTTCAGGAGGGCCAGGAAGAAGCTCGATACTTCCCGCACTGTGGAATTGAAAAGAGAAACAAAAAATGAGACCGTGGTTGCATTAACACACGCCATACTGCAGGGCGATATCGAGAAAGTCAAGCAGCTACTTGCTGCAGATGTGAACTCGATGTCGGATGGCGGTAGTCTTCGTGCAGCAAGGAATATTCTCGTCGGTCGCGACCGCGTTGGTCGTTTTCTGACTGCGCTGTATAATAAGTACTTTATCCCGGGTTCGGAAGTGGTGCATACCACGATCAACTATTTACCGGCCCTGGTTTTTCGCGCGAACATGATCATCTATCGCTGTGTCGTATTTGAAATCCACGACGAAAAAATCGAAAACGTCTTCATCGTTATTAATCCGGAAAAATTAACGGAGATCCATATTTGATTGTCACGTTTGTCACGTGGGAGCTGTTAGACAATAAAACAATCATGAGTATGGAAGTAACAGAAAAAAAACCGCGAATCAGCTACAATGAAATACCGGCTGGTATGTACGCAGCAATGCGCAATACTGAAAACTACCTGCACAAGTCCGGCCTTTCCGGTACGCTTATTCACCTGATCAAAGTGAGGGCATCTCAGGTCAATAAGTGCGGCTTCTGCCTTGATATGCATCATAAGGATGCGATCAAGGAAGGGGAAACATTTCAGCGGTTATACCTTCTGCCCGCATGGGAGGAGTCGCCTGTTTATACGGATGCCGAGAAAGCAACGCTGCACCTGACTGAGGTACTTACCAATATTTCAGAGCACGACGCTGAAGCAATCGATGCAGCATACGAAAGGATGACGCCTTATTTTTCGAAAGAGGAGATTGCCAACATCGTACTTGCGATTTGTCAGATAAATTCATGGAACCGGATAGCCATCACGTTTGGCAACATACCCGGTAGCTACCAGAATTGATTTGGAATCAGAATTCGAGTGTGAGCTGCGTCTGGCGTAGCACAGCCCGTGAGTATGCTGAACCGTGAAAATCCTGAAACTGCCCGTTGATTTCGTACAGGGCAGTTTCATGATACCGCGATGCTACGATCACGTTGGTGCGTCCTGCGGCTTTTTGAAAGAGATGCGCGACCAGTTCAGGAGAATTGTTTTCTTCCGAAAGATGGGAGAGAAACAAATGACTCATAAACGACGGCTTGTGTTCACGGAAAAGTTTCAGCGCCTGGCGATTTGACAAGTGGCCAAATCCACCGCGGATTCGATTCTTCAGCGGCCATGGATATGGTCCGCGTTCGAGCATCTCTTCGTCATAATTTGTTTCCAGGAAGGCAACATTGCACTGGCGGAAATGATGGATCACATGTTCGCATGCATATCCGATATCGGTGAAAATTCCGGCGCGGACTTCACCATTACTGATTACAAAGTTATGCGGTTCAGCGGCATCGTGCCGTATCGGAAACGCAGATATGTTCAATCCGCCAATGGAAACAGTCTCGCCTGACGTGAACATTATCGTGTCTGTCGTTTCGAGCGCGCGCCCGGCCATTGCTTTCGTTCGCGCAGTAATGTACACCGGCAACTTATGACGTTTGCATAGTGCGGCAAGCCCATGAATATGGTCGCCGTGTTCATGCGTGATGAAGACAGCCTTTACCATCCGAATTGAAAGCCCCAGCCGTTTCAGACGCTTTTCAATTTCCCGACAGGAGATACCCGCGTCAATGAGGACAGCGTCATCACCGTTTCCGATGAAGTAGCAGTTTCCGTTACTGCCCGAATTGAGGGACGCGACTCGCAGTGTCATGGTTGATAATCGTCCGAAATCTACTCCGAATTGTTGTCATCCCACAACGCTGCGACCGAAAATTCAGAGAGTGGGTATACCTTTGACATTACATGTCAATTGGTCGATAGGTATCCGCCAATTCGACGGGTCCGGTGCCTGACCGCAGGCATGACCAAAAACAAGTCGTGCGATAACATTTATCATACGACGCCGGTGACATTTTTATGATATTGTCTCAGTGACGAATCACTGAGGTATGGTACGGAAACATAGATCACGGCGCGCGAAGTTGAGGAAATACGTTTTCAACGGAACCTCAAGTTGTGATTCTATTCTCATTGGGAACCACGGTGACGCCAAACTCGTGGCGAATGGCCAGTTTAACTTGTCGGGAATTCTATACTCCCTTGACGGGCGCGTTCGGATAAGTGCCAATGGAAATGGTCAGCTTGTCCTTCGTGGAAAATGTCGTCACCTCGTCATTGCTAGATCAGAGGGAGATTGTATCCTCGACTTCAGTGAAGTTACCTGTGATGTCGTTACCTGCGAATCTGTCAGGGGCCGGACAATGCTGATACTTGGCAAGGCGAGGCGTGTCGAGATTATAAACATATCGGAGGATGCTACGGTGCGAATTTGCAGCAATCCCCTCGTCACAGCCAGGTACATCGCCGACAACGCACGCATCCTGTGTCCCGCCGGACAAACACCTCCATACGTTGTGCATACGGGGATAGGCACGCTGGAGACTACTCTGAATTGACCTGTGAATCAGGCCAGAGCCTATTTGAATTTGTTTCTGACCCAGTGCTTCAGTTCGGCCTGGTCTTCCGCATTAAGATATTGCAGCGATTTTCGATATTCCTTCCGGAACAGTGCCCGGTCGAATGTAAAATGGTGAAGGATGTTTTTGCAGTATTCAATCATTTTTGTTTTGAATCTCTTTTCGTTCATCATCGTCATTCTGTTCAGGGTGAATTCGGAAATACTTAAGTGATTTCGTGGCAACCGCCTGCAACTCGTCGAAACTTCAATGGTTTGCAGTTTGTCTTCCGGCTTGTTATCCGGATTCGGTTGAACAAATCTTCGAAAAAAATCTAAATCACATAGGGAACGGCTGATAAGAAATTAAATGTCGGTTGCGGATTCGTATTTAGCGGCCTTATAAAAAAGGCATGAATATTTTACTCAACGTTTGATGCCGGATTTAAATGATTGACCTATGATGCTGATACAGCGATTTATTGCTTTCACTCTCCTGGTGATCATACCCTTAGAGGTATCTTTCGGTTCAGCCGACGCTAGCCATTCCCCGCTGAAATGGAGTTTCTACTACGGCAAACTCCTGCTCATGAAAGGTGAAGAAGGTACAACAGGGCAGGCTCAGCTGAAAGTTGGCGAGTCCCTGAGAGGTGAGTTGCTGATTACGTTGGTTCACGCGGGTGAGGAACCCGGCGTAAGTACGCTGACAGTCCGCAATGACTCAGGCGATGTCTTTGAATACCGTTATGAGAAACAGCGGCCTGTAGATGCCTTTACCCCAACCGTTGGAACGGGAAGTCATTTCATCATTCCAATGGCAGAAGTGCTAAGCTCATTGACCGAAGGTCAATCTACGCAGCTGGATTTCTACTATTCCACCCCAGGAAACGATGAGTACCACATTGGCTCGATAACCTGTGTCGTTCAATAACGATACGGGAAGTGGCCGTCAGGCCACCGTGCGTCATAATCAGCGCCTTCAATAATCAGCGTAATCAACAATCAGCGCAATCAGCGAACTCAACGGTCAATCAGCGGTCTTGAATGGTTGCCCCCTTTCCCTTACTTTTGCGCCCATGAATTTCAGCGCGCTTACGAATGAATTCGAAGGTGAATTCTACTCCGACGAGACTCACCGTCGTTTGTATGCTACAGACGCTTCGGCCTATCGCGAAATCCCTCTTGCCGTTGCAGTACCGCGTACTGAAAAGGATATTGAGCGCCTCATCCGATTCGCGAAGGCGAATAAGACGTCGCTGATCCCGCGAACAGCCGGTACGTCACTGGCAGGCCAGGTTGTTGGTGCCGGCATCGTTGTCGATGTCTCGAAATATTTCAACAAGATCATCGGGATTAATCCTGCCGAAGGATGGGCCGTTGTGCAGCCCGGAATCGTTCGCGATGACCTCAATGCCACGCTGCGCGGTCATGGATGCTTCTTCGCACCGGAAACGTCAACCGCGAATCGCGCCATGATCGGCGGGATGATCGGAAACAATTCCTGCGGGTCAAACAGCGTCGTCTATGGCAGCACGCGCGAACACCTCCTCGAAGTCGAGGGCTACCTTTCGGATGGAAGCCGCGTACGTTTTGGTCCGGTAGACACAACAGAATTTGAATCGCGTGTAAAAGGCGCGTCCGATAATTTCGAACATACGCTTTATCAACACATTCACGAGGTACTTGGTAATAGTGATAACGTTCGCGAGATCAAAAAAGAATTTCCGAAGTCGAGCGTGCCACGAAGGAATACCGGTTACGCGATCGACGTGTTGGCGTGCATGGCTCCGTTTAGTCAGAATGGCGGACCCTTTAACTTCTGCAGTCTCATCGCGGGATCGGAGGGAACGTTGGTTTTTGTTACTGCGGCAAAGATCAGGCTTACCAAACTTGAGCCGCCGCACAAACGCCTCGTATGTATTCATTGCAACAGTATTGATGAATCGCTTCATGCCAATCTTATTGCGCTTGAATACCGCCCTTCTGCTGTGGAGCTCATGGATCACTATGTGTTTGAAGCGACGAAACGAAACCGGGGTCAGGCCGAGAACCGGTTTTTTATAGAAGGTGATCCGCAGGCGATACTCGTTGCCGAACTCACGCGTGCCACACCCGAAGAAGCACAGCGTGACGCAGAAGCGCTCGTAGCAGATCTTCGCAGCCGTGGTCTCGGTTATTCATATCCGATTGTCGGTGGAGAAAACATCAAGAAGGTGTGGAATCTGCGTAAGGCTGGTCTTGGTTTGCTAAGTAACGTTCCAGGCGACGACAAGCCGGTTCCCGTAATTGAAGATACTGCAGTCGATGTAAAGGATCTTCCGGCCTACATCGCGGAAATGAATGAACTGCTGCGGAGTCATGGTTTGTACAGCGTGCATTACGCTCACGCAGGGAGTGGTGAGTTGCATTTGCGTCCAATCATCGATCTTAAGAAAGCCGAAGGCGTACGTTTGTTTCGTCGAATTGCGGAAGATACAGCGGCACTTGTCAAGAAATATCGCGGATCACTCTCCGGTGAACATGGTGATGGCAGGTTGCGTGGTGAGTTCATTCCAAAGATGATTGGCGAACACAATTACCGCCTTATACTTCAACTCAAGAAGGTTTGGGATCCCGATAACATTTTTAATCCCGGCAAGATCGTTGAAACGCCGCCGATGGATACAAACCTCCGTTATGAGCGCGATCAGAAAACGCCGGAGTTCGAAACGATCCTTGACTTTTCCGAGACGATGGGTATTCTGCGGACTGCGGAACAATGTAACGGGTCCGGGGATTGCCGGAAAACAGAACTAAGCGGCGGTACGATGTGTCCCAGCTACATGGCTACACGCAATGAGAAGGATACCACCCGCGCACGTGCGAATATCCTGCGCGAGATGATTACGCGTTCCGACAGGTCGAATCCCTTCGCACATGATGAAATCAAAGATGTAATGGATCTCTGTCTGAGTTGCAAGGGATGTAAATCCGAGTGCCCTTCCAACGTCGACATGGGCAAACTCAAGCAGGAATGGCAATACCAGTATTACAGGACGAAAGGCGTTCCGTTCAGAAACCGGTTGATCGGAAATTTTGCAGCCGGCATGAAGCTCGCGTCGATTTTGCCGTGGGGATATCGCGCACTATTCAGTAATAGCATTACAGGCAATCTGATCAAACAATTGATGGGCTTCGCCACAAAGCGAAGCATGCCTGAACTGTCGCAAATGTCGTGGAAGAGTTGGTTCAAGAAGAATTTCCAACCAACGGTGAAAGAACCCGTTGGCAAGGTGTATCTGTTCATTGATGAACTTCTCAACTACAACGAAGCGCACATTGGCATTGCCACGGTTCAGTTACTCGATCGTCTGGGCTACGAGATTCGTTTTGTTGAACATAAGGAATCCGGAAGAAGCTTTTTGTCGAAAGGGCTGTTGGAGGAGGCGCGTGATCTCGCCCGGGCGAACGTTGCAATTTTCAGCAAGCTCGTCACCGATGAGACGCCTCTGATTGGTGTTGAACCCTCAGCAATCCTGACGTTCCGCGATGAATACCCTGATTTGCTTCGCGGAGACGAAAAAACGCTCGCGAAAGAAATTGCGCGGAACACCTTCATGATCGAAGAATTTCTCGCCCGCGAACTTGAGCTGGGCAGGATCAATCCGGAACGCTTTGGCAATCAAAAGCGCCTGATCAAGTTGCATGGCCATTGCCAGCAAAAAGCGCTTTCATCCATGACGCCGGTGAAAATCGTGCTCACCCGGCTCGGAAACAACGAGGTTCACATGATCCCATCAGGATGTTGCGGCATGGCTGGATCTTTCGGCTACGAAAAGGAACACTTTGATCTTTCTATGAAAATAGGGGAACTGGTGCTTTTTCCGGCGGTTCGCAAACAGCCCGAAGATGTAATGATTGCCGCGTGCGGGACAAGTTGCCGCCACCAGATCAAGGATGGTACCGGGCGAAAATCGTTGCATCCGGTTGAAATTCTGTTGAAAAGCCTTCAATAGGCCAGGAATAGGGGTTTTTGACAACTTCAGTCAGAACCTTACCCGAGTCAAGCTAAACGCACCTCAAAACCCTCATAGCAGGCCGCTGAGGGCGTTTTTTCGTATATTCGTAAGTGTTTGCTTGCTTATGAAACCAGTAATAAAATATCTCTTACTGTCCCTCGCGCCATTGCTGCTATCCTGCGGTGATGACAGCAGTGAAGAAGTTAATCCCAAGGGAGCGCCCGATTGGGTGGCAGGTTCGCCATCGGTCGCCAGTGGTGCAGTTTCGGTGGACTTGAACGCCACTACCCAGGGGGCTGCAAAAGTCTACTATGTGGTATCCACAAAACCGCTCAACTACTCAGCGGAACAGATCATCAAATATGGGGTTAAACCGAACAATTCGAGTATCAAAGCCCATGGGGTGATCGAAACGTCATCCGGAAAGGAATCCAGGAAGACGATTTCCGCGCTCTTACAAAAGACAAAATACTACGCCTACTTCGCGGCGCAGAATGTGAAGGATACCATTTACCAACAGACGGTCTCCGCCAAGGAGTTCGTGACGGCCAACCGCCTTGATACCGCGGAATTCAATTCATCTGCGGAAAGCCGCAAGGTAAAGTACCTCATATACCGACCTGAGGAGGTAATCAAATATCCTGAGAAGAAATATCCGATTTGCTATGCGTTGGGTGGTAACGGCGAAGTAGCTACTGCGGAAAAACCAATCAACATGATCAGAAATGGTTCGATCCTCGAATACATTTATAAAGGCAATAATGTGCCGATGATGGTTATGGGGATTCAGCATGATCGCCAGAATTGGAACGTTCAACTGATCGATGAAGGAATCACACACGGTAACAAAACCTATCCCGTCGATGAATCACGCGTTTATCTCACAGGTATGAGTGGTGGTGCATTCGGTGCTTGGAGTTACGCCGTCGCCCACGCGGAACGCCTCGCGGCAATCGTACCGATTTCAGGCGGCGGAAACACTGGTAAGGCTTGCACGCTGAAGGGTGTTGCTGTCTGGGCGTTTCACAATCAGACAGATAACACAGTGGCATCGTCGGGTTCGGTCAACATGATTAACGCTATCAAGGCCTGCCCGCCTCAGAAGGAAACAAAACTCCTCCTCTTCCCTGATACGGGGCACGACTGCTGGCGAAGGGTCTACGACAAGAATCACTCAAACTGGAGCAAGAGCCCCGGTGTTGCAAAATTCGACATCTACGACTGGCTCCTTTCGAAGTCGAAGTAGTCTTCGGAGTACATGATCGTTGATCAGCGCTTGCCGGTGAGATCGTCGCCGTTGCGCATACTGTTCATCACTTTGTTGGCAAAGACAAAGTTGTCGAGTTCGCGAACGCCTGAGTGTGTGATGTCATGTTTGGTTCCTTCCCAGAGTTTCCTGCCCTGGTAAAGAAAGAGGATCTTCTCACCGATTCCAATCATGGAATTCATGTCGTGGGTAACGACAATAGTGGTCATATCAAGATCTTCCGAAAGATCCTGAATGAGTTCGTCAATGAGAACCGACGTCTGCGGGTCAAGTCCCGAATTCGGCTCGTCACAAAAAAGATACTGAGGTGTATTTACAATAGCACGGGCGATACCAACGCGTTTCTTCATACCACCACTGATTTCCGACGGCATTTTCTTGTTCACGTTTTCAAGTCCGACGCGCTTCAGACAAAAGTTCACGCGGTCGAGTTTTTCGTCGCGCTTCATTGAAGTGAGGATGTCAAGCGGAAACATGACGTTTTCTTCGACGTTCTTGCTGTCGAACAATGCACTTCCCTGAAACAACATGCCCATCTCTCTGCGGATTTCAATCTTCAGATCGCGATTGCCGGCGTAAAAGTCACGGCCATCGTAGAGCACCTTGCCTGTATCAGGTTTCAGCAGGCCGACGATGCACTTAAGCAGCACGCTCTTGCCTGTACCACTCGACCCAATAATGAGATTTGGTTTTCCCTTCTCGAAGACACCGCTGATGCCCTCGAGTATCGTCTTACCGTTAAACCCTTTTGATATGTTTTCAATCTCAATCATTATCCAAGTAACAGTTGGGCCAGGAAATAATCCGAAAGCAAGACGGCAATAACAGAATTTGTCACAGCCTTCGTACTTGCCACACCCACCTCGAGCGCTCCACCCTGTGTATAGTACCCCTGGTATGAAGAGATTGACGAAACGAGAAATGCAAATACAACGGACTTGATAAGCGCAAACGTGACGGTAAACTGGTTGAAGCCGTACCGGATCCCGTAGACGTAATCATTTGGTGTTATAATCTCGGTGATCGTTCCGACGAGATATCCGCCGGCGAGCGCACATACGCCTGCGACGATCACGAGTAATGGGTACATCAGAATCGAGGCAATGATCTTTGGCAATACGAGATACGATACGGAGTTGATGCCCATGACCTCGAGTGCGTCGATCTGTTCGGTGATCCTCATGGTACCAAGTCCGCCGGCCATACTCGATCCGACTTTACCCGCATAAATAACGGCAATAATAGTGGGCGCAAGCTCCAGGACCGTCATTTCACGAACGACCTGGGAGATAACAAAATTCGGGATCAGCGGGCTAACCATGTTGAATGCAGTCTGCACAGTGGTCACCGCGCCCATGAACGTTGCGACAAGAGCGACGAGAAACAGCGAACCTATACCAATGGAGACAGACTCCTCCAGAACCAGCTTATAATAGGTGCGGAAAGATTCGCGGTTGATAAAAAGGTTTCTAAGAAAAATGAAATACTTCCCGATTTCGGTAATCATACGTTTGCCTGCAAATACGCAAATCTTACTTTCAATGCACTATCTTGCGCAAGATACCCAAAAATCAGGTAAATAATTTTTATGAACAAACTCATTGTGGTTACCGGTGGAACAAAGGGGATTGGACGCGCTGTTGTTGAAAAATTCGCATCCGCGGGTTTTGATGTTGCTACGTGTTCCCGAAGCCGGAACGACCTCGACCAACTCGCTAATAACCTGACTGGAAAGTTCGCAAACTGCCGGATATTCACCTTTGTAGCTGATATGAGCAAGCGGAATGACGTCGAGGCATTTTCCCGAATGGTAACCGGACTGGGTCGGCCTGTTGACGTTCTGGTAAACAACACAGGATACTTCATACCGGGTGACATCACTACCGAAGAGGAAGGCACCCTTGAGAGTATGATTGAAGCGAATTTGTACAGCGCCTATCACACGACGCGCCATCTCGTCGGTGATATGAAGCAACGGAAGCACGGTCACATTTTTAACATGTGCTCGATTGCAAGCATCGCCGCGTATCCAAATGGCGGTTCGTACGCAATTTCGAAATTCGCCTTACTTGGTTTCTCAAAATGTCTGAGAGAGGAATTAAAGCCTTTGGGAATCCGCGTCACCGCAGTCTTGCCTGGAGCCACGTATACAAACAGCTGGGCCGGAGCCGACCTTCCGGAGGAACGCTTTATGAAAGCAGATGACGTTGCAGAAACGATCTATTCCGCGTGGGCACTCTCGGAAAGAAGTGTGGTTGAAGAGATTTTGATCCGCCCGCAGCTGGGCGATTTGTAACCTTACAGCATTTTTCATCCGCCGGAACATTTTTGGATTTTTAAGGTTAATTTTGAGAAAACTATCTATTGTGAATGCACCCCTTGCATCGTTGAAGGCATATTGTAACAGTCTTGTCGAATACCAACGCCGCAAAACCGTGGAAGTCAGCATAGGCGACCTCCCAATGGGCGGCATAAATCCGATTCGTATCCAGTCAATGACGACCGTCGATACAATGGATACCATCGGCTCGGTAGAGCAGACAATCAGAATGGTGGAAGCCGGCTGCGAATACGTTCGTATTACTGCTCCGAGTGTGAAGGAAGCACAGAACCTTGAGGCGATCAAAATGGAACTTCGGAAAAGGGGCTACAACGTTCCGCTGGTCGCAGATATCCACTTTACGCCTAACGCTGCAGAACTTGCGGCAAGGATCGTTGAAAAAGTGCGTATCAATCCCGGCAACTACGCCGACAAGAAACGTTTTGAGACGATCGACTATACAGAGGAAGCCTACCGTGCAGAACTGGATCGCATTCGCGATAAGTTCGTCCCGCTGATCAAAATCTGCAAAGAATACGGGACGGCCATGCGCATAGGCACGAATCACGGCTCGTTATCTGACCGCATTATGAGCCGTTACGGTGACAATCCGGTTGGTATGGTGGAATCCGCACTGGAGTTCCTTCGGATTTGTGAAGACGAATCGTATTACAACATCGTACTCTCCATGAAATCGAGCAACCCGCAGGTGATGGTTCAGGCTTACCGGCTGCTGGTTCAGAAGCTTGACGAGGAGGGTCTCAAACCGTATCCGCTTCATCTCGGTGTTACTGAAGCCGGTGATGGCGAAGACGGAAGAATAAAATCCGCTGTGGGAATCGGAACGCTGCTGGAAGATGGTCTCGGCGACACGATCCGGGTAAGCCTCACCGAGGAACCCGAGGCCGAGGTGCCAGTAGCCATCTCGTTGGCGGAGCGCTATAAATCGCGGGTCGGGCACAAACCGATTCCCGATATTCGCATTTATCCCGTTACTCCGTTCGAGTACAATAAACGGATCTCTCACGCAGTTGCCAATGTTGGCGGGACAAACGTGCCCCGCGTCATAGCAGACTTCTCGGTAAGAGAACAAATTACCGCAGCTTCACTGTTCGCGGTGGGCTATCAATATTCCGTACCGCTGGACAAATGGAATATCTCCGATGCCGCGTGCGATTACATTTACGCAGGCGCAAACCAGATTGATTTTGAAATTCCCGGTACGCTTGGTGTTATCATGGATTTTGACGCATGGAAACAGCAGAGGGAACGTGCAAGACATTATCCCCTGTTTACGGCAGATCAATATCGAAGCTCGGAGCGTATACCAGTGGAATTGTATTTTGTTAACGTCACACTGCGTGATCTGGATGATAGGCTTCTTGATAAACTCAAGACAGATACGAAGGCTGTGCTGATAGCACGCACAGACAATGCACATGCGATGGCCGGGTTGAGGCGTTTGTTTGTGGAATTGATGCAGCTGGAATACGCTGTGCCAGTGGTGCTTGCACGGAGGTATGAATGCATAACAGAAGACGAATTCCGTCTGTACGCAGCCACAGACACAGGGGGTTTACTCGTGGATGGTTTGGGTGATGGACTGATGTTGTCGGCAGCAGGTATACCTGAGCGGATTGTTAACCAGACTGCGTTCAATATTTTGCAGGCCACCAGAACGCGAATCTCGAAAACAGAATATATCAGCTGTCCGTCATGCGGAAGAACACTATTTGATTTACAGGAGACGACGGCGCGTATCCGGTCCGTTACAAATCATCTGAAAGGCGTGAAGATCGGTATCATGGGATGTATTGTGAATGGCCCCGGAGAAATGGCAGATGCCGATTATGGTTACGTCGGTTCGGGGCCGGGTCGCATAACGCTTTATAAAGGCCGCGAAGTTGTCCGCAGAAATGTTCCTACAGCGCAGGCAGTGGACGAACTGATTAATCTTATTCGCGAGCATGGAGACTGGATTGAACCGGTTGAGGGTGTTTAATGAATCTTCTCTGAACTGAAAGGCGAACAAATGACTGAAAGCAGCGATAAAGAAAAGGAAAACACCTCACAGCGTACCTGGAAGGTTTTCTTCAGCCTCGGTGAAGTGGGAGGGTATTTCTTCCGGAAGAAAGATACAAACCGTCCTTCCAATATCAACCTGCGCATGATGCACGGCGTGAACAGGATATCGATCATAATATTCCTTCTCGGTGTCCTGTATCTGATTTACAAACTCGCTATCAAACCGGCTTTAGAGTGAACCTGGAGTCTTTTCGTGCTTACTGTCTGTCCAAAAAAGGAGTCACTGAAGAACTTCCCTTTGATGAAACTACTCTCGTATTCAAAGTGATGGGGAAAATGTTTGCGCTTACCGACATGGATGATTTCTCAAGTGTTAACCTGAAGTCCGATCCGGAAGTCGCCATAGAACTGCGGGAGAAATATGAAGCAGTTCAGCCCGGCTATCACATGAATAAGAAGCACTGGAATACGATAATCTTTGATGGATCGGTGCCCGACCGGGATCTGAGAGCCTGGATCGACGCTTCCTATGATTTAGTGGTGTCCGGACTCACGAAAAAGCAAAAACTGGCGTTAGAATCCCTGTAAAGCCTTTTTGGCCGGATTTCTCGTTTTTTTAAGCCCAAAGTCGTGTTTTTATGAACAATGTAGGTCACATGAGCCATTTTCCCCTTAATCGCACTATAAACCGGCCACCTTTGTTGATAAAATCTTTATTTTTGCTTGAATTACCCTAACCATGGTAAGGGCACTGACCGCATTTTTTTTGGCGATCGTAAGCTTGACAGCCTGCACACAGCGCACAATATGCCCTGCGTTCCAGAGTGCCTATATCTACGACAAGGAGGAACTTCGAAAGAAGTTCAGTTACATCAAGGAGGATTCAACCCCGAAAATCTACACGGCAAGCAAGACCAAATACCTTATCGCGGAACCTACGACGTATCGTAAGAAGATCCGTTCGATGAAAACCGTTGAGGTAAAACCGATCTATGTAGCCGTGCCCGACAGTTTCAAAATCAAGGAAGGAGAGGGCCTTTTGGGTGAGGATGGCGAAGATGGTGTTGTTCCCGGGGCCGAACTTGATCTCGCCGCGCGCTCTGTGATCGACAGCATTTACATTGAAGACGTCCCGGAGCAGGAAGTGGCGACGGCCGAAGACAGCGTTTATGTGATTTCGAAGGACAAGGAAGTGAGGGTCCTGAAATACGATATGCCGGACAGCCTCATATACGATGAAAACACCGGAAGATACGTTGCGGAAACGCCGCGATATGCAGTCGTACACGTGACGTTTAACGTCGAGCAGGACAACTACATGTGGTACCTCCGCGAATACCTTGTACTCCCTGATGTGCGACAGGCGCGAATACAACAAAATACACGCAGCGAGGAGGCAAAGCGCGCGGGCAAGAAAACGAAACGCGAAGGGGGATTCTTCAAGAACCTTTTCAAAAAGAAGAAGAAGGACGAACCTGCTGAGGAGGCTCCGACGAAGCCAACCACCGAGGAAGAGTTCGACTTTATCGACGAAACCCCGCGTGACGATGCAAATGCAGCACCTGTAGAACAAAAAGAAAGGAAAGGGCTCTTCCGTAAGAAGGATAAGAAAGAAAAACCTCCCAAGAAGAAAAAGGAAGAACCTGAGGAACAGCAGCCGCAGGATCCGCAGCAGAAAGAAACAGAGGAAAAAGTTTTGCCTGAGCAGCTTGACGAAGACGGGTTCTGATCCTAGTCGAACAAGGTAAGATTACCATGTTGATCAGCTGGCGGTGCCGGTATGATCAACGATGCTGCGTTCGCACTTGAGTCGCTGATGCGTGGCGACACAGAATAATGATTAATCTGCTCGGTCGGATAGGGGACCAATAATGCCAGAAGCTCATCGTCACTGCGCGATGAATCAAGCCATATCTTTTCGGTGGCCCGCGTAAAAATTACAGGCATCCGATCATGCACCTGTGCCACGATGTTATTCGACGGAACCGTGATTATCGTGAAGGTGTGAAATTCGATTCCGTCTGTGTCTTCATACTCTTCCCAGAATCCTGCGAATGAAAAAAGCTCCTGATCTTTGCACACGAAACGGTAGGGAATCTGGGTTTTCTTCCCGGCTTTCTTCCACGCGTAAAATCCATCCGCAGGAATAATGCACCGGTTTTTTTTAAGCGCTTTCTGTAACGACACTTTTTCAGGAATCATTTCGCCCCTGACATTGAAGATCTTCTCCGACAACGTTTTGTTTTTCGACCACATCGGCGACGTTCCCCAATAAAATGTCCCTACTCCTTCCGGTGCTGACGAAGTGATGACGGGTAGCAATTGCGTTGGTGCCGCGTTATAGTTGGGTGTGATAGAATCCGGCACGTCAACCGAGAACCGTTCCCGAATCCTGGACGCCGAAGCTGTCATGCTGTACCGGTCGATCATACGCGCAGTTTAGTGAGCAGGAAAGTTAACAGGTTACCGTTGTTTGAAAAACTATTCAGCCCGGAAATTATCGCCGTGCATGCAATCAACTCCATCAATAATCAGCGTAATCTAATCAGCGTAATCAGCGATATCAGCGGTCAGAAAGTCCATTGCGCGCGCTTCACTCCAGTACAACCCCGCCGGCGTGAACTGCGCGAAACCGACATGCCCGCCACGGCTCGGCGTCTCGAGCCTGACATTAGCATGATCCCTGAGTAGCTCGACAGGAAAGCAGGCACGGCTGAGGAACGGGTCGTTCATCGCATTAATGATCAGCGATGGAATCGTGATCGCCTTCACAAACTGAATGGAACTGTTCTGCGTGTAATAGTCAGCAGCATCGCGGTACCCGTGCAATGGCGCCGTGTAGATGTCGTCAAAGGCCTGGATGGTGCGGATGGTGGGAAGGTGACGTGTATCCAGCTCCGGAAACAAAGCGCTCTTTAGTACCACCTTTTGTTTGAGACTTCTGAGAAAACGGTTCGCATAGATCCAGTTCGAAGGCTGCGATATTTTAGCGCAGCTTGTATGAAGGTCCATCGGCACGGAAAACACGACCGCTCTTTTTACCTGGGGGCTATGCGTTCTTTCACCAAGATATTTTAACGTCAGATTGCCACCGAGGCTGAATCCGGCAAGGTTGATTTCATGGTATGCTCCGGCTGCGAGCACGTGGGTTACGACCGTGTGCAGATCGTCAGTTGCACCACTGTGATAAAAACGCAGCTGCCGGTTTATCTCGCCACTGCACCCGCGAAAATTCCAGGCAAGCACGTCCAGACCATTGCTGATCGCGGCTTTTGCCAGTCCCTTGACATAAGCGCGATCTGAGCTGCCTTCAAGTCCATGTGAAATGATCAACAATTTTTTTGATCCCGTTCGAATCCAGTCGAGATCAAGAAAGTCATCATCGGGTGTTGTAATGCGCTCACGGGAGTAAGGCGGTAGTGTGACACGCCGCACCAGCGAAGGAAAAATGGTTTCCAGATGACCGTTGAATAAGAATAGGGGCGGTTTGTAACTCACGCCTGATTACGATTTGCGCATCTGCAAATTTAAAGGTTTGCCACGATCTTGAGATGGCCCAGGTGATGTTCGCCATGCCAGCTGTAAAGGGCGAGCATCCGTTCAATGCTGTTTTTCTTTCCCGTGTCGGGATGGACAAATGCGCGCTGCAATTGATCCTCAGGAATGTTCCGGAGCAGCAGTGCCCACTTTGCGTGTAACGCCTTCAGAAGTGCGAGCGAGAACAGCGGATCAAACGAAACCTCGGGTGTAAGAGCCCATAGTTTTTCGTCGTAGGCTTTGATTACCGGCGTTTCTTCCGTGAGTGTCCACTTGATGCGGATGTACGCATTCATGTGACTGTCCGCAACGTGGTGTACCACCTGACACGCCGTCCATCCGCCTTCACGATATGGTGTTGACCATTGCTTTTCGGAGAACGATTTTATCAGACTGTCGATTTCGGCAGGCAGGCCCTCGATCGAATCGATGAATGACGCGCGTTCCTGCGCCGTATAGGATGGTTTGGGACTGAATTTCCCGATAGGATATTGCAGTTGTTCGATGCTACTCATGGAATTCTTCGCGGGCTTTTTTGCGCCTGTTACGGACGCGGATGTTAACCATTTCAATCATCAGGGAGAAGGCAACTGCAAAGTAGATATAGCCTTTTGGAATATCGTAATGCAGCCCTTCCAGGAAAAGCATAAAACCGATCAGTATCAGGAAGCCAAGCGCGAGTACTTCCATCGATGGGTGGCGATTGATAAAGTCGCTGATCTTTCCCGAAAAAATCATCATGATTCCAATAGAAAGTACAACAGCGATGATCATGATCAGTACCATATCCGTCAATCCCACTGCGGTAAGAATTGAGTCAAATGAGAAAATAATATCAAGCAGGATGATCTGGATGATGATACCGGTTACGTTAACCTTGCCCTTGCCTTGTTCGATGGTTTCATCCTCGCCCTCCATTTCGTGGTTGATTTCACGCGTGCTTTTTGCGATGAGGAACAAACCACCGAAGATGAGAATCAAATCGCGACCACTGATCGGAAGCTCGTGATCAAGAAAGAGAAACTCGGGAATCGTGAACAGCGGTTGTTTGAATTTCATCACCCACGTGATCGTGAGCAATAATAAGATCCTGACGACCATCGCGAGCAGGAGGCCAAAGTTTCTCGTTTTGTCACGGATCTCGGCCGGCAGACGGTTGGATACGATGGAAATGAAAATGATGTTATCAATACCAAGAACGACTTCAAAAAACGTGAGCGTAAGTAAGGCCAACCATGTTTCTGCCCGCAGGAAGATTTCCATCGAAAAGTGTTAAGGGTTGATTAAATGGCTACTAAAAATACGGGAAAGAAACGTAGTTGCAAAGAAGGGAAACAGCCTTTGTGAACCCAAAGACGCCCCACTTCCAAACACATTGGTTTTCCAAACGTTAATGTACGATCATTATTTTCTTCCGGACCAATCCGTTCGCTGTTTCAACCTGAATGAAATAGACTCCGGAAGCTAATGCGCTTGTGTCCAGGGTTTTCTGTTCCTGGCCCTTATTGAAAGATGAACGATATACTTCTTTCCCGACCGCGTCATTCATGCCTATACGCAGTTCTGTCCTCGCGGGTTCTTTCAATTGGATTTTGAGTTCATCGTTTGCCGGGTTCGGGAAGATGGTAAATCCGGCCGAAACAGCCTCTTCCACATCCGTAATCACCCCCGGATCCGCAACCACTTTTTCAATCGCGGCCTGATAAACTTCGCGCGTGATTTCGTCCTGGATAAACACAACCACAGCAAGGTCGGAACGATCAACAGAACCACTTACTTTCCAGCGGGCGGTTACGACATTCGTCGTTGTACCTTCTGCCAGCGGAAGCGGGATCTGCGTTCCCGTTGCGGAGGGTAACATCTTGCGGACCACGTTTCCATGTACACCCGCGGTTTTTTCCACGACAGCGATGTGCATGACTGGCCTGATGTTATCAACGGTTGTGAAATTCTGAAGGACATCCGCGGAAGCGTTAACTATCAATTCGCCATCCTGCGACTGAACATCGATGTTGATCAGGAACGGCGCCGACGCGAGTGATCGCAGGTCGCGGTATTGTGTCTGCCACGGTGCGGTCAGATCGCCTTCGCTAACTCCATCAACGAATCCACGCGGGATGTATCCGCTGGCGAGTGGAATGCCATAAAATGCAGCGCGCGCCGCAGGGTCCGTTGGATTAACACGGAATTCAGGATCATCCGTAGGATAACCCATGTGATACTGCATTTTCACGGCTTCCGTTTCCGAAATCGCAAGGTATGCGTTGTTATTTGGTCCAAACTCGCTATTGGTGAAGTTCTCTACTAGTATACTTCGGTTACGTTCGCGGATGCTTACGTTGCGGAAGGCAAATCCTTCAAATTCACCGTCGCTGTTACTGGCGAACGCGATGCGGAAACGTACTTTCGATTTGTTTGGAATATCGTCGAGCTTGTGGCGTCCCTGCATCCATTCAAACGGAGCGCCTTCACCCTTGAAGAGCTGACCAGACCATCCCACCTGGCTGTTGCCGATGTTGCCGGTAATGAATCCCTGTGTGCTGAACCACTCGTAACCAGTGCTTGTGTTGCCAACCGCAGTCCAGGTGTTACCCCCGTCAGTAGAATACTCAAGCACAGCTCCGTCGTAGCTTTCCTGCGTGTCAGTGATGTAGTCAAGCGCAAGAACAGGTTTCGTAAATCCGGTTATGTTAAAACAAGGACTGTTCACGAAGGATCGGTCATTAGGCAGATACGTCCCCGTCGCCCCCGTAACCCATGATGATAACGGATTGGCAATTACAGCTTTTCCGGGTATGTCAAATATCCATGTTGAATTACCGTTGATATCCTCTGTAGTCCAGAATCCGGTACCACCGTCAATGTCGTTCATGCTGTACGGATTGGCCGCATCAGCGGTGAGGTAGGGCAATACGGTTACAGGCCGGGTGAAACTTCCAAAGCAGCCCAGGTTTGTAATCGCCGTAACCGTCACATCATACGTAGCGGGAACCGAAGCGTTTACAAATTGGTGACGCGGGTCTTTATACGTATGCGTGGTCGTTCCTCCATGTGTACCTCCGGGAACATTCGACGCACTTGGACCTGCTGAAAGAATCTGACCGTCACCGAAATCCCAGCTGTATTGCTCAACCCCGATGTTTTCAGTTGCACTTCCGACAAATCGCGTAAAATCACCATCGCAGAGTTGTGAGTATGTGAAGAATGGTTCCGGGTTTGCACCAACAGTCACCTGCGTGGAATTGGTTGCCGTACATGAGTTATTGTTGGATGTATAGGTGATGGTTAGTTCTACCTGATAGACTCCCTGGGCGGCGTATGTGTGTGTCGGGTTTTGAAGATCTGACGTTACATCTTCACCGGAATCACCGCCGCGTTCGAGTACCCAGTTATATGAGTCAGCTCCGTCCGGACCATCGAACGTTGCCTCCCGCCCTTCGCATTGTGGCGGAATGTTAAGGTTGAATTGAGGCACAGGCGTTACCTGAACCGTCACCGGCTCGGGATCGCTGATGCAGGAGGCGTTGACGTCTACAACGTAAAATGTTTTCGAGGATGGCACGAGGCTGCTGACACCGGTGTTAAAGTCCGTACCGAATCCAAGTATCGGCGGATTCAGGTCCTGGTTGTCATACCACCTGAGATTCCTGAATTCACTGGTCGCCGTGATATAAAGCGGGTCTTCGTAGAACTGGCAATACGTACCGTCAATACCAACAGGACGGTCTGGCTTCCGGTAATTTATCAGATAGGTTGAGACTGTTCCCGCACAACTGTTTTTGTCCAGGTAATTGTATTCGATTCTCACAATCGAGTACCATGCACTTGCCGGATAGGTGATCTCCCCGGGATCGTATTCGAATTCTCCGGGTTGGGTTTCTGAAATAGGGTTTGGACTCACCGGAATATCCGTTGGGTAGCTGTAAGCTCTGTAGTCAACGCTGGTATATCCATCGTTGTTAGTAGACGCCGTAAGCGCAACCGGATCTGCATTACTGCATATTTCACTGGTTGGGAAACTCAGGATACCGGGTCTTGGTCCGGGGCGATTTAATCTTGACGGCACCCTATGGATAGTAGTTATCGTTATTGTCCCAACCAGTGGGAGTGTAATTTGCGTTGTAGAGTAGACTACGATAGAGAACACTTCGGACAATCCAAGTGCGGCAGCGGCAGCAGCCGGATCAAGCCGATACGTCTTCGGAATGGCAGTCTCAATCAAGGCATTTGGAACGGGGACGTTGGCCTCCGTTTGGAATTCCATGTGGCTGTAATTTGCCATTGGTACAACAGCTGGATTTGGAGCGAGAATGCCTGACGGTGAGAAGTCGATAGGATCATTTGAACAATATGCATCTTTCAGGTTCAACACCGCGGCCTGACTGGAGACGGTCACAAGTATCTGATCAGAATCGCTGCAGCCCTGAAGATTCGTATGCGTATACGTTAACGGTATGTCTGACTGTACTCCGGCCGCGTCGGGATGAAAGTAATAGTCGCCATCGCCATGAAGTGTTACGCCGGGTCCGGAGAACACATCTGTTCCGGTCGATGGCGTTACTCCGTCGGGCTCAGTGGCTACCCCCTCAAGCTGGTACGGCGCCTCTGTTACGATGAATGAAGTCTTCGTCGCGGGATCAAAATTGGCAATCGGCTTCGGATTAACAGTTAGGGTAATCGTTGCAGGCGTTGCGGCATTCGTGTTTCCGTCGGAATCAGTAACGATACACGTGTATGTCGTCGTCACAGTCGGTGAAACGGTGATCACCTGGCTGCCGCCCGAAAAGCCCGGAGGGTTCGAGCTCCATTCAATGTTGTAGTAACCGTTTCCACCAGTGATGGCCGCGGTTATCGTTGTCGGGTCGCCCGTACAGACAGACATATTAGGTCCCAGGTTAACGCCAAGACTCTGCGTGGAAAATGTTGTCGATCTCGAACCTGTCCCGTTATTGAACGCATCTTCAACGGAAGCGAGTATCACAATGTATTCGACGTTCGCAGACAAGTTTGACGTAGGATCAATGGTGATCTGGGTTTTCCCCGCATTGATCGTTGCAGTAAAAGCAATATTGTTGCCGTTGCTCGTGCGCTGGAACGTGATAAGACTAGCTACGTTTGCGTTCGTAATGTCCGAGTTGTTGATGTTGCGGATCGGCTCATCGAATGTGATCACGATGTTTGCCGTAATAGCGTGACTCGTCGAACCGTCCGGTGGGTTGAATGTTACTACCGGAGGTGTGCCATCAGTCGTCGTAAACGTCGAAGAAACAGCCGTGGTGATCTGGTTGTTCGAAAAATCCTCAATGTTGTTAAACGCCACGTAAATGAGCGTCAGGTCGGGTAGCGCACCCGTGGGATTAACGGTTATCGCGGTATTACCTGGATTGATCGTTGCGTCAAACGGAATGTTTGCGCCTGAAGCGTCGGTAAGCTTCAGCGTGATTTTGCTATCGATAGTGGTGTTTGTAAAGGGAGTATCATCAAGATCCCGGATCGGCTCATTAAATGTGATCACGATGTTTGCGGTGTTGTTTACTCCGGTTGCGCCGTTTGCCGGATTGAACGATGCCACAGGTGCCTGTGTATCAACTGTTGTAAACGTGCTGGTCGTTAACGCCGATGCCAGATTGTATTCGTTCTCAACGGCAGATATTCGCACCCAATACACCTGATCGGAATTGAGATCGTTATCCGGTACAATGGTGATCTCGGTTTTTCCGGCATTTATCGTAGCGGTGAATGGTACGTTTGCGCCGCCAGCGTTGTTAAGACGCAACGCCAGCAAACTGGCAACGTTGGCATCCGTTATCGCGCTGTTGTCTGTATTTCTAATGGGTTCGTTCAGCGTTATCACAATGGATGTGTTCACCGGAATACCCGTTGCACCATTGGCAGGATTGAAAGTAATCTCCGGAGGTGTTCCATCACCGGTCGTGAATGTCACCGATTGAGCCGTCGTGATCGCATTGTCAAATTCGTCTTCGACATTGTTCACGGCAACATATATAACCGCGAAGTCAGGAAGCGGTGAGGAAGGCGTTATCGTTATCGTCGTATTCGCACCGTTCAACGTCGCATCGAAGGGAATGTCGGCTCCCGCGGCGTTATTTAGCTTCAATGTTATTTTCGCATCTATACTCGTGTTGCCCAGGTCTGAGTCGTCAGGGTCGCGGATAGGTTCATCAAATGTTATCGTGATGGGGTTGGCGTTAACGACATCGGTTGCTCCATTCATTGGATTGAAAGTTGGCACCGGAGCCTGCGTATCATTGGTAGTTGTGAACGTCATGCTCGTGGCTGAGGTCGCGTTATCGTTCGCGTCTTCAACGGGGGCGATACTGACGTAGTAGACCTGATTATTTGACAGCGACCCTGTCGGATCTATGGTTATTTGCGTTTTTCCTCCGTTGATGGATGCCAGGAACGGAACGTCGGCGCCGGCACCGTCGGTTTCCTTGAGTGTGATCAGGCTGGCCACGTTGGCGACAGTGATCGCACTGTTATCAATATTCCGGACAGCCTCGTTAAATGTTATCGTTATGTTTGTCGAAATCGAAATATTCGTTGCGCCGTCTGTCGGCACAAAGGAAATTGTCGGAGCCTGTGTGTCGCCTGTCGTGAAGGTGATTGCCGTAGGATCGTTGGCCAGGTTGGTACCATCCGTTGCTTCCACATTTCCGATAGCTACGTAGATCACCTGACTTGACGGTAGCAGGGACGAAGGTGTGATAGTGATGAAATCATCGCCGCCATTGATCGTAGCGGTGAATGGAATCGGCGTACCAAAAGCGTTATCCTGCCGGAGCGTGATTACACTTGCTACGTTGCCATCATTAAGGTTGGCGTTGTCACTGTCCCTTCTTAAAGCCACATCCGATGAAATCGTAATGGTTGTGTTCTCCGCGACACCCGTGGCACCGTTCACCGGTGAGAAAGTCAGTACAGGTTGCGCAAGAACCCACCCTGATGACAGCATAAGAGCCGCTATCAGCAGGAGGATGTTCTTTTGATTCTTCAGAAACATGGTCGAATATCTGTTTGAGTCTCCTTTATTACTTTTTCATTTCACCCCGCGAATCAGTTCGCATCAGGAATATGGATGATAATCCTCCCGATTGTTCATTGCCGTCGCGAATGGTACCGCAGATCAGCAATCCTCCGTCTTCGGTCTCGCGAATCGAGGCCGGAATCTCGCTTGTCGATCCGCCCATTATCCGGTTCCATTGTGTGACGCCGAATGCGTCCACCTTGATCAGCCACAAATCGTTCCCGCCGTTACCAATTCGTTTTCCCTCATCCGTTACAAGCGTTCCTGCAAGAACAAATCCGCCATCGCGGGTAGGGGTAAGCGCTTCACCAGCTTCCGTCACATCCGACAGACTGGGTTCGGTAAGGTTAGGCTCAGTTATCGAAAGAAGGCCGTCGAAGTAGCGAATGCTCTCCTCGATAAAGTTTCCATTGCGGTCAACGCGAATGAAAAACATATCGGCATTTGTCCCGTCAGGTTTGGAGTACGTCCCGATTGCTCCATAGCCCAATGGTGATTCCTGGATGTCGCGGATCTTCAGTGACTGCTGATCCTGATTCTGACCAAAGTAGTTACTGTTTACAAACGTTGAATTCTCCACGACGATAGGGATCGCGAGATATGAATAGTTGAATGCATTGAGTGTTTCGGTGATACTCGAACCCCATAGCACCTTTCCGCCATTGTAGTGTACGGATTTCGTATTCACATAGTCCCTCACAATGTAGTTGTATGCGCGGTGCCATACCGTGTCGAATGTTGTCGTGGAAAGGGCGGTCACATACGAGTACTCACTCTTGCCAGGCTCCTGGTAGGTGCCGAGTGTGATAAGATTACCGTTGTTATCAGTAGTGATGGCATCGCCATGGTAGTCGATGTGCAGATCACTGGCGTTCGTTTTCGTTTCGGAAGATATATCCTGAACCACATTACCACCGGCGTCGAGGATCACCAGTCTTGAATTGTAGTTTTCAAGCTCACTGATATTACCCGTATTCGGATTGTACACGGCATTGCTTCCAATAACGGCGTAACCGTTTGGCAACACGCTGATGCCACTGGCCACACCGTTGTCGATGATGCGTTCCCACTGGCGCTGTCCGAGTCTGTCGGTTTTGATTACAATGATCCGTGATGCACGCGTGCTACCGCTGACGTTTACAGTTCCGGCGATCACGTAGCCGTCGGGGGCAATTTCTGCCGCTGCGGCCGTAAGACTATAAGCGCCTTCGTAAAAATGCATGAAGGTTGTGCGTTCGCTCAGCGGTGCGTCGTCAAGTTCCCGGCAACCCGCGAATAACGCAAGTGAAATCGCAATGGTATAAATTCTCTTCATGAGGGTTTACCTTTTTATCTTCTTCGGGTTGAAACGATTGTACATGTATCCGATAGTGAACTGCAATGCGTTGATCTTGAATAGTCCGTCGACATAACCGCCGGTGGGATTTACGCGATCGAAGTTCGTGAAGATTGACTCCGGATCGTTCACATTTGCCAGCGACCGCACGTACCTTATCTCGGCAACTGCAAAACCACCGGTGACTTTTACTTTCACACCTGCGGAAAGTATACCGCTCACGTTGACCCTTCTTCTGCTGTTCATCAGATCGATGGATTGTTCATCGAGAGATGTTGCATCTTCCTTGGTGCGAAGAAACGTGTTGCGTGCTGAAAGCAGGTAGTCACCCGAAAGCCCGAGGGAAACGTAGGGTTGGACTTTTCGGTCGAACAGTCTGTATTGAACTGATACCGGAAGCGATATCCAGGTATGTCGCTCGACGCCATTGGTTTCATAATGACGGGTGAACGGATCGCCCTCTGGTGTCGCGTCGTTGAAAGTGCCTTCATTCGTGTACTTGAAATTCCTCATGATGAGGGCGAGCTCCGGATGTACCGTGAGTTTGCCTGACATCGCTGTCAAGGGAATGTCGGCCGCAATTCCTGCCTGAAATGCGAATCCAAAATCGTATTCACTGCTGAGGTCATTGGCCGGGAGGAAGTCAACCACATCGGGGATCGTAGCGTTTGCACCCATCTTGAGCCCGATACGATAGATCGGATCGGTTCGGAATGTTCTGTAGAGTGCGACGAACTCAGCGGGGTCAGTCTCCGGACGGATCTCAAAATAGTTGTCGGTACGCAGGAGGTTCAGCATCGCCTCATCGGCCTTTTGCGGATCTTCAAGGTAGATGTAGCTTAAGCACAACAGCTTGTACGCTTCAACACGTTCATCCTGGGTGAAGCCGCCTTGCAGACATTTTTCAACAAGGCCTGGGATCTCGTGCAACCGGCCCTGTTCATAAGTTGATCGCGCCAGACGCAGCGTTTGCGTACAGGAGGTAAGCTGTGCATGCGCTGCAACCGCTGAAAAGCATACAATCAGAAAAGCGTATAAAAGTCTTTTCATAAAAAGTCAGGTTCGGGAGAAGTTGCCTTCTCCGGGTCGTTATATATGTCCGGAACGATAGTGCTTCAGCGTTTCCTGAATAGAACTATACGGTTTCCGGTTAAAAAGTAAACGCCTTACCGGTTACTATTTTCGGGATAATCGGCACAGGTGGATTCATAAGGAAGGTCATTTCCTGCAAAAATATCCCACTCGTCACCCGATATATTCCGCGATACAAAACCGCAAAGTATGTTCGACATAGTTTCAATACGTGTAGGCCACGCGCGAATCGTGTGTTCAACACCTTTGATCGTTTCCGTTGAGCTGTGTACGCTTGCGAGAAGCTGTTCATCATCCGGCGAAAAAGTCGCACTCCACACCCAGTCTTTATGATCACTCAGCACGATGGGCTGCTCCTTCAGGTTATTGATGTTCCATAACCTCACTGTCTTGTCCTTGCTTGCCGTTGCCATGAAATTACCTGCATGGTTATACCGGATCTGTTCGATACCGGAAGTATGTCCGGAAAGAACCCGCACAACCATTCCCGCGGCGTTGTCATACAATTTCACCACGCCCCGGTTGTCTCCCGTTACGATTATGCGGGAAGTTGGATCAAACTCCACTGCCGTTAACGGGTTGCCAATGTTTTCCACTTCTTTCGCAGCAAGCGCATTGTTCACATCCCAGATGTAAAGACTTCCATTATCACCTGCACCGGCGAGATATCGCCCGTCAGGACTTAATGCAATCGCGTTGATCTTAACGGCAGGCTTCAGTACTTCCTTCACCGTAGTGAGGTCACAGTACTTGATGCTGCGCCCTGAGTTGTCGCGCGCAAAAAAACCCTTGCCATCGGGAACGATCAGAATATTTTCAACACCGTAGGAGTAACCCGTTATCTTTCGTGGCGTAGCTTTCATGTTGCCAAGTTCATAGATCTCAACATAATTGTTGGTTTCGCTTTGCGTGTTAAGCCCGGCCGCGACAAGATACTTTTCGTCATGGCTTACGTCGATTGAATAGTACTGATAGTCTTTCGTTTCGACGAGTAACTCCGACCTCCACTCGCCGTTTACGGATCGCCAGCGTATAATCCTGCCGTCGCTTCCGCCGGAGTAGATTGTATTGTCTTCAGCATGTGTTACGAGTGTACGTGCTGCCCCGTTGTCGTGTGCCTTGAGACTTTTCGTCAGCGCATGGTCATTTTTCGAGAGCGCAAAGTAAAGGCCGTTATATACGTCGTTGTCGTACCGGTAGCCCTGGTGTTCGGAATTGAACTTGAACGCCTGTTGTGCAATCAATGCCTGCTGTTCAGGGTCATTCAGTTCTTTTGATTTTACAGCCATCGCTTTTGCCTGGGCGATATAGCGTTGGCGTAGTGCCTCGGCGGCACTTTTACGCGCCTGTTCGCCCTGGAATATGGCTTCCTTCTCGTTCTCCTCGGCACGCGTCCGTTCAAGATTTGCAATTCGTTCGTTTTCTTTTGCCTGAAGCTCGTTACGTTTCGCAAGGGTGAAGTTATCCAACGCCTCCTGCCTTGCGGCTTCGGCCTCTGCTCTTTGCTGTGCTTCGGCTTCCTTGGCAGCGAGGGCTTCGTCGCGGGCGATGTTTGCTTCATCACGCGCCTTTTCCGCGAGCTGAGTCTGAATCTGTGCTTCGGTTTTTTGCCGCTCAGCCTCCGCAGCATTTTCCTTCGCGATCTGCGTTTGAAGCAACGCAAACACGAGGAAGCCGATGGATATGATTGTCGCAAGTCCGAGAACAAGCGCAAAAATCCGAACTCTCCGCAGTTTTTGCTTTTGCTCGCGTTCCTTGGCACGTTGTTCTGTTTCCCATTCCTTCTTCGAATACTCGAGGAAGATCATCGTGCGCTCAAAGGCCGGGTTGTAACGCTGCCCCCATACGAGCGTAGGCTTGTGCTTGCTTTGCCAGTTTAACGCAAGCTGGAGATCCGGCGGCCGCCAGAGTCCGGCCTTGCCAACCTGATACATCGATGCCGCTTCTGAGAGACGCATGTACATCTGCACCGCTTCCGCTTCATCATCCACCCAATTCTTAAGACGTACCCAGATACGCATCAGACTTTCGTGCGAGATGTCTACCATCGAACGCGACGTCAACGCGTTCCCGTAAGACGGCGTAAGTAGTGATCTTCCGGGTGCGCGGAATTTTTCAACAACAGAGATTACTTCACTTTCGGGGACGTCGGCAATGGCTGCAATTTCATTCAGGCGTGTAGGCCTGCGGATACCAAAGTTCTCACCGCGTTTTTCGGTGATTGCCTTGAACAGAATTTCACAGACGTGCTTCTGCTCTTCGGTAAGTTCATCGTACGCTTCGTTGGCGTGCATCGAAAGCGCCTCCGACATCGTTCCGATAGCCTCGTAGTGTTTGAGGTCCAGCGATTCGTCTTCGCTTTCCCGGAACTGCGTCCAGTACGTCCACGTACGCATAAGCGCATGCTGCAGGATCGGAAGCTGATCGGGATTATCGCCGAGGTCATTCAGTAATTGTTGTACCAGCCGCGGAGCAATGGAGCCACCGCCAACTGCAACAGGCCCTTCAATGGCGGTGCGTTTCTGCTCGCGCGTGAGCTGCGGAATCAGATAGTGACTGTCGTTGATCTTACGCGTCAACTCCGGAAACTGTGCACAGTCGCCGATAAAGTCGGACCGCATTGTAATAGCCACGTAAACCGGTACATCCGGATAGTCAACGGCTTCGATCAACAGGTTTACGAATGCAAGCGTTTCATTGACGGCGTTCAAATCCTGGCTGTCCTTGAAACGGAAAAGTTCTTCAAACTGGTCGACGAGAATGAGATAGTTTTTGTCGGCCGACTTTCTGGTTTGTTCGATTGCCTCTACAAGACCGAGTGAACTGCTCTTGAGCAGCGTCGAATATATTGTTCGCTTGATCTTCCTTTCCTCGGGATCGGATGCGATGAAGTCGGGCTGATTCTTGAGAAGTGCCTCGGCCAGGTTATCGATGGGTGCGTTGCCGGGACGGGTCACAACAACCTCCCAATCAGGACTTGTGTCAGTGAGGAACCCGCCATATAGGATCGGCATTACGCCGCAGTAAATGAATGAAGACTTACCACTACCTGAAGGACCAATGATCCCGACGAACCGGTTTTTCGAAAGTTTGAGCAGTACCTCATCACTCTGGCCTTCACGCCCGAAGAAGAGGTGACTCTCCTCGATCTGGAAAGGCCGTAACCCCGGAAAGGGATTAATGGTCAGAACATTGCGGTCGGCAACCGTGCTCATTGATTACGTATTAAATTCCTGTATAAATGACTTCAGTGATTCAAGTGAGCGTTGCGGATCAGCTTCAATTACACGCAGATTCTGCGCGCGGAAGGCTTCCGTATTAACGCCCGACCCCGGCTGTGCAATTATCGCCTTCGCGACGATAGGTTTCTTCCTTCCAAAACCGGGGGCTTTCAGTAAGTCAAGAGCTTTCATCCGAACCCATTGTTCATTCACCTTGCCCTTGTATATGATGGCGCCGTCAAGACGACGCAGGTTTTCGATGTGTTTTTGCCGAAGGTCGAGCAACTCGCCGTCGAATTCGGGAATAAGTACGTCGAATCCTGAATCGCGGAGAAACTGTATAAAAGGCTTCACGTCGGAATGATCGACTTTATCATGGATCAGATACACTGATTTGCCCGAACCTTCCGATATCTGTTTCTTTTCAACGGCTTCAAGTAATTCCTCCCGCATAATGTTTTTGAAATCTTCAAGGCTGGTCTGAAGGATTTCAACGCCCTCCTGCGCCTCAACATCGCGTTTGATACTTTCGATAAATGCTTTCTGGCGTTCACTGGCGCTCGCAAGATTTGACGGCAACCAGATCAGGCGTGTAAACTCATCGTTCTGTTGCCTTGCACGTACACTGCGCTCCGAGGCTAACTTGTTTTGGTGATCCACGACGGAACGATCCGAACCTTCGGGAATTTCGCCATACGCGCTTCCGATAAGGTGAATGGAAAGATTGGATTGTTCGAGGTCGCGCCGCACGACGCGTTCGAGTTCGCTGATTGTACCGGGCAAAGTCTGGTTAGGCAGCACCTGGTAGCCGTGACGTTGCAGTTCGCGCTTGATAATATTGCGTTGTACTGAAAGGTCGTGCCCGGTTTCAGCGAGGTAAATCGTTTTGCGCTTGTAGGGAACGGATTCCTGCCGCGACTGCTGTTTGAGAAGCATCAGTGCGTCGTAGATGTCGTAGGTGAGGTCCACCATCTTCATCCAGTACTGGCGTTCCGCTTCGGTACTGAAATAGTCCGTGTATTCGCGCACGTCACCGGATTCGGGATCAACCTGGTACATTTCGTATCCGAGCAACTCCCGCAGGCGTGGAGGTTGTTCCATTACCGCAAGCGGACTTTTGAAAACCTTGAAGAGTCGAACAGCCGAATGTGGATTGGCCGACATGACCTTATGGAAAGTTTCAAGGTGATCGAGACACGAACCGGATTCAATGAAATTCTTTGACAGCACCGGAATAAGGAGAGCCGCATTGTCCAGTTCAGGAGATACGATATTGTTGTGCTCACCCTTCAGCATGATGTTGGGTTTGCTGCCAAGAACCTGGCTCAACATCAGCTCGAGAAAGCGCTTGAACTGCGATACCCAGCCCGGGCCATTGCCCGAAGGAGCGTCGTCATTGTCTGCATAAATGATCAGGACGTCAATGTCAAAGTTCATGTCTAAAAAATTGTTTTATGTACCTGCGGCTATCCGCCGGCTTATTCACTATCTCTTAATATTACTCCGGCTTTACTACCTCGACGCGCCGGTCCATCTCCGTTATATTTCGGATAAGGCCCTGGACGAGTTCGTGGTGGTTCGCCATCACAAAATAAAAATCCATCAGGTTAATTTTAAAGACAACGGAACGTTCCGTCGCCTCCATCATACTCACGCGTTCAACCGGATTGTTCGAAAATATTTCACCGTACACATCGCCCCGTTTCATTGCTGTTATGATCTGTGATCCGGAATACAGGCGGATCTCGCCATGTGCCACGATAAACAGCGGCGAATTCGGATCGTCAGGATTGAACCGCAATTGTTCACCAAAAGGAACATCAAGTGGGGTGATCTTATCCGCAAGATCGCTTATGAGTAATCCGTTGATGTTATGGAATACGGCGGACTGTTTGATGAACATCACCATTTCGATGAACAGGAAGAATCCGTCATTCAGCCCGTCGAGCAGTTGGTTATTTTCAATGGAAGAGTCCAGGAAGCGTTTGTCGCGCGCAGGGAGTCGTTCCGAAATCTTTGCGTAAAGTTCCCGGTCCTTGTTATAAATTACCCAGGCTGCGGTTTCCTGCAGAAGCTTGTCGCGGTTAAACATGTGTGCGACAAGTCCCCGGCTTACGCGAAAGTCGTGCATGAACGCGGTGGCGTGAATGGCGCACACTTTCGTCCAGCGGTTGTTGAAGTTGTAGTCGCGATTCAGGATGTAATTGACTACCTGAATAGGCGTGTATTCATCCCGTGGATAAAAATGCTGAAGCTCGCGGAGTTTCTGCAATGTGGGTGATTCATCCAGCAAAGGAATTAACCTCAATTTTAGTTCATTGTCCAGGAACAGATCCAGCAACTCCATTGCAAACGCTACACTATCCGGGTCGTTGGACTCGAGATTGCTGCGCACGAGTTCGATGTTCTTGGCGTCGTAGATCAGCGAAAGCAACATGAATATCTGGTCATAATTATCCTGAACTTCCTCCTGCAGTGCCTCACGCAAAAAGAACAGCTCCTGTGTGTTGGGCAGTTCATGGATAGCCGCAAGGTTCCAGATCGCTTTCCCGATTTCGGCTTCCAGCAGGTTGAAGACGTCCCTGACTTCCCGGCCCTCAGCCTTGTAGTTGATGAAGCGAAGGCTGTGCAAAATCTGCTTGACGATGCGTTTGTCGGGATAGTCAGCTTTTTTCCAGAGCAGTTGATTGGCGTAGCGCGAACCAATCCTGCCCATCACCTGGACGATACGCAACATAACGATGTCGGATTGACCCGATTTATGGAAGGCGGTTTCAAGCGGAGTCAGAATTCGCTCTCCAACTTCGTAAAGTGCGGTTGCAGCGAGGTGGCTGTATGTCGCAGAACCAAGCAGTTCGATCAGTATCGGCCACGTCTCCGGACGGTTAACCTTCCGGGCTGTGTACAGTGCTTCAAATCGTACCTTCGGATCAACATCGCGAAGGAGTTCAATCAGGATGAATATTGTTTTCGGACTGATGAGTTTGCGTAGCAGTTTTGCGGCAAGCACGCGGTCAGCCTGGCGCCCGGACTTGCTTAATACGGTCAGGCGCTCCGGCGAAATCGACAACAGGTCACTGTCGCGTGTGTCGTCGGCGGCGGATTCGGCAAGACTTCGGATCTCGGTTCGTGACGCGTCATTCATTCCCAGTTCTTTCAGCTTTTCCGTCACGAACATCCGGATCTTCTTCGACTCACTGGAACTCAGCCGAATGACGGCGTTTTCGAACAATGCCGGTTCCAGTTTCTCCATGAGCTTAAGTGAATAAATCACTTTTTCTTCAATGGAGCTGTGTGTTTCCTTCTCCAGCAGGGATCCGACTGAATAATCGACAGAACGCGTCTGTGCAACGGTGTCCTTGTTGTTTTGAAGTGTGTCCTGGAGAGTGTCCTTATAACTGTTGTGAAGTCTGTTTGTAACATAAAACCATACTACCAACAACGGGATCGTAAATCCAGTCACCGAAAGCAGGTTAAAGATATCGGTACTTGTGATCAGGTAAATGATTCCCCCGCCGACCAGTGTGGCTACCGCGGTGACCGTACCCGTAACTTTGGTCTGGACGTCGATCCTGAATTTGGCTTCTACTGGTAGCAGGTATAGGCGGAACGTTGTTTCTGTCAGCGTTTCGCGCAACGTCGACAGGAACAGTTTGCTGATCGCGATAATGATAAAGAACAAAAGGAAAAAATTGTTCCCCGGCGTGAATCCGAACGCGGCGCCAAGGCCGAAGGCACAGATCGTAAAAAATCCGATCAGCAGCGGGCTTATCAGCAATGATACGCGCATTCCGTATTCCTTGATGATCCGGTCCTGTGCCAGCGTATCAAAGAGGAACGAAAATATCACGATCGTCATTTCAAAATACGCGAGGAAGGTTGCCAGCGCGTCTTCACCCCGGCCTTCGTTGTAAGAGGTCGTCACGCTAAGGAACGAATACTCAACGAAGTTGGTCGCAACGATCGAAACGATGACGAATAACGAAAGGAAAAGCAGATACCGGTTTCTGAAGAAGTCGGGGAAGTTAACCTTCCGATACAGTGCTTTTTCTTCCGCGAATGATCGTGCCCGGTTCAGATACATTAATGAAAGATATATGAACAGGCACAGGAACGCTGCCATGCTTACCAGGCTTACCGTGTACAGGCTCTCCGTTGTGGCCCAGTGCAGATCAAGGAACTGGGGGATCAACAGGTATGCGAAAAACGCGGCGATCATCGCACCCTGGTCAACCGAGTTCAACAGACGTTTTGATTGCCGCAAATTGAAAAGGCGCCCAAATGCGCCCCAGAATGTAAGGAATGTAAGGTATGTGAACGGTACGATCGAAACAAATCCGAAGAAGTAGATGTCGTTCAGGTCGTCGAAAAAGCGCTGCCCGAACTCAATAAACGCAGTCAGTATAGTTATGACTGAAATACAGAGCCCGGCAAGAACCGGAAACGGAATTCTGTTCTGCAGGAAATTGTAAATCAGCGTCGCGACTAAGGCAAACACACCCGAAAAGAAAAGTGCAGCAGGAAGATCAGTAGGGTCCGTGAAGTTTTCGAGGAAGAGCGATTGCGATGCAACGGTAAAGGTTGCAACAAATACTCCCATGAAGAAGCTCATGATGAGGAGAAGAAGGACACGACCTCCTTCACCTGACTTCACGTGCAGCAGGGAAAGCAGTTTCTCTTTCATGAGGGATACCCGTAGACGTTAAAAGTCGCTATAATACAAGTAAATTCCTATTAGACGTAGTTTTTTTGGGCGATTCGGGAACATTTGGAGTCCGTTATTTTACTACATTAAGGAATAAATGCGAAGGTCAGGCCTTAAGGTGCCTGACTTACATTGTAAGGTCGCGGTCAACTTCGCACCATTATTCGTTGATAATGTTCGTAGTATTGGGATTTAAATTTTTTTCTCATGGAAAGAAAGATTGCCCTTCTGACGATTGTCCTGATGACTTTTTCAATCGTCGAAATCAGCGCCCAAAACAACAAAGCCCGATCCGAGGGTGAGCGCTTTTTTGGTATACGCGCATACGATTCTGCGCTTCCGAAATTCCTTGAGGCCGTCGAAGCCGGTGACAAGGATCCGATGCTTCACTATAAAATCGGCGTGTGCTACCACAAATCGCCTAACTCAAATGATCAGCTGAAAGCGATCCCATATTACGAGTACGCCGTATCCAAAGGTGAAGGCCTGCCCAATTCTGTGCACTACGACCTGGGTATGCTCTACGCCCGCGATGAAAACCTGCAGCGCGCTGTAGAAACATTTACAAGATACCGCGAACTCGCAAAGGCAGACAAAAGGGCTATCGCCGAAGCAGATGCCGCACTCAAGAACTGCTACAACGCGATGGCATTCATGTCAGTACCGCGGGATTTCAAGGTGCATCATTTTAATTCGATTATCAATTCGTCATACACAGAATACAACCCCGTGGTTTCTGCGGATGAGAGTGTAATGGCATTCACTGCATTGCGCCCCAACACGGGCAAAACCCGGACGGGAGACAAGTTTATTGAAGAAGTATATATTTCCTATAACAACGCCGGTTCCTGGAGTGAACCCAAAGTTGTTCCGATTGCGCATGACTATAACGTTGGAACAGCGGGAATTTCTGCCGATGGTCAAAAGATGATCATCTTCATGGGCGGTGCACAAGACCCCGGCGGACTGTATCAGATTACAAAAGCCGGTACGGATTGGTCAAAGCCTTCGTTGCTCACTCCGAATATCAATACGCCGAAGTATCTCGAATCAACGGCTTCGATTACGCCGGATGGGAAGGTGATCTATTTTGCCAGTGATCGCATCAACGGTTTCGGCGGACTCGATATATACAAAACGGAACTCCAACCCAACGGAACATGGAGCGCGCCGGTGAACCTCGGTCCCGAAGTGAACTCCAAAGACAATGAAGATGCTCCGTTCATCCATCCGGATCAAAAAACATTGTTCTTTACCTCCGATGGCCACAACTCTATGGGTGGACGCGATATTTTCATGACCAAATTGGTCGGTAACAAATGGTCGACGCCAGAGAATATGGGTTATCCGGTAAACACGACCGCGAACGATAACTACTTTACGTTGATCGCGGACGGAACACGCGGATATTTTTCGTCAGACCGGAAAGGTGGCATGGGCGGACAGGATATCTACTACCTGGACATGCCGGCGGAATCGGGTAATATTCCGCTGACGATGATCAAGGGCAAGATTCTTAATGCCGAAACCGGCAAACCTATGCCCACGAAGATTTACCTTGTCGACAACGAGACGGACAAAAAACTCGATTTCGTCTACGATCCCGATCCGGTGACGGGTAACTACCTCGTTATCCTGCCTCCGGCCAAAAATTACGACATGATTATCGAGTCCGAAGGGTTCCTGCCGTACACGCTGAATATTAACATTCCGAATCAGTCATATTTCTACGAACTGTATCAGCAGATCAATCTTAAGACGATCAAGCAGTTTGATGTTGTGGTAGGGCAGGAGATCCAGGTGAAGAACGCATTCTATGATACAGACCAGGATGTGAAGACGAACCTAAGAAAGACGCACGAAGCAAAACTGGTTCAATCCGGAAACGTGGATGTGTATGATATGATGATCGACCTGATGTCGGCGCAGGATAAGGATGGTATTAGTTACCTGGTGGAACTTGTTCAAATGAAAGATCCGATTGAGGACGTCAACTTCAATGAGGAGGAGAATAATAAAATTGAAACGGCAACCCGTGTTTACTACTACGACGAAAGCGACGAAAGCAAGTTTGAGCAAAAGAAAGTCGACGGCAAGGTGATCTTCTCACTGCCTACGTTCACGGTACATGAAGAGGCACAGAAGCAGAAGGACCAGGCAAAAAAGAAAACGGTCGTAGACCAGAAGCTGCTCTCGGACATTCTCAAGATTTACTTTGATGCCGGTAAGAGCGACCTGAAACCAAACTATTCATCACAGCTTGAACAGATTCACAAGGAGTTGATGAAGAACCCTGACCTCGGTGTTGAGATTTCGGGATTCGCATCTGCCGAAGGTTCTGAAGATCTTAACCGTGACTTGTCCAACAAACGCGCGATCGCGGTCCTCGACTACTTCAATCACAAAGGTGTCGTACGGCGTCGTATCGTTGCGCGGGGTTATGGTGTAGCCAAAGGCGCTGCCTCGAACAAGGAAGAAGAACGCCGCGTTGAAGTTCGCATCGTCGACCTCAACGCGATCGAACATAAACAGTAACGTGATCCTCCTCAGATCGAAGTCTGATCAATAGCTGCAAGCTGCGAGCGGCGAGCTACAAGTTTGTTTTGTTCCGGACTTGAATGCTCACGATTCTTGACGAAGAGCAGCCCTTTTCACCGCAATGGCGCAAATGTGGCTTCTGGCAGCTGGCCTCTTGCGACTGGCTGTTTATTCCTGGATAAAAGTTGAAGAGATGCGTTTTCCTGAAACCTGCCTGCCCGCCAAAGCGTTTCGCGACGGCGGGAAACCTGACCGTGATTAAGGGATTAAAGGATTGACACGATGGATTAGAGGGATAGGTGGATTAACAGGATGCGAAGCCACAGTAATTACACCAATAATCAGCGGCACCTGAAACCTGAAACTTGAAACCCGAAACTTCTTTCAAACTTTTAGCTTTCAACTTCACCTTTCACCTTTCAACTTTCAGCAACGAACTATCCCCATAGCTAAGAAATCGATACCCATTATCAAGCGCTTCCTGATAAATACGTTTCCAATCCTCGCCAACAAACGCTGCAACAAGAAGAATCAATGTCGATGACGGTTGATGGAAGTTCGTGATCAGGCCTTTGCAGATACGGAATTTGTAGCCGGGACGAATAAAGATGGAAGTTTCACCGACAAGCGGATCATCTTCGTCACCGAAATGTTGGAGTACTGCTGACAGCGCCTCCGTTGTGGTAATATTTTGTGGCAGGGTATACGGATCTTCCTGACCGATTTCGAATGTGCTTTCGGGATTTACAATCAGACGCACACCAAACCAGTACAGGCTCTCCAGCGTTCGCATGGATGTTGTTCCCACAGGGATAACGGTGCCGTTGTCATGCAGGAGATGGTCAATGATTTCGCGCCCGACGACAATTTGTTCGCTATGCATTTTATGCAGCAAGACGTTTTGTTCCTTGACAGGTTGAAAAGTCCCCGCGCTTACATGAAGTGTGAGATAACGCAGTTGTACGTTTTGCTGTCGTAATGATTCAAGTACTTCCTCCGTGAAGTGCAGCCCGGCTGTTGGAGCGGCGACGGCGCCTTCGTGACGCGAATAGACGGTTTGGTACCGTTCGCGATCAAGATCAACTGCATTGCGTTTCAAATAGGGGGGCAGTGGCGTTTGTCCTGTTCGTTCAATTATTTCTGCGAAGCTTTCGCCTGTGTCCCAGGAAAATGTAACAATGCCGTTTTCGCGATCCAGTAATTCCGCAGTGAGTGTACCCGTGCCGTTGGCGTCGGTGAGTTTGGCGCCCACGCTCCATCGTTTCAGGTTGCCAATGGTGCATATCCACGTACAGCTTTTTGTAGTCTGCATGGCTCCCACCAGCAACGTTGAAGGTCGCACCGGATGAAGGAGGAATACCTCTATCGAGGCACCGCTTTCTTTTCTGAATATGAGTCGTGCCTGAATGACGCGGGTGTTGTTGAAATACAGGATGGCGTCGTCGGGGAGTAACACACTGATGTCGCGGAAGATCCGGTGTTCGATCTTGCCGTGATTGTAGACCAGCAGCTTCGAGTCGTCGCGTTTTTCAAGCGGAAACGCCGCAATGCGTTCCGGTGGAAGTGTGTAGGTGTATGCGTTGATGTCGAGAAAGTCGTTCATGAAGTCGTGCCCGCAAAACTATTATTTCGAAACAATTATGTGCAATTTGGAGCCGGAAGATTACAAATACGTATGCATGCCGACTTCGTAAGCCGGACTTTTCGTTTCCGCTTTAACGCCAGGACTTCCCGCGGCCCGATGCCGGACAAGACCTCCTGGTTTATACGCCTCTGGGATGGAAACCATCCCCACGTCGTTGGAATTGGCGAATGCGGACCGTTGCCGGGTCTCAGTCCTGAAAAGGTGGACGAGATACCGGATTTGCTGAACAACCTGGTCGAGCGTATCAATCGCGTGCCGTCACCATCATACGAAGATGTTCTGGCACTAGTTCCCGGTAATGCCCCCGCAGTCCGCTTCGCAGTCGAAACCGCTTTCCTTGATTTCATGAATGGCGGAAAGCGCGTGCTTTATGAGAATAGTTTCCTCTCCGGTGCACCAATTCCGATTAACGGTCTGGTGTGGATGGGTGACGCCGATTTTATGGAACGGCAGGTGCGCGATAAAGTAGCCCAAGGCTTCACCTGTATCAAACTAAAAGTCGGTGCGCTCGACTTTGACCGGGAATGTGCATTACTCGGGTGGATGCGTTCCGAATTCGCAGAGCGTATCTCCATCAGACTTGACGCAAACGGCGCTTTTACTGCCGAAAATGCAATGTCAAAATTAACCCGGCTCGCGCAGTACAACATTCACTCCATTGAGCAACCTGTCAAGCCCCGGGAATCGGCCATGCCGGAATTGTGCGCTCATTCGCCAATACCCATTGCGTTGGATGAGGAACTCATTGGTGTTGACGCACGCGAACAAAGGATTGAGCTACTGGAACGTTTGAAGCCCCAGTACATCATTCTCAAACCAACGCTGCATGGTGGTTTGTCCGGAAGCAGAGAATGGATTTCCATTGCTGAATCGCTTGGCATAGGGTGGTGGATTACGTCGGCGCTCGAGTCGGGCGTGGGACTAAATGCGGTGAGTCAGTTCGCGGCGAGTTTTGATGTGACCATGCCGCAGGGATTGGGTACGGGAATGATATATGAGAACAATTTCGAGTCGCCGCTCCGTGTTGCAAACGGTGTGTTGCGATACGATAACACTCTGCCGTGGCAGCTTGACGATTTACTTCACGCCCCGCGTGGATCACGCGGCACGGTATGTTAACGCAATTCTTCCAGCGCAGTTGCCGCCTCATCTTTGAGCGACGTATCTTTTAGCGCGTCTTTCAATCCTTCGATAAGGAAGTTGGGAACTTTTTCTGAACGCGCGACTTTCTTCCTGATTTCGGTGAGCATGTCAAGAGCGTCGTCTTTTCCGCTGAAGTCGGGAAGGGCTTTCAGCTTTTCTTCAAGCGATGCCAGTGCCGGAGGTGCAGGTTTAGTCGGCTCTGTCTTTGGTGTTTCTACAACCGCCGGAACTGCGGGTGCCACCGGTGCATCCGACTTTCGTTCAAGGCAATCATTGTACGCGGTGATAATTTCGTTCAGGTCGTTTCGTCCAAACGTACCGTTTTCAATCCTGGTTTGCACTGATTCACAGTCGGCAAGAAACCGGGCCATTACCTTTTTGAAACCGAGGTTCGGGACTTCAATGGAAGTACCATCTTTTTTGGCGAGCAAAAGGCCATCGTAAGAGGATTGATTCTCCCGCTGAAAAGCATATAGCGAAAGAAATCCTGGTGTGATTACTCTCATGAACGCATAGCCGGCAGGACCGCGTTGTGGCTCATAGATGTCACCATCGCTATGGACTGAGCGCACCTGCATCATCGAGTACGTTTCTTTTTTCTTGCCTTCGGGAGTAAGCTGCACTTTTTTCTCAGGGCCGTAATTCAGCAACCGGATCTTTCCGCGCAGTGTATCGCCGGTAGAGGTGACAACATAATCCTGCGCCTGAACACACTGGTAGGCAAGCAACAGGATCAGAAAGAGCAAAATGTGTATTATCCCAAATGTTCTCATTTTCCGGTATCGTTTAAAGGGTTGGCAAATTACTCCGATTTTCCTTTACTTTTCAAGCGCCCGGAGTCTTTTAGCGCCTTGTGAATCAGCCACTCAATCTGGCCGTTCGTGCTTCGGAATTCGTCTGCGGCCCATTTTTCAACCGCTTTCATGATTTCGGGGTCAAGTCGCAGAACGAATGGTTTTTTCTGTGGCATCTAATCGCGTTCTCGATTGAACATATTCTCCATGGCAGCTCTTAGTTCGTCGGGGCGCTGCGTACCAAAACGCAGCCTCCGTTTTTTTCCGGAAAGCCGGAGCTCCAGTCCCACATTGCCCGACGTATTGAATGTCGTAAAGCGAAACCCGAGCCGGATTCCATATCCCGGAGGTATGTAGGTTGTTACTGTCCACTCCGTGATCCGCTCTTTTTCGATATATCTCCAGCTGTTAATGAACGGCGTGAAACGATATGTGATACCATATCTGTCTACTTTGGTTTCAAGCTTTGCTACGTACATCACCACGGCAACACCTATCATGATCGCTACAGAACCGATTGTGGTCAGGACAAGGTATTCATCCGACATTGGTCTGTCGCCATAGGGAACGCCCAGTATGATCTGGTTGTAAAACGCGATCCCAATACCGACGATCATGCCGGCAGTTGTGAGTCCGATTATGACCCACAACCACCACTGCCTGAATCGCTGTACTTCATAGAACCCGGTCTTCATAACTAGTTATGCAATGTGCCTGCATTTACTACCGGACTGACATCCTTATCGGAACACAGCACCACCATCAGGTTACTCACCATCGCGGCCTTTCTTTCTTCATCCAGGTCGACAATATTGTGATGCGACAACTGGTCGAGAGCCATGTGCACCATGCTTACGGCACCTTCAACGATCTTGTAACGCGCGGCAACCACCGCCGTAG
>JAEYWY010000009.1 GCA_023428695.1 Bacteroidota bacterium
CAAATCTCGATCAATGAAAACATCAACTGCTGTTTTGTTATGTCTGCCGCCATAGCTATCTTAATTTTTGAACAAAGCTATGGTGCTGGAAAAGATAGCGAAAGATGCAGTTCACCGGACGCTTACGGTACAAGACTGGTTTTCTTTACAAAGACCACACGAATTATTCTGATCCGCTTGTAAGTTCCCAGTTCCGCTTTTACCAGGATGGCGGTAATTTGGCAACCGACGATTATCCATTCGCGGAGACAGTTTTCGAAAAAAGCCCATTGAAGCGAGTTGTGAAACAAGGCGCCTCTGGCGGAGCATGGCAACCGGATGCGAATAATGACTATAGTTCACAGGATCGAACAATTAAAAATGCATATGAGACTAATCAACCGAACGAAGTCTTATTATGGACATACATTGAGCCCACCTCCGCATTGCCAATGGGTCTCATAAGTTCTGGGACTTCATCGCCTTCATACTATTCGCCCAATGAACTTTATATGAACAAGGTGCGGGACGAACATAATAACCAGGTAATTGAATATGTAGATAAGAAGGGAGTAACTGTTCTTAAGCGAGTTCAAACCGTCACTGGGGATCCTTCGACTTTAGACAGCAACAAGGACACGAACTACGCCAGCACTTATTACATCTATGACGATTTTGGAAACCTTGTGTGCGTTTTGCCACCCGAGGCTACAAAACAAATTACTCAAACAACACCTCCTTCGGAATTCTTTGGAAAAAGCGATGCTCAAAAGGATGACTTTCTAAAACGGTGGGCCTTTCGGTATAGCTACGATTCGAGACGACGCATGATCTATAAACAGGTTCCCGGGGCTGACCAGGTATACCTCGCTTACGATAAAAGGGACCGGCTTGTCATGACCCAGGACGGCAATCAACGCCCTCAAAAAAGATGGTTGTTCACGAAGTATGATGCTCTGGATCGACCGGTGCTTACGGGTATTCATGTTGCCGATTCCTCTTTGACCCAAGAGAAGATGCAGAGAAGGATCAACCAATTTTACGATGCGCTTCAGTCGAATGGTGGTGCTTGGTATGAGACTTTTTCGGGTGCCTTCGATGGAGTTCATGGGTATGACAACAAATCTTACCCACGCGAATTGGTGCATGGAAATTATTTGTCTGTCACCTATTATGACAATTATAAATTCAAGTCCACTCTTCCCGACAGTTCGGTATACTCCTTTCGGTCTGACGAACTCGACGGTCAGGTCAATACATACTTTCGGCGATTGGCAGGCAAGGTCACGGGAAGTAAGATCAAAATCTTGAATGGTGGAGTGGCGGGTTATACCTGGCTTAATTCTGTGAATTACTATGACGAGCGTGGGAGGCTTATTCAGGCAGCGTCGGATAATCATAAGAATGGCATCGACGTGATTACTAACGTCTACGACTTTGTAGGTAGAGTTTTGGGCACGAGTACCAACCACAAAAACAACGAACTGCATTGGAAGGATCTTGTTGGAGCAACATGGCTCGCCGACAAAATGATTAGAACGGCATCCTCCAGCGGATGGGGTTCTTCCGGTGCAGCGTCGGTCGAACTTCTTCCGGCAAATGAAGATGGATGGTTCGAATTTGCAGCTCCGGCTACCAATGCGTCTATCATGGTCGGATTTTCACCTAGCAACACAAATGCTAACTGGACTTCAATTAGGTACGCTCTGTACCTCGTGAACAACGGAACTCTTCAGGTCCGTGAGGCAGGAGGATCAACGAATTACCTCGGATCCGGGTTCACATATAAAGCGGGCGACATATTCCGTCTGGAACGCAGGAACGGTAAAATAAAATACTATCAGAATGGTAAGCTCATTCTTGAGCGAGTTTCAATAACTAATGCTCTGCTCATAGATCTTTCGATCAATACAACCGCAGGGCAGATTGCAGGGTTTCGATCTTCCTTTGGTACCCCACGGCTCGAGCAAATTACCAGAACATTTGACTATGATCACGCTGGAAGATTGCTAAAAACGTATCATCAGTTGAACGATAGGCCAAAAGTGCTTTTGGCGAACAATAGTTACAACGAGTTGGGTCAGCTTGTCACGAAGAAGTTGCACTCGACGGACGGTGGCGAAATTCCCGAGGAACAAATAGTATTCAAGCAGCATGTGGACTACCGCTATAATATCCGAGGCTGGGTTACCCGGATTAATAATGCCGACTTATCCCCGGACGGCGCTAATGACCCATATGACTATTTCGGCATGACTCTACATTACAACGATCAGGCTGCTGGAATAGGAAACACGCCGTATTTTAATGGTAATATTTCGGCGATCGAATGGAGTACGGACCTTGGTCTTGGTATAGCGGACCTTGGAGAATCGTCTCAGCGCGCCTATTCATATAGCTATGATCCAATGAACCGATTGAAGATGGCTACCCACTTCCAAAAGATCTCATTATGGCAAACTTCTTCTTCTTATTCGGAAGAAATTCCTGAATATGATCTAAATGGAAACATAAGGAGACTAAACCGCAAAGGAAATGGTGGGATAAATATGGATGAACTAACGTACAATTATGGCACGGGGACTACGGCGAGTAATAAACTTCTCGCGGTAAACGATGCTGGCGATCGAACCGATGGGTTTACCGAAGTTGCGACCACTGCCACAGATTACGTGTATGATGGCAATGGTAATCTTGTTTGGGACCGGAATAAGGGTGGGACTGAATGCCTTCAAAACGGTGACTTTTCAGGCGGCGGCGCGAACTGGGCTGCTACAGGAGCGACCGGGCGATTGACTTTTATAAACGACGAGGTCCAAATCGCCGCAGGAACGGCAACGACTACAATAGCGCAAAGCGGAATTATCTCAAGCAGACCATACGTTGTCGTTATTGAGTTAGAACGCACTGCCGGGTCTCTAACAATCAACTTAGGAGGCGCGACCAGTACGCTGGCATCAACCGGTACTTTTGCAATTGCAATGACCGCAGGTACGAGCCATAACCAGTTTCGAATTATTGCGGCAACCACTTTTGTTGGAAAGGTTAAAAGCGCGTCGGTAAAAGGCGTTGCTGTCATCACGTACAACTATTTAAATCTGCCGGAGACGGTGAATAAAGCGGGAGACAGCCAGCTCCATTATATTTATGATGCAGGCGGAAGGAAATTGGCCCAGGAACTTAGCAAAAATAGCCAAAGGAAAAAACGGACCGACTATGCTGGTGAATTCGTTTATGAAAATGATTCGCTGAAGTTTATTCATCATGAGGAGGGTAGGATAACTACCGAAAATGAGGCTGTTTACGACTATGTCCTTCGTGATCATCTCGGCAATACCAGAATTACATTCACGACAAAGCCCGAATCCGATACGTTGAAAGCGACATTAGAGGACGACACACGTCAGTATGAGGAGAACGCGTTCGGAAACTATAACAGTTTTGTGAACTTGTCGCTCAATCATACTCCAGAAGGTGAGCGCGTCCATATCTTGAACGGCGGATATGCGGGGCAGGTAGGTCTAGCGAAAACATTTGCTGTTGTTCCCGGCGATACGATTCGGGCTAGAGTCTATGCGAAAACTTCAGGCCAACCGGGAGTCAATGGAAATCTTGCAAATTTTGCTTCGGCCATACTGACAGCGTTTAATCTTTCATCTCCCGGACCAGGGGAAAATAGTTCGGCTTACGACGCGGTTAATAGTTTCGGTTCGTGGATCGCAGGCGGAAATCGTCCAGATCGAGATACCCTGCCTAAAGGGTTTATTAATATCTTAGTCTTCAATAAGGACTTTGAGTTAATGGATCTTGCCTTTGACCAGTTGAGTAGCAACTCGACGACACATCAGCTAATGTCAGCAGAATCTATCATTCGCCAGGCAGGGTACGTCTATGTATTTTTAAGCAATGAAGGAGACAAAGAACTGCAAATTGGGTTCGATGATTATGAGGTGATACATTCTAAGTCACCAGTCATTCAGGGTACCGATTACTATCCGTTCGGACTCACGTTTAACTCATATCAAAGGGAGAACTCAATACCGAACGTGTACCAATACAATGGAAAGGAGAAGCAGGATGAACTTGATTTGGGATGGCTTGATTATGGGGCGAGAATGTACCTTCCAGAACTTGGAAGATGGAAAGCTATTGACAAACGGACGGACGAATTCCAGGGAGCTTCTCCGTATAGTTATTGCATCAATAATCCTTTGATTTTTGTTGATCCCGACGGTGAGGCATGGAAACCTATTATAGACGCCGACGGGAACTACACCGGGTTCGAATGGATTCCTGAGTCAGAATCCTATGACGAAGACGGCAATCTTAAAGAGGGCCTGTATGAGACTGCAATCTTGATTGCGGACAATGGCACATGGACATCAGGTGAGTCTTCTGACAAAAAGCAAAGACTTGAATCGTATAACGTTGGGTCGGCTACCGTCACTGTATATTCGTCAGAAACGGTTGTGGACGAGAACGGTAATAAAGTGGTTGTTGGAAAGAAATCGAGCTTTGAAGGAACAAGCATGCCTTCCGATCCATCGAAATTTGGGACAGTTGCCCCGGGGTTATTTGAATCGGTCCGACATAAACACGGGGGAAAGAATGGTTACTGGGCATTGCAGATTCGGACATTAGACGGATCGGTTAACCTTCCTGCAGTTGGGACAAATCCGGCCACCGGCAAAAGTTATGTTAGTGGCGCAAATATACATAAGGCTGGAAAAAATGATTATACAGGGACATTTTGGAGAGAAGGAAAATTCAATCGTCACGGTGATGTAGACGGGAAGATGTTTGCTCATCGATATAGCGGAGTTTCGGAAGGATGTCAGCTAATAAAAGCTGCTCAATGGGATTCGTTTATGAGTAACTTTCCGGCACAGGTCGGAAAGATTGGAACAATTATTTCGCGTGGAAACTACACAACGAAACCCTCCTCGTTCCAGAATCCTGACAAAGAAAAGATCGACAAGTATTTGTCAAATCAAGATTGAACTTATGATGAAAACAATGATCGTGGCGGTTGCCTTGACCTTACTGACCTGCCAGCATCGCAGGAACGATGGAGGCCCCGATGCAATTACTGATACTGGTCGAAACCAAGCGTCCAAAGAATTAGTTCAGAGGGGGCGTCCCACCGAAACTCAATTAAAACTCGGACGTTTCGATACATTATCACAGACGGCGCCGAAGTCAATGGAGCTATTTCAGAAAAACTTTCTTGATAGTATTGTGATTAATGGAGAGGCCGAGTTTGAGTCTGATAGCTCCTACGTTGTTGATTCGATTCAAACATACCAGATTGACAAAAATACTATTTTCTATATCAAAGGCATTTTTCTGCCATCCACAGTTGACTTTCACTATTATGGAGGTTACAACGGAAAGGATCGATATCAAGAAATCTACCATTTACCGTTAGAGACTTCATTCAATTTTACAAGATATGAACTCAGCGAGCTTTCAGTGCGAGTGTTTGGTGAGAGGAGCGACAACGGATCGGAAGACGACGGCGAGATGCTCCTTTTTGAACTTACCTATTAATGTTATATGTATTATGTCCACAAGCCCTATTTCATCCGGTAATCCATTTTTATGAAAACTCCGATCTATTCACTATTGATTGCTTTCCTGTTTTTACGGACCATTCCCGCAATTGCTCAATTGAGCGAGCAGTCGCTAATGAATCATGAACCCATCTCAATTCCAAGTCCGAATCTGTCAAGCTTGGGTACTTTTGGCGAAATTCCAGTATCAACATTCACAGGCCTTCCGCAGATTGATGTTCCACTATATACATTCAATGATGGACCGTTCCAAATTCCGATCACACTTAGCTATCACGCGTCGGGCTTTCGCCCAGATGTTCATCCCGGTTGGGCCGGCATGAATTGGTCCTTGGGCGCATCTTCTTGGGCGATTACCAGAAAGGTGAATGGGAAGGCAGATGATTATGATACTTTTGATAACGAAACGGCGGGAAAACTCAATCCGCTCGATTCATATAGTAGTCGCAGTGGATTTTATTTCAACCGAGTGAATATTGATACGGCGCGCTGGAATAGTACGTCCTATCTTACCGAGGTGACAGATGTGAACAACGCCCGACTAATCTCTCACACCCGAAAAGATACTGAGCCCGATGAATTTAACTTCTCTTTCCCGACTGGAAGTGGAAAATTTTACATGGCACTTGACGGCACATGGAAGGTCGATTGTGATCGCGCAGTTCGCGTAACGTTCAATGGGCAGTTCATCCCGGTTCCGTTCACTCCGGTGCCAGGAACCATCATCGAAAGCTTCGGTTATTACAAGACGTTTTCCGGGTTTACCATTACCGACATCGATGGTACGCAATACGTATATGGTGGTAGTACAAATTATATAGAATATAGCATTGACTTTATTCAACAAGATCTTGATCTATGGCAGGCAGACGGATGGTACCTTCGCGAAATCATCCATCCCTCCGGTCGAAAAGTATCCTTCACCTACGAGCGCGCCGAATATATCAATCAGTTGATGATGAGTCACAGCCAAAATTTTGGCACCGGCGGAAGCGCGACTGGTTTCTGGCGTCCCCCGTGCGGGCCCGCACAAGGCTCTTTCCGCGAAGACTACACGGGGCGCTTGATTTCGCCTTTATACTTGAAAGAGATCTCCGGTACACTTGGGTCGATCGTCTTCAATCGTACACTGAGTTCCGAATTGAAATTTGGCAAGACGTATAATGGAGGTCATCCAGCCACCCGAGATATCTATTCGGTGGTCTGGTTAAATCATCAATTGAACAAGAATGATCGTAATAAGGTATATCCAATATTGCGCCAATGGTATCTTGCTCAACCCATCCACCATAACCCGCCCACAGATAACTATTTTAGTATTGATTATGCATACTTCTATCTGACGATGATGCAGTGGTACCGGCTCGAAAGTATAGAGATTCGGAGCCGGACCCGCACCACCCCGATTAAGTCGTTTGATTTCCATTATGATGCTGAGTCGCTGAGGCTTTGTCTTAGCTCCATCGTTGAGGGGAATGGGATAGGAGATGAGTTGCCACCTTATGAATTCAAATATAAGCCCATTGATGATGTGCCATATTTCTCTGGAAGAGTGGATCATTGGGGATTTTACAATGGGCGCCTGCCCGACATCAGCCAATTAGAAACCGATCCGTCAGTTTATTACAACTCAAGGAATGCGGATCCCGCTTACGCAATGCAGGGAATGCTTGAGAGAATCGTTTATCCAACTTCGGGCTATACGATCTTGGAGTACGCCGGCCATTATGCCGGAAAAACAACGCAAGATGATCGAAGCCTTGATCCCATCTCGAGCGGTATTACTGTGGGAGGGATTCGCGTGAAGAAGGTTACCAATGTAAATGTTGTTGACAACATTCCTAACCAGGAGAAAGAATACTTTTACGTGAGTGGTTATCGAAACAGTCTGCCTTTGGGATCCCTGTCGTCCAGCGGGGTCTTGGGCGGGCGTTCCCTGTATCTCTTCAAAGACTTCAAGGTACCCGCTTCTGGTGGAGGTTTTTTCTTGAAAAACATGTTCAATTCACTATCTCAGTTACCCGCTTCCAATAACAGTCAGGGTAGTCACATCGGATACAGTGAGGTTGTTGAACGAACCGCCGATGGTGCGTATACTATCTTTTACTACAAGAATTTCGACAATGGCCACACGGATGAATCGTCGCCAACAATTAACCTTGCCTTCAGTCCATATGGGCCTTACACAACTCTTGAAAGGGAACGAGGGAAACTTTACAAGATTGAGATGTTCAGCGCATCAGACACACTTGTCTATAGGAAAGAGATCGGTTATCAGGCATTGAGGAAGAATAAAGATTTTGTACCTGCGATACGAGCGCGATCGTTTACCTTATGTCCCGAAATCGGCACCAATGATCGCTACGCCGAGGGGACCGCGTATAAAATTTATACCTACGCATTCCTTCCCACCAGTGAAATGGAGACAATATACGATATTAGCGGAGGCAATCCTGTGACCATCTCAAAAACCATTACATATAACGATTTCAGAATGGTGACGGCGGAAACTCTCATCAACAGTGATCAAACGACTAATACTACAAAAAACTTCTATCCTGTTGACTTTCCGTCGGAGGTCCCGATCAACTCAATGATAGCGGATAATGTGATTGGTCCAGTTGTAAAACAACAATTTATCAAAAATGGCTTGGTCCTGGAAACACAGCGTACGCAGTACTCCAATACAGTTTCCTCAAACCCAAAAATCTATCGTCCAATATATGTAGCCACCCAGAGAAAGGCAGAGGCCGAACAAATCAGGCTTCGATTCCACAAGTACGACAATCACGGAAATCTTCTTTGTTATTCAAAGGAGTTCGGCCCGCAGATAAGCTATATCTGGGGATACGCCAAGAGCTATCCGGTAGCAGAGATACGCAATGTCGAATATGCCGTGATCGAGCAGGCTTTGGGCGCTGCAAACATTGACGCCATGTCGGACGATTACGACGCTAATATCTTTAGCTTTCTGTATAACACACGACTTACAGAATTTATTGCGCCATTGAGGACAGGTGCTTCGTTTGAAAACGCTCAGGTGACCTCATATTTATATGAACCGTTAATTGGAATCGTTTCGATTACCGATTCCAACGACAATGCTGTGAGCTACGAGTATGATCGAATGCGCAGACTAATGTCTATTCGGGATTGGAATAATGATATCATGAAAATGTATTCTTATTCCTACATGTTTAAATGATCTTTGTTACAAGTGGCTAAGGACGGCTATTGGACAGGAGCATGAAAAGGAAGTATTTTGGATTGGTCTATCTTTCCGATAACATAAGTAGTATACAGTGCTGAGGTCTGATTTAATCGATCGCGCGACGCCAAAGCAAATAATAAAAATATCTCTGCCTTAGTTGCTTTACTGGTATGGACCTTCTAAAGGTGTTGGCTAGATACCAGACGAAAGAGAGGCGAAAAAAAATTATGAATGAATGCCTAAACTTGATCCGATCTTCCGGTCATGAAAGCCTTTGTCGCTTCTTTAACCGTTCTGTTGCTCCTGGCCGTCTTTTCTTTGCGAGCACAGCATGAACCTCGGTCTCGGACCTTAGCGCTGGACAGCCTCGTCCGGTTGAGTGAAAATCAGTATGTGATTGATTCGCTCAAGCTGAATGTATGGTCCGATTCGCTGAAGTCGCGGATTGAAATGGTCTATCAGTCGGAGTCGATTGATCTGGTTTCCAAAATCGACAGTCTCGGGAACCTCGATCTGCCTTCATTCCCGTATCTTCAAAAGTTGGATAGTCTTTTGGCGAAAAAGGATGCACTAGTTCAAGAGGTCGAAAACAAGAGGCAGGAGCTACTCACCCAGACCAGAGGAAAAATTGAAACCTGGCGCAACAGGGTGGCAGAGAGACTAACGCTGGATAAAGTAACCTCGCCCAAAATACCTGGTGTTGATCTTCCGGGAGGTGAACTCACCGATAAAATTTCGAATCTGCCTCAGGCCGGTATCCCTGATCTTCCCGGTGCCGAACTTCCTGAGATGGATTTTGTCAACCTCGATATACCCGAAATGCCGGAGCTCTCCGTCCCTGAACTGCAGAACCTGGACTTGTCGCCAGACCTCGCTTCCATCAGCAAATCCGTCAAGCTTCCAGATTTTGATAAATTGGAAAGCATCCAGTCTCATCTCGGCAAAGGGGAGGAGGCGCTGTCAAGCGTGTCGCCACTCACTACCGATGGCGTGATCAATGCTTCGGTGGAAAGGATCGCTGAGGTCGGTGACGTCAAACAACAGCTTCAGATCGCCGAGGGCATCCAGGATAATGAATTCATGGAAGTAGCCGAAAAAATGAAGGACCCGGAAGCCCTGAAGGCGGAAGTGAAACAACAGGCGGTCAAGAAAGCCGTTAATCATTTCGCGGGCAAGGAGGAGGTGCTTCAGACCGCTATGGAAAAAATGTCCAAATACAAAGCGAAGTATGCAAGCCTGAACAGTTTAAGCGATCTGAAGAAACGCCCGCCGAATGCGATGAAAGGCAAACCCTTCATTGAACGCCTTCTCCCGGGTGTTACGTTCCAGATTCTCCGCAACGACGATTTGTTCCTCGACGTAAATCCTTATGTTGGCTACCGCATCAGTGGCAGGTTCACTTCGGGCATCGGTTGGAACCAGCGGATTGGCTACTCGACGCAAAATAGTTACTTCACTTCGCCCTCTGGCGTTTATGGCCCCCGTTGGTTTGGTGAAGCCAGAGGATGGAAAGGCTTCTCAGGTCGTCTTGAGGTGGAATGCATGAACGCAGTAGTACCTCCCGCCTTTACCGCGCGCGTACCTGACCACGGTCAACGCGAATGGGTATGGACGGCGATGGCGGGAATTAAGAAGGAATACCGATTCATAAAAGGAGTTACAGGTACCGCATTTATCTTGTTCAACCTTTACGATCCCAAACACAAAAGTCCGTATGGTGACGTGATGAACTCGCGGTTCGGGTTTGAGTTTCCGTTGAAGAAGAAATCGAAAGCCACCGAGTCCTCATCCTGACGACGTTCTCCATTATCTTAATCGTCTGATTCTGCCCTCATCCTTGTGCATCATTGCCTCTGCAATCGCCTTATTGCTATCGACCAAAATTCGGGACAGTTAACCGTTTATTGAACATGTTGGACTGATGGACTTGCACCCTAAATAGCGGTGATTTACCTTTACTAAACAACAGCTCAAAACACCGGTGCGCTAACTGGTGAGACGACGATACAGCCGCTTATAAAGCATTGAAATACAACGGGGTAGCTATGGGTTCATTTCCCTCCTCCTCTGCAATCAACCACAAGGAAGGCCCTGAGTTTATCAGGGCTTTTTTGTTTTCTGAAGATCCGAACCGGGTCCTTCAGGACTTGAGTGAGGAGATTCAGGAAACAAAAAACACGAGCGCAGCGAGTGCTTCCTTGATTGATTGACACACCCCCCTAACGGGATCACCGCAGGTAATCCCTCCTCCTCTGCTGGTCGCTTCAAATGAAGCAATGTTTTCAATTCAAAAAGCCTCAAATCTCGCTAATTTGGGGCTTTTTTGTTGGCTTAGGTTCGAATCCCCGGAGGGAAATGAACCCATGCGATTTTTTAATCTCTACGCAGATATTGCTGCCAGAAACGTGTGAAAAATCAGCAGAAGTTTTGGTGTTGCTCGTACAAAAGGCCACGGATCTCATACGCGAGAACCCTCAGTGGATTCAGTTTATATTCGAACTATACATTCTCCGAGACCGGGCCTGAGAAATGCAGTGGCCTTCGGATCACAAAATATTCAGAGGAAGCCTTAACCTCCTTACTTTATTCAGCCTTCAATAAATTGACATGCATAAAAGAGGATCACATTACTCCTTTCCAGACGATTCAGAATTTCTTGTTCTGTAGCTTTCAAAAAAAAACTGGGCGTGTTAGGCAGTTTGTAGTGAGTGCGATTTCGCATTTCTAATTTGTTGTCCCCGTAAAGGACCTTTGAACAACGGAGAAATCAAACAGAAATCGAAGCACCGGCACTCAAAGGGATTGCACCTATCGCTAAAAGTGACGCCCAACTTTTTCGTTTAGACTTTCCTTGCTGCCAGCATCATCAGGCCCAGGCCTGCCACAACTCTGGTGATGCGTCCTGCAGGCGAAGCCATAATTGAGCGAAGCCAGTTTGTTCAAAGTTTTTCATTGTATAAAATTCATATTCTCTCCAGGGCTGCCTTCAATTTGTTTGTAACGTCCTCGGCTAAGCTGTTCAACTCCGCGTTGCCAACAACACCAATAGATTGCATCGGATTGATTGCCGAAATTTCTACTTCACCGCTCTTATGTTCCTGCACCAGCACATTGCAGGGGAGCATGACACCGACACGACTTTCTTTCTGAATTGCTTCGTATGCTAACTTAGGATTGCAGGCTCCCAGGATCGTGTAGTTTCTGAAATCCTTTCCGAGCTTCTCTCTGAACTTTGACCTCAAATCAATCTCGGTGATGATTCCAAATCCTTCTTTTTGAAGTTCAGATGTAACGCGATTCACCGTATCGTTAAAGGACGTAGTGACTTTCTTGCTTATCGCGTAATCCATCATCATTTGGTTACTGCCTTCCATGCCTTATCGATATTGTTTACATGCTTGAAGTCGCCACGCAAAGCCTTTAGCGCATACTTTTCGCGATCCAGTTCTTCGCGCGACTTAATACCCATCGCTCTGAATAGCGGCAGTGGCGGACACCAGCCTTGAAGAGTATGTTGGATTAAAAAACTCGTAACTACTGCTGGCATTATTGCCCACTTCTTGTTAACAAAGATGGCAAGTAATGCCCCAGTTAGAGAAAGCGTAGCTGCATTAAACATTAACGTCCGCTCGATATCCCACTTCTTGTCAAGCAGCTTCAGCCTTTCCTGAATTGCGCCAGAATCCAAATCCTTATACTGGGCAAGATTCATCTTCGTGTCCCGATCAATCTTCTCGTTTTGAGACGGTGACGTGCTCGCTCTCACCCGCTCTTCTGTTTGCATTTGTGTGTCCATAACCAATCCAACCTAAAATTACATTCCTCAGCCGTCTGAAATGGCATTGTAATTTTCGGGTTAATACAATGAAGAATCTAAGGAGTACTTCACTTGCTATAGCCGTTTGTATTTTGCTTACCGCTTGTGGTGGCAAGAATACCGAATCGAATATCGATGCACCTGGTGAGGAAAAATCTGGTGAAACGAAACTGTTGAATACCGGAGCTGATTTGCTTCAGAGTAAAAGTCCGCTGAAGGCGTTTAGCGCGTACCTCGATGGATTTCATTTCTATAATGGAAACATTAACGCGCAAATGGAGGCGCATCATTACGTCTCGCAACTCAACGAAGACATCCATCAGGCTATCATTTTTGATGGCAACGAGAAAGACGCGAAAATCATGGGCGTTGAATATATCATCTCCGAGAAACTATTTAAAACACTTGATGAAGAAGAAAAGAAACTCTGGCATTCTCATCACTATGAAGTCAAGTCAGGGACTTTGATTGCTCCAGGCATCCCCGATGTAGCTGAACACGAATTAATGGAGAAGCTTGTGTCAACCTATGGAAAAACAATTCACACGTGGCACACAGACCAGCAACGTGAACTTCCCATCGGTTCACCGATGATCATGATGGGCTTCACAAAGGATGGCCAACTTAAACCGGAATTATTGAAAGCTCGTGATGAAAGATTTGACGTCTCGACAGACGAGACAAAAAAGAAACGTGAAGACATCCCAATACCGAATGTCGATCCAATGGCAAACGCATGGGAAAAAGATAAGAAAAACGTAAGGCAATTCGTCATCACCAACAAAGCCGACAGTGCGATGCATAAGCATCAAGGCGCTGCACAGAGAGAGAAGCACTGATTAATAGACTCCCCGACGATTGAAAACTGGACAGACATTGTTATTTGCCAGTTATAGGAGCGAGTCAGGGTTCCCTCCTCCTCTTCCGGTCGCTTCAAATGAAGCAAAATATTTGATCAAAAAGCTCCAAATCTTACTGATTTGGGGCTTTTTTGTTGGTTTAGGTTCGAATCCCCGTGAATGCTACTAACTAGGGGAAGCTTTCACCCGGAGGAAATGAACCTATTCGTTTTAGCAGGATTTCGGGGTTTCAGGTGGCGGACAAGTAGCGAAAAGAGTCAAAAAGGTGCGTTAAGTGGTGCGTCTTTTTTCAATCATTTATCGCTATGGTAATATCAAATTGCCAGGCAGTGGCTCGAGCAATTGATCAAATCATTTCTTTGATCGGCTCATCCGGGAGACCTTGAACTCGGCATCGAATCCTGCTACGTCTTGGCTATGTGCGATGTATGTCCATTGGTTTTCAAACAATCGTTACTGAGGGTGTTAAATTCAAACGGCCGATGGATCGGTTTTGCATGCGTAGCGTGACGAACATTTATTCCCGATCCTCTCGGATAGAAATCACTTGGACAAACGATGATGATCATCGCCGATCCAAATCAGATTATGATGCCTGTCAGTGCCTATCTGAATCCTTTAATCTAATTTGAAAGAAAAGTATGAACGCAACGCATTTGCATCTATTGGCAAACCACCTTGCAATATTAGGCGCCATCCTTGGCAGCTTGGTACTGGTTTGCGGTATCATCGGGAAAGCGCGTCAACCCAGATTGCCGCCTATGGACTTTTCGTCATTGCTTCCATAGGCGCGGCCATTACGTTCCTGACAGGTGAACCCGCGGAAGGGGCAGTTGAGGGTATCGCGGGCGTTTCGGAAAGGGTGATCGAACGTCATGAAGACACAGCCGGAATCGCTTTGGCTGCATTAGTTGTTCTCGGAGTGACTTCGTTGACTGCACTTTACCTCACCATCCGGAAGTCCTCGCTGACGGGCAGAATCGCATGGATTGCTTTCGGTATTTCAATCGTGAGTTCCGTTCTGATCGCAAGAACAGGGTACCTGGGCGGACAGATCAGGCATACTGAGCTGAACACTACAGCGACAACAATCGAACAACCCGCCGATGATTATGATTAGAATGCTTCGCCACGCTTCATGACAGGTTGTTAAAATTTCGTTCACAAAATGGTACTTATTACGCTGGCGCTATACGCTTACCTGTGCATCCCACCCTCGCAGATCACAGCGCGCGACGTGGTTAAGAAGGCCACAGACAATATGCGCGGCGAAACTTCGCATGCTGAATTGACGATAAGAACCGTACGACCGTCGTGGAGTCGCGAAATGAAGGTTAAAACGTGGTCCAAAGGCGAAAAGTATGCCATGATTCTGGTTGAAAGTCCCGCGAAAGAGAAAGGTGTTTGTTTCCTGAAACGCGGCAAGGAAGTATGGAACTGGGTGCCAACCCTGGAGCGTTCTATTAAACTTCCACCCTCAATGATGTCGCAATCATGGATGGGTACGGACTTCACGAATGACGACCTCGTAAAAGAGTCTTCGATGGTTGACGACTATGAGCATACTTTTGAAGGCGACACCATTATTGCGGATAAAGAGTGCTATATCATAAAGATGATCCCTAAGCCGGAAGCCGCTATCGTCTGGGGCAAGTTGATTGTATGCATTGACAAAAAAGATTTCATCGAGCTTTATACCGAATTTTATGACGAAGATGGTGAGATCCTTAATACGATGAGCGCTTATGACATAAGAGTCATGGACGGAAGGCTCATCCCGACGCGAATTGAAATGATTCCGGCTGATAAGCCGGGCCAGAAGACCGTACTGATTTATTCATCAATCACCTACGATAAACCGCTCCCGGATACTTTCTTCACGCTTCAACAACTAAAGATGCTGAATTAGAATGTGGTTTGCTTTTGCATGGAAGAATCTCTGGCGCAACAAACAGAGAACCGCGATTACGATCTCGGCTCTTTTCTTTGCGGTAATCCTGTCGGTAAGTGCCAGTAGTTTGCAGGACGGTGTATTCGACAACTTTGTCCGAAACATGGTTGGCTATTACACGGGTTACATCCAGATACACCAACGTGGTTATTGGGAACATCAGGTGCTCGATAACATGCTCGCGCAAGACAGTCAATACGAGGCAACTATCAAAATGATACCGAATGTGCTTGCGTTCACACCGCGCATTGAATCGTACGCCCTGGCTTCATCCTTTGAGAATACGAAAGGTTGCATGGTCGTCGGTATTTCACCTGAAGGCGAGAACAAAATCACGTCCCTTCGATCACGCCTCATCGCAGGAGACTATCTGAAAGAAAACGATTCGGATGTGGTTCTCGTAACGGAGGGTCTGCTGGACAGACTAAACCTCCGGATTGCGGACACCCTATACCTTATCAGTCAGGGGTATCATGGATCGATGGCCGCAGGCAGATACCGGATAAAAGGTGTCGTGCGATTTGGCTCGCCGGAACTGAATAATCAGCTGTTGTTCATGCCGCTCCATACGGCGCAGCAGTTTTATTCGGCGCCAGGCTTGCTGACAAGTTATATCGTCGGGTTGGAAGCCGAGGCCAAGCTCAATACAACGATGAAAGCGATCGCGGATGCGTCGGTGCGGTATGACTATGAGATCATGAGTTGGAAAGAACTTCTGCCAGACGTGGATCAGCATATTACGATGGACAAAGCGAGCACGTTCATTATTCTGCTGATACTTTATCTTCTCATTTGTTTCGGAATATTTGGAACCCAGCTCATGATGATGGTTGAGCGCAAATACGAAATGGGCATGCTCGTAGCGATTGGGATGAAGAAGTATAAACTCGCATGGCTCTTCATCATTGAATCTGTGCTAACCGTCCTGATTGGATCTCTTGCAGGACTTCTGGCGAGCATTCCGGTTGTCTGGTACCTGAAGCAACATCCCATTCGCCTGGGTGGAGAAATGGCTGAGGGTTTCAGGAAATTTAATTTTGAACCTGTGTTCCCCGCTTCGATGGAACTAAACATCTTCCTCACCCAAGGCGTGGTTGTATTTTGTCTCGGATTGGCATTATCTGCATATCCGGTGATCGTGGCGCTGCGTGTTGATCCTGTTAAGGCAATGAAAAAGTAGCGATATGGTTATTCTCATTATGGCCTGGCGAAACATCTGGAGAAACAAGATTCGCAGCATGATCATTATGTCATCGGTCGGAGTTGGACTGGCGGCGGGGCTTTTTGTGCTGAGCCTTTATAAGGGAATATTGGATGACCGGGTACGCAACGTGATTGACAGGGAAGTTTCGCATATCCAGATTCACCATCCGGATTTCAAGGAAGATTACGACGCCAGGTTTACAATTGCAGACCCGGAGAAGATGGTTCGTAACCTGCTTGCCATTCCAGCGATCAACACCTTCGCCTTGAGGACGGTTAGCCCTGGAATGTTAATGACCGGAAGCGGATCAACCAGTTTACAGATTGTCGGAGTTGATCCCGAGAACGAAGACCGGGTTTCTCAACTCAGCGATAAGATCGATGAGGGCAACGCATTTACTACGGAAAAGAAGAACCAGATCGTGATCGGCAGAAAGCTTGCTGAGAAGATGCGTCTGCGGATTGGAAGCAAAATCGTGCTCACGTTCATCGATCCCGAAAGCAATATGATCTCAGCTGCTTTCCGTGTTGTGGCGATCTATAAGACAGACAACGCACCGCTAGACGAAAAGGTGGCTTACGTTCGGCGATCAGATCTGAACACGTTGCTGTCGATTGGAAATGCATTTCACGAAGTCGCGATTCTTCTAAACCACGACGAGCAGGTCCCCGACGTCATCGCTGCCATCGGGCAGAAAAACGGTGGGAATCTGATCGAGGCATGGAGCGATATTTCCGCCGAAACGAAGCTCATGATCGACACGACCGATTCTTACTCGAACATATTTATCATGATTATTATGCTGGCTTTGTCTTTCGGGATCGTCAATACCATGTTGATGGCCGTCCTCGAAAGATCAAAAGAAATTGGTATGCTTCTGGCCATTGGCATGAATCGGTTGAAGGTATTCATGATGATCCTGACGGAAACCCTATTCCTAACGATCAGCAGCACGCCACCGGGCGTTCTGCTTACATGGATATTAGTACGAATTTATCAGAGCAGAGGTATCAATATTTCTTCGATAGGCGGAGAGACGATGTCTGAGTTTGGTTTCAGTTCAATGATATATCCGGCTTTTCCGTGGGATAAAATGCCTGGTGAAATGATAATCGTGATCAGCGCAGCGCTGCTCTCATCGCTGATTCCAGCATTCAAGGCGATTCGCCTGCGACCGGTAGAGGCGCTTCAGAAATAAAACAATCATCATGAACACAGTGATCGATGCGCATAACGTCCGCAAAGTTTATAACAAGGAAAACATTCCTGTGGTGGCCATCAATAACGTGCATCTCCATATTGAGGAGGGCGAGTTTACAGCTTTGGTAGGACCCTCCGGTTCGGGAAAGACAACGCTTCTGAATCTGATCGGCGGTCTCGACAAGCCTGACGAAGGCAAGATCCTCATCAATAAGATTAGCATCACGGATCTTTCGTCCAATGAACTTATCGACTTTCGATTGCGCAACATAGGATTTGTATTTCAATCGTTCAACCTGATTCCCGTACTCTCTGCAAGCGAAAATGTCGAATTGATCATGCAGCTGCAGCAGATGAAGAAGTCGGAAATCCGGGCTCGTGTAATCAAACTGTTCGGGGAAATTGGACTTTCAGACAAGCTGCATGTCCGCCCCGCCCAGCTTTCGGGAGGTCAGCAGCAGCGTGTGGCAGTAGCGAGGGCGTTGGCTTCACGACCGAAGTTTATACTCGCTGATGAACCGACGGCAAATCTGGACTCGAAATCAGCGGCAAATCTTCTCGACATCATGCTCGAACTGAACGCACAGGAAAACATGACATTCCTGTTTTCAACACATGACCAGCGTGTCATAGAACGGGCTCGACGAGTGATCACACTGGTGGACGGCCAGATTTCCTCGGACACCGCAGCCGTTGATGTGCATTTTAGTCATGAGTATACATGAAGTCTCTGTGCCTGATATTGGTTATCGTAGCTTGCGGTGACGCTCTGGCGCAGGATTCATTAAGAACGGCATTGCAGGTAAAGGGATATATCAAGGATCTTCAGTCTTTAAGTTTCGGCGATGATCTGAGTAATCTTGTTACAGGAAACCTGATTCACCATCGGCTCAATGTGCGATGGCGCCCATCGGCAAGGATAATTGGTGCCGTGGAGGTTCGCAACCGCCTTTTCTGGGGCGAGGAAATTGCCCGACTTTCTTATTCTTCGCGGGAATTCCGAAACGCAAATGATGTTGTCGATCTGACCTGGAATGTTTTCGACCACGAACGAATTGTCCTAAATACAACGATCGACAGGTTGTGGATCGAGTATGTCAGAGAAACGTGGAATCTTCGGATGGGACGACAACGGGTGAACTGGGGCATCGGGACAACATGGAATCCGAATGACCTTTTTAACACCTTCAACTTCCTCGATTTTGATTACGAGGAGCGCCCGGGTGTCGATGCCATGAAGTTCCAGTATCTCACCGGCGAAATGGATTATATTGAGACGGCCGTTTCATTCGGTAAAGAATTACGGGATGTAATCGCGGCTATCCGCTATTTTAAAAATGTCGCGACCTATGATCTGCAATTTATCGGAGGAATATATCTACAACAACCAACATTGGGTTTTGGCTGGTCAGGTAGTATCAGAGAAACGGGATTCAAGGGTGAGCTTCAATATTTTTTCAGGAGGAGCGGGATCGGCCATCAGCTCAACGCGGCCGTCGAAGCTGACCATGTCTTCTCAAAAGGATGGTACCTTAACCTTGGGGTCTTTCTTAATTCGACCGGAGCGACCGCCTCCGGTGAGTTATCTGCAATCACAGACCTGCAGTTCTCCCCGCGAAAGCTGATGCCAACGCGATGGAACACATCGATGACGGTTTCAAAAGAACTATCGCCCTTAATTGCAATTAGCACCACCGTTGTTTATTCTCCCAATGCAAACTTGACAATTCTCCTTCCAACCATTACCTACAGCGCCACGGAGAACCTTGACATAAATCTTGTATGGCAGTCGTTCTTCATCGAACAGCACGAATCGTACGATGACGTAGGCCATCGGTGTTTCCTTCGATTCAAGTGGAGTTACTGACAATTTCTTCTGTGATACATTTGCTGTTCTGACGTATGCGGCGAGACGTTCCGACGAGGTGAAAATATCTCTGGCTTCTAAACTCTTGCACAAGGTTGACAAGGTATACGTTCTTGGAAGCGTGGTCCTTTAGGTGCTCATAAACTATACACGTACTCCAAAAATACAGCCGACCAAAGCCGACAATACCATCGCTATAGTTCCCCAAACGACAATTCGCGCTACAGCTTTAATTACACTTGATCCGCCCCTCTTTGCAGAAATCGCCCCAAGAATGATGTGAAAGAATGGTAAACCATAAAGGAAATATTCCATATGCCGGACCGGCGCAAACAACGTCACGATCAGGGGTAGCACGCGGTAAAGGCCGCCCTGATTTATATCGCCACATCCAAATTGATATGAGGTGACGTCACATCCGGGCCGACGACTTGAATCCTTTCCATCCGGTCGATAAGACGATTAAATGCCTGCTGATCTTTGGAAAGACTCGCATGCGCATCGAAAAAAAGCCCGAAAGAAGCCAACGAAGAAAGCCCGGTGCCGCCGGCGCCGAATCGACTTCCCTTTGCGTGCCAACCGTATTTCCACTAAGTTGCCCGCCAATTCCCGTTCGCATAAACTGATGAAAACGCTGTGTTTTGTGCTTCTGGCAATCATCACCCAGGCTACTGCGGCCCAGGACATCATTAAGCTGGACAGCCTGCAAATCCGCTTCGACAATGCAAAGGAAGATTCTGTCCGCGTTGCTGTCCTGCTTGAGATGTCGCACCAGCATAGCAATTCCAACATTGTCAAAGCCATCGAATTTGCCCGGCAGGCGAAACAGCTCGCTCACGAAAAACGGCTGGCAAAGTTCGAAGCGAAATCGGACATTGCCATGGGTAATATTGCGATCAATCAGGGACACTATAAGAACGCCTCAACGCATTATTTCAGCGCGCTGAAGTACTACGAGAGCGCCAAAGATCTCCATGGACTTGCCTCTGTAAATAATAATCTGGGAGTTACATATGACCGGATTGGAGACTATGATAAAGCCCTCACACACTACTTCAAAGTTCAGGAAATCTTAAATGCTGCTCCCCATCCAAACAAAACGGTGTTGCCCGCGATCTACAATAACATTGCAAACATCTACCAAACCCAGGGCGACGCTGCGTCAGCGCTGAAGTATTATGAGAAAGGTCTGAGCCTGGCCCTTAAGGAGCCCCTTCTGCCTGTACGTGGTCAGTTATACAACAACCTCGGGAAGCTTCATTTGTTAGATCTCAACAATCCAGAGAAGGCGTTTGAAAACCTCTCCAAAGGATTGGAGGTACGGGAACAGCTGGGGGATAAAAGTGAGATTGCCCGATCGCTTTTTATTTTGAGCGAATATTACCTGCAGCAGAAAGATTTTCCCAGGGCACGTGAGCTTGCTATCCGTGCATTGAACATCGGCCAGGAGATGGGGTCAATCGATATTAATAAAACAGCCTATTTTCAGATCTCGCTGATAGAAGAAGCGACTGGGCATCCAGTCGAGGCGCTCGCGGCCCACCGCATTTTCAAAGATCTGAACGACAGCATCCATCGCCAGCAGGCCAACCGCGAGATCGCGGAGCTGCAGCTTCAATACGATTTCGAAAAAGCCGAGAAAGTCAAGGAGGAGGAAAGGAAGCAGACCAGAATGCACTATCTCCTTACAATCGGCGTGCTGTCGGTATTGCTCACGCTGGCGATCCTGATCACGATCCTCATCCGGACAAAGGCGCGTCAGACCGAACTAAAGCGGAAAAATCTCGCGCAGGACATTGAAAACAAAAATAAGGAGTTGACTACGAATGTCATGTATCTGATTCGGAAGAATGAACTGCTGAACAACGTCGCAGAACGCCTGCTGCAATTCGAACAACACGCGCTTCCCGATGAGAGAAACAAGAAAGTGCTGCAAGACATCATCCTCGACCTCCAGCGCGAAGCTGATACAGATTCCTGGAAAGAGTTCGAACTTCGGTTCAACCAGGTGCATAGTGAGTTCTATAAAAACCTGCGGCGGTTGTATCCCGGATTGTCGCCGGCGGAAGAAAAACTCTGTGCCTTCCTGCGCCTGAATATGAGCAGCAAGGAAATCGCCGCCATAACGCAACAAAGTCCGAAAAGCGTGGAGGTGGCCCGGGCTCGTCTGCGCAAGAAACTAAACCTTACGAACACGAGCTCCAACCTCGTGACACACCTCACCAGCCTCGACTTACCCGCCGGAAACTAACGGCATCATCTCATTTTCCACCCGTGCTAAGGTCTTGTTATGGCCATCACGGAATAATCCTATGGCAACATCTCTTCCCCGTAGCGATTATTCAAAGGGCAGTCCATGAAGTATTTCGCCCGCCCACCCTTTCATTTGACTTTTAAAAATTTACCCCGGGCTATGCCAAAGCAAGAAAAAACGAATGCGTCAATCGACGAGCTGATTCGCAAACGCAAGGAAGAAAACAGTGCTTTCCTCAAGCTTCTCACCGAGATGGAAAAAAACGGAAAGTCTAAGAAACCTTCCGTCGACGACAAGGCGGCCGGGGACAAGCGCACATGTCTCTGAATCGACACCAAAACACCTAAACTCAAACTAAACGGTATGATCAAATTTCTATCCTTCAAAGCCAGGAGCCTTTTTCTTGTGTGTTTCCTTCTTATGTCAATACCTGCCGCCGCGCAGCATCTGCACAGCGATGGCGTACGCAAAGGCATGATTAAGGTTCGCTTCAAACCTGAGATGACGGCAACGCTGAGTACGATGAGCTTGCGTTCCACCAATGGACAGCTGACATCAGGCATCACAACGCTCGACGCAGCCGCCAGACGGACAAAGGCTAAAAGCATGCGCAGACTCTTTCCGTACGATGCGAAGTTCGAAGGCAAGCTTCGCAAGCACGGACTACACCTCTGGTATATTGTTGATATTGATGAATCCGCCGATCCAACATTGGCGGCTCGCGAATTCAGTCTGTTGCGCGAGGTTGCAACGGCAGAGGTAGAACACGAAAAAATTCTGGCGCCCTACTCAGTAAAGCCTTACCAACCCGGTCCGGCCACCCTGAATGCACTACCGTTCAACGACCCGATGCTTAAGGATCAATGGCATTATCGGAATACGGGACAGGCCGGTGCAGGCGATTTTGATATAAATCTCTTCACCGCATGGTCAACGACAACGGGCTCCGGCGAAATCATCGTTTCGGTGCACGACGAGGGCGTAGACGTCAAACATGCCGATCTTAAGCAAAATATTTGGGTAAACCACGCCGAAGCAAACGGAATCCCGAATGTAGACGATGACAACAACGGTTATGTAGACGATGTCAACGGATACAACTTCCAGCGCAACACAGGAGCGATCGATGCGCAATATCATGGAACCCATGTTGCCGGAACGATCGCCGCCGTAAACAACAATGGCATCGGTGTCGCCGGCGTGGCGGGAGGAGACGGTAGTGGAAACGGTGTGAAGATTATGTCGATGCAAATCCTTGGTGGCGCATCAATCGAGAGATCATACGTGTATGCTGCCAACAATGGCGCCGTCATTTCACAGAACAGCTGGGGCTATAGTTCTCCCGGCTACGTCGACCAATCGATCCTGGACGCGATCGACTACTTTGTCGAAGAAGCGGGGGATTATCCGGGGAGCCCGATGAAGGGAGGGATCGTGATTTTCGCTGCCGGGAACAGCAGCACGGACGGTGAATGGTACCCTGGGTATCATCCCAGGGCGTTATCCGTGGCTGCGCTCGGGCCGGAGGGAAAACGAGCGTACTACTCAAACTTCGGAACCTGGGTTGAAGTCTCCGCTCCCGGCGGCGATCTGGATTACGGAAGCAAGGGCGGTGTTCTGAGCACGATCCCGAAGGATCAGTATGCCTACATGGAGGGGACCTCGATGGCATGTCCGCACGTCTCTGGCGTTGCGGCCCTCGCACTCGCCAACCGAACGCGACAAATGACGAACGACGAACTCTGGAACAAGATCGTCACTGGTGTTGTCGCAATCGATCATCTAAACGAGGAGTACGCCGGCAAGCTTGGTTCCGGCGCGATCCACGCAGCACTTGCCATCAGCAACGATGCGGGTATTGCTCCGGAGAAGGTAACAGATCTGACCATAACAGGTCTCGCGCAGGAGTTTGCCACGTTTGAATGGACCGTACCCGAAGACGAAGACGATTCAGCACCCACTTCGTTCACATTATACTACCATACATCGCCCTTCACGTCGGCTTCCCTGGCGTCGGCATCAAGCGTTATGCTGAAGAATACGCTGCCTGCGGGAAGCAAATTCTCATATGAGTTGGACAGCCTGATCGGACTCACACAATATTACTTCGCCGTGGCTTCATCCGACAGGTGGGGCAATCGGTCAGAACTTTCGGACGTGGTCGACGCCACGACCAACGACGGGCCAACGCTCACGACGAACGCACCCGACGAAGGGCTCGTCATCGACATTGACGTGTCGATGGGAGTAACCTCTGGCGAACGTGAGCTGACGATCCTCAATCAAGGCGAGGGCATCCTCCGCTGGGATCATCTCTTCAGACACAAAGCTACCTCGCTCTCGTACAATGCATCTGCAATACATTACCCGAAAACCTCAAAGACGAAGTCAGGTACACAGGCTAATGTCGCGCGCAGGCAGGCAATCTTCAAGGGTACGGCTCTTCGCGACCCCGGACCCGTACCACTTGCATTCAACCCGATCGATGTATCGTATTCTTCGTTCCCTACCAACATCATTGGCGAAACGGATATAACGCTTACCAATTCGGCCGCAGCACGATTTCTGGTAACGCAGGAGAACGGGTTCAATCTTACTCAAGTGAGCATGTACCTGAAGCACGACCCTGCAAAAGGACCGGTCATCGTTGAAGTATACAAGGGCGCGATGCCGTCCAGGGCCAACCTCGTTTATGCTCAGGAGCACGTCAACTGGAGCGCGGAAGAAATGATGGCCTATATCACGTTAAACGAGCAATTGTTTTTTGAGGCAGGCTCAACGTTTTGGGTCGTATTTCACGTTCCATCGGGCAATCTTTTTCCGCTCGGCATCGGCTACGAAGATGACGCGTCGTACTCGACAAACTGTTTTATGTCGTTCGACCTCGGCACCACATGGGCTCCACTGGAAGAAGTGTTGAACAGCAAGGATTTTGCCTGGACGATAACGGCATCCAGTTATAACGAGCACCTCGGCAATTATCTCACCCTGAGCCCCGGTTCAGGGGATGTCGCCGGACACGATCAAACCGGCACCATCGTTTCAGCGGATGCCACCGCCCTGATCAACGGAACCTACTCTGCAAATCTTATCCTGAGATCCAACGATGCGGCTACACGGGAAATGAGGGTACCGGTCACACTCAATGTCATGGGTCACAAGCCTGACATCCGCCATATCCATATTGCAGACTACGGAAGCGTATTCGTTGGCACATCAAAGACCATCGACCTCGTTCTCGACAACCAGGGCTTCGGAAACTTCAACGACCCGGTATTCACCATTGAAGGAGCCGGTTTTGAAATAGAAGGTTCTACGCCATGGCAAATCAAGGCGCGTGAGGAAGCAGTCATCAGCGTCTCATTTCACCCCCTCGCACCGGGCAATACGAATGGAAAGCTGATCATCAGCAATGGGGAACAGACGTATGAAGTTCCACTGTTCGGTGTCGGGGCGGAAACTGCCCGGATCGCGATCTCGCCTGAGAACCAATTGGTCGATGAGGTTGCTATCGGCGATGTCGTGAACGCAAGGATTACGGTATCCAACGAGGGAGCTTACCCATTGAAATATTTCATCCCCGGATTTGATACGAAAGGGATCAGTGAAAACTGGCCGGCCAGCTATCACAACTATGGATATAAGTTCAGAACAAACCTTGCCGGCGAGGCTGAGCCGTTGGAGTACGCGTTCCACGACATATCGTCAACCGGGATTGACATCACGGAACCACTTAAAGACGGCTTCGCCTATGTGACTGTCGATATGGGTTTCCAGTTTCCCTTCTACGGCGATAAAGTTGAAACGCTTTACGTCGCGCAGAAAGGCTTCACGACTTTCGACAACTCGATCCGGCCGGTCAATGTTCCGAGCCTGAGCAACATGTACAATCCCAGAGGATACATCTCACCCCTCGGGACATATCTCAGTCTTGTCGAAAAGGGAAGCATCTTTTACAAGGTTGAAGCCGACCGCGTCATCGTTCAATACAACGATGTCTGGAACGGTACCCCCGGCCAAAGCATGACAGTACAAATGGTGCTTTTCGCGAATGGTGACATCCGCTTCTACTATGACGTGATGGATATCGACATGGAAAGCCAGACGTATCTCACGATCCTTATTGAGAACCTCGATCAGGACGACGGGATCATGATACACTCCTACGATAATCCCATTGAGTTAAGCAGCGGTCTTGTCCTCGGTTTTGATTATCCCGGCCCCGCAATTATCACGAATGTCACCAACGGTTCGGGCATCATAGCACCCGGCGCCTCAGCCGACGTTGACCTTGAGTTATCAACCCAATCGCTCGCCGAGGGACTTGTGAAGCGATACGTCAATTTTATCAGCAACGACCCAGCTACCGGGCAGAAGAGTGCGCTCGTCGAACTTGCGATTACCAGCGGAGGAACGCCGCAACCGGTCGTTTCGGTCGACACCATTGCGTTCGGTGAAACTTTTCAGGGTGCCCTCCGATCTTCAACCTTTATCATTCAAAACCCTGGAACGGCCAACGTATCTATCACCGGAATGACGTTCGCCAATAATCAATTTACCCTCAACGGCGAGCTGCCCTCCACGGTGAAGCCCGGGCTGTATGGTCAGTTCACGGTCCACATTCCGACCGCAACCCTCGGGCCACTGGAAGACTGGTTATCGATCAACTACGCCGACGGCACGCACGACACCATTTATGTGTCCGGTGTCGTAGTTGAATCACCCGCGTTTGAATCCGACCTGTCTCTTCTTGAAGAAACGCTGGCATATGGAGAGAAGAGTGCTCATCCGCTAACGATCACTAACACTGGCGCGGGACCCATGGAAGTTGTCGTTACCGGAACGCAATGGATGACGTTCGACCTCGTCGCAGAACCATCGTCGAATGAAATACCCGATAATACCTATACGTACCGCCAATACAACAATGGCGATTTTTACCAATGGATCGAGATCCGTGAAACGGGAACACAACTTCCGTTCTGGGATTTTAACCTGGGAAAAGAAAGCTACTGGCGAACAATATCCCTCCCTTTCCCTGTGTCGCATTATGGCGAGCTGTTTTATGAAATGAAAATTGGTGACAACGGAATCATTTCGTTTGAAGAAGATCCGGAAGTCATGTTTTTCCCCGCCAATATTCCACAGACACAGGAGGGTCGGTTTATCATGCCGTACTGGACGTTCAGTGGTTTCGACACGATGTTCCGTCCGGAAGATGAAGTGGGAATTTTCTACCAGTTCTTCGATGACAAAATCGTTATTACCTGGAGTACGTTCGTCAACAACTTCGGGGGAATGGGCGACCCCGTATCGGCACAGGTGATTTTCTACAAGAACGGCACGATGAAATTTCAATATCGTGTAGAGGAGGGAGGAAATGACCTTACAACATCATTCTCTACGATCGGCATCCAGGAAAGCAGTTCCAACGGCGTATCTATTTCCGATCACAATCATGTCGCGCACGGTGCGGGTCTGGCTTTTATCCTGGTCCCCGCGCGCAAACATCACGTGGAGCCGAATGGAGTTTTGTCCGGCTTTATCAACATCGATGCAACGAATATCTATGGAGGTGTCTACGACGACAAGCTGTCGATTCAGACCAATGTACCTGGAATGGAATCGCTCGAAAAACCAGTATTGCTCACTGTCACCGGTGACGCCATCTTTGCAGCCCCCGATTCGGTCGACTTCGGCCATAGGATCATCGCCTTCGAATACGGTGCGCCCTCGGCAAACTACGTAGACCTGAACTTCGAGAACACAGGATCGGCTCCCATGGAAATCACGTGGGCACAGATGGCCGACGGAACGAAGAACCTTACGCTGATGATGCTGACCGATGGATGGTGGGGGCCTGAGTGGACGCCTATCGAATTCATCTATTCTCCCTGGGGATGGGATCCGCCAACTTTCAGGATCAATCCGGGTGACAAGCTTGCCGTGCGCGCGGCCTTCTCACCAGATACACCCGGCGACTTTGCCGATGAGCTTGTGCTGACGACGAGCCTTGGAGAAAAACGAATTATCATGGTCGGTGTGGCCATCGAACCGCCATCCATCCACGTTGACGTTACTCCGATTGAAGTCTCGATGAACTCGCTGACCGAAGAGGTTGAGAGGAGCATTGCATTTGACAACGTCAATGGAAAATCGCCACTGGAGTACGAATTAAGCATCGACTATGGCCGCGTATCAACTTCGTCTAACGAGGAGGAGTTGTCTGGCGGTGGCTCTGCTGCACCGGCGTCGTCAGGCCCAATTGTCGTTAAGCCTGTCGCGAGGCCCAGTGCAACATACCATCGGACAATCAACCACAGCGACAAAGACACGCCTGAAACATTCGTAGGGACGGGAGGCACGGCGCCTTTCACGCTGGCGACAAAATACAACGCAGGGCCTGATGGTTTCAACCTCTCCCATGTGGAAACCTGGTTCCGCCCGGAATCGGTCACGTCAGGGACAATTCATGTTGAGATCCGTGCCGGAGGAAGTTCTATCATCGACGCGCAGGTTCTTGCTGAAGGAAGTTTCGATTTCACGTCCAACGGGAATGACGGAGAGGGAACCTGGCATACTGTGCGAATGGAAAGGAACGCAGGCATTTATCCCAATGAAGATTTCTATGTTGTTGTCACTTATCCCCTTGGTATCGAGTATCCGCAGGGAACACTCATGAACGAACCGACGACGCCTGGTCGCTATTACTACTTTGATCTCGGGCTCTGGTACGACCTGAACGAGCTCTCCGACTTCAAGAATGCAGCGTGGTTAATGTATGCAGGCGAAGAAACCGCCGAAGACTTCGGGTGGTTGAAGATCGTATCGCAAAAATCAGGCACACTGCAGCCGGGAGAATCGTCCGCCATTGGTCTTGCGATTCAGGGACCTCTTGCGAAAAGGGGCGACCAGATTGCGAACGTCGTAATCCGATCCAACGATGCGAATAACTCACGCGTCACAGTGCCGGTTAAGCTGCATGTGAACGAAGCACCGCTTTTTGTCAACGTGCCGGAAAGCATTGTCCTGTCAGAAAATGAGGCGGATACGCTAAGAATTGGTGTGACCGATCCCGAGGGCAACACCTTTACCATCACGCGCGACCCGCACGAAAATTTATCATCGATGCTTGAGAGCGGACTTCTCACGGTGATCCTTACGCCGCGCTATGGCGATGAAGGGAACTATGAGTACACCTTCAAAGCAACGGATGAGTTCGGCGCTGAAAGCAGTATGACGCTAAGGGTTGAGGTCCTTCACGCGAACCGAGCTCCGGAGTTCGTGGGCGACCGAAAGGATTTTGAATACCATCGTGCCACGAATCTGAATGAATACGATATCCGCGACTACTATTCTGATCCGGATGGAGATGCATTTACGTTCGAAGTTCGAAGCCTTGATGAATCGATCGCCAATGTTTATGGGTCGACGTCGCGCTTCATCGTCAGGACTCTGGCGATAGGAAACACCAAACTTGTTTTCACGCTAACCGATATTCATGGTGCGGTCAAACAGGATACCGTCGACGTATCGGTCGACGTAATTGCCGGACTCGAAGAGCAAGAAAGCAACTTCAAACTATATGTGTATCCGAATCCGACGAGTGGAAAAGTAGCCATGCACATAGGTGGCGAGATCCGTGGGGCCTACACGGTTACCGTGAGAAATACGCTTGGCGTTGCATTGATCAAAGGTGACGAAAACCGGGGAGGAGAAATCCAACTAGACCTTACGTCACTTCCGGCAGGAATTTATCTTATTGAAGTGCGCGACGACAACGGGAAAAGCGTCAGGAGAGTGGTCAAAGAGTAAACACAAATTACAATGAAAAAACTACGCATACTTATCATATTTCTGTCGCTGGCATTGATGGCGATCGCGTGCAAAGACGAAAACGACCCAGTAAGCGAAGAGAACATCCAGCTGGAAAAGTTATCATCAACCTGGGTTGCTACCGAGGTAACGAAGGATGAAATTGGCGACGGGGGCTACGACAATTTCAGATTGATTTTGTCGGGCAATCCCGAGTCACAGGTATTCACTTATGCTGTCATCGGCAGACCGGAGATGAGCCCCTGGCTTGCCGGTGGCACATGGCGATTCGGGTCGCAAGTCTCCTCACAAATTGTTCGTGATCCCGGAACCGTCGATGAGGTCCAGATCACCTACACGCTGTCGGAAACAACGCTCACGCTGGAGTTTAATTTCACTGGAGAAGGATACCCGAACGGACGGACCGAAAGTCTTGAGGGGACGTACCGGTTTACGCTTCAAAAGCAATAGATTTTCATTTGCAGATAGTTTCTGTTTGTTACGGTGCGCTTTGAAACGAGGCGCACCGTACACACAGCGTGTATGGTTCGGCGAAATTTCATCCCGGACACGGGCATTCAAAAGTTTTCGGACTCCGGCGCATTGATGATTTTGGGTAAAACCTCTGTATCCGCGAGTGTCAACAAGGAAATCCCGATTTCAATAGGTGCCCACCTTTCTGGCGTTGTTATTCTGGCAATGCTTAAGGAAATTGAAAGAAAATTAGGTTGTCACGAGCTTTGCTGTATCAAGGCATTTTTCAATGCAAATCCTGATTCCCGGGCCTATAATCATCGCGCAAAAACATAATAGAATATGATCAATATAATCGCCCCGGTGACTGTGAGGACGCTTCCATTCAGCCGCCATTTCTTGAGAAAATAGATCATCATGAATCCGGTGAGCGAAACCAGAATCATCAATGCCGCACTTGCGTCAATCAACCACGCCCATGCGCTGCCGGTATCCCTTCCTTTATGGAGATCGTTGATGATCGCGATTGCGCCAAATTGTGTAATCGTCAGTGTGTATGATGCAGTTTCGCGATCGACAAATACATCGGCCGTATAGCCCGGGCCCTTGAATGAAACTGTGCACCCCGTTTCGTCGATCAGAAAATCCGACACTTTTGCCTTCACTCCATAATTGTTCCGGAAGTACTCAACAACCTGAAGTTCATTGACAGGTTTGTCCATTGCTACCCATTCCGGTTTTATCTTCCCATCTGCCTCCCGAACGGTCTGCTGTCCTTCGATCCATTCAGGATGATTCAACGTTATGCCGGTGACTGCAAAAAATAACAGCGCGGCGAAGCTGAACATCGACAGGTATATGTGCAACCATCGTGTCCAGCCTGCGATCTCTTTTCTTTTAATTTCCTTTTTACTATTTGTTGCCTGGCGTACCATGTCAGTTTCTGGTTGGTGTGTGGCAGTCAATTGATGCGGCTGTGATTTCAACGCCGCCCTTTATTTCCATGTGCATTGATTTCCCGTTCCAGTCAAAGTCCTGTTTGATCAATTGGTAAGTACCATGTTCGCGCGCCGCCTCGATGTAGAGCGTATATCTTCCATTGGAAACTGGTTTTGCATCGTCGTTCAGGCCATCCCATTTCAACGTATAGCGACCTGGTGAGCGAGTGGCACTGCTGACGGACGATACTGAGCCTGTCGCGTTATAAAGGTTGTCGCGGTTCTTGCTATACCAACGTTTCAGATCAGGAAGCCAGCGTGGCTTGTTGTACCACAGAGCGAGAGTTCGGATTGACTTCTTGTTTCCATCTTCGATCCACACGGCCACGAACGGTCTGCGGAATCTTCCTTCGAACCGCGCCAGCTCCAACTGAACTGTCATTTCATATTGCGCCTTGCCGATGGAGGAAACGTTTGATGTGTGTTTGTCTTCGATCGTAAAATCTCTCCAGCCGTCACTCTCGATTCTCATTCCTGATCTCGTTACAATCTGATACGAAACACCCGGAACAGACTTTGCGAGTTCTGCGCTTTCTTCCGGTGCAAGAATATTAAACGCCGTCGCGAGCGCGCCGGCATCAGTGGCATTGGGAGCGATCACTGTGGCACTGACCACATGCGACACAGGCATGGCGGTACGCGCATCAAGGATATGTCCATACCATTGTTCGTTGATCGTATAGCCACGCCGGTAGTCTCCACTGGTGGCAATGGCCTTGTTGTTGACATTGAGGATTGTGAGTGGCTGGTCATTCTCGCCATCAGCTTTCGGATCAGACACACTAATTCGCTCCTGCACATCACCATCGACAACAATATCGCCCCCGATGTTCACGACACATCCCGTAACACCGGGAACTGTCATGACCTTTGTGGCCACTTTGCTAATGATATAGCTTTTTACAAAAGAGTTGAACAACAGGGGTTGGGCTGACACGTGTGTCGCGGTCTGCGCCACCGGATCAAGCGTCCAATGCGGGATGTTGATTTGTTCAGAAGCGCGTTGCAGCTCATAACTGGTCGGCATGATCTGAACCCTCTCGGCTTCTTTCCATAGGGCAACGCCGCTACCTACGGCGGCATTCAGCGCACCTCCGGTCTTCTCTTTCCATTTGTCAAATAAAGTGAGGACTTCAAGCAACTCCGATGATACACTCACCCCGGTATCGCGTGATCGCTGCCAACGGTTGAACTCTGAGTCGGGCTTATAGCTGCTGAGTATATTGTCGAGCCTGTCAATTTCATATAGTGCAACCAATTCGGCCTCGTCGGCAATGTCAGGTGAGGTCGCGATTACTTTAAGATCGAACGACGTTCCCAGAACATTCTCATGACCGTATGTATAGCTTCTTGTGTCAGGAGTCGGACGTATTCCTGAAAGGACAAGCAAGGCGGAAAGAATGAATGTTGTTTTCATAACGAAGAAATTTGTGGATTGCGACCCGGCGGGATAAGTCCCGGACCTGTGCGATCGTCTTGACATTAGACCTCGGGACGCTGCCATTTATTCCCGGACGGGTGAATATTTACATCGTGTTATCCGATGACGTTTGTCCTCCTTATTGGAAATATATTTTGCGAGCTTGGGAATAAACCGGCATAAAGGATTGTCTAAACATAGAAAGGCGTCCGCCGGACGGGCATGAGCGAAAACGACGACGACCAAAGATTGATTGCATCTGCCATGAATGGAGACATAGCCTCATTCAAGGTCCTGGTGCAACGGCATGAAGGGAAGGTTGCGGGAATAGTGAAGTCCATGCTGGGTGATACACCCGAGGCGCTGGACGTTGGTCAGGAAGTCTTCATTCGTTTTTACGAATCGATGAAGAACTTTCGCGGCAACGCATCACTTGCGACTTATCTCGGCCGAATCGCCATCAACCTTTCATTGAATGAATTGAACCGTCGAAAGCGCAAACAGCGTTTGTTCGAATCGCTCGACGCGGCTTCCTGTATACCCGTGGAGAATGCAAGTGAAGATTACGATACGCAGCGGCTACATCAGGCGATCGAATCACTCGAGCCGGAGTTTAAGGCAGTAGTAACTCTTCGCATTATGGAGGGATATACGTGTGAGGAGACAGCCTCAATGCTTGGCATTCCGGTGGGCACAGTGTTGTCAAGGCTACACCGCGCACAAAAAAAATTACGATCTGCGTTCCTAAACCTCAAAAAATCATGAAACGCAATGAAATAGAAGATATTTATATCCGATCACTGGATGGTCCGATCACAGAAGCGGAAAAAGCATTACTCGTAACGGTATTCCGCGATGATTCTGACCTTGCCGATGAGCTTCTCGAATATCGCAGGCTGCGCAAAAAGTTGAAGGCCAAGACGCCCGCGTCTTTTGGACCATTTTTCGCGTCACGGGTGGTAAGCGCTATCGAAAACTCCCGGGAAGCGATAGATCACTACCTATTTTCTTTTTTCAAGAGGTTTCAATTGGTCGCGGCAGGTGTACTCATCGCGTTGCTTACGGTTAACGTGATCCTCGCAGAACAACGCGATGTCAAGTCTATCCTGGGGCTTGGGGAGACGATCCTGCAAGAAGAGGACGTCGTGGCATTTGACTACTTCAAATCAATAAACGAAAATTTATGAATACCAGCAGAAGGAAATCAATCCTGATACTCATAGCTACGCTGTTCTTCGGTGTGCTGCTGGGTCTTTTGGTTCCCGCGGTTGTACACAAGATCAATGAGCGCAAGGTAACGGTATCACGTCGTGCGTACGGTGATGGTCACCATCGCCGGATGCGCTTCGCAGGGACACTTGAACACGTTATATCACCAGACAGTGAGCAGCGTGAACGCATGAGGCCCGTTGTCGAGTGGGCGGGTACGCGCATCGATTCGATTGAATCATCGGCTAACCGCCAGGTGGAAATGGTACTTGATTCTCTTTCGGAAAATCTTGCACCCATACTGACCGAGGAGCAACGCGAACGCCTCGAAGCGTTTCACGATCGTGCCCGGAATAACTGGCGTCGGCACGATGGGCATCGTGATCGATAGCAGGAGAAATTGACAAGACGATGTCTTATCTAAGTCGGGTTTATCACGTTTGAATCAATCTCGCTCATGCTAGAATCATTTAAACCTCGCGTTCAACGAGATGATATTTGAAACCAGTCCAGTCTCCCGACTGTAATGACCGTAGCGAATTTCCAGCGCGTTGAATCTGGAAATCCCCAGCAATCCACCGGGTGAAACGAATCTTATCCCCGAACCAAAGAAGTGACTATCAAATTTGGAAAGGTCATAGTCACTGCTGTAAAAGGTTTCGTCTTTCGAATGTTTACCATAGGTTGAGAAATAGTCAATGGCCGATTGCGTATAATACCGGTAGAATGGACTAACAGACACAAAGGGCGTGATTTTTATCGGCGTTTCAATCTCCGCTGTGTTGCTTGTCAAGCCCCAGTCATCCTGGTAGTAACGATAGAACCCTCGGATGATCACGATATCGCCAGCGAAGTAGCTGAAACGTGCGCTCACCGGGTACTTGATTCGCGTACCGGGGAGTTGTTCAATGTCGACGGACGCGTCATCAAAGTAGACGCGGTTGAATGGCAAACTAAGAAAGCCCTTCTGGTAGGCAAGGTCGAGTAGAAAAAGCACCTGGAGTCGCGTGTTTACGATTTGCGAATAGGAAAAGGTAGCTGCATATGTGTTTCGTGATTTTGTTCCACCCAAACGGTCTGCCCGCAGTTCTATGGGATAGATCATCGAAACAAAATCCTGGTAAGTTTGAAGCCTCACGCCAACTTCGCGGCTCCTGTCTTTTGAATTCCTGAATGCGTTGACTCCGCCGCCGATTGACAGGTAATCGTATTCGGATGAGACCGAAAGATTCGCGCCGATGGTGGTTCCTTTCGTTTCATTTAGTCTGGACCAGGAAAGACTTGGATAAATTCTTCGATCACCCGAAGACGCAGAGGATATCGTGGATGGATCGATTTTATCAGACGAGGCGGATGAGTAGGTGTCGACTCCGATTTCGAAACTGTAGGAATTGATTCTTTTCTTGCTGTCGATCCCGGATAGTTTGATATCAATCGTTGTCGCGAAATCAGTTAACCTTTCGGACCCGACGCCGCCCGTCACCGCGGCGTTGCTACCATCCTGCCGGTAATAACTTGTTACGAAGTTCACTTCTTCAATCTTAAGCTTCCGCTTTTCGTAAACGGCGGTGTCGCCATTTTGTGAAAAGGCACTCAGTATGGAGATGTAGAAGGCGAAAATTATAAGTGGAATTCTGATCATAAGTCTTGCAATTAATTACATCCACAACCTCCGCCTGACTTCCCGCCGTTGGCGCCAGCCGATCCTTCGCGATAGAGCTGGAAATTGTTTTCGAATTTCTGACCCTTGCGCATGGAAAGCTCCATCTCAGAATCATTTAAATACACCTTCTGATATTCTTTTACAGGACTGCATCCTGATGTGACAACCAGGAAAAAAAGCGCAACCCAGGTTAGTTTATTTTTCATGTTATTAATTCAGTGTTATGTTATTGGAGGTAAAAATTCTATTGCGGTCGTCGATGATAATGCATGCTACGCCACGGATTTGATTGATCATATGAAGTCCGGCGTGAACACCCATGACGGTGACAGGTGTAGCGAGTGCGTCGGATAACTCCGCCATTGGACTGATGATAGAGACACTTTTTATTCCTGTGACCGGGTAGCCGGTTTTCGGGTTGATCGTATGCGAGTATCGCTTGCCGTCTATGACTGTGAATTTTTCATAGTTGCCGGAGGTTGCGATCGCCATTTCCCGTAAAGGAAATGAAGAGAACGGCATCTTTGTATCGGGGTCGGCGATTCCGATTGTCCATGGACCTCCATTTGCCTGTGTGCCCCAAACCACAAGATCTCCGGAAGCATTCACAACGCCGTTCTTGATTCCCATTTCGATGAGCACCTTCTTGCCGCGGTCTGCGGCGTATCCTTTTCCTATGCCGCCGAATCCGATCCTCATTCCCTTATTCTTAAGGAACACCGTACAGTCGGATTCATTAAGTTCGATGTTTCTATAGTCGATGAGGCGAACCATCTTCTTTGCGACCTCGGGATCCGGAAGCGACGTCATTGTCTGATCGAAGTTCCAGAGACGCTTATCGATCGAACCATACGTGATGTCGAATGCGCCCTGTGTCAGCTGCGAGATCCTGATTGATCGCTGAATCAGATCGAACACTTCTTTATCCGCCTTTACGGGATGGATACCAGCCTGTTCGTTGATTTGATTTGTCTGGCTGTCCGGGCTAAACGTTGTCAACAGCGTTTCAATTCTCTTAATCTCCGTCACAGCCGTGTTGATGCAGTGCTTTGCCCATTCCTCATCCTCATGGACAATGGAAAAGCTAAAGATGTTTCCCATCAACCTGGTTGAGTGTTTATGAACACGACTCTTCGCACCTACGGATACGCTATTTTCCATGTGTTCCGGATCGAAGTTCGCTTACAAATTCTTCGACTGTCATTTTCGGGTAGCCATCCCACTCATGGATCACTTTGCCATTTGAATCCAGCAGGATGGTAAGCGGAAATTTCCCATGCGGGTTGAACCGTTCAGCGAGTTTTTCATTGTGATCCTTCTGCTTTGCCTCCAACTGATTCTTTTTTAGCCTGGGAAAATCGACTCTGACAAGAACCAGATTTGTATTTGCAAAATCCTGAAATAGTTGTGTTTCAAAAACTTCCTTTTTCATTTTTATACACGGCCCGCACCAGTCCGAACCGGAAAAATTTAACAATATGTATTGATCTTTTTCTCTGGCTACTTCTTTTGCTTTTTCGAAGTCCGTAAGCCATTCTGCGTTGGTGAGCAGAACAAATGGAATAATCAGGTTTAGTAGTTTCATATATGAATATTGTTTTCTAAAGACATTTGCAGTTCAATTGTCGGGTAAGCAGTCTGCGTCGGGTGATTCGGGATTCCACGACCAGAGGTGTGACTGTCGGTGTCCACATTGCGGGTAATTATCTTATCTCATGCCTTTGAATATCCACGCCTTAAATCGCGGCGCAGTTCAGTGGCCGGTGCAAAGATTTCAAGTGTGGCTTGAGTATGCTGGAATTGATTGCCCGTTCGCGAGCAAGTTGTCAGAATATTACCTGTGGAGCAGGGACAGGATCAGGCACGAGGCGGCTGCCATACCTGGGAAGAAATTTCGGAGGGAAAAAATGTGTCGTGATACACGCATTCAATTTTCACGACGGCCGCGTAGTCTGACTCTGGCAGGGCGACAACAGGTTCCTGATAGAATTGAAAGAAGGACCGGTGGAGTTGTCGTTTAGAAAAAGGAAGTTTCTGATGGTCCGAGGGTGTGCTGGCCAGGTGGTTCGAATCACAATAATGCAAAACCAAAAATCCCGCGAAGCCGATTTCCGGAGATGTTTTACGGTGTTCGTTGAAATGATCCACCAGCTCAGGCAGATTGGAGATGTCAGCCAGGTTCACATCGGGGAACAATGCCTCCAATGTGAGAACTGAGCACAAAGCGATAATCATCGCGTTTTTGACCATATCACTAATCTACCTTATTTTGATTTGAAACGCAGGCGGACGCTGATTATTTTATTTCAACCTTCATCGGCCTACAAATAGTTCCCCGGCAGGGTGGACCCGGGCGCGACGCTAACCAGCGCGATGCTTCACCTTCTAGATATTGACTCCAAAAATATAGCCGACCAATGCCGACAAGACCATTGCAATGGTTCCCCATATGACAATTCGTGCTACCGCTTTGATTACACTTGATCCCCCTGTCTTTGCAGAAATCGCCCCAAGAATTATCAGTGAGAGAATGGTAAATCCATAGAGGAAATATTCCATGCTACTGACCGGCGCAAAGACGGTAACAACCAAAGGGAGCACCCCGCCGACGGTAAAGGCCGCTCCTGATGCGAACGCTGCTTGTGTCGGTCGGGCCTGGGTGACTTCATTGATGCCGAGTTCATCCCGAATGTGGGCGCCTAAAGCATCTGCTTCGGTCAATTCCCGGGCAACCTGCATCGCCGTTTCCTTTTTCAAACCCCTTCTTTCGTATATCTGAGCAAGTATCTTCAATTCTTCTTCCGGCATCGTTGCGAGCTCAAGCTTCTCACGTTCGATGTCAGCTTTCTCGACATCCGTCTGTGAACTAACGGACACATACTCGCCTGCCGCCATGGACAGCGCGCCCGCGACGAGACCAGCGGTTGTTGCCAGCAATATTGGTTCTCGCGTGGTACTGGCAGCCGCGACGCCGATCGCAAGGCTTGATATGGAAATAATGCCATCATTTGCGCCAAGTACCGCCGCGCGCAGCCAGTTGCTACGGTGTATATAATGGCTGTCCAGATAGTTGTCGATAGTGATCATCGGTGTTTGTGATTCCAGATTTTGTCGCTCTTTCATATTATTCATGTTAACATTTTTTGCAGACGTCTGCAAACTGAATACCTCACATCTATTCTTCCGAAACGCTTTTTAGTTTCATAAGCAAACTGTATGCATTACTCAACACTAAGTTCGTGTCGGATTTCAAATTGACGATCTCAATAAATCCGTGGCTGCTCATTCCAGTTTCTACGGGAATCATTTCAAAGGTATCGGGCTGTTTGTTCACAAACACGTAACTCTTATTATCCCAGCTTACAACTGCGTCTTCGGGCACCGCTGCAACTTCTCCACGTGCTAATTCAAACTCTCCGTTTACAAACATGCCGGGCATTAACGTGCCATCGGACTTTTGAAGTTTGCAGATAACTTGTGTTGAGCGTTCGCCATCGAGGCGTTTATTGATGGTGTGTACCGTAGCGACATATTCCTTATCGGGAGCAGATGTCGTGGTAAAGGTAAGTTTTTGACCGGGATAAACGTACGCTATGTCCTTCTCGAAGACAGTAACACTGACCTGGAGTTCACGCCCATCCAATAAGTCAAAGAGTACGTCTGCGGGATTCACATACTTTCCAACGTTCACAAATATTTCCGACACAAACCCATCGATTGGTGAATAAATGTTTACAGTACGTGATATGTTGTCCTCGTTTAATGTCCGGGGATTAATGCTGATCAGTTGCAACTTCTCACCAAGGGCGCGCACAAGGATTTTTTGACTCTTATAATCCGACAGGACTTGTTGATAAGATTTATCGCTAATCGATTTGTCCGCGTTGAGGTCGCGCTGTCTGTTAAAGTCAACCTCCAAAAATTCGAGTCTGTTAACTGCCGTGAGGTAGTCTTGTTGCAGCTGAATGTACTGAGGATCCTCCATGACGACAAGCACATGGCCTCGTCTGACCCGGGATCCCGGAAGCACGTCCATCTTTTTGACAAATCCGCCTAATGGATTACTGATGGAAACTCGATTCGATGGCGGAACGTCAATGACGCCGGTTACTTTTAACGTTGAGGTCATTTCCTTACGTTCAGGTTGCCCCACAGTTATCTGTGCATTCTTCATTTGTTCCTGTGTCAACTGAACTATGTTTTCAGAGGCGGTTGGGGTGGATGTCGATTCCTGGTCATTTTCGTTTGTAACACATCCTATCGCCAAAAAAGTAAGCGATAATATTATTGCAGTTGTTTTCATCTCCTTATCTGTTCTAATTTCCAAGTAGTTTTTCAATTTCAAACGCAGCCTGATTTTGGCGCTGAATAGCATCAAGGTAGTCGACCCGTACCTGAATGGCCTGGTTCACGAGTATTACCCATTCGAGATACCCGATATCGCCGGAGTTCAATCGTTTAGACGCTGTTGATAAAATGCTGTTGGCATTGTTTAACAGACTTTGTTGGTACATAGAGACCTGCCGCTGCGTCTCGTCAAAAAGATTAATGTAGTTCTTCAACTGTGTTTCCACCTTCCGACGCATGGCCAGGTCTGCTGTCTCCTGCATTTGTAGCTGTGCCTGTGAGGCCTGAATGCGCCCTCGCTGCGCGCGATGGAACAACGGTACGCCTACTCCCAGGGTGATGTATGAGAACCGATCGCTTCTGGAAAAATACGTCTCCTGTTCATTGACGATTTGCGAGCCGACAAAGGAAATGTTGTTGTACCCAAGTGTAAGCGTCGGGGAAAGCCGGCTTTTCTGTAGTTTAACTTCGGCTTTGGTACGGTCAAGAAGTGCTTCCTCCAACTGGATGAATGGACTTTGTGAAATCGAGGTATCGACCAGGACCATAGGATAGATCAAGTCGTTGGACCGGGGCACCATCAATACGTCTGTATTCAGGAGCAATCGAAAATCATTTAGCCTGGTATTGTAATCGATCCGAACCAGATTCAGCTGATTCAAAATTTGCTGTCTCTGGTTCATTGCAGTCGCACTCTCCAACACGTCAGCATCGCCAAGTTTAAAGCGTCTCTCGGTTTTGTTTTGGAATTGATGATAAAGCGTATCAGCCTGAACCAGCAGTGCAATCCGTTGCTGATAGAGCAGTAATTCATAAAACAGGTTCCTTACTTCTGCTTTGAGTTGGGCTTCATTCAGGCGTAATCCAGCCTGGCTCACTACAAAGTTCGACTGATTAACGTCAGACTGCTTTTTGTAGACCGTTGGGAAATCGAAAGTTTGAAATACGGAAAACTTGTTGTCAATAGCCGTGCTATTCACGTGTCCATACTCAAATTCAAGTTCGGTCAGAGCAGGGTCAAAGCTTGTTTTCTTCAACCGTTCAAAATAGGATGTATTCAGTCTGCTTATGTTAACCTGCGGATTGTTTTTGACAGCTGTCGATAGCGCATCCTCCAGTGAAATATTGTTTTGTCCCTGAACACCGGAGATGCTCATGAATGTAAGCAGGCCAATCAGTACAGCTATGGATTTATTTGGAATTTTCATTGTGTATTTTTCGACCTGGTCATATAATACCGGAAGTACAAACAGCGTGAGCAGCGTTGAAACCATCAAGCCACCAATGACCACGGTAGCCAGCGGTTTCTGTACTTCTGCACCTGCACCTGTGCTCACTGCCATCGGAATGAAACCAAATGAAGGAACAAAAGCTGTCATTAGAATTGCCCGGAGTTTTGATTTTGTGGAATGAACGATAATGCGCCTGGTATCATGCCAGCCTTCATTTCTTAACCGCGTGAATTCTGATACAAGAAGGATTCCATTGAGTACAGCAACGCCAAAAAGCGCAATGAAGCCCACACCTGCGCTTATGCTGAAGGGCATATCTCTAAGCCACAAAGAAAAGACTCCACCCATAGCAGATAACGGGATGGCGCTGTAGACAAGCAATCCATGTTTAACGGAGCCAAAGGCGAAATACAACAGCACAAAGATTAGCGCCAATGCGACCGGTACGACGATAGTAAGACGTTCCTTCGCCGCATTAAGATTTTCAAATGCACCTCCATACGTGATTGAGTACCCTGGCGGCAATTTCAATTCGGTGTCGACTTTGCCTTGCAGTTCCTCCACAATTGTCTGAACATCACGTCCACGTACGTTGAATCCGACTACGATACGACGCCTTGTGTTTTCTCGTTGAATTTGATTGGGTCCGACGATCTCATCAATCTCAGCAACCTGGTATAATGGAATTTGCGTCGTTGCGTCTACCGGAATAAGAAGGTTTTCGATGTCGCGCAGGTTCTTGCGGGAATCTTTTTCAAGCCTGACGACCAGATCAAAACGCCGTTCACCTTCGTAGACAAGGCCTGCACTCTGTCCGGCAAATGCTGCGTTCACTGTTTTGTTTACGTCTCTTACTCTGAGCCCGTACATAGCCATGGCATTACGATCATAGCTGATGACAACCTGTGGCATGCCGGTGACCGTCTCGACATATAGATTACTCGAGCCATCCACTTTCGAAATGATTTCACCCAGTCGTTTAGCGTAGACCGCCAATGTATCCAGGTCTTCACCGAATATCTTGCATACAACATCCTGTCGTGCGCCAGTCATCAGTTCATTGAACCGCATTTGCACCGGAAACTGAAACCCGAAGCTCAGTCCGGGGATGTCAGCCAGTTCTTTCCCCATCTTTTCCGAAAGCTCATCGAATGATTTTGCCGATACCCAGTCCTTCTTGTCTTTCAGGATGACCATCATATCGGATGCTTCCAATGGCATCGGATCGACCGGGATCTCGGCGCTACCGATTTTTGTGACAACCTTTTCAACTTCCGGAAAACGCTCCAATAGAATCTGTGCCGACTTCTGAGTCGTATTGATCGTATTTGTCAGATTACTTCCTGTCAGGAGTCGTGTGTCAACTGCAAAATCGCCCTCTTCCAGTTCGGGGATAAATTCGCCTCCAAGGCGACTCAACATCACCATCGCCAGGATGGACACGACGAACGTAGTGGCGAGTGTTATTTTTGGAATTGACAGGATGTATTTGAGTAAAGGCTGATACTTGCGTTCGAGCCAGGCAATCATTTTATCAGCAAGTGTTTTACGATGGTTGAGCTTTTTGCTAAGGAATAGAGAACTCACCATTGGTACATATGTAATCGAGAGTATGAAGGCTCCGAGTATTGCAAATGCGACTGTCAAAGCCATTGGTTTAAACATCTTCCCTTCAATCCCTTCGAGGGTGAGAATGGGAACGTACACAATCAGTATGATGATCTGACTGAATACGGCGGAGCGGATCATGGATGTAGTCGAATGCCCTACTTCATCATTCATCTGACTTTGCGATAACAATCCAATTTTTGCAAAGTGTTTTGAGTGTTGGAATCGGTGTAGAATCGCTTCAACGACAATCACAGAACCATCCACAATAATTCCAAAATCGATGGCGCCCAGGCTCATGAGGTTGCCGCCTACGCCAAAATGGTTCATCAGAATGATGGCGAAAAGCATCGACAGCGGGATGACTGAGGAAACGATAAGACCTGCGCGGAAATTTCCAAGAAAGAACACCAGGACGAATACAACGATGAGTGCACCTTCAATCAGGTTGGTCTTGACCGTGGTGATCGCGTTGTTAACCATTTTGGTGCGATCGAGAAAGGGTTCGATTACGACTCCCTCAGGAAGCGACTTCTGAATCTCCTCGATCTTCGCCTTTACGCTCTTGACAACCGCGGACGAATTCTCTCCTTTAAGCATCATGACAACAGCACCGGCTACTTCCCCTTCAGCATTGTAACACATGGCGCCGTATCTCGTGGCGAAACCATAACCGACATTCGCCACATCGCGCATCAATACAGGAGCACCATTAGGCAGCTTCCTGATAACAATTTTTTCGATGTCAGGGATGCCTCTGGTCAGACCTTCGGTGCGTATGTATAAAACAGTAGGTCCTTTTTCAATGTAGGCGCCGCCGGTGTTTTCGTTGTTGCTTTCCAGTGCACCGAATACATCGGCAATCGTAACCCCATACGCTTTCAGCTTTTCCGATTTGACTGCGATTTCATACTGCTTCAACTTTCCTCCAAAGCTGCTCACGTCTGCAACTCCGGGTGTTCCCATCAGTTGTCGTCTTACGATCCAGTCCTGAATTGTGCGAAGCTCCATTGCATCATAGCGATGCTCGTAGCCTTTCTTCGGTCGCAGGACGTATTGATAAATTTCGCCCAGACCTGTTGTAACAGGTGCCATTTCCGGTGAGCCAATTCCATCCGGTATTGTTTGTCGGATTTGAAGTAACCGTTCACTGATTTGCTGCCGTGCCCAATACACATCGATGTCATCGTGAAAGACGACAGTCACTAATGACAATCCGAACCTCGAAAAACTGCGCATATTTTTCAGCCCGGGTATATTGCTGCAGGATTGTTCAATGGGAAATGTAATGAGTCGCTCGACGTCGGTTGCTCCCAGGGAAGGAGAAACGGTTATGATCTGCACCTGATTATCAGTAATATCTGGCACGGCATCAATTGGAAGTCGTGCCAACTCCCTGGCTCCCCATGCGATCAGGGTTATCGTAAAGAGGCCGATAATAAATTTGTTTTCAATTGAAAATCGAATGATTCTTTCAAGCATAACTTTTAAATGAGGAATTGAGGAAATAGCAAATTGGCTACACGCGCAGGGCGGTAGGCTTTATTAACAGCATGCTCTTTGAGGGGGCCTGAAAAGAGAGTCGAGATAGTTGTTGAAAAATTTGTCGGTATGGCGAAACACAGGAAACTCAATCCCTTTCCGAACCGGGAGTAACTGAGGTTGTTCGAGCTGGAAGAATAGTAGCGGCGAAGCGTGTGAAAAAAATGGCTTCTTAAACGGGAGTTGCATATCCCTGTCCTGATCTCCATCGTCCCCGTGATCATTCCAATAGTGAGCGCCCAGAAATTGAATGAATGACACGTTAGGATCACGCTGTTTGTGCTCAAGGAAATGACTTACCAGGGTAGGAACCCGGTAAATTTGTTGCAGGGTCAGGGCATTAACGCCTACGACAAAGAGCAGCACAAATAAAGTAGCCTTGAACCTCACGAGTTAACAATACGAAACAGTCTTGAAAAAAATACTTTGATAAATGGGTTAAGTAGTCTAATGACTCGCGTTCAGGTCAATCCCTTGCAAAATGACGCAGATGAGCATAACCAACAAAACGATAATCACGCCGATAAAGAATATGGCATTAAGTACCATATCCCGGAACCTGGTTCCCTTTTTTTTATCGGACATTTTGCAGGCGCTTACCGCATTTTGCACTGTGACCTGTCAATCTCTCTTGTAGAGAACAAAGTTGCTTTGGACAACACCGTAGTTGAGGTGATTAAAGTCACAGTTTGGCAAGATTTCGCGCACTGGTTGTGAGGATTTTCGCGCGGATTAATAATGGTGTGTGAAATCGAGACTGAAGCGTCGATCGGTGCTCGTGAAACGATTTAGCGAAAATCAAATCAATACTTCCGGCCTGCTTTAATTTCCATTTTTCAACATCGACACCTTTCGCCAGAAGCCATATACTAAGCGATGTTTCGCGATCAAACTGGTAGAATGATTATTGGGACTGTCGACGCCGTTAGCGAAGGCTCCAGGATATGCGTGAAGCCATTTGTTGTCATATACCCAATGCCGGCAATCTGAATCAGGATGCCAGGATTTTCGGAAGAAATCCGGGCTTGTAAATCAGGTACCCATGAATCATGAAGCACCCGCCAAGGATCAACAATGAAATGCTATAACCATAGCTATGTGATCTGATAGCAAAGTTGGTCATTGCGTAAAGTTGATCAGCCGTGAACACGTCAAACAAATCTTTCCTGACTGGAAACAGCGCTTCAAAGAGATGGAGCAATGCTACGGCCTGTACAGTGATTGACACTACCATCCTTCCCTGTCGTTTCTTGTATTGCCGGGAATTTGATTTTCCGAACGTCGAGGATTCCCAATTCTTCATCGGGCTCTTGTTTGAGGTTAAGGTTTGCCACCCTTGCATTGCTGATGCCTTCGGGAACGAAGAAAATAACTGAACTTGTTTTCTTCGTTCGACCTGCAAGCAATGCGATGACTATGACGATCAAAATAAGTATTGCGGGTATTGGATTTTTCATTTTGTTAATCTATGATCGAGACGGCGATGAATTTCCAAACCCCGCCCTAATCCTGCTCAAACTCTGTGGTGTAATACCAAGATAAGATGCTATCTGATGGTTAGGAACCCTTTGTTCAATGTGTGGATATCTCTTGATGAATTCCTCGTATTGTTCACTTGCACTTTTTGACAGTGACGATGAAAGACGTTGCGTCGAAGCGATGAATGCGTTTTGAATGAGAATACGGAAATGCCGCTCCATCTTTGGTACCCGCTGATATAGTGTCTCCTGATCCTGCTTTGAAATCTGTAACGCTTCGGTGTCTTCGAGACAATCAATGTTGTACTTCGAAGGCGTGTCGGTCAGGAAGCTGTAGAGGTCGCCGACCCACCAATCCTCTGGACCAAACTGAATGACGTGTTCCTGACCGGTCTCGTCAACTTCGTATGTGCGCGTAATTCCTTTTATGACGAAAGTTTCGAGACGCGTAACTTCTCCCTCCTGTTGGATATACTGGCGCTTGCGATACTTTCTGTAGACAAACAGCGACCGGATGATCTCACATTCTTCCGGTGTAAGCTCTACGTATTTGCTGAGGTTCTTTAAAAGAAGGTCCCACATAGCTGGCGACGGATTACAGGCGAATTTACGAAAATGAGATTGCTCCATTCTCCACTCAATGCCCTGGATAAAAAGAATTTTTTCCGGTTGTTAACATATGTTAACGGAATTACTTAACACAGGTGATCGACCCGGGCGATCGAAAGCGGCAAGATTTGCATTAGGTATGACTACACCCACAAGGAATGGGGAACAAGAAACTATACCCAGGTGTCCGTGCAACACTGGAGAGGTGGCCTCATCTATAAAGAGCAATTCTTTTACGGTTCGTAATCAATCAATAACAATCAAACAACCTCAATTATGAAAACAATTCAAAAATCAATTGACATCACTTTACTGGTTACCCGCGTCGTGGTGGGGATTACTGTTGCCGCGCATGGGGCGCAGAAGCTTTTCGGATGGTTCGGTGGCTATGGCTTCGACGGCACGATGGGATTCTTCACAGAGACTATCGGGTTGCCTTATGCCCTCGGACTACTTGTCATACTTGCTGAGTCACTAGGTATGGTCGCCCTGGCCTTCGGACTTCTTACCAGATTCCTGAGCGGATCGCTCATTCTCATCATGATCGGCGCGATTGTCACCACACACCTGGAGCATGGATTCTTTATGAACTGGAATGGCGCGCAGGGTGGTGAAGGTTTCGAATTCCATATTCTGGTGATTGCATTGGCCTTTGTTACACTCGTGAACGGTGCCGGTGCTTATTCGCTTGATCATGTGATCCGGAAGAATTTGCAGACGAAGGAGACACAATCAGCGCAGACGTCGCCGGGGTAGATTTCAATAAGTCGAGTAACGTGCGTGGATACTTAAGATGGGTTAACATCGTATGGATTCTGCGCACCTTCCGTTTCGTCTTCTTTTCAGGAAAACGGCGGACGAGTAGCAAGCCGCCACGATCGCCAAAAAATTGTCTCAGGCTTTCGAACTTTATTAATTCTTTATCGTAATATTGCAATATACAGATTTATGGGGCTCACCAAAACCGAACATTTTACTTCAAAACAGAACGAGATGTCAACGATTATCAAGGCGTTAGGACATCCGGCCAGAATCGCGATCATTGAATATCTGCTGAAAGTTGATTCCTGCATTTGCGGCGATATCGTAGATGAACTACCGCTCGCGCAGCCTACGATCTCCCAGCACCTGAAGGAACTGAAAAACGCGGGGCTGATAAAAGGAAGCATCGAAGGAAATGCGGTATGCTACTGCCTGGATGAGAAAGCGTTTGAGAAACTCCAAAACTATTTCGGCGGAATCGTAACGAAACTCGAAAAACGGAAAAATTGCTGCTAACAAAAAACTATAAATATGGAAACCTCTGATCAATTGAAGGAATTAGTAAGACAGAAGTACAGTGAAATCGCTTTGCAGGATAAAGAAATCAATCAATCATCTTGTTGTGGCTCGGGCTGCTGCTCAAGTGAAGTGTACAATATCATGACCGACGATTACTCTGATCTCGAAGGTTATAATCCCGATGCTGACCTGGGGCTTGGCTGTGGACTTCCGACCCAGTTCGCGAAGATAAAAAAGGGAGACACGGTGATTGATCTCGGCAGTGGTGCCGGTAACGATTGTTTTGTTGCCAGATCAGAGGTTGGTGAAGATGGACGAGTCATTGGTGTTGACTTCACTCCGGCCATGATTGAAAAGGCCAGGGCAAATGCTGCAAAATTAGGATTTCAGAATGTTGAATTCCGTCAAGGTGACATCGAGGATATGCCAGTTTCGGCAAACATGGCCGATGTAATTGTTAGCAATTGTGTTCTCAATCTTGTGCCTGACAAAGACCAGGTGTTCAAAGAAATATTTCGTGTGTTGAAGGTTGGTGGCCACTTTAGTATTTCTGATGTTGTTCTCGTTGGCGATCTTCCTGAAAGGCTGAGAAAGGATGCGGAGATGTACGCAGGATGTGTCTCAGGTGCGATTCAGAAGAATGAATACTTAGATCTCATTAAGAAAAATGGTTTTAGCGGAATGGTCGTTCAAAAAGAAAAGGCAATAGTCATTCCCGACGATATTCTAAGCAAGTATTTAACACCGGAGCAAATAGCAGACTTTAAAAACGGAAATACCGGAATATTTAGCATAACCGTCTACGCTGAGAAAGCCAAGTCTTGCTGCGGAACAGACTGCTGCAGTTAATCGCCTCCAATTCATATTACCTAACCTGAACCTCTTTAATCAGTGTCAACTAGAACTGAAGAAAGCATAAGCTTCTACAATCCGCTCCTGAGAAATATTGAATCCTATAAAAAGGAGTTTCATCAAATTCCAACAGAGCGAGTTAAACTGCTCAATGAACTGACGATGTTCGTGAGGGCGAAAGCAAATTCGGGTGAAAGGATCGATCTGATTTTTATTTGTACTCACAACTCCCGGAGAAGTCATATCTCCCAAATATGGGCGCAAGCTGCTGCGGCGTACTATCGTATACCTAAAGTAACGTGTTGGTCAGGCGGAACGGAAGCAACCGCATTTAATCCTCGTGCCGTCAAGGCAATGGAAGATGCCGGATTTAAGATCTCCAAAACATCTCAAGCTGAAAATCCTGTTTACGAAGTTCGTTTTTCCGATGGCACACCGCCCGTCATCGCATTTTCAAAGAAGTACGATGATCCTTTTAATGATACGAAGGATTTTGCTGCAATTATGACGTGCTCACATGCTGATGAAAACTGTCCATTGGTACTGGGCGCGACTGCGCGGATAGCGCTAACGTATGACGACCCTAAGAATTTCGACGGCACGCCATTAGAGGCATCAAAATACGCAGAGCGAGTTCATGAAATTGGTCGTGAAATCTTGTTTGCATTCTCACGCGTAATGGAGTAATGATATGGCAAATCAAAAGAAACTCGGATTCCTTGATCGATACCTCACGCTGTGGATCTTCCTGGCGATGATTGTGGGAGTAGCATTAGGAAATTTCCTTCCTGTTGAACAGTTGATGAATCACTTTCAGGTTGGAACCACTAACCTTCTGATTGCTGCAGGCCTGATCATCATGATGTACCCACCACTCGCAAAAGTGCGTTACGAACATTTAGGGAAAGTATTTAGCAACGTAAAAGTGATTAGTTTATCGCTTGTACTTAACTGGATTATTGGACCAATCCTCATGTTTTTACTTGCCATTATTTTTCTGCGGGACAAACCGGAATACATGGTTGGCTTGATTCTAATCGGTCTTGCCCGATGTATTGCCATGGTATTGGTATGGAACGATCTTGCCAAAGGTGACAAAGAATATGCGGCGGGACTTGTTGCCTTGAATAGTATTTTCCAGGTGCTGTTCTATAGCGTATTCGCCTGGCTTTTCATTACGGTGCTGCCTCCATTCTTTGGTATCAAAGGTTCGGTGGTTGATGTGAGCATGATTGACGTTGCAAAAAGTGTTTTTCTGTATCTGGGCGTTCCATTTATCGCCGGTTTCTTAACGAGGTACTTTTTCAAGAAGGCAAAAGGTGAAGAGTGGTATGTGAAGAATGTGGTTCCGAAAATCAGTCCATTAACGTTGATCGCATTGCTATTTACAATCGTGATCATGTTCAGCTTTAAAGGCAAGATGATCGTAAATATTCCGTTTGATATAATCCGCATCGCCGTACCATTAATGATTTACTTCATCATCATCTTTGTTCTTAGTTTTGTTCTCGCGAAAAGACTAGGCGCCAATTACGAGGAGAATGCTTCCTTATCTTTTACGGCGACCGGAAACAATTTTGAATTAGCGATTGCAGTGGCAGTAGGTGTCTTTGGTATCAACTCAGGTCAGGCGTTTGCCGGAGTAATTGGGCCGCTGATTGAGGTCCCTGCGTTGATCTTGTTAGTTAATCTTGCGTTCTGGTTTCAAAAAAAGCTATACAAGGTTCAATCGGCGTAGCAGATTCTGTACGTAGGGACAGTAGAAATTTTCGTATCGTTGATTCGGCAGGGGAGAAATCCCAGGTCCTACCGGGAACATAAGCATGCTTGGTTCCCATTTTTTTGCCAGAATTGTCTAATTCCCTATTTCCCCATACGAGCCACGACTCATTTGATCAATTTGGATCGGTCGGATAACACTGTAAGCGAGTCCGTTCCGTGCATCTGTTCAACAATGTTTGTTGTTCATGGGCATAGACATCGGTAAAAAATGAACGCAAACCGCAGTGGTAAATGAAAAAGGAGCCGCGCTAAATGCACAACTCCTCTTATCGGGCTCCACGAAATATCTTAATTGCGAAAATAACCAGAGCGTCCAAAAAACCTGCCGTTCTGAAGTTTCTCCAGGATCGTGTTGTTGATCATTTCATGCAAGTCTTTCTTAACAGTGGTCGCGAAATTTTATTTGCGTTCTCACGAGTAAACGGGTAGCCATCACACCGCGAGCTGCATCAGTGATTAGTGTGCACATATTGCTTTGCACCCAATCGTCTTTTGAAAGATTGCCAAAGCAAGTGTGGTCGCCAGTTTCATCGTTGGGATAACCGTGTTGAAAATACGCACTAGGAATCACCGATTATTAAATGTAGCTTTGATCTATCAATTGCGGACACTTAGTTCACTGCACCGTTGGTTCAGCCAACCGCAGTCTCCTGGAATTCCTCAGTTTACAGGCAGTGAACCTCATTCTACTCCCTCACTAGTATCAGGTCTATTGCCGCTTTGAGTAGCGAAAATCGCACGCTCGTGACCTGCATCTTAAACACCCTGCCGTTGAGCAACCGTTTACCAAGTGAAATATCAGCTGCTCCTTCGAAAGACGTGCTAACCCCTTCAGGTTCTGACGCAAGTCAAATTGCAAACTTTATCAAATTTTAATAGAATGAACATTTACGTAGCAAACATCCCCTTTAGATCATCAGAAGCTGATTTGAAAGAATTATTTGAACAGCATGGCGAAGTTACCTCGGCGAAGATCGTTATTGATAAGCTGACCAATCGCAGTCGTGGTTTCGGCTTTATTGAAATGACAGACAGTGCTGCAGCCAAAGAAGCAATCAACAATTTGAACGGATCGGATTTTGAAGGCAAGGCGCTTGTAGTCAACGAAGCCCGTCCTAAGACCGATTCCAGAAGCGGTGGTTTTAATAAGCGCTGGTAATCCCCGTTTCTTTCACACAATAAACAAGATAATTAATGAATCTATTCGTAACGAATATCAGCAGAACTGTTAAAGAGGATGCGTTGAGAGCGCTGTTCTCAGAGTTTGGCAGCGTTTCTTCTGTCAAAATCATTGGCGACAAGTACACAGGAGAATCCAAAGGATTTGGCTTTGTGGAAATGGTCAACGATAACCAGGCACTTGATGCCATTAGCAAACTTACAAATGCAGAGTTTTTTGGGAGAAGGCTTGTGGTTTCAAAGGCCAGACCCAAACCAATGTATTAACTTTGTTTTAGTCTTAAACTCCGATAACCCTGAAGGAAGCTTTGGGGTTTTCACTTTCCTTTATAGCACGGGATATTTAGGTCATGGGAGCAGTAATAATCGGAACCGGTTCATACATTCCGGATCAAATTGTCAGCAATTCGGTTTTTGAAAAAAATCAGTTCTATGAAGCTGACGGCACAAAGCTTCATACAAAAAACGAAAGCATCATTGCCAAATTTTCGGAGATCACCGGGATCCACGAAAGACGTTATGCGAGGAGCGAACAGAAGGCATCTGATCTCGGTTTTCTGGCGGCACAGCATGCCGTGGAGTCAGCTGGCATCGATGCAGAGTCGCTTGACCATATCATTGTTGCCCATAATTTCGGAGACGTCAGGGCACAGTCGAACAGGACTTCGCAGGTTCCTTCCCTGGCTTCACGCATCAAAGCCATGCTCGGTATCAAGAACCCCGATTGTGTTGCCTACGACCTGCTTTTTGGTTGCCCGGGCTGGATAGAAGGCGTAATTCATGCGAATAGCTTCATCAACAGCGGAATGTCCAAACGATGCCTCGTCATCGGAACGGAAACCATTTCGCGGGTGATCGATCCTCACGATCGCGACTCCATGATCTATGCGGATGGGAGTGGAGCTGCAATTCTGGAAGCGTCTTCCGCGCCGTCAGGTGGAATAATAGCGCACAAAACGAAAACATACGCGTCAGAATCAAATCTGCTCCGAATGGATTCTTCTTATGCGGATTTGACTGATGAGAATGATCAGTTTCTTAAAATGAACGGACGTAAGGTATATGAGTTTGCGCTGACAAACGTTCCCCTTGTCATGAAAGAAGTGATCGACAAAGCTGGTCTTCATTTGAACGATATTAAAAAAGTACTGGTACATCAGGCAAATGATAAAATGGATCAGGCGATCCTTCAAAGACTCTTCAAGCTTTATGGCCAAAATGAAATTCCAGGTAACCTGATGCCTATGACCATTGGATGGCTTGGAAACAGTTCTGTTGCGACCGTCCCGACATTATTGGATTTGATCCGCCGCAAGAAGTTAGCCGGTCATGAAATCAATTCGGGTGAACATATTCTTATGGCGTCCGTGGGAGCCGGAATGAACATAAACGCTCTGGTGTATCAATATTGATCCATGTGAGCATTGGAATGCCGCACTGTCCGGTATATTTCAGACTAGTGCGTGAAATCATTTGGTGCGGCACATCGTCTCCAATACTCCATTATCGCTCTGATGGTCTCTTCCAACTCACTCATGGAGCTGTTCTTTACAAAAAAGCCCTGCACAGATTGACTATACGCATCGATAACTGATTTTTGATTTGAAGCAGTTGAAAAGAAGAGATAGGGTATACACTTGTTGCTCAGTTTTTCATCCATCTTAAGTTTATCCCTGAGAGCGAAGCCATTTAGCTTAGGAAGATTGATGTCTGATAGTATGAGAAATGGCGGTTCGGCACAATCGGCTATATAGTCCAGCGCCTCTTGCCCATCAGAGAAGAATAATATCTTATTCTGGTAGTTGAGTGTATCAAAAATTTCTGTTAGAATATCCTGATCGTCCGCATCGTCCTCTATTATGATGATTGGACCGTTCTTGTTGATGATAATGTCCTTCTGCAGTTCTTTCATACTGATCTGAGTTTATTTGACATAGTACAATCCTGCTGGCGGGTAACGGTGGTCTTGCCCTCGGTAAAATGCGTATCGGATGAGCCAGCCTTAATCGCAGTTTTTGTCAACCGATACGGAATGAACGTCGGTAGTTGAAACTAATTTACGACTATTCCCAATTTCGCGAGGGATAAAGTTGTACCTTTAGCAACGTCCTCTTTCCGGGCCCTTCAAGTCGGTCGGCCTTCGAAATGATAGAGCTGTGCTCCCCTGCACAAAAGTCATCGACATACACCTAAAGCATATAGTACCGAAAGTGCGTGTGCAAAGACAATGAGTTATCAGACAAATGAAGACAACATATACGCGGTCGGTTCTTTTATTAATGCTAAAGAAGCACCAACTATAAAGCTGAAAATCGCCCGGTACTATCAACGCATTTACTATTGCTCTGTCGTCGGCGCTGATACAGCAAAGCTTAAGGCATATTTTGAGCGGGAACTCATAGCACCTATCCAGCACTGAGTCAAATGATTTTGAAATTATTACAGGCACTCGGGAGCGAACGGAGGTTAATTGTGTTCCTGTTGAAATACATAGTGAAGCCGCTGGAATTCGAAAAGTTCGATGTATTCCAGGATCGGGCTCAGGTTAGCGGGATATTTAGCAATCAATTTGTTTATATCGGCATGAGGCCGGAAGCCAAAATGCATATCAGGCCGGACCCAAAATTCTGTTACGTCAATTACATACATATTAAACCGTAAACATGCGTCAACTTAAGATCAGCAAACAGATTACGAACAGAGAAAGTGAGTCGCTGGACAAATACTTAATCGAAATTGGAAAACTTGATTTGATCACGGCCGAAGACGAAGTGGAGCTTGCAGGAAGAATTCGGGAAGGCGATCAGATTGCATTGGAAAAACTAACGAAAGCGAACTTGCGGTTTGTTGTATCTGTAGCCAAGCAATATCAAAACAACGGCCTCACGCTGGGTGATCTCATTAACGAAGGCAATCTTGGTTTGATCAAGGCAGCGAAACGCTTTGATGAGAAGAGGGGATTCAAATTTATCTCCTATGCCGTTTGGTGGATACGCCAGGCAATCATGCAGGCACTGGCGGAGCAGTCCCGCATTGTACGTTTGCCGTTAAACCGTGTCGGCTCATTGAACAAAATCAACAAGACATTTTCCGAGCTTGAACAGAAATACCAACGTGAGCCTTCCACAGAAGAGGTAGCAGAAGTGGTCGGAGTAAGCGTAGACGACGTAATAGAAAATCTTAAGGTCGCCGGCAGGCATTTGTCCCTCGATGCTCCATTCGTGAATGGTGAAGAGAACAGGTTGGTAGATGTCCTCTACGATAAAAATGAATCGAAACCCGATACTGCACTAATTTCGAATTCGCTCGTCCACGAAGTACAACGGGCACTGGCAACGCTGACGGCGCGCGAGTCAGACGTCCTTCAATTGTACTTTGGTCTCAACAATAATACATCAATGACCCTCGAGGAAATTGGTGAGCATTACAATCTGACGCGTGAACGTGTGCGACAGATTAAAGAGAAGGCTACGCGAAGGCTTAGGCACACAACGAGAAGTTCTACTTTGAAAACATATCTGGGTTGATTCCCCGCCCCAACCTGATTACCGCTTCTCTTTTAGCAAACCAATTCTATAAACACCATTTAGTACCTGCAGACCGGTGACTGGAAATCGAGCACTTCCGTTTGTTTTCTTTGAATAATTTGCCTGTTTCATTCTGAATCAGAAGGAAATGGCAAGGGAATTCCAAAACGACTTCGAGGAATTGATACTATCCATTGGTAGCCGCGTTGAATGAAAATGCGTACGAGCAACGCAGACGCTGGATGACATTGCTCCTGGAAACCGCAGATGAAATCGGTCTTCCGTCAGACCCTGAATTCAGATCAGCCCTGGTTGCATATCTGGAATGGGGCTCGCGACTTGCTGTTATCAATTCGAACGCAAACGAAAATCCGATTAAGGAAGACGAACCTATGCCCAGGTGGGGCTGGGGTGAAACCGGCGGACCGTATTTGCCGTAGGTTTCTTTTTCGTTTCACCTTTTCTTATCGAACAGGTCCTCCATTCAGAATTAAAACGAGGCTACTTCAAGACAGGCAACGGCAACACGATTGGTGACGCCCGTAAGAAGACTAAAGAAGAAATAATGGCCGGCGAGCCTGAGGCTAACCTCAGAAGCTATTACAGATTGAAAGAGGAGTTGAAGGACCATATTCGGCAATCGCGTCCTCAATACCGCTGCCTGAAAACGCACGAGCAGTTGAACGTTTTTGCAGGTTTCGCTGTCTTGAAATATAAAACACACTCCTGCTATGTCGAAGCAGTCCAAAGACATTCCTGTTCTCAAAAGGGAGACGTACGCGAAAACGTATTTCAAGCATGAGCCGAAACTGTCTGCTCTAAATAACGCCAGTCCGGTAACGTATTTTGAAATACATAATCGCTGCCTCTGGACCGATGTTATCGATGCCCATCGGCTTGATTTCTATATGATTTATCTCGTAACCGAAGGTTCAGGTAAACAAAGTATAGGTGTGAATGACTATGAGATTGAGAAAAACACACTTGGATTTATAGGGCCTGATGTGATTACGTCATGGACATCAAAAACCGGCGAGCAGAAAGGATTCTTTTGCGCGTTCTCGACGGACTTTTACGCTACCACCTGGGAGAATAAACACTTCCTGTGTCGGCTGCCTTTTTTTCAAATCGACGGTAAGGCTACACTTCGCCTTTCTGAAACCGAAGTGAAATTCTATGAAGCATTATTTCAGCTCATGCAGGCGGAATATAAACAGCGTGGACCGTCATCTGCAGAGGTGATAAGAGGACTGCTTCATGCAATCCTCAACAGAGCCAATGCTGATTTTGCCATGAGTTATGATCATGCACCCATGTCCGAAGCATCGGGTCTGCGCCTTCTTAAAAAGTTCAGAGCACTTTACATGGCGGATATCAACGCTATTAAGAAAGGAAATCCGATCCGGCATAGACGAATTTCCGAATATGCCGGAGAGTTGGCAGTCACGCCTAATCATTTGAACGATACGATCAAAAGGATCTCGGGCCGGTCTGCAGGTAAGTTGATTAAAGAGCAACTGATTAAACAGGCAACGATGTGTCTCGTTCGATCGGACAAATCCATTTCTGAAATCGCTTATCTGCTGGGGTTCGAGGACAGCTCCTACTTTGCCCGATTTTATAAACTTCACACCGGCAGTTCACCCGGCGATGTGCGACGTCTCGCCAGTGAAAAATACCAGACCACCCGTAGTTTGTCCTGAATCCCGGGAACTCGTTTCCGGAAATTTGTCTGAAACAAAAACGTATTCATTATGGAATTCAGACAACTTGGAAATTCAGGATTGCGCGTGCCGGTGCTCAGCCTTGGTACGGCGACCTTTGGCGGTACGACAGACTTTTTCAAAAAGTGGGGTGGCGTTGACGTTAGCGAAGCAACACGATTAATAGACATCAGCCTGGACCACGGGCTTAACTTCTTCGACACGGCCAATGTATATTCTGCAGGCGCTTCAGAAGAAGTATTGGGAGCCGCGCTCAAAGGAAGGCGACACAACACCATCATTTCAACGAAGGCTACATTCAAAATGGGTGAAGGTCCTAATGAAAGCGGATCTTCACGTTACCATCTATTCCGCGAAGTCGATGCCAGTTTGCGGCGGCTGCAAACCGACTACATTGACCTTTTCATCATACATGGCGTAGATCCCTTTACGCCCGTAGAGGAGACGTTGCGGGCGCTGGATGATCTGGTGAAGACCGGCAAGGTGCGATACATTGGTTGCTCGAATTTTACCGCATGGCAGGTGATGAAGTCTCTGAGCGTATCCGAGAAACTGGGATTGCAGAAATACATTATCTACCAGGGATACTATTCTTTAATTGGTCGCGAGTACGAATGGGAGCTCATGCCGATGAATGAAGATCAGGGACTTGGGCTTATGGTGTGGAGTCCACTCGGCTGGGGCCGCCTCACAGGAAAAATAAAAAGAGGAGTGCAGCCCACAAACGGTCGCATACAGTCAGGCGGGGCAGTAGGCGGACCGATTGTAGCGGACGAATTTTTGTTCAGTGTAGTTGACGTGCTGGAAGAAGTCTCCAATGAGACCGGTAAGACCATACCACAAGTTGCGTTGAACTGGCTTTTGAATCGCAAGACCGTTTCGAACATCGTGATAGGAGCACGCACGAAAGAACAACTGGAGGACAATCTGGGAGCAGTAGGCTGGTCACTCGATACAGAACACATCGAAAAGCTTGATCGCGTGACGGCTCAAACACCTTACTATCCGCATTGGGTTGGCATGAGGTAGTTCAAATTGGTAAGCGCCGTAACGTTTGTTGCCACGCCCCTTTCCATTCCGTCATGGGCAGCGGCGGATGCGCGATGGAGTTGTTGTCTGACAACGATACAAACATAGGCTCACGCGAAACCAAGTGAAAGCAAGATTGGGATCAGAATTTAGTCAGGTAGGCTCAGAATTGAGACTAAAATTTAGTCTCAAACCAAAGCACGAGAGTTGCGAAACCTGTATGCAACTTATTAGGATGTTGTATGCAACTTATATTGATCTATATTCAATCCTCGAAATTTTCATTTTCAAACCGTTGTGAAACTACTTGCACAACGACTTGCACAACGCGTTGCAGTGTGACTGGGATTCTTCTTTTTTTCGTTCCGTCATTCAGCGCATTGTTTTAGCACTCCCTTTCATTCCGTTGTTCAGGGCGGTACGTGCGGCTCGCCGTGCACGCGACGAATCGCTTTTTGAGAAACGCATATTCCAAAACACAACGAAAGCATGGCAGGAATGCCGAAACACAGTTGCTGTCAACGTGCATACGCATCCCTGGTCCCATTGTGGCGTCACTCCTTTTCCTTATGGATTGAATGGCAAACGAAGTCTGGCAACTATGCACAATCCTTCCAATCCCACAAATCCTAATCCTGCCAAATCCTTCAATCCTTAAATCATGGTCGGCTTTTCACTGCGATCCCTCACGCGGGAGTTGTGCTGGTGGTGGGGGTGTGCCTATGAATTTTGTTTTCTGCCGAGGAAGGGGTTTGAACTGAGATTTAAGGATTAATGGATTAGCGAGATTGTGTATTCGTCTTCCGAGTAAACGCTTTCTCTTTCACGAGTCCGGTGTGAGGAGTCGCCATCGCCACTTCATTCATCATCACTCATCTTTGATTCCGGTTCCACGATCTCCCTTGTTAACATATCGACAAGCCGATAATAAATCTTTCCCGCGTTGTTAGCGCGCGGATGAGGTTTGTGTGGTAATTGAATATTCTCACTCTCTGAAAGAATGTAGAATCGTTTATTGTGATCCAGGTCGTCCGGATATGGAGTATGCCTGATGTATTCGAGCACCCGTTGTTTTACAGAATCTGACAGCATGGAATTCTTAAAGGTCTCCACTTCACTTTTGAGCTTTGGGTTGAAGACGACGATTTCTTCAATTTTGTATAGACAATTCATTACTCCGCCTGCGCTTTGACGAAATGTAATGAACAACGGCTTCTTGTAGTTGTATTCCGGAGTGTCCGGACACTCATAAACGTTCGTCTTTTCAACAATGGGAAGGCTGCGACTTGCGGCGACAGACAAGACTTCTTTTTCGTAGTACTTCATGTTCTTATCAATCTCGAGAAGAAAATTCAGGTATTGAACTGCCAGTTCGTGCTTTTCCAGCTTACGACAAAAGTCGATGAGTAGCTGCGTTACTTCGTCCCAGCTAAGGCATACAACGCTCTCAATATTCTGCCTGTATTTCGTGAGAACGATCCCAATCCGCCGGTAAGGTTCGAGGCCCGGAAAGTTTGAATCGTGTACATAGCGCTGTATCTGGCTGGTCAGTGCATCCTTGTTCACATTCACCTTCGCACTCTTTGCTTCACATACAAGAGCGAGCAATGGCTTGTTATTATGATCGATTCGCAAAATGATATCTGCTCTCGTCTTGTTATCCGTGTATCGTTCTGCGCTGACTTCAATTGCGGATACATTGCGTTTCGTCAGACTAAATCCAAGCATCTCTTTGATGCCCTGGTCAACGGATGGGTACGCCAGAAAAGCATATACAAATTCAGGATATTGCGAAAAGATGTAAGCAAGTCCCTTCGTCTGTTTCGTCTCCTTGTCACCGCTTATCAGATCAAAGATCGACGAGTGATATTTTGCTTTTCCGGAATCGTAAAGTCGGAAGGACAGGTGCATTGCTTTTTAGAGGCTAGAAATGTCGTAAGATAGGGAGTCTGTCACACTCAAGTCAATACGTTCGCTCCCTCTCGCGGAACATCCAATTCTCGGTATGTGGGGACTGTCGCACTGCCTCCAACAGGACATTGATGTAATCGCCAATTATCTTTTTGGCTTCGGGACATACCGATTTCAGAATTGACAGGCTAATCCGGTTCAACGCCCTGGTGGTTGATTCCGTATCAACGGCGTTGGTCCAATGCGCCTTCCTTTCGAAACTATAAACCAATCTAAAGGATACTAACGGCTTCGAAAGTCAAATTAATCCTGAAAGAGCAGGTTATGACGTCTCTAACTTTCAACGGACATTTTCATTATCAAATCCTAACCCTTAATTTGGATTGACTGTTAACTGACATTTTCCTATGAAACCCCGCCATCAAAAAAGAAACAACTTTCTTGTTTTATTCAAGTGTCGCAATCTCCCCGGATGGAGCGGGGGTGTGATTGAATGTGCTCAATGAACGAAGCCGCGAACTTAATCTGCATATCGACCTTTGAAAAGTGTCACGACTACAAAGTGAGTTCTTGCCAAGCGAATTGTACTTGAATCTTTCGGGCGTGCCCCCTCGTACCCTCGGGGTCGGGCTCTCCGTTGCAAGTCCTCGCCGCCTTCGGCTTCGCCTGCTTCGCGGCGCTGTGGGCTTTTCACTGCGATCCCTCACGCGGGAGTTGTGCTTTGATTATGTGACTGAGCGTAGTTGGCAAATGATGATCTTGAGACGGGCGCGCAAATTGTCTGGACTCGGATTTTTCGGATTAACGGATGAGCAAGATTAGAAATACCCACGCTCATTATATTTCCGTCATTCAGACGGGCACTACGCTCTCTATGTCTGGTGACAAGTTAGTAGTGCATCCCGTTATAGCTGGCATTAGCATGAGGAAGAATCCTAGTGCACGAGGCATGCATAGAGCCTTCATTCCCACTCCGTCGCCGTAAACTCACATCCATACTGAAAATTAACGCAGCCGTAGAACCTGTATTTCCCTCCGTTCTTTGCCGTGCCGGATTTCCTGAGCACCACATCGGCGGTTTTACATCTCGGGCATTTTCGATTTGGCGAGAGGCCAAGTTCGGTTTCGATCTCGGAAATGAATTTGGATTTGAAGAAGGCATCTGCAACAAAAAACACCAGCTGGCGCGCGCGTGTCATCGCGACATAGAAGAGACGTCGCTCCTCGCTGTTTTCAAATTGATCGGCCTCGCTGAGCAACAGGTTCAGCACATTGTCATCGGTCATCTCGGACGGAAAGCCCAGCTTACCGGAATTGCAGTTCAGGATGATTACGATGTCGGCCTCGAGACCCTTTGACTTATGCACGGTAAGAAATTGTGCCGTTAACGCTTTTCCGCTACGGTGCTGGCGATACGCTACTGCACCGGTACCTCGTTCGATGTGAAAGACCCGATTTCCATTCCTGATCCGATCAAAATCGAAGCCGTACCGGCCAAGAATGTATATCTCCTTTTTGTCAATATCGGGAACCGTTGACAACAGCTCATCAAAGATGCTTCGCACAACGTCGGTGTCATCCTGTGTTTCAGAAACAGAATAACGGAACTTATAATCCGTTGTCCGATGCCCGACTCCCTTTAAATCCTTCTTCTCCTGGTTAGGGTTTTTCTGAATGAATTTACTGGACAGCGAAATGAGCGGTTGTTGAAACCGGTAGGTCGTTTCGATCTTCAGGATTTCGGTGCAGCCAAAGTAACTCCGGAATTCCCGGATGAGCGCCGCGTCACTTCCGCTAAAGCGATAAATGGATTGCCAGTCGTCTCCGACACAGAATAGTCTGCAGGATGGATTCTTATCCTTTATTGCCTTCACCAATTGATACCGGCCCATGGAAATATCCTGAAATTCATCAATGATCACGTACCTATAATTTCGCTGAAACGTTCCGTTGAGAATATAGGCGGAAGCTTTATTGATCATATCGCTGAAATCTATTTCGCCTCGCTGGCTGAGATGGGCCTGATAGCGTTCAAGGACCGGCCGCACAATGTTGATAAACGCCTGGTTCCTTCTTCGCAAAAAAGTGTCTGGTGTTCTCTCGTTCTTTTGCAGCAGCTGCTTGAAGGTGAGGTTATTTGACTTCATGAGGTTGATGAACGTGCAGATCAGCTTGACAAAAGAATTGACCTCTTCTTTTGCGTTGGTGGTGATGATGTCCCAGATCTCCTTTCCCGTTTTCGGTTTCAGCACTATTCCGGCTTTCGTCAGCTTTTCTCTCAGGCTATCGAACAACGTGCCTTCCTGCATCTCATAGCTAAAGGTCTCGATGAGCGTAGTGCCATGTGTCTTGTGCGTGTTTCGCTTCCACGCCATGTCGCTTTGATATTTTTCACTGGCTGTCTGCGTGCCTTTGCCGCTGAACCAGCCGGGCACCGTGCCCGTTCTTGAAATACCAAAATGTTCAAGGTACACCCTGTTGACTCCCTGCGTTATGGTGAAGTCTGGCTTGTACTGGCGGAATGATTCGTCTGCAGTGTCGTATTCGTACGGCCATTCGTATTCATAGCTGACATTATTGAACAACAGGAAATTCGCGATCCTGCACTCCTCGATGCTCTTAACGGCCTCCATCCTGTAGGTAACAGTTTCTTTGCCCCGAACCTCAATTGATTTATACGTTCGGAAGTTATTATCCTTCATGTACTGGATGTATTCCCCCTGGCTTTTGAAATCGAACTGACTTTTCGGCTGCTTAAGATAATCGCTGAAGTATTGCGTTACCCGCTCCATGAACGACCCATCTGTAGTCATCAGCTGTGTGAATACCCGCGTGAGCAAGGGAACAAACTGATCGCCATCGAATATGCTGGGCTGTTTTCCTTCCGCCGCTACGATAACGTCCATGCCGAAACGATGGAAAGTTTTCGCCTCAACACCAGGTACGTTAATCCGTTGGGCGAGCGTGGACGCCGATTTGTTCGTAAATGAGATCAAAAGGATTTCTTCGGGTCGGATCCCATATCTGTCGATAACATAATTGACCTTACCGACGATGGTGGTGGTTTTGCCTGATCCTGCTCCGGCGATGATCAGGTTGTTATCCTCGTCGGTAATAACCGCCCGTCGCTGCTGTTCATCGAGCTTCCGTCCTTCGACATTGTCAAAGAAGTCCTTGTAAGTCTTAAGTTCATGAGCGAGAAATAAATGGTTGAATGTCTTTCGCTTCTCCTCCGCATGTTGAAAGCGATCGATGAAAGCATTGATCACCGCTGTTTCATCCTTTTTCAGTCCGAGACGGTGGACACGCTGCTGCTGAACCAGTTTAAACAGTTCCTGGCAACAATTCTTCCATTCGACTAATTGATAGTTGGTGAAGTAACCAGAAGGAGAAGTGCAATGATGATCAAATTCGTTGGAAGCAGAAACTATTTCACCAAGCTTCGATCTGAGCAGTGACGCAAGCTGTGTTTTCCGAGATCTGCTTTCAAAATAGCGCGTTACCAGCCAGTAGGCGATCAGGGAAAAAGAGATCAGGAAAATGACGTAAGAGATCATTTCCGGAGATTAGATAAGAAGACGGGTAACTCGGATCATTCGTGGTTCAATTACCTGAAGTACCAAAGAAACCTATGCAAGAACCGGCTACGCTGAATGGTCGCACAAGGGTCTTTCATTTCTCAAGGTAGAAATTTGAGTTGAAATGCGGTTGATCTTTTGTGACATCCCCGCGAAACCGCGTGCGTTGAATTTGTCAAAGACATCAGCCTGAAAAAGCTCGTATCCGGTCGACACAGCCTTCTGGCAGACATCCTCGATTCGGGATTGTGAGAGGAGGTGTTGATGAGGGAGGAGATGGGGCCCGGGTTCTTCATGATGCACAGCCCGAAAGATCGCTATTTTCGTGAACAAGTCGGTCGGCAGATGTCAGTCGTTGACAACTTCATAAAACTTCATAAACGTTTCAGAATTATCAATCGCCTACGAAGTTATTTTTGATTCCAGATCACCTAAATCTGGCGAACGATCCAATGTAACCACAGGAAGTTGTTCGACGCCGACCGCCTCAATAGGTTCGGTTCCAGTTTTAAAATTTCCAATTTGCCTTACTTTAGACCTTATGCAATAGTTTTCATGTTTGCGTATGACTTCCCCATTCGTAACGAGGCAATTACCGTTTAGATCAGCTAGTTTATCCAGCTTCAGATTAAACGATCTGTTTCTGAGGCCGAGGTCTTCAACAGTTTTTGCAAATACTTTAATGAGAGATTTCGAAAGTTTTCGAGATTTTCCTGTTTTGAATTTTGCGTCGAATATTAGAAGCGCATCATTATAGAAGGGGTCTTGCCGACCTATCGGCTTTGCGAACGCGATGTCCGGAGCACTTGTGTCATCAGCATCATCGGCATGGATAAATTTGATCCCAAAAAACATTTGAACGCAATCCTTTGTGTCAGCTTTATCTGTTAAGGTGAAATATGTGTACTTCCCAGCCGACAAATATGCTGGCTTTTTAGGGAACAGAAGCCGATCATCAACCGAAGACACTTCAATAGAATAGGACGTTTTCAAATCTGAAAGAAGTTTCATTGCACACCAAAACTCATAAATGTAGTCATCGTCTGCACCGTCAAGATGACCAAAAGGTTCGGATGAATTCCATTTGCTCAGCGATTCAAGTTGCCGGGAAAATGTGTCAATTTCGGCTATCAGTTCTGGGCGCATTACTCAAAAATTATAGGTAGCGGTTGATTTGTAAAGCTGTGGTTCAATGTTTTTTCTGACTCAGTACCAATCTTTATTTCTTCAGACACTTGGTCTAGAAATTTGATTCCATTTGAGTCAAGAAACCTCGATACTTCGGCAGCTTTCTCTGAAACGTTATTTAGGCGACCTCGGACGTTAGGTTCGACTGGGTCTGCGAATAATATCCGAGCGATCTCAGTTTCAGGACTTAGATCTATTACCATACGGTGAGCATCATTGATCATTTCAGCCGGTGCGATAATAGTCGCAAGTATGTATTCCTTTAACATGTCAAATGCTTTGATGTAATTGCGGCCCTCGGCATAGAGTAGAGGATCCTCATCCAGAATCCTCTTAACGAAGGCAACACGGTGGTCGGGATGCAAGGCATTAACCACTTTCCCAAAAAAGGTCCTTGCAATAAAAATTTCACCGTTCGTAATCGCGTGGTAATCCTTAGCGGAGATGCGAGTGTAAGCCCGCGAAAAATGCTTTTCCGGCTTTGTTAGTTTTTTCACCCTACTCAACGTATAAGCGTAATCCGATAGCAAATTCGGTTCGTTTAGGGCAGCCACTTTTGTAATCTTTAGCGTCACCTTGTAACGTCGCTTCACACCCATCAGATCAACTGGCGTGATAACCGAGTCAGCGGAAATCTCGCCCTTGAACAAGAATCTCAAACCATTTGTATAACCGAGTATCAGCACGTTATCCTGGGCCTCACCACTGAAGTTGTAGCCAGTTTCGAAAGTAACATCAGCATCGACCCCCTCTTTTAACGGAAATGCAAAGCCGTTCAAATTGAAAACCCAATAGTTCATGTCGTTTTAATCAAATTGCCCTTGAGTTATTTTTCTCGTTCCTTTCGGCACTCTTTTTTTGTTCCTAGCCTGTTTTGCCATGTACGTTGGAGCTGACGAGATTATGATTTCGATTCCAGGTGGGCTCGTGATCAGATTGGATCAGGTGGGTCATGGAACCAAGCAACCAATTTACCGAAATGGATTGCAAAATCAAAGATACGGTTCGGTTGGCGTACTCTAATCAGCTCTAAATCTTTCCAAGATGGCTTTATCTCACATCACCACAAACAAAGGAAGTTAAAAAGTTGGCAAGTATTAGGGCCGTGGGCAACGCACCGCGTAGATGTTAATCTTCTATGCTTCGATATTTTGTCACGGCCCAAAGTGGTTCCGATCTCTGTGTGAATTCTTGCGCCTAACGCTCGTACCATTCAAATAACTCTTGACCTTTTGCCCTCCACTCAGCTATTTCATTAAGGAATCGCTCTTCTGGTTTCTGACCAAAATCGGCCGATGGGATAGGAATATTTTTCAGGAGTTTATAGTCAGTTAGATACTTTTTTGCATTCCATTTTCTGCCGAAATCCGATAAAGTATTGTAGTAAAGCAGTAGTTGCTCATGATTTGATAATTGAGCTCGTAGACTTTTTAAATATTCATACTTTTCCTGATGGCTAAACAAATCGCTTTCAGCAACAAATTGCACGGTTTGGAAAAGATGCCTGTAGTAATGTCCAAGTTTTGTCGCATGGCCGTCGAATGGGAAATATTTTATTCTCCATCTAAAGTTGCCGTGATCAGTGGGGATATCTTTGATAAAAAGATCTTTCTTTGAATCATTGAATTCTTTTTGAAGCTCGCGCAGTTCATTTAGAAACCAGGGAATTAGATCCTTCGCACGATCGTCTCTAAAAAAGTCTTCTATGATCATGTCAGAATTTTGACCACAGCCATAAAAGAAGACTTTGTAGGCAATATTGAGCAATTCTTTCTTCGAAAATCTTTCCGAAGAATGCTGCTGGTACTCTTGCCGTGAATATGCTTTCTCAAGTGAATGATAACAACATTTAAGCTCGTAGAACATCGTTACAAAGGTCTTACGGCCAGTCACTTTGCCAGCAATGTTGATCTCCTCAACGTTCGCTCTATGGATTCTCAATAGCTCGTAGTACTTACTTTCAAATTGCTGTATACGCCAGGTTTTCTCCTGGGCTTGAGTTTGACTACGTTGTTCGGCTAATTCTTTTTCCAATTGGTCACGCTCGGATCTTATTTGCTGTTCAAATTGTTCACGCTGAAACTTAATTTGATTTTCAAACTGCTCTCGCTGGAGATTTACTTGAGTTGTAAATTGTTCCTTTTGTTCGCGGGTCTGAATTTCGAACAGCTGGCGTTGTTGAATGTTCGCTTTATACTGTACCCAAAATGCGAAGAACGTAAGTAAAGAGGCCGCGATGGCTATAAAGGGTCCCATAATCCCGCCGATTGTGTCGCCAATCTGACCAGTGTCATGGAAATAGACACCGACTTTATTCCAATGCCTGGTGAAGACATAAGGGAAGGAACAAATTGCCAGGATGATTAGTATGAAAATCGAAACTGAAATCCAGAAACTTCTATCAAATGTTTTGATTTCCTTAGGATTTGTTTTCTCGGCTGTCATATCTATATAACGGTTAAGCTAGTAATTTCTCCAACCTTTCCTTCCACCTTGCACAATCTGGCATAATTCGTTCCTGCAGATTGTAAAAAGCTTTTGTATGGTTTCTGTGCACCAAATGGCACAGCTCGTGAATGACAACATACTCGATGCTTCCTTTGGGTGCCTTAATTAATTCGGGGTTTAGAATAATTTTTCCTTTTGCCGTGCAGCTTCCCCAACGTGTTTTCATAGAAAGGATTTGCAGCCGTGGTTCGTGGTGAATATATCGATTAAATTTTGGAAGTTGCTGCCTAATAACCTTGGCGAAATGTTCGCGCGCTCGTTCCTTGTACCATTTTGTTAGCAGGACTTTTGCGTCTTCAGTTTGTTTTGCCCGGATGATAATTCTGCCTCTTATGATTTCCACTTCATTCTGATTGGCTTTCTTAATTGTAAGACGGTATTGTCGTCCTAAATAGAAATGCGTCTCGCCGTTGACGAATTTTCGGGCCGGTGTTATTGGATGATAGGCAAGAAAATCGTTTTGCTGTTTCAAAATCCATGGCGCCTTTTCTCTGACTTTTGCTGCCGCTTTTTCGGCAGACGTGCCTAAAGGCGCGACCACATAAACTGAACAATCAGGGAATACTTTAATACCAAGAGTCTTTCTCTTTGTGTGCGACAGCTCATAACGGATGTGTCTGGATCCGAAGGTTATCCGGTGGAGTTTCTGCTCAGACATACCTTACCTTTGCAACCTTCAACACCGTATCAATCAGCTCATCAATTTTCTCGAGCGAAAGTGTTAGTCCCTGACTCGCATTTAGATCGAACAAATAATCATCGATCTCAATCCGGACCTTTCCCTCTATATCGGACTTGCTTTGCCAGTCAATGATCGGGATTCCGGATTCAAGGACACAGGATTGGATAATTGCATCGATTCGATTTGCGATCGCAACGTGCATTTCTTCTTGGATACTATAAGATTCAAAAATATCTGTCACCAGATTGAAGAAGGCAATCGCAGTGTTATTGCCTATGAGCTTTGCGGGCACGTCATCTTTCTGCCCATTCAAGAACGCCGCCTCAAATTCTTGAGCCTTTTTCAGATACTCAGCTTCGGAAATCCTGCGTTGGTGGTAGTTTTCAATAGTTTCGCGGATCAGCCGAGATAGCTTGGTATAAAACACCGGATCTTCGTCCATTTTTACGCTGATCGCCTTTACTGTTCTGCTGGTAATGTGATCTGCCTTCGCGGCTTTTCCGGTCAGCTTTTCAACTTCTTGTTCACGTTGTTCTTTATTGAAGATGTTTACCAGTTCGGTGATCTTCAGCATTTCCCCTTCCGTTGTAATATGCTTGTCAATCAACTTTTGAACTTGGGGTTCGTATTCTTTAAATTCCAGGTCATCGAAGTACCGTCGCTTCACCGATACCCTAAGCGCGAGAAAGAATTTTGCGTCGTCTTTGTACTTGCCAATTTGCTTTTCCGGGGTGCTGTTCATGAAGTCAATACTCGACAAGGCAAGTTTCAACAATCGGGCAAACACCGACGTCTTCTCGTAGAATTGATGACGTAATGCTTCATCCTGCAAAAGCTCTTCGTAAGCAGGTTCGTCGTACTTATTCTTGACCGTTTTAAAAATGTCCCAAAGTTCGGAATGTGCCTGCGGCAGTTTTTTTGCTTCTTCCGTTATTTTTGTAAAGGTGCCTTCCAGGTCACTCGTTTCATAGACACCTGTGCTTTCAGTTTCGCCGGAATAAAGCTTGATGGCGTTATCGAGATTTTCCAGGTTTCCGAAGTAGTCAATAATTAAGCCATGCTCTTTCCCTGGCGCAAGTCGGTTCACGCGGGCAATTGCCTGAAGTAGCGTATGTTCCTTTAACTGCCTCGTGAGGTACAAAACATAATTGTTCGGTGCGTCGAAACCTGTAAGAAGCTTGTCCACTACAATGATGATTTCAGGATGATTTTGCTTTTTGAAGGCGTTAATTAACGACTTCTCATAGACTTCTGCTTTTCCATATTTGTCAAGCATTGACTTCCAGAATTTCAACACGACATCATCACTTTCTTCAAACGCGTCTTCCTGATTCTCACGGACATCTGGTGGCGATATCAGTACTTCACACGTTACCTTTCCAATCTCCTTGAGGTATTCCCTGTATCGGATGGCACTCGTTTTACTTGGCGCCACGAGCTGTCCTTTGGCTTTAATGGTACCGAACGTAATTCCCTGAACGTGCTGTTCATAGTGCTCAGAAATATCCCACGCACGTGCATAGATGACTTGATCAGCTTTATTGAGTTGACTCATGGAGCTGAACTTCCGCTTTAATGCGGCCTTACCATAGTCAGTCAAGGGCTCGGCCACTTTCTCAAAATAGGTGTCCAGCGGTTTTTCATTTACCTCAATGAGATTGTGCCTGCCTTCGTATAGCAATGGCACAACAGCCCCGTCAGCCACTGCGTCAGTGATTGAGTAGATGTCAATGAGACCGCCAAACTTATTCGCTGTGCTCCGCTCCGCTTTCATCAATGGTGTCCCAGTGAAAGCAATAAAGCACGCGTTGGGAAATACCTTTTGCATAGTGGTATTAAACGATCCGTACTGACTTCGATGCCCTTCATCCACCAAAACAAATATTTCAGATGAGGTAAATGGCTTTGATGAAGACTTGATTGCGGCCTCAAATTTATGGATGAGCGTAGTGATGACTGCATCGCCTGAATCAGTCAGAAGTTTCAAAAGCGACTTGTCGGATTTGAGACGTTCGAGCTCTTCCTCTGATAGTTCTTCGCCTCGCAGTTTTCTCACCATCTCCCGTGAAGAGCCCTTTTCTGCATTTTCAACAGGTATACGACACTTTCTGAATGTGTCCGTGATCTGACTATCAAGATCAATCCGATCCGTAACTAAAACAATTTTCGGGTTTTTGATTTCCGGGTGCGTTGCAATGAGTTGAGCAAGCATTACCATCGTTAGTGATTTTCCACTTCCCTGCGTATGCCAGATCACCCCGCCTTCTCGTCTCCCCGCTGTGGTTTTTCGTGCGACTTTGTTTAAAGTGTTCTTGATTGCGTAGTACTGCTGATATCTGGCGATCTTCTTGATGCCGTCGTCGAAGAGTGTGAAGTTGAACATAATGTCCAACAGTCGTTCTGGTGTGCAAAGACTATACAGCAATTTGTCCTGGTGAGTAACAGCTTGCTCCTCGAGTTCAAGTTTTTCAAAGAGCTGCCAAACATGTTTATAGCGTTCTTTGAAGAGTATGGTTCTTTCATCTTCAGGCAACGGTTTATTCTTTAGGAATTGAATTTGTTCCAGCCACTGAGTTTTTTCTAATGTTGAATTGAACACTTCTTTCCAAATACTCCAGAATTCTTTTTCAGTCGCGGTAGTGGAGTAGCGGGCCTCGTTCGTTGCAAGTGCCAAGACTACATTGGTGTACTGATACAGGGACCGGATTCCATCTTCCTGCTGGTTCCGGAGATTTTGTTCAATTGCTTTTTCAATTGGTTCCTTGATCTTCGGACTCTTGCACTCAATCACGACTACCGGAATGCCGTTGATGAATAACACGATGTCCGGGCGGTAATGATTATCCTGGCTGCCTTCACTTCTTCCTGAACGTAAAACGCTGAACTCTTCGGTAACGTGGTAAACGTTATTTTCAGGATGCTTCCAGTCTATGTATTGAAATGAAAAGCTTTTCTTGTCGCCGAGCACGGACTGTTCAAAGCTTTTACCGAGTGTAATCAGTTCATAGAATGCTTTGTTGGCGGCGAGAAAGCCGTCCTGCACAGGAAGATCCCGAAGGGCGAGGATTGCACTGTTTATGTTACCTTCGGTGAAAGAGAATTCCTTTTGCTTGTATTCAATTTTATTAAATGACGAAAGCTGATTTTTTAAAATCGTTTCAAGCAATACATTAGATGACCTTCCACCCCGGGCTTCCAATGCTTGTTCGGGCGACAAATATTTCCAGCCCATGTTCATGAGAAGCTTTAGTGCTGGAAGCTGGGAGATGTGATCTTCTTTGAAGGATGGAGTGTTCATAATATTTTTTTATTTCCAAACCTCAGCAGATTCGGCATCATAATAAGTAATATTCAGAGGAAACTCCGCTCGTTGGGCATTAAGAGCTTCTGCTTTAGCAATGATCGACTTGTTTTCGGCTGAATCCTTCTTACCGTATAAACTGATAAAAAGGGTTGGGATCCTTCCGTGTGCAATTCGGTTGAATATGTGCTTATCATTTTCGTTGAACGAAACTCCGTAAGTAAATAGGCAGGTGTTGCCGGGCTTTTTTGATTTACCTCCCTTTACAACGTCTTCAAAACTTTGAAATGAATTATGCAAATAAGCGCTGTGATTGATCTTCTCCATTTTTTTGAGATTGTCACCTTCCGTCACAAATAGCGGGAATTTATTCTCATTTAGTGCCTTACGACATTGGTCAATGAGCCTCACTTTCGTGTCAATCCAAGAGAATTTCTGAAGTTCATGCCCATTGTCAAAGAGGTGCAACGCACCGTGCAGGTAGTGGATATTCTGAAAAGGCGTTTTTCCCTGCCAGCATAAATAATCGGACACAGAAACTTTACCCCCATCAGTCCATGAGTCACGTCCGAAACCGTCATTAAACTTTGTCTTTCTTTCCGGGTCATCCAACTCATGCATTAAAGTCCAATAGAGCAGGAGGTCATAGTTCAGAGAGTACAGTTTTCCACCACTGTTACTCTCGTGGATAAAGTGCTTCAGAAACGTTCTGCATTTATCGTATTGATCAGGAGTAATATCGGAAGGTTTCGAAGGGTGGCGCGTAGATATGGTAGCAATAAGTAATTGCTTGATTACTGCAGCATCGATGACCATCTTCTTACTTGTGGTAAGATGCTTTGACAGATAGGCCGGCATAATTCTCGATCCACGTTCGAGCGTATCAATGACCAGCTCGAAGTTAGTGGTCTCAAGTAACTCGAAGCACTTCTTTATCTGGGGATGCTGACTAAAGTCGGTCTCTTTGTAAATGGACTGATAAGTGAAAATATTAGGATCACAGGAAATACTAAACCCGTTTCCAAGAAGCAGATGCCTAATCGTGCAATCCTCCGACCGTTCAATAGCCTTTTGAAAACTGATTACTTTCATCTAGCCGATTTCACTCTAATTTCTCCAGTCAACAACTTTTGCATCAAACCTTTTTTTTGATCCTTCAGTTGAAGCAGTCGTTCCTCATGCCTAGAAAGTTCTTCAGCTGCAGACCTAAGAAGAGCTACGATAGCACGTTGCTCTTGCACACTTGGAAGCATTACCTTAATCTTCGCAAACAGCTCGTACCATAGATATATCCTGACGCCACCTTCTCCGAATGTTTCAAAATCGTGTTTCGTCTTGTCTAAGCTCAGCCAATAGTACAGAAATTCATCTTCTACCAGGTCGTTTGTTCTAAAGCAAACATATAAGGAGCTTATTATACCAACGTCCTCAGAGAAATAGGCAATAGACCCAACATTGATTCTGGCGGGATTGTATGCGAATTCCCCTTTTCGAATGATCTTGTAACTTCGAAGATCTTCTCCTGCAACTTCCCGTGAGAAGTGATCCGATTGAAATACAAAGCCCCTGGAGTTGGTAACAGAGTAAATTCGTGCGTCTACAAGCGTATTGTTCCTTCTCGAAAAGTTTTCAGTGACATCGCCAACGCTAACCTTTTTCCATTCCCCCTCAAACCCCTTCAACCGTTTCTTCCCGGTTAGCAACTGTTGAGCAAGTCCTTTGTTACGCAGCTTTATTTGATCGATGAGCTTTTGAGTTTTGTCAATGGCACTGTCCCACGCATCGAGAAGGCGTCCGATCTTGTTTTGTTCATCAGTGGAAGGTTCTTGGACTTCTAAAGAAAGTATGTCATCGCGAGTCAAGCCGGGAATTAGATTTCCTGTAGCAAGTTTGACTAATTGCTCTTGCTTCGTTTGTATTAGATGATATAAAAATCGTACGGAGGAAGAATCTTTAGCAGATATAGACATCAGTTGCCTTCCAATTGCGACCTTGGCGAGCTTGAGAAAATAGACCGAGCCCACTCCGGACCCCTTAACCGTAATAAGAATAGAATTTAGCGTTCCGAATTTTTTTCCCTTTGTGGTCCATTTAGTGAGGTCTCTTTCCTCATTCGTGAAATCCGTCGGTCCTGTGAAATAAGGCAACGCATTTGTTTCTTGGGACAAGGAATACTCATCGGGATTCAAGTGTTGACCGGACTCAAGCGTTATCAGATGACCCAGCTTTCCCTTCTTCCATGTACTGCTGGCTTCGTGTGATGGCTTTATCGTTTTGTTCGAAAGTGTTAGAATCTTACTCATTGCTTGAGCGTTTATTAGTTTTTCCCAGCCGTTTTACCTCCCTATCAAAATCACTTTCATAATTCTTGTCCTGGATAACACGAAACTGTTCGAACGCTTTCAAAGCAAGATCTTGCGCTACCTTCTGTGATATTCTCCCGGCATCCTTCAAAATTTCATATTCGTTGAATTGCAGGAACGCATCGAGCTTACTTACCCAATCAATCATCTTCATGGGTATCTGCCGCGCAGCCTGGTTCTCTGCGTAGTCCAGATACATAGTCACAATTCTGTTGAGTTCGCTGATCTCTTTTTCGCTGAGGTAGTTTTTGGCAACAATGACATCGGTCTTCAGAATTTTGCCTTCCGGTGAATTCTTCCAAGTAGTGAGGCCCATGTTTGGCTTTGTAGCATCGGCTCTCTTTGCCACTAGCTCTGCTGCCGTGTGACCGGTGATTGCCCAATGAAGTTTATTCTGAACGGTCTTGTAAAACGTCTGCGTTATTTCCGCTTTGCCATCATAATCAATGCTGCATTGCGCATAGATGTCTGTAATCTTTTGATAGAATCTTCGCTCGCTCGCGCGGATTTCGCGAATGCGTTCAAGGAGTTCATCAAAGTAATCTTTGCCGAATCGCTTTCCTTGCTTAAGACGCTCGTCATCCAATACAAATCCCTTAATGATGTACTCACGAAGAGTCTTAGTCGCCCAGATACGAAACTGCGTTGCCTGATAACTATTTACACGATAACCGACAGCAATAACCGCGTCCAGATTATAAAATTCTACGTCCCTGCTTACTTCACGGCCGCCTTCTTTTTGAACTATCCGGAATTTCCGGATAGTTGCTCCTGGCTCTAATTCCCCCGTTTCGAAGATGTTTTTGAGGTGCTCATTAATGGTGCGAACATCTTTATCAAACAGCTCCGACATTCGCCTTTGTGAAAGCCAGAATGTTTCTTCCTCAAAGTACACTTCGACACGGATGTGGCCGGTAGGGTCGGTGTATAATATAATCTCAGACTCGCTCATAATCAGAATCCCAATTCTTTTAAGTAGGCATCCATTTGTTTTTCAACTTCAACGAGTTTGCTCTTCAGTCTCTTGATTTCGGCTTGCGTTGCAGGGATATCGACCGGAGCTTCTTCTTCGAAAGTGTCCACGTACCTCGGAATATTCAGGTTGAATTCATTTTCCGCTATCTCCTTAATGGTAGCTCTGTACGCAAACTTATCTTCCATCACCTGTCCTTCACTAGATGCGAGGGCAGGAGCTGTTTTAAACGCTTTATAAGTACTTACAATTTTGTCGATATCGGCCGCGCGTAACTTGTTCTGATTCTTGCCAGATTCAAAATTCTTGCTTGCATCAATAAAGAGAATGTCTTTGTTATCTCCCTTACCCTTATTGAAAAGCATAATACAGGCAGGAATCCCAGTACCAAAGAACAAGTTAGCCGGTAGTCCAATAACAGCCTCTAACAAATTCTCTTCAATAAGCTGCTGACGAATTTTTCCTTCACTGCTACCTCTGAACAACGCCCCGTGAGGCAGGATAACACCCACCTTTCCAATATCATGATAGGTTGTTTCAATCATGTGTGTTACGAACGCGTAGTCACCTTTACTTTTCGGAGGTATGCCTCTATGAAAGCGGTTGAATTGATCAGCGGAAGCATTCTCAGCTCCCCACTTGTCAAGAGAGAAAGGAGGATTGGCCACGACTACATGGAACTTCATCAAGTTGTCTCCCTCAAGCAGCTTCGGGCTGTTGAGTGTGTCTCCCCACTCAATGGATGCATTATCCATCTCATGAAGAAACATGTTCATACGTGCGAGTGCCCAGGTGCTCCCGTTGATTTCCTGCCCGTAGAGCGAGAAATTATTACTACCAACTTCTTTGGCTGTCTTAATCAGGAGAGATCCCGATCCGCAAGTCGGGTCGGAGATTCTGTTTCCAGGTTGAGGATCAATAAGCTTTGCGAGCAGTGTCGACACTCCAGCAGGCGTGTAAAACTCGCCAGCTTTTTTCCCAGCGTCACTTGCAAATCGTTCTATGAGATACTCATATGAATCACCAATAATGTCGTTGCCTTCAAGATGAGATGGCTGAAGATCTAACGCTTCAAAATCCACGAGCAGGTTTTTCAATCTTCGGTTACGATCCTTCGTTTGGCCAAGGTTTGCTTCCGAATTAAAGTCAATATTTCGGAATACTCTCTCAAGCTTGCTGCGGTTAGCATCTTCAAGATGCTCCAATGCCATGTTGATGAGTTCACCGAGATTCGCTGCATTCCTGTTTTCGAACAGATACTCGAACGTACAATTTGCCGGGACCTGGAAGCGCTCGTTCCTTAATGCCCTTTCAATGCGTGTCGTATCGTTATTATATTTTTCAGCGTATAATGCTCTCTTATCCTTCCATACATCAGACACATACTTTACGAAAAGCATCGTCAAAATGTAGTCCTTGTATTGAGAAGGGTCTATGACACCACGAAAAGTGTCACATGCCTTCCATACGATGTTGTTAATCTCGCTCTGAGTAATGGCTTGCGGCATATTTTATTTTTTGTCTTTTGGAGGATTGGGATCGTTACCGTGCGAATCGGACCTTTGGATCTTTCCGTCCTTTCCATGAATAAGAAGCTCAGACTTTTCTTTTTGTGATTGTTCACGGCTGTATGTCTCAGCGTCTTTCTTAGTCTCGAAATGTTTTGAAGCGCGCTCCGCTCCACCCTTTTTTGAGTCCCATCCTCCGTCAGGATTAGGCACTACATGTCTTGTTGGTCTTTTGCTCATATCACTTTATAAGTTTTTGAAATACTTCGTTAAACAGTTGTTGTTTCAGATCAGTAATCCTCCGCAAAATTCTCATGTCTTCATTATGGAGCGATGAAAGTTTAACCAGTCGATGTTGTTCGTGCAATGAAGGAACGGGAACGCTTATCGATTCCAACTCTGACTTGCGGATCGAGGGAATTGAACTCCCAGCTCCTAAAGCAGCGAAATGCTGTTGAGCCTGCGGCATGTTCAAATACAGTGTAAGGAATTCCGGTATCACCACTTCCGGGTAGGGTCTGATCACATAGAAAATAGACGATGCGACCGCAGGGCCCACTTCTTCTGCATATGTCCATGCAAAGCTTCGATACCCCTTTCCAGTAAAAAGAATATCGCCTTCTTGAAGAAAGTGGTATTCAACCTTGCCGTCCGCTTTAAGCCACGAATCAATCTTGCCGGCGATTTCGATATATGAATTGAAGTGTTTTACCTGGATATAGGCAAAATCACCCCTGTCAACGGGCTGCCCGTGTATGCCAAAACGCGCTTCCGCGATGTCTCCCAATCTATGTAAACCTGCCATATCGACACGAATGTACCAGGCAAGGGAAGAAAAAGCAAGCAATCTGATTGATTTATTTTTTTGTAGAAATATTCAAATCAGAAAACACTAGTTTTATGGCGTTGAAATAGTTGGATCAGACAGTCGAATCGGCACCCAAAGTGGCTCGGTGATGCGTTCCTCCTCTTGCTCCCTTGAGTCCCTTTCCCGTGTAGTTAGTGGTGGAATATAATGGTCTTTGATTCCCCAAAAAGGTTCTTTGAGGAAGGCGACATAGATTTCGATCTGACTCCAACCCGGCCCAGCCTCGCCATATTGGGCTTTTAAGATAATGGCTAGTGCAGCTAGTGCTTGAAACACGGCTTCGAGCGTTGCCATTTCAAAATGCGACTCGCGGTCATGTTTTGTTTGATTGTAACGACTGTACCACGACAAACTTTCTGTAGGCTTCGTTTCATCCCAACCTTTGAAAGGTGCGAATGAACCCAACCATGGAAATGATGTAAAGGTCACTTCATATCTATTCAACTGCATGGGACCATTAAGTGTGAAATACTGTTTTGTCGACAATCTTTTCTTCTCCTTGTCCGGTAGGCAAAAATTGGCCAGGTATATCCCTCGGAGCTGAGCTTCCACTTCAGTACAAACCACGATCAGCAGGTTTCTTATTTCGTGACCGTAACTCTTTAGGTTTGCGGCAGAGGGATGAACCGTCTTGGTTATAAGTTTCAAATGATCAATAAGAAGAGAAAGTTGCGAGATACTGATTATCGCAAGATCTCTTGAGAATGGAAGGTAATCGTTGACTCCACTGATTTTTTGGGTGATTTCATTGATCCTTCTTCTGTCATTATATATGAAACTATCGTGATTAATCTTAAAGATTGGCCTATAGATTCGAGGAAAGTAGGATCCGGCAGGTAGAGTAAATTCTTCGAGGTTAAACCAGTCTTTATTTTCCGACTGTTGTTGGTAATACCCGTCTTTTTCAAATATCTGATCAAGTAGTGGTGTGCCTGCTGTTACTTGAATTCCGTCATTCTTATATCGCTCAAGAAACCAATGTCGGGAACCGTTATGGATTTCATAGTCAACGGAAACTTTTGAAAGATGGTCTTCATCTTGTAAATACAAGTTCCAAGAAGTATTTCCGTTGCCCGACGTTAGAAGGTATGGCATTAGCATGAGGAGCTGCATTTATTTTGGAGTACGAATCTATGGCTCCTAGCTAAGGTTGCCAAATGCTCGCTAGCATCTCATTCTTCATATCCGAATACTGTGAGAGCATATCCCACTGCCATTCGAAAAAACTAACCACCTTATTGATTACGGCCTTGAAGTTCGGTAAGTCAATGGTAGCAAATGGAAGGCTTGGTTGTCGGTTTGGTGCCGTGGTGACTGGATATCTAAAGGACAGCGATCTGGATCGATGCTATTGAATTGGTCCAACACGTTTTCAACATTGTCCAACACGGTGGTGTCTATCGACTGTTCAACATTCTTCAATATCTCGTTTCTGTATATCCGCCATAGCTTTCCCAAATCGTGTTCATCCTTAAAGTCTTTCGGTTCGTCGAGATATTGGTAGCCCATAACGATCAATTCCTTGAGTCGAAGCTCACAATAGTGGCGATAGTTGAAGATCATGGGGTATACAATGTAATTGTTGTGATACGCGGGGTGTTCTGTTGACTCAAACAGTAGCTGGCCAGCCTTCCTATAACCCTCCGAATACAAAAAGAACTTGTTGAAGGATTGGAGATCCAGGCTCCCGCGTCGAGACTACTTTCCTCTTTAAAAAGCCGATCGGTTTTCTGTGGTAGTTCCATGTCGAAATTTTTGTCTAAAGTTAAACGCCTTGTGCGCAACCTATTTGCGCAGCAGGGAAGTTGTTGTTGAAATCAATGACTTTTTCCTGCTAAACTTGAAAACCGTGGAAATTAAGATGGCTAAGTCTGGGAACGAGGATACTTAGCTTTGTTTTAATGTCGAAGGGATTACGTTAATTTGCTCATCGGGACTCCAGCACGGCGTCCAAATCACGTTGGAAAAATGGCTTATCTCAAGACTCTTCTCCTCTTACTGATTGCACTAACGGCATCGGGCCAACAAATCCCGATCGTACAGCATTCCTCCTTCTGTGAAGGCATTGCGGGACATGTTGGTCCGGGGGCCTACCGGGAGCGAATCAGGGACGCGGGGCGCAGGGACAGTGGCAACTTTTCATTCACAGCTATTCTGGTCAGGGATTGTGGCCTGCCTGTTTTTCCAGTGGAAGCCATTAAGCGGGGCGATACGCTTTTTGTGACAACCAGCCAGATTGAAACGGCAACGTTCAGCCTGGACAACGGCAAGCAAGTCACACGCGGCTATGCATTAGAGGAATGCAGCTGCGCCTATGAGTTTCGGATGGAGGTCGCGACGGATACCGTATCGACAATTTCCATCGACGGCAGAGTCCTGGAGAAAACGGAGGAAAGGTGGGTGACGCAACCCATTCGTTATTTCGTGTACAACGGCGACACCACAGGTCATGAAGATAGTTACGGAAAGCGGCATGGTTATTATGTTATCAAAAGAAAGAACGACATGTTGAAGGTGATTTTTGAAGACGGCGTACAAGTGGGCTGCGAATTGTTATCGCTTGACGGGAAATTGATCCGGAAGGAGAAAGACTGTCATTCTTTCACGGACACCAAAGGGGAGTAATTTGCATAATGAGATCAACTGGTTTACTGGTCATTGTTTCGTCAAGGCGGCAATCTTCGCTTTTGAGCTTTTGAAATGGGTGTGGAGAAGGCGAATTCAAAGGCCATAACACTTGAATAGCTCGTGAATAACAGAAAAATCGTCCTTGCCTTTGGCGTAGTCACTGTTCTGATGACGGGGTTCGTTGCGCTTGTCAATTACAATGAGTGGTATCATGTTGCTATATTACGGGAGGTGGAGGCCTACCACTTCGGAAGTGAAGGGCCTTCGCCATACTACTACGAAACACCAGTGCCCTATGGAGCGGTCATGTTCACGTGGGGAACCGTCTTCTTTTTAAGTTTTATTTATGCAATCTGGGCTATGTTTAAAGACAAAAGGAACGCCACAATGGTAGGGTTTGCGATTTCGATCATTTTGCTTTTCATAATGTTCATTCACGGCCAGACCGGAACGGATTAGAATCGTTAAACGAAGAAGACATGGACGAACAAATACTGGAAGATTTCTTTCTAGACAGGATTGAGGTGAAGGAACTTATAAATGCTGCTTTCAGAGGACAATACGTCAAGGACGGAGACTTCGTTGTGACGAGAAATCATTTATTGAAATTATGTGACCTGGCGATTCGCACTGAAATTACGGCCGAGTTATTGGAAGTCATCTCAGACAATCTAATAATCTCAGATTATTTCTCATGGGACAGCGACTCGACGGATGGTGAAATTGTGGCGCGCACTATCTTCGAGTGGGCAAACCCTTCAATCAACTACGAAATCAATGAGCGAAATCTGAGGCTATGGAGAGAGTATCTTCAAATGGGAGATCATAGATTGGGTGACTTCGATAATTGGCATTCGTACATCCAAAAGCAAAAGGAGATCTGCGAAAAAGTGAACTCAAACTGGCACCCAGTCAATCCTAAACACAAAATTGGCGTATCAGACAATCTGGGCAGTGGTCCAGTTCATGGACTAAGACATCCTCCCGAAAAAGGAACAACAGGTTGGTTCATCTGGACAGGTGAATATTCGCCAGCAGACGATTTCTTCAAACCGATTCATGCTGAACATTTGCTTCAAAGACAACCTGACCTGATAAAGTACCTCGGACTGCAACCTGGATACAGATTCTTAATAGATAACGAGGGGCACGAAGATATTTGGGAGGACAAAGGGCTGTTGAACTTGGAGGGCAGCAAATCCTGATTCGACTGATGTGGGCCATTTATTACAAGAACATAAAACTATGCGCAGATCGTGCAACATCGCGAGGCACCGTTTATTCCTCTTATGTCTTTTTATTTTCGCCCCTTCCTACTCGTACAGCCAGGAACCAACGAAGGAACAAATCAAAACATTCGGCATCACCAGCATTACCACCATTGATGGCGACGGCCGGGTCAAATCAATTGAAGTCTTCAACGAAGCGGGTGAGCTCGTGAAAATCCTGGACTTGAATAAGGGCGATACCGTGCTTAGGAAAAGTTTCTTGTTCAAGGGTGGATCGGATGTGCGATGAAGGTGCTGGCAGGAAGTAATTTATCAACGGGCGTTGGCGATAGAGTTGGAGGCGATGGGGCTTCCATTCAAGCGGGAAATGGAGATGGTGATACGCTACAAGGGTATCGGCGTTGGCCAGCGTCGCGTAGATTTTCTCGTTGACGAAAAGATCATGGTGGAGCTAAAGGCCGTCTCCAAACTCGACGAGATTCACCAGCTCAGGCCATCAACTATCTGGAGGCATATCAACTCGAGGTCGGACTGCTAATCAACTTCGGATCGAGGAGCCTGGAGTTCAAAAGAGAAACGATCGAGGAAAAATTGGCCAAACTGCAATCGCGCAACAACCCGTCAGGCTAAAATTATCTGCGCAATCAAAATCTTTGAAATCCTCTAATCAGCGAAAATCTGCGGTCCAGACTATTTGGCATCCCCTCCCTATCCCTTAACTTACACCTCCAAACTGCACTCCCTCTATGACTTTGATGCAGATTCTGAGGACAAACTTTTTGCGGACAATCATCTCCTCGATTGTCGCGCTGCAGTTGATTAATATAAGTATCGATCCGCCGGACGCGCATTGTGGACCGGAAGACCTCACGGTTAATGATATCGAAAGTTGCCTGGAGTTCTTGTTGGAGGTGGTCCTCGATCAGGGCAATGCTATTGGCGAGGTCGACGACCAGGATGATGAGTCCGGCCAGCCCGCGAATGCATTGACGCTTTTTGCATTAGAGATACCGTGGACGATCAGTGAGCAGAGCGTCGCGTTGGTCAAGGAGGAAAATTCAACGTATACAGAGTTATTTGTTCCCAATTTTTGTCTGCCCATCCTGGGGCCACCGCCTAAATCAGTCTGAATCAGTTTCGCTACTCGGGTAAGTAACTATTCAGATTGAAAATTCATGAACGATATAATGCGCAGACGTTTCTGGGAAAACGTCATCTTGATTTTAGTCCTGCTGGTTGTAGGAATAATTTCGTTTATAAGAGGGTGTGAGTGAGCAAACAGACGGGTCGTCCACATCCGACGTCGGATGCCAGAGATTTGTTCGTAACGATTTCGACGAAGCGTTCCGACACATTTGAACCAATACCTTTATGAATCAATTGTTCTTCGTCAAAAGGACAGGCTGGAATGGCGTGAGGTCGCGCAGCCGAAGATTTCAGATAAACAACAGCGATTGTCAGACCGTTTGCTTTGAATAAGGGAGACGTGGGCAGAAGAGGGGCTTTTTTTTGGATAACAAATATTTGCATGCAGGAGATCGGTACACGTTTTTTTCTGCGTCATCGTGTTCTTTTACCGGACAGTAATGGTTTTGTATCTTCGGTGTTCGCGGAGGCGTTGGAAGAAAAGCGGCGCATGGGGTTGCGGTTCTTTAGGTGTGTCCTGGTTGCCATTGTGCTATTGGCGTGTCAGCCTCCGGGAGAAATTTCAATTCTTGATCATCGTGAGCATCATCTTGAATCTTTCGATAGCTTTCAAGGCATGCGGAATGTTTGCAGGGAGAATAATGCTTTGGCCGGCTTCGAGATTAAACGGACTTCCACCGATGATGATCTCCGCTTTGCCGTCTAACAATTGCACAAGGGCGTCGTGAGGTGAGCTGTGTTCGGCCAGTCCTTCGCCCTTATCAAACGCAAATAATGAAATGTTCCCGGCAGGCTTCTTCACGATCGTTTTACTCACCACTGACCCGTCGGCATAGCTAATGCTTTGATCGCAAACAAATATTTTGGCAGGTTCGATTGTATTGGCCATGACCTTGTGCTCGTTTGGTTGAAAATGTTTAAACCAATCCCGTTGGGTGGCAGTCAAGTTAACATCGCCAGGTTGTAAATCAAACCGAATACACCATGCAAATTACAACTCCAATTCAGAATTAATGAGGACAGTTCCATCCGGAATCTATTTGAAAGTTGTTGGAGAATGTAAATGCATTTCTGACGCTAAAAGTTGAACCCGAAGTCAAGATTCGGCTGAATGAAGTAGTTCGGCCATCGCTGTTCTGCGGCTTTGAAGGATTCCGGGACATTCGTCCTAACGGGCCAATAACTACATCCGATTCCAGGTTCAAAAAAGAAACGGCTTTTGAAAAACCTGAACTGGTAACCAAGATAGAAGTCGAGATACAATGTGTATCCGCTTCCGATCTTCTTATTATTCTCGTCTTTATATTTTTCGAAAGCATTCAGTGCATATAGAGATGTGTATACTCCTTTCCACCAGAAGCGCTGATAACCAAGTTGAGGTGCAAGGATGCGTGCGTGGCCGGGGTAATTTAGTCCTGGCGCGTCGAATGAGGGCCCGAAAGGAATACCGAGTGGCCAGGCATAGATGGATCTCTTAAATCTGAATTGAACAACATCTTTAGGCGTTACTCTGTAACCCGCGTTAATCTGAATGTACTCGGGATTATTCGTTTTAGACAAGTTTCCGAACATAAGGAATGAACTCCCGACGAACCATCTTTGATCAATATTTACCTGCTTTAACTGTTGGGCCTTGACTTGCAGCGTGATTATCAACAATAAGGCAAGTGCGGTAGATAGAATTCTCTTCTGCATATCTCTTCTTTAACCGGAATTGATGATGCAAAAGTAGATTGGCGCCGGGCCAGCGCCCGTTCACTTAAGTTAATATCCCTTTTCCTTCTCCATGATCCTTGAGCGAAGTCTGCTTAATGATTGTGGTTGAATTCCGAGGTAACTTGCCAGCTGATGTTGTGGAACACGTTGAATAAGGTCTGGTCTCTTTTGCAGCAGGTTCATGTATCGCTGTTCAGGGGACGAGGTCTTGAACTCGTCAAAGTAAATTCGCTCTTTGGCCAACAACTCCTCTGACAACATCCTGCACATAATCTCAAACTTGGGGAATTTGCTATTTGCTTCTGCTTCCATATCAGAATTTGAAACAGTCAGAATAGTATCTTCCACACAACTCACGAAATATTCAGACGGAGCTTTGCTAACAACACAGGGAGGAGTCAGGGCATCCATTTCTGTATAGAAGGCGGTGGTTTTTTCTTCTCCGTCGATGAGGTAATAAACGCGGATACAACCTTTTAGAACGAAGTAGCTGTCTTTCGATCGCTGTCCCTTTTCGAGTAACGTCGTCCCTTTTTTCACCGAGCGGAAAAGGTTTAATGACCTCAGCATATTCTTCTCCTCTTCCGTGAGGGAAATGTATTTTGAGATAAAATCGAAGAGTGCTTTTTCCATTATTGGTTTTGTGTTTTGCCGTGGCTGAATTGTCCGCCCGCGCGAAAATAGAATTTTTTCATTTGCACCTCTCTCCGGAATTAACTTAAGTGAACGTCTGAAAGACCACCAGGGTTTTACCTTGCCTCGTGTTTAAAGATATTTTCAAAGATGAGAACATTTGCCATCGCATTATTAAGCGCTGTTGCTGTATTTGCTTCCTGCAACAACGATGATGACGAACCCGGAAACAGATCACGCATCCTTCGGTACGAGTTGACCGGCACCTTTTCCGGAACAAGTATAATTACAGCGTACACGACGGCCAGTGGGGGTACCGTTACCGAGCAGATAACTTCTTTACCCTGGACGAAAGAGATTACTTACGAATCTATCGTGGGGGGCGTGAGCATGGTAGTCTCGGGTGCCGGAGGCGTTGCGGGGGAACAGTCTACGCTGACTATTAAGAGAGGTGGCAGTCAATTGGGATCTCCGATCACGGCAACGGCGGATGCAAGAGGCGCGTTCACATTGTCTTCGCCGGTGATAACTTTCTGAATTCCCGATTTCCAGATTCAAGTCCTGTGACCATTTATGCAATACACACAATTCGCTGTCAACGAACCGGGACGGCCCAGCCATACATTGCCCGACGAGTCTGCTGAATCAGATAACCACAAAATGAAGGCGGTTGTCTACCAGGATTACGGGCCACCTGAGGTTTTACGTGTTGTCGAAGTTGATAAGCCGACACCTGGGGACCACGAGATTCTTGTGAGCACGTATGCGTCGACAGCGTCTGCGGCCTCGGGTTGGATAAGGTGGGGCGTCTATCCGGGATCGGTTTTATTTACGATTGTGATTCGCTTACTGTATGGAATCTTCCGACCGAGGAAGAAGATTCCCGGGTTTGAATTCTCCGGGGTGGTTGAATCCGTGGGAAAAAAAGTGACACGTTTCAAACCGGGCGATGCAGTCTACGGCACCACGAACGGATCGAAAAATGGCGCGTATGCGGAATACGTTTCTGTGCCTGAGCAATCGAAGGGCGTGGTGAACCTCAAGCCAGAAGGCCTTTCATTCGAAGAAGCTGCCGGATTACCCGTCGGCGGAATGACCGCGCTTCAACTTGTGAAGAGAACGGGCCTCCGCGCGAATGAGCGTTGCCTGATCTACGGCGCTTCGGGTAGTGTCGGGACGTATGCAGTGCAGATGGCAAAGTATTTTGGTGGTATCGTCACCGGAGTTTGCAGCACGGCAAATGTCGAACTTGTTGCTTCACTCGGCGCTGATGAAGTCATCGACTACACCAAGGTGGACATCTTCAAATCCAATTTGAAATTCGAAGTAGTCATAGATGCTGTAGGGAAATTATCCACCTCGCAAATCCGGAGCTTATGCAAGGAATCGGGCCGATTTGCGTCGGTCAAAAGCAGTACGGAAGAAAGGGTTGAATACCTGGATGTTCTTGAGCAAATGATATCAGAAGACAGGCTGCGGGTTGTAATTGATAGAATATATCTGCTTGATAACATTATCGAGGCGCATAGGTATCTGGATCTGGGACGTAAGCGAGGAAATGTGATTATCAGGATGTAGGGAAAGGTATTGAGCGAATCAGCAGAAACCTGAGAGGCTGGAAGAAAGATCAAATAATCCGAAAGAAAGTTATTGGAATCGCATGAAGCCGGGTTCAAACTCATCGAAACGATTGAACCCGCCATGGGTGTTAATGGCAAGTGTGAAAAACCATCACGTTTACGCTGAAAGTGCCTGAGTTCCCTTACGGCGAAACGTCGTGAAGAACAAAATAAATGAAACAAGTCCTATAACAAAGCAGCCGCCCAGCTGATACAGGGTGTTGAGCTTAAAGACAACGCAGAATAGGATCAGCATGAACATCAGTACGCCGACAATCGTCCAGTAGGGGCGATCCGCGATGCGCAGGGTTTGGGCATTGACCGGATTCGGGACTGGTTTTCGGAACATGTATTGAAAGGAGTCGAAATCCCAGATGATGAGGTACGTGGCCGCGAGTAACATCAGTCCGGTAACAACCGGTGTTCCCTTGAAGTTGTAGGAAATGGTTATGATGAAAATATTGAGGATCATTCCAAAGAACAAGGCAGCGCCGGCTTTGGCAAACCGCTGGGTCATGAGGAGTATGCCCGCGATTACTTGCGACCACCCGATGAACTGCCAGTACAAACCTGAGGTAGCCATTACGCGAAAGAATTGTTCAATGGGTTGAAGCTGTTCAATTGGCGTTCCCGGACGACTGATCAGCAGTTCCTGGTTATTGAATTTCCCCATGCCAAAGGCGGCAACGACAAATGCGCCGCCGATAAGGTAGCGCAGGTAGATGGTGAAAATTTGGAGGAAGCCGAATTGACGAAAGTGGGCGATGGTGGTGACTATCTTATCCATGGTGAGCGTGTGATTGGATGAAGACGAACGAGTTGGTTCAAAGTTACAGATCGGGATTTGGATTGAAGGATTAACGGATGGGCAGGATTTGGTACGTGAGTTTCATTGAAATGTGTGTTTCAATAATGTCGTACTTTTTCAGTTGAACGCGCAGCCACTGGCTTAACCATGAAAGGATCACTTTCCCTGTCCATTCCGCTTCACCAGCACCGACGCAATCATCGATATCGCCAGCAGGAATGAGATTACAATCAACGAAATCTCTACAGGAATTTTGATGAAGTCCGCCAGCGCCATTTTGAGGCCAACGAAGACCAGTATCGTGGCGAGACCGTATTTCAGATACGTGAAATACTTTTCGATGCCGGCGAGTGCAAAGTACAGTGAACGAAGTCCGAGGATAGCGAACACGTTGGAGGTGTAGACGATGAATGGGTCTTCGGATATTGAGATAATAGCGGGAATAGAATCAACGGCAAAAATAAGGTCGGTACCTTCAATCAATATCACAACAACGAACAAAGGTGTTGCCCACAACTTGTTGTCGCGGCGTACGAAGAAGTTGTCGCCTTGAAAGGTTTCGGTAACCGGGAAGAGCCTGCGAACAAATTTCACCAATGGATTCTTTTCAAGATTCGCCGGCTTGTCTCCGGCAGTCACCATACGGATTCCGGTGAAAACAAGGAAACCGCCAAATACATAGATCAGCCAATGGAACTTGTGAATCAGCTCAATACCTGCGAAGATGAAGATCACACGCATCACCAGGGCTCCAAGTATTCCCCAGAACAGTACCTTATGCTGATAACTTGCCGGCACGTGGAAATAGGAGAATATCATGATAATGACAAAGATGTTGTCAATGCTCAATGATTTTTCCACGAGGTATGCCGTAAAAAACTCGAGGGCCGTTTCTTTATCGAAATAATAATATGTGAAAAGGTTAAACAGCATTGCCAGGGCAATCCAGATGGCTGTCCAGGTAAGGGCTTCCTTTATGGAAACTTCGTGCGATTTCCGATGGAACACGCCGAGGTCCAGGGCAAGCATACCCAGGACAAAAACACTAAAACTTCCCCAGAGAATGGCGTCTTCGCTCATACGTTTCGGATTTGAGACTTACGCAAGCTAAGCAAAATTTGACGTGAAATTACGGGGGGTTTTCAGAAAGAGGCAAAGTTGGTTCTGTGCCATTTTTACTCATTCCGGTTTCGGGTCGGGTGTTTTCAGCTTTTGAATTTTTTTTCGTTCCCCTACAATCCAGATAATATCACCCCATTCGAATAAGATTGCCGAGTCGGGATTCAGAACTCGCTGGTTATTGCGTTCGATTCCAATAATAAGGCCATTGGTTTTTTCGCGGAGGCCAGAATCGCGAATGGATTTGCCCTTCAGCCGTGTATGCTCATCGACAAGTAACTGCTCGAATATAATCTCGTTGGTGTCAACACGGGCGGCTCCGTTCTCAATTTCACTACCCTCGTCAAATACCGGTTTGAAAACAGACAACTGTGCATCCGTCGCGACAATACCGACTTCGTCGAATGGCAGCAAGTATTGATGTCGATCCGGAACATGGATAACGGTATCGCCGCGTTGGATGTAAACAACGTTAACGCCAAATTGTTCACGCCATTGCAGTTCTTTTAGTGATTTGCCAACGTAGGGCGCACATTGTGGCACTTCCATTTCGACGATGTGAGCATCCCAGGGTGCAAGCCTCGACTGGAAATCTGAATTCTTCCGCGCTATTCGTGCGACAAGGGTGTTGGCGGCTTCGTCTTCGCGCGCATTCAGGTTGTCAAGAAAACGCGATTCAAGTCTGAGATAAAAATTGTTCATCCGTTGTCTGAAAAGGAACAATACAACGGCTACGACGGGAATGACAATGAAGATGGCGAGTTGGGTCGGCATGATCAGCATGGTCCACACGCCAAGGAATGTGAGACTCAGTAAAACTCTGCCGGTCTCAATAAGGAACAGCGGTCCTTTGATGTATAGTCTCTGCGTCCATAATTCTTTGTAAGCGCTGTTGTCGGGTCTTTTTGCCATGATGGCCCAGAGGAACGGGAGTCCCGGCAACAACGATACGACTAGTGCAACAACCTGTTGTGTGGTCTTCCCTGGAATTTGTGCATTCAGGTATGGCACGACAAAGTTCAAAGTCACCCAGGCGATGATGAGCAGGATAGCTCCGTTTACGACGACAATATTCCGGTAGGACTTCAGAACAACTTTCCATTCTGTCTCAGCCTGGATGGATTGCGCGCCGGCGGAATACGAATTGAGACGCCTGATCCATCGCGGCGGGAGTATGCGTTCAATAAAAGAGTATAACGGTTCTGAAAACTTGATGAGGTACGGCGTTGTAAATGTGGTTATCGCGGAAGCGCCTACGGCAATCGGGAACAGGAAATCGGAAATCACACCCAAAGAAAGCCCGAGGGTGGCTACGATAAAGGCAAATTCCCCGATCTGTGCCATACTCATACCAACCTGTACGGCCTGTTTCAGTGGTTGACCTGAAATCAGTGCCCCAACCGTTGTGCTGCCCAGTTTTCCGAACAAAGTCAGCATCGTGACTATTACGACGGGCCATCCATACTGCACGATCGCCTGGGGATCAATCATCATCCCCACAGAAACGAAAAACACCGCGCCAAAAAGATCTTTCACGGGTTTTGTCAGGTGTTCAACTTTCTCCGCGGACGTTGTCTCGGCGATGATGGATCCCATGATGAAAGCACCCAGTTCTGCGGAGAATCCTACCATTGTCGCGAGTACCACCATGGCGAGGCAGAGTCCGATGGAGAGGATAAGAAGTGTTTCCTCATCGAGCAGGGATTTCCCTCTTTTCAGAAGCGTAGGCAGAATGAAAATCCCGGCAAGGAACCAAACCACCAGGAAGAACAATAACTTGGTTAGTGTGAACACGATTTCCATCCCTTCAAACTGTTGGGTCACGGCGATGGTAGACAACAACACCATCAGGAGAATAACAACAATATCTTCCACGACAAGTACTCCGAACACGATGCGCGCATATTGTTTGGTCTTCATGCCGAGTTCGTCAAAGGCGCGTATGATGATTGTTGTTGATGAGCTGGCGAGCATCCCGCCGAGGAAGAGGCTGTCCATCGTAGACCAGCCCATCCATTTGCCGGCGTAGTATCCGGCGACTGTTATGAAAGCGATTTCGACAAGTGCTGTAATCGAGGCGGCGCCACCCACACGAACCAGTTTCTTAAAGCTGAATTCGAGCCCCAGGCTAAAGAGCAAAATGATAACTCCGATTTCAGCCCAGATTTCGATACTCTCATTATCGGCAACCGTCGGCAAGAGGTGAAAGTACGGACCAACTAAAAAGCCGGCGATGATATAACCGAGAACAAGCGGCTGCCTGATCTTTTTAAAAATCAGCGTTGTAACCGCTCCCGCAGTCAAAATAAGTGCAAGATCCCTGATTAGCTCCGGCAAATGTCCCATGTCGATAAAATACGTTTTTTGGGGCATTCAAAGCAAAAACAAAAATCAGGTTGCGAAAAAAGGCGGTTCCTTATCGTCAGCAAAAAATCGTTAACGGTTGTGCAAGCACCTGAGGGGTATCAATAGAGATGTAAAGTGGAGTCTTTTGTGAATCCTGTTCATGTTTCAATGCGTCCACCGGTTGCTGTGACAAGCCCTCCATAAGACAGACGCGATGGTTGAAAGCATTATCGCAATCAGCATAACTACCGGCAGGATGAAATGCCACCACTGTAAGAAAATACGCTCAGAAAATTTCTCGAGATAGTACCGGGTCGCAAAGTAAGCCAGTGGCACGCTGATGATAATTGCGACCACAAGTTGTTCTGGTGTCGTTGCGAGGAGGATTTGTGCGATGTTGCGAAGTCGCGCGCCAGGTAGCTTGCGAAAAGACGGTCTTTTGTTGATTAAAGGGATTTTGACACTCAGGCAAATGCCTGAAATCGCTTCAAAATGAAACAATGAGGTTGTTTCATTCCGGGCCAGTTACGCACCCGGAAAATTGCAAAGCATTTGTTCTTGGCAATAATTACTCCACGGCAGTAATCGGAATCAGTGTTGGTTTTGCTCCGAGCTGTTTTAGTAGCCGTGCGTGCCCCACCACCGCCTGGAAGAAGGTGCCTGAACTTTTGTAAGGCAAGCCGAATTCGTGTGCTGTTGATTTTACTATCGATGCGATCTTACTATAGTGAACATGACAGATATTAGGGAACAGGTGATGTTCAATCTGATAGTTTAGTCCGCCGACGAACCAGGAGAACCATTTGCTCTTGTTTCCAAAATTAGTTGTTGTGAGCAGCTGATGTACTGCCCAACTGTTTTCGAGTGTTCTGGATTCGTCGGGGATCGGAAACTCGGTTCCTTCAATCACATGAGCTGGTTGAAAGATAATAGCCAGGATGAAACCTGCGATGTAATGCATCAGGAGGATTCCAAGCGCAATTTGCCACCACGGTAGTGGCGTAAAAATCAAAGGCAGTATGAATATATAGGTGATGTAGAAGAGTTTGGTCCCCAGCAATATCGACCACTCTTTTGCCGGACTTGTCTTCTGCGCTCTGACCATACCGTTTCGTTGATACTTAAAAAGTCTTGCGAAGTCTTTGTAGAAAAGCCATACAATCGTCATCAATCCATAGAGAAACCATGCGTAAACAAATTGATATTTATGGATCTTCTTCCAATCGGAGTGTGGCGTCAGACGCAATGCGCCCCGCGGGCTGATATCCTCATCTTCTTCGTGAACATTCGTATAGGTGTGATGCAACACGTTATGCTGCACTTTCCAGTTAAATGAGTTAGCCCCAACCAGGTTCAGGGAATATCCGATAATGTTATTGATTCGTCTGCTCTTCGTATAGGCGCCGTGATTGGCGTCATGCATGACTGACAAACCGATGCCGGCGAGGCCCAGCGCCATTACAAGAACCATGGAAATTAATCCGAATCCTGTGGAAATGGTATTGGTGAGGATGAGCGCGTACGGGAGGAAGTACAGTGTAAACATGACAATGGACTTGATAACCATTTGGTTGTTTCCGTGCCTTGCAATGTTATTGGAGTTGAAGTACTCTGCTACCCGCTTGTTCAGGGTTGAAACAAAGTCTCTTTGAGTTGATGCAAATTTGATGCTATTCATTACGACGTGGTATGACCGGGAATAAGTGTTCGTGAGCGACTGTGCATAGCTTCGCGATCACGCGGGATTTTGTTTTAGTTGTGAAGTTCTGATTGATACAAGATTCGAACCATAATGGTGTATCCACTGGTCCGTCAGGTCACCATCAAGAATGGAGTCAAGCGGTACGAGATTTTCACAGATGAAGAATTTGTTCCGGAGATGATACGACTCACCGGTCTCGTCTTCCCAACGAATATCACAGGAGGCTTCGCTGCCGAATAAACGCACGGGCACGATCAGGCATTTCGGTGCATTGATATTGTAATGTGCGGCATACCGCTTCATCAGATGCGGGTCGATTTTATAAGGGCGATTTTCCTTTATATTCATTATTGATACGTGAAAGGGTGCTCGACAACTGCTAATTTCTGTTTTGATATCCTGTTGATATTGTTCAGGTACTTCCTTTCCTCATGATCACAGAAAGAAAGCGCGGAGCCTGTTTTGCCTGCGCGGCCTGTTCGTCCAATGCGGTGAGTGTATGTTTCGGCAGATTCGGGCAATTCATAGTTGATCACGAACGGCAAATCTACGATGTCAATTCCGCGGGCAGCGATGTCGGTTGCAACGAGAACGCGTGTCGAGCTCTTTTTGAAATTCGTCAATGCCCGTTGGCGTGCATTCTGACTTTTATTCCCATGGATCGCCTCAGCTGAGATGCCGGCTTTCGCGAGATCCTTAGCTATTTTGTCGGCCCCGTATTTTGTTCTGGCAAACACGATCACATTGTTCATTTTGTGTTCGTTGATAACGTGCTTTAAAAGAGAGCGTTTGTTCTCTCGTGCAACGTGGTAGACCAACTGATCGATGGAGACTTTCACCGATGATTCAACATTGATTCGTACTGGTGTGGCTGTGATACTGCGAATCAAATCGAGAACTTCGGTTGGCATCGTAGCCGAAAAGAAGATGTTTTGTCTGGCCGCGGGCATAAGCTTGATCAGCTTCCTGATGTTGTGGATGAAGCCCATGTCGAGCATTCGGTCGGCTTCATCGAGTACAAGTATTTCGAGATTCCGGAGAGACACGATGCGCTGGTCAATCAGGTCCTGCAGTCGTCCGGGTGTAGCTACGAGAATATCGACTCCGCGGCGAATGTCTTGTACCTGGTTGAATTGAGAGACACCACCATAGATCACTGTACTCTTCAGTGGCAGGTTTTTGCCATAGAATTTCAGATTGTCAAAGACCTGGATGGCGAGTTCACGTGTAGGGACAAGGATGAGGGCACGTACGCCTGCGTTGGATTTGCGAACTGAAAGTGCCTGGAGTATCGGGATACAGAAGGAAGCGGTTTTTCCGGTCCCGGTCGCTGCAGATGCAATGATGTCTTTACCGGAAAGTAAGTGCGGAATGGTTTGTTGCTGAATTGGTGTGGGGGATTGATAACCTTTTTCGTCGAGCGCACGAATAATAGCGCTGCAAAGGTTTAAGTCTTTAAACGTCATTTTTGAGTTTTTGATAAAATAGATCGAGGAATGCGATGTTCGCAGCCTTATAAGTGGCAACAGATCTGACTATGATTGGTATTAAGAGAGACGCACTGCCTGTAAACTGGGGAGATTTAAAAGACTACAGATGGCTGAACCAGGGCAGTGAGTAATTAATTTCCTCAATTGATGGCTCAAAGGTAGGATAATCCCTTGACATTTCCTATTTCTGACCCCAGCAACCGTGTGTGGATCAGTCAATCCAGGCAAAAGGACATCAAAAGGACTTCTTTTTTTACACTGAGAGTGAAAGCGTGGCGCCGACCGAGGGGAGAACATTCAATTAGATTTAACGAAATTGGAGGCGTATTTTTTTGGCGATTGAAAACGCGAATGAAGATGCTAAGCAAGACAATGCTGATTACGACGATCCTGCCTTTGATTCTCTTGAGTGGCTGTAAACAACAGCATTCCTGCGACCTGCAGATGACCAGCGTCACGGCTGGCGAAAGAGCACCTATTACTATTACAAAGGAGTTGGGAAACTGTGAGTTTGAGTTCGAGGCATTCTTTTCCTTGCGAGATGGAGAAGTGTCAGCACACGGGAAACTGCTTTCGGACGATAACGCTTTTTTTCTTCACTCTGACAAATTGGGTGAACAGCCGATTCGATTCTTTGATTTCGATACAAAAAAGATGGAACAATATGTTATTAAAATCAATGGTCAACATCGTGCTTCATTTTTTGTGATAACAAAGGACGATATTCTGTCGCATGCAGAATACGGCGAGGTTCACCTGTTCCGGATCAGAGATGGATGGATCTTTCATGAACCTGACAAGGTGGCTATGGACGTTGTCTTTTTCGCATCGCGCACGAGAGGTATCGTTGGATCCTATTTATCAATGGTTGAGGCAGGTAGAGAATCGATTGCAAATGTTTCCGGTGACATACTAACTCAGCTTAGAGATTACTCTCGCGCCCGGTTTGTTGTAATAGAGTAGGTGATCTTTGAAACGGCATTTACGTTGCCCTGACCTTTCTCAACACTTCAATCTCATACGTCAACGTCAACGCTAAGTGTACAACCATCGCCGGCCACACCGCGTCATTCCAGAGGCAAAGTCCGCAGAGCATGAGACCGAAGGGAATACATGAGATGGCTTCGCGCTTTCCATTAACAATATGAATTGCGGAATACAAAATTATGTTCACGTTAAGTGAAGTCGTTAACCCATATTCGCCAGCGAGATACAAGAGCAACACGCCGCGAAACCACCATTCATATACAATGATGAAACAAATTCGCAGGACAAAGTACGAGGCTGTGAACGTGGTCGTTGGTGGTATAATTGGGATAGCCTTTCCCTGAAGTGTCAGCGACGTTTTCTTCGCCTGAGTATAAGCAATGGTCGCAGCCAGTAAAGCTGTCACGACGGCTGTCGCGACCGCCCATGTGGATGTGTGTGTTAGGATTGATACCTCGGCAATCGGTACAAATGCCGGAAGAAGAAATACCACGATCCCTATAACGTGCAGTGCAATCAGTAAGGAACCACTACGTGCAAATCCGTCATCGCCTACAAAGCGAAGTCCACCGGTGCGGCGTGCCCACCATGTTGCCACAAAGAAAGCAGTGTATCCGCCAACTAGTATAAGCAGGTGTGAGGTGTCTGTATGCTTCATTCAGTTCAACCGAAACCCAATTAAAAGCTAACTATTTTACGCGGCCGATTCAAGCAGGAAGTGAAGATGTAGTAGAGCGACCTGTTTATCATCAAAGAGAAACAGAATAGTGGCGCTTTGCGAAAGAAAGGTTATATTCGTTTAGCTGCCACCTGACCTATGAATGCTGACGTCCTGCTTCCGCTGTTGTCGCTGTCGTTTATCGGGTTGGCTGCGCTCGTTAGTACCCGTGCGCTTTTTACCAACGCCGCCGCACCATTGAAAATCTTATCCCGCCTTTGGCTCGCGATGTTTGGTGTTGAAATCGTTGGCCATTTTACGCGACACGAGCAAGAAGAAAACTACTGGCTTTACAACTGCTTTCACTTCTTCTTCTATCCCTGGCTGGCATACATTTTCAGTCATGTATTGGAAAATCGAAAGATTCAAACCGCGATCTCGGTGTTCTACTGGGTCTTCATTCTTTTTGTCATCTGTAATACACTCTTTATTCAGGGGTTCATGGCGTGGCAAACATTGACGCACGTGGTTGGTGGTTGCTTTATCATTTTTCTCGGGGGCGCATACTTCTTTCAGTTGTTGAATTCAATGGATAACGAACGGATCACAACTGATCCCTTTTTCTGGGTGAGTTTTGGTCTCGTGCTGTACTTTGGTGGATCGGTGCCGTTTCTCGGGATGTTCAACTACGTAAAGAACAACTTTTTTGATTTTGCTTCTTTCTATTTCACGTATGTCTACAACGCGTTTTCTATAATACTGAATCTAATCATCGTTAGGGCCTTTTTATGCAAGATGGATTATCCGAAGTCGTATTAATCCTGGTTGGCAGTACGCTGATCATTCTGCTCCTGACGGGGCTGATTGTTTTTGCGTTGTTTATCGGTCAGAAGCGGCGATTCCTGCATCGACAGCAGATTACGGATATCAAGTATCAATACGAGCAGGAGGTACTGAAAACGCAATTGGAAACGCAGGCCCAGACTTTCGAAACGATTTCGCAGGAACTGCATGACAATGTAGGTACGTTGGTCTCCCTGGCGATAGTGCATCTGCGTCAGGCGTCGGAAAAGAACGAGGCGGATAAAAATATTGGTGAATCCGGGAAGCTGCTCGACGAAGCGCTCACAATCCTGCGTGATATCTCGAAAAGCATGAACGTCGATCACATCAGTCGCATCGGCCTTGCGAATGCTTTCAGAGAGGAACTCAACAGAATTGAACGAACGAAGGTATTTCGCACGGGATATAACCTAAAAGGAGATGAATTCAGTATCGCGCCGCAACATCAGATGATCATTTTCCGCATCATCCAGGAGGCGCTTAATAATATTGTTAAACACTCGGATGGCGACTTGGTTACGATGACGGTTTCCTTCGAGACACCATTCCTGGAAGTGTTGATTGAGGATAACGGCCGCGGTTTTGATATGAAGACGGTTCAGACGTCCATTACGGGGTCGGGTTTATCCAACATGGTTAAGCGGGCACGAATCATAGAAGCGTCGCTGGATATTAGCAGCGAGAAGAACCGTGGTACGCGTGTCCACCTGATATACCCGTCACCGGCCAGGAGGACTATACCATGAATATGGGATATTGAACTTCATTAAATAACCCGAACTTATGCTTATGATAAAAACGGGAGTTGTAGAAGATGATCCAAGATATCGGGATCTCCTTCGCACGATTTTGTCGGGTCATGAAAAAATTCAACCAGTCTTTATACTGGAGAATTGTCTGAATATTATGAATGAAGTCCGGAAGCACGAGCCCGATGTTATCATTATGGATATTAATCTCCCGGTAAAAAGCGGAATACAGGCTGTTGAAGAATTGAAGCGCGTCTATCCAACGATACGTGTCCTCATGCTTACAGTCTTCGAGGATGAAGACAAAATCTTTACGGCTATCAAAGCCGGAGCCGATGGTTACCTGTTGAAAAAGGATTCTCCCCAAAAAGTACTCGACTCCATCTTTGACGTGTACGAAGGGAAATCCTCAATGAACGGAGTGATTGCACGGAAAGTGTTTGAGTATTTTCAAAAACCGATCACTAAAAATCTGGAAGGCTATAATCTTACAAAACGTGAACTCGAGATACTCGGCCTCCTGATGGATGGACTTAGCTACAAAGAGATCGCCGACAAATGCAGCATTTCGATTCAAACGCTTAATTCGCACATCAAAAACATCTACACAAAACTCGGTGTGCACTCCCGTGCGGAAGTGTCTGCTAAATTCCGTCAGTAATAACTTTCGAATTCATTATTGTCGCGGATGCCATACTCATGGTATTTCCGTTGAGCTCTCACTTTCATTCTACCGGATACTTGGGATGTCGCTCCCTTTCATCGCGGAGTAATTTTACTTCCATAAAAACGCCGCAGTTATGGACAAGATATCCCAAGTCACCGTACCCGTATTTGTGGCCTCGATGATAATCGAAGCCATACTCAGTGCCCGTGAAAACCTCGACAACTTCGGGAAGGCGGACACACGCACGAACCTTACCATCGGAGGCATTGGCCTTATGGTTAACATTGTTGTGAAGGCGACATTCTTTTATTTGTTCGGTGTGGTCAATCAACACAGTCTGTTTAGTATCCCGACCAGCGTCATCGTGGGTGTTGTACTTTTTTTGATCCTGGACCTGTATTACTATTCATTCCACATGCTCGGACACAAGTCGCGTTTTTTCTGGGCGATGCATGTGATTCATCATTCGTCGCGGAAGTTTAATCTCACAACAGCGCTGCGAACGCCGTTTACGAATTCTGTCTTCCGTTTTGGATTTATGACACCCTTTGCATTTTTTGGATTTGACCCGACCGCCATCGTCATGTGTGATTCCATTATCCTGACGATCACATTTTTTCAACATACGGAAATGATTAACAAGCTGGGATGGCTTGAATACGTTTTGAATACGCCGTCCCACCATCGTGTACATCACGCATGCGACGAAAAGTATATCGATAAAAACTTCGGTGGCGTGCTGATTATCTGGGACAAAATATTCGGGACGTTTCAGGTCGAAGAAGAAAGACCGACGTACGGAATCACAAAACCAATAGATGACAGATCGGTAAACCACGTAGTGACACATGAATTCAGGGAGATCATCAGGGATGTAGCCGTTGCATCGGGGTGGGTCGAAAAACTGAAAGTCGTATTTGGACCTCCCGGTTACAAACCATCTGTTAAGGTAAGCGCAGCGAAGAGCGAATCGCTTGGCTTCAGTATCCGCAGGGCCGCCGTTGTGAGTTTGATTTTGCTCTCGTCAACCACGATTGCCAACGGGCAGACGACGGAGCTCATTCAAAAAGGTCTTGATCTGGAATCCCGGCATGAGTATGCATCGGCACTGGCATGTTATCGCCAGGTGATCGCGCGAGGCTCATCGAATCCGGAAGCAACGTGGCGTGCCGGCAGGATGATCGTAAACATCGCCGGGCAATCCACTGACCGCGCCACAAAGTATCAACAGGCAAGGGAGGCGCGCGATCTTGCACGCCGCGCCATTCAGCTCGATCCATATAACAAGGATGCGCGGCTGACATACATCATCAGCATGGGTCTGCTTTCAGAAGCAGCATCGAGTCCACGCGAGAAATTGCAAAACGCAAAGGTTATCCGCAACGAGACGGAGGCGTTGCTTAAGATGGACTCCACCTGCTTTCCCGCCTATTATATTCTCGGCAAATGGCATTACGAACTTGCCCGCCTCAGCTGGGTTGAGCGACTCGCGTGCAATACGTTGTTCGGCGGAATCCCCGGCGACGTTTCGTTCGATCATTCCATTCGCTATCTGGAAAAAGCAATTGCGCTGCAGCCGGACTACATACTTTTCCATTACGCTAAAGCGTGCGCCCTCTATGAGAAAGGCAAATACCATGATGCTATCCATGAGCTTGAGCTGGCGATGAACCTTCCGCGGAAGGAGCCTGCAGACAAGATACGCCTCGAAAAATGCGCTGACTTGCTTGCGCGATCAAAGAACCTTGCACGAAATACCTAAACGATATGAAAATCTTTCTTACCGGCGCCACAGGTTTTGTAGGTCAGAATTTGCTGGCGCGCTTACTCAATGAAGGCCATTCAGTCAATATACTTGTTCGGGATGTTCCAGAGGCCTCGATTTACCATCATTCACGGGTGAAAATATTTCAGGGTGATCTGCTGGATCGTAAGGTGATATTCGAAGCCGTGCACGCGTGTGATGAGGTCTATCACGTTGCCGGTTATGCCCGCGTATGGGCGAAAGACCCGGCAACATATTTCAGAGTCAACGTGGAGGGTACTGTAAATGTCTTTGACGCAGCACTACATCATAAGGTCAGACGTGTGGTGTTTACGTCAACCGGCGGGACCTATGGTGCCAGCAACGGCAGGCCGATTTGTGAAGAGATGGTTCGCCTCACTGATTTCTTCAATGAATATGAAAGCTCAAAGTTTATGGCCGAGCGAAAAGCGCTCGAGTACGTGCTGAAGGGGCTCGATGTTGTTATTGTGCAACCGCTGCGGATTTACGGACCAGGCGTGATGAGTGAAAGCAATCCGATTTCCCATATCATGAAGTCATACATTTCCGGTGAGTGGCACATTGTTCCGGGTACAGGCCGTGCTATCAGTTCCTTCGTGTATATCGACGATGTGGTTGAAGGCCACCTCAGGGCTATGCGCCACGGCCGCACAGGCGAGCGTTACATCCTCGGAGGTGTGAATACAAATTTCAGACATTTCTTTTCTGTCCTTGAAGAGATTTCCGGCAAGAAGTACTTTCTCTTTCGCCTTCCAATGGTTGCCATTATGGCATTCGCGTGGAAGGAAGAACTTGCAGCCAGGTGGTTCAAAATTTCCCCGCTTATCACGCCGAAGTGGTTGCGCAAATACAATCTTGACATGGCTTGCTCAAGCGAAAAGGCAGTGCGCGAGCTTGGCTATCGTATTACACCCCTCGAAGACGGTGTCCGGAAGACGCTGAAATGGTTACAAAAGGAGTATCACCTTTATTTCTGAATGTATGCAGCCCACTTATGCACTTGTAACCGGAGCAAGTTCCGGTATTGGAAAAGCAATTGCGACGCAACTGGCTTCACGCGGGATAAACGTTCTACTGATCGCGCTGCCTGGCTCCGGCCTTGCGGAGGTAGCTGCTGAATTGCGCGCAAAGTATCGCGTGCTTGTGCGTTACTTTGAATCCGACCTGGGCGCAGGGGATTCGATTGAAAACGTAGCCTCGTGGATCGAACAAAATCGTTTCAGTCTCAGAATTCTTGTTAACAATGCCGGCTTTGGCAACCTGGAGAGTTTTGAACGATCGGACCTGTCATTCCTTGTAAACATGCTTATGGTTAACAACGTCGCGATGGTGCGACTCACGAAAGCATGTATTCCTTATCTGAAGATGCATCGCAGAAGTCACATTATGAATGTCGGTAGCCTTGCGTCGTTTTTGCCGATTCCCAACAAGGTCGTGTATTCGGCGTCGAAGAGTTTCGTCTACGCGTTCTCGACGGCTCTTCGGGTTGAATTGGGTCGAACGAACATTGCGGTAACGTGTCTGTGCCCCGGCGGCACACGTACCAGCGCCGGCAACGTTGCCAGGATTGCGAAAGTCAAAGCCCCGAAAGGAATCTTTATTCAGGAACCGGAAGAAGTCGCCTTCGAAGCCGTGGAAGGAATGCTGCGGTCGAAGAAACGAATCATTCCCGGAACGACGAACAAGATTATGTTCCTGCTCTATCGTTCGTTGCCGCAGTTTCTTGTGGAATGGATTCTCCTGAAACTTTTCGCATCAACGGGGAAGTCGCTTCCGCGGATGGCACCACGAAGCATTGCTCTGGCTGTGGTTCAGCGATAGTATATCCCCTCTGACAAGGATACCGTTGCCAATTCGTATATTCATTGTTCCAATATGGACCGAAAGACGATCATAACCTGCGCTTGTTGTTTCGTTGCCGTCCATTTGTTCTATTACTCGGATGCGCAGAATACCGGGATGTTCCTGAAAAGGGTGAGCGACGCTGTGTTTACTCCGAAAGACACGATCCTGCACCAGAAACTTGCCGGTCGTGTTTTTGAAAAGGAAACCCTGATACCGCTTTCCGGCGCTACGGTCATTGTAAGAATGGAAGACGGAAAGTATTACGGCCGGAGCACGGATGAGAATGGTGATTTTTCGGTTGATCAAATCAGGATAGGGAGGTATGAACTTGAGGTCTCTTATGTAGGCTATACTACAGTTCGCCACAGCGTGACGATATCGTCTACGCGCACAGTGCACATTGATGTTCCCATGGAACCGTCGGCGTTCTACCTTACGGCGATTGATGTGACGGCGTCTCAGGACCTGGCTCCGATTGGCGGCAGCGTGATTGATAACAATCAGTTCAAATTTCATCCGGGCAATCGCTATGAGTCGATTCGCAAGGTTGCGGTGCTTCCCGGAATTCAAAATGCTGATGATTCGCGCAATGATATTATCATTCGCGGGAATTCACCTCAGTCCGTTTCGTGGCGGCTGGAAGGCGTCAACGTCCCGAATCCAAATCACTTTAACATTCCGGGTACGTCCGGCGGATCGATTTCAACGATCAACGACAAGTTACTTGGAACGTCACAGTTTTACTCCGGTGCTTTTCCGGCAGAATACGGGAACACAACTTCCGGCATATTTGATCTTCGATTCAGATCGGGTGACAGTACGCGATTTCACGGCACGCTTCAGTTTGGCTTCCTCGGTGCGGAACTCGTCGCCGAAGGCCCGTTGTCCAAAAAGAGAAATTCCAGTTTCATTGTGTCTGCACGAAAGTCGGTGCTTGGACTATTCAGCAAGTTTAATATCGACATCGGTACCTCCTCCGTTCCCGTTTATGGAGACCTTGCGTTTAAGGTTGATATCCCTTCAAAGAAAAGGGACGCAAACTACTGGGTATTTGGCCTTGGAGGCAAAAGTGCTATCGATTTGCTGATAAGCAAGCAGAAAGATTTCAGTCATAATATTTATGGTGAAAAGGATCGCGACCAGTACTTCTCTTCCAATCTCGCCGTTGCGGGCGCGGGATATAAGAAGCGAGGTGCGCATGGATACGTGTCGGGCACGCTCGCGTATGTCTCATCCGTTGTTGATTCACATCACGAATTTGCATTTCCCGCAGACAAACGCGAGGCAATCCTTCAGGCGGTGCCACCGGCGGCACTATCTGATACACTTCCGATCGTACTTCACTACCGTTTTCATGAGCAGCGGATATCGGGCGCGATACACACGGTACGGAAAATCTCCGGAAGAAGTAATCTGACGTTCGGCGTGAATGCTGATTTGTACAACTTCAATTACCTGGACAGTTCGCTGGTCATTGATCCTGCACATGTTCGCTACGGCGAGTGGCGCCGGCGTTGGGATAGCAAAACGAATGCGATCATGGTTCAGCCTTACACGCAGTGGAGCTATTCCGGGAACAAAGTGGATTTCTCTGCTGGATTGCATGGTCAGTATTTTACCCTGACGCGTAGCGCGTCCGTGGAACCGCGTTTGTTGGCCCGATATCATGCGTCGAACAAATCTTCGTTTAATGCGGGTGTCGGGCTTCATAGCCAGATGCACCAGCCGTACTTATATTTCTATGGATCGGATAATCATCCCGACGGCGCACCCAGACTGTTTAACAGGAACATTGGTTTTACGCGCAGTGTTCATGGCCTTACGGGATTTCAAAAGACTCTTGGAAGTGATTCCTCAGGCTTGCGCTTGAAGGTGGAGGCGTATTATCAATGGTTGTACAACGTTCCGGTTGAGCGAATAAGTTCTGATTTTTCCCTGGTCAATGCCGGGGCAGATTTTCTTCGCCAGCACCCTAACCCGTTGAAGAATTCCGGCACCGGAAAAAACTACGGCGTTGAGGCGCTGCTTGAGAAATCATTCTCACGCGGGTATATGTTCCTCGTAAGCGGGACTGTTTTCAGGTCGAGGTATCGCGGCAGCGACATGGTCTGGCGCAACACGGATTTTAATGCACAGTACATATTCAACGCGTTAATGACGCGAGAGTGGCAACTGTCGAAACGGAATGTGCTGGCAGTCGGAGGAAAGATCACGCTGGCGGGAGGTCGCTGGCATGGCGTTGTGGACTCGACGGCATCGCGCCAGCACTCGGAAGTGAGGTACGTCGCGGGCACACAAAACACGAAACAGTTCGAACCATACTTCAGGTTCGATCTGCGGTTTACGTACACCATTAACCTCGGACGCGTGGATCACGAGTTCTCCGTTGATCTTATTAACATTTTTAACTCAAAGAGTATACGCAAGCTCACCTGGGTGCCCGATCCGTACGAGACTGAAAAAAGCAAGGTCGTGAGTGAGTATCAGCTTGGATTCATCCCATTCTTTTATTACAGGTTGGATTTTTGAGAGTTGGCTGCCGGAGCCGGTATTATTTGTTCCACCGCTTCATGTACTTCCTGAACTTCGGCAATTCCTTATTTACTTTATCGATGTCGAATTTTTCAGGATCATATCCGCGCCCGAGCCATCGCTTCACATCTTTGTATTCCGGATGTTTGGGATCTTTCAGGATTTCAAGATTCCGATAGTACCCAAAAGTACCGCCACTGTCTTCAGGTGGACAGGCGAGCGCGCCATCCGTGCAGGCAGGATAGATTTTTCCGTCTTCTTTGGACACGACTTTTTCAACTGAAATCGTGTGTTCCCAACTGTCACCGAAGTCGTACAGGTATGTGAAACTGAGTCCTTCTTCAAGTAAGAGTAGATCCAATTTCACTTCGCCTGCGTCAGCGGTATCCTCGCAATCGCCGAAGGGATCGATGTATCCAATCTTGTAGTCGCCGACCTGAAATTCGAACAGGTGAGAATTCTTCCACCCCATGCTGATCTGGATGATGTGGTGAAGGTCGAAGAACGTAACGGACGCAGGTGTTAATACCCTTCGCCAGATTGCAGGGCTGGTTTCTTTGAGTGTGATATTAAGAGCAAGAATTTCCAATGACGTATTTTTGGATGAAGTTCAAAAGTTATAGGGAAAATTCAAATACGCTCTCCGGAAGGAAGGAATTTTATATGTGCGATTTTCAGGAGGATCACCTGTCAGACGTTCGCAACGGTCACCTTGACCTTTGTGCCGGTTTGCGTTTCCGCATTGATCCTTGAGGTCAAAGACTTCAAACGACGCGTGCTTGTACTGGTTAATAAGGCGTAATCGTTCTTCCGTCAGTTTCAATCCCATTGAATTGTTGCGTACAACTCCTGATTGTTTGATCCGAAGTGCTTCCTCTCTGCCAATGCCGTTGTCTTCAACTTCAACGACGAGGCAATTTTATTTTCAGAAGTACGTCATCATGCGCGATGGCATTTCATCAAGTGCGAGAATCTTTTCAACGGTGTTGATCCGTATCGCCTCCTTTGGCATCCCGAAGACAACAGAGGCTTTTTCGTCCTGGGCGATGGTTCTCGCTCCTGCTTCGCGCATGTGGAGTAACCCGTTGGCGCAATCGCGACCCATACCAGTGAGGAGAAACCCAACGATTATCACAAAGTGTGCGGAAGCCCTAATGCTTGCCATGGAGTTGTACCCAACCCGCAGCCCGTTCCATCCGTATACTCCGCCATGCTACTCAGGCAGTTTCCCGATTTGCAATGGCTGAAAAAGCAGGCGGATGAACAGTTCGCGAGCCGCCGAACCATGCAGGGAACACCGCTGCCTCAGCCGGGATGGCCGACCGTAATCCTGAATACGGTAACCAAAAAGTGCCACCGTGATAATATCCGGGGACCGCTCTCCATCTTTGCGAATATCACGGGCGCAAGCAACGTTGAGGTTGGGAAAAAGCGCGTTGTCGTTCATCCGGATTTCTATTTTGTCACCAATCATGATCAGCACTATACCCTGGACGTCAGCAACCCGACCGGGACCGAGACGTGCAACATCCATTTTGGAGAATACTGGGCAGACCAGGCTTTGGACACCCTGGTGAAAGACGCTACCCGGTTGTTGGATGAACCGGTCTTTTCTATTCCGAACCAACGTATCGAACTCCACAACAAACTCCACCTAAAGGATGAAAAGTTCAATCAATTACTGACAAAGGCGCGACACACTGATAGAACGCTGGAGGAGGAAGAAACACTTTATGAAATTCTGGTGCTTCTGTTAAGGAATGATCAGCAAATCCAAAGGGCCGCAGAAAAAATACCCACGCTCAGGAACTCAACCCGCGATGAAATTCTCAGACGATTAATCATCGCGGTAGATTATGTCCACTCCTATTATGACAGGGACCTGTCTCTCGAAGATCTCGCTACCGTGAGTTGTTTGTCAAAGTTTCATTTCCTGCGGTTGTTCAAAACGGTTTTTGGCAAGACTCCCTATCAGTTTATCAACGAAGTAAAAATTCAACGTGCAAAGTCGCTCTTGCAGCATACGAATCACAACATCGTGGCGATTTCGCAGATGCTTGGTTTCGGGGACGCGAGCACGTTCAGCAGGTTGTTTTATAATCAGACTGGTTTATACCCGACTCAATTCCGGACCAACTGATTCCGAGAATAGCAACTTTTGTCATCCCCATTCCTTAAAGGTTCACGTTCATTGGTGTAAAAAAAATACATGATGAATCGAACGCTAACTATCAGTTTGCTGGCAATGGTCGTAACTGCCTGCTCGAATAGCAGGAGTCAGGCCGTTGACGCGACGACTTTCACCAATGAAAGCGATCTCATTAAACGAGGTAAATACCTTGTTACGGTGGCAGCGTGCAACGAATGCCATTCACCCAAAACGTTTACCGCTGAAGGACGCGTTCCCGATCCCGCGCGGTTGTTGTCAGGGCACCCCGAAAGTGAAAAGCTGACTTATATTCCAAAGAAAGCGCTGGACAATGGCCGGGCGTTGTGGAATGGACACAGCACTGCAGTGGCCGGACCGTGGGGAATTTCATTCGCCGCGAATCTTACTCCGGATCAAACCGGTATCGGGAACTGGTCCTTCGGACAGTTTGTAACGGCGATACGCCACGGTAAATACAAAGGTTTGGAAGGTGGCAGAGAGTTGCTCCCGCCAATGCCGTGGCGCGGGTACAGTCATTTTACAGATGACGATTTGAAAGCGATCTTTACGTATCTCAAATCGTTGCCTCCTGTTTCAAACCGTGTCCCGGCAGCCGTGTCGCCGAAAGAAATGTTCGCCACTAAATCGGACCAGGAATGAAAAGTATTTTTCTCTTACTCTTTCCTGCTATCTTAATAGCAGCCGGATGCGAAGACGACACGCCAGCGAGCAAACCCGGAATTGTGCACATCCATTTGGACGATGTAAAGGTTCGCTATAATCAACCCGTTCCCTTGGATGTTGATGACAATGGTGATAGCGAATTTGTATTCAACGCAACGCTGATCGCAGATGCGATAGGCGATCACCTTCGGTTCACCATCATTTCGCGATACGACAACGCGGTGATCGGCGACAACGGTAACGTAGAGGTTCTTTCATTTGACGAACCGATCAATCCGGGCAGTACATTTGGAACTGATAACGAGGTGCTTGTCATCAAGACGACCACCAACGATGGTACTTCATGGTGGGGAAACTGGAAGGATGTGCAAAATGCGTTCATCGGTATTCGCTTCACCATAAACGGCTCCGTCCGTTATGGATGGATTAAGGTTTCTGTCAGCGAGCCGAATGAGCAATTGGTCATTCACGAGATGGCTTATATCAAGCGCAACACGCCTGATGGAATACTGGCTGGTGATCATGGGGAATAAAATGCTACGGTTATGATTGTACAACTTGGTTTTTATGTCCTTTCAGCAATTGCATTTGGAATGATTGTGTCACTGCTAACGTATGCTGACAAAAAACTCGTGACACGATACCTTGTCAGTGGATCCGTCTGGTTGATCTATGTTGCGGTCATCTCAGCAACGGGAATACTTGGTGATTTCTCCCTGCCGCCTCGCGTGCCGTTGTTTGTGGTAATCCCTACGGTGGTCGCCAGCATTGTGATTACGGGCAGGCCATCATTCCGAAGTTTGCTGGAAAATGCACCGCTTCACCTTCCCGTTTTCATGACGTCGTTTCGCATTGTCGTCGAGTTACTGATATATGGCGCGTATCGCGAAGGAGTATTCCCGCAGCGCGTTACATTCGGGGGAATGAACTACGATATTCTCGTGGGCGTCTCTGCCTGCGTCGTCGGTGTGCTGGTGTTAAAGCGGAGATTTTCTCTCAACGGACTATTTGTATGGAACGTCGTGTCCCTGGCCATACTTTCCGTTACGGTATACGCATTTGCATCGTCGTATTACTCCAATGATCTGATGACGCTCAATGACAAATTGAAGTTCGTCCGGTTTCCGTATCTCCTGGTTCCTGCCATACTATTACCGGTGGCGATATTTCTTCATGTGTTCTCAATCCGTCAGGTGTTCATAGCAAGACAAAAACGCTCATAACGAGTCCTTCATCAGCACACTGACATTTATCAAACTATTTAGCGCAAAATGAAAACTACATCATTTATCATACTGCTTTTGTTTACGGGAATCGCCCAGGCTGGCTTCACCCAGGATCATGATCACCCTGATCTTCATGTTAACTCCAAATGGAAGGATTGTTCCTTTGTCATTCACCCATCGTTAACACAGTCCGAATGGCACCAGTTTACGCGAGAGGCCGGCCTCGTTGCTTACTTCCGACCAATTGCCGATGCGAAACCATTGGGCAAATGGAATTTCGAAATCGCGGTACTGCAATGGAAAACAAAATTTGACGACTCCGACGGTGCGTGGAACAATACGTTCAGTCATCCCGATTCTGTACATTGGTTGAAAGACAGTCACCGTCTCGGAATAGCCGGATTGTCGGGGCGGGTCGGCATTACAGACAAGGTTGATATTGGACTTTATATCACGAAGAATCCCAACGCCAACTACGGCATTTATGGCGTGCAGGTCCAATACAACTTTTTCGGCCAGCCGGAGAAAACATGGACTGCTTCGGCGCGGATAAACTTCAGCTCGCTCTACGGACCAGACGACTTAACGTTGCGTACGTATGGGTTGGAGGTGATAACCAGTAAGGAGTTTATAATCTACTCTGACTGGATAGCAGTTTCTCCATACGTGGGCGTTTCCGGGATTCTCTCCACTACACATGAGCGTACAGAGAAAGTCAACCTCCATGATGAAAACATAATTCTTGGACAAGCCATGGTTGGTGCTACGGCACGGATTAAATTCGTCCGGATGGGAGTGGAATACAACCTGTCGAACATAAGCACATTGTCGTTCAAGGTCGGTGTCGGATTTTAGATTGTGGTAACTTCAACCGACAGCGTGACTTTTTCTCACAGATACACGGAAAGCACAGAGAAGCCACAGAACATTCAAAACCTTTCGACGACCTGACTCGTTTTCGTAAATCACATCAACGGTATGAAAGATCAGGCTGTCAGAATAATTGAATATGATCAATGGGCGAATGCCCAGGTTATTGCGGCTGTCGCTCGTGCGAAGGAAGCCCCAGATCGTGCAATTGAATTACTCTCACACATTTTCGCTGTTTCGTCAATCTGGCTTAGTCGCGCGAAACGCGAAATCGAAGTCGCGAAGCGTTTTGATCGCTACACGGTTGAGGAATGCGCAGTCCGGAATGATGCGCTCGCAACAGGATGGATTCAATTTCTGAAATCTCATGGTGATGTAAACGGCATCATGAAGTTTCAGCTACTTGGCAAGAGTTCCGAAATGAGCGTCCTCGACTGCGTTCAGCATGTCGGAATGCACGGCACCTATCACCGCGGCCAGATAGTCGCGTTGCTGAAAGGACACTTAGACGAACTTCCGGCAACGGACTATGTGCTTTTCGCTTTGGCAAAGCCTGGCTACTGAGTCGGCTTAACCACGAACTAATTCTTGATCATGATTTCTGAAAGTGAAACGTGTCCGTCCTTGACAACCGTTTCCTTGTAGTTGTTTTTGTCAACCGCAATTGGCGCGAGTAGTTCGGCATAAACTTCAATGTCACCAAAACGCACTTTCTTTTTATTCGCGATTTCGCTCTTTCTGGCAAGTGCGATCGCAATTTCGGCCGCGCGTATCGCAAGCGGTTTGATGGGTTTGTAAACCGTCATGCTTTGATTACCCTGAATGATGTTCTTAACGCCGGTGAGGTCGGCGTCCTGACCGGTAACAACCACTTTTCCAATGACGCTTTTCGGAAGAGCGAGGATTGCACCGTTGGCGAGGGCGTCGTTAGCGGCAATGACTGCGTCTGGTGTGGCCTTAATGCCTGGCAACTCTTCGGTGAGTTTCATCATCGCCAGTAGTTCACTCCAGTCTGAAACCGTATAGTCACCCAATATTTTGACCTTACCACTCTTTATTGATGCATCAAGCGCCTTGAGTTGACCCTGACGGAAGAGAATCGCATTATAGTCACTCTCGGGACCATTTAACAGAATGAACTGTCCCGAAGGAACTTTACTCAGCGCGTATTCTGCCTGCAGTTGCCCGACCTTTTCGTTATCGAATGAAATGTAGTAGGAGATATCGTTTGTGAGGATCAACCTGTCGTATGAGATCACAGGTATGTTGGCCTTTTTGGCTTCCGCCACGATCTCGAGAGCTCTTTTTGTGTCGACGGGAATGATTATAAGTGCGTCTACCTTTTGTTCGATGAGTTTTTTGCCAAGGCGAACCTGTTCATCGGCGTCGCCATACGGCACTTCAACAATGCACTCACCGCCTGCTTCCTTGATTGTGTTGACGAGAAATTTCTGATCGATATACCATCGGTCAGAAACGTAGCTGTCCATTAATAGTCCGATTTTCTGTGCCGCGCAGTGACTAATGCCAATATGCAGCATCACTGCAAAAAATACGAGTAGCCGTTTCATTGTTAAGATGATTTAGAGGTTGGAACAAGCTACGAAGGAGAATGAATAAAAACCGGATAATTAAGGGTCATAACCTACGTGCTGCGGTGAGAAGTTGCGAAGCTTGACAACGGTGCTGATCACGCGTATGGCAGTATAAAGGCGGGGATTCATCAATTCTTCATGACCTGCACCCGATGAAAATGGCAAGAAACATACTTCGCAGAATGAATCGTGCAAAAAAAAGAGGCGCATCAGAGCACCTCTCATCATCTACTTTCGGGGTACGAAGTGTCTTTGAGCTGCTCAACGATCAGGTTGGCTACCGACTTCGTCTTGTGATCGTTCCGATTTTTCCGGCATCGAAAAGCATGTTCCTTGCCATCAGCCGGTGAGTCAGCGGTGAAGTAAATAGTGTTGCCAACCGTTGTGCATTCTCTGGCATACATCGACTCGGGAACGTTTAACCTGACCGTTGTACCGGGTGTTCCGGAGGTTACCCATAGATCCGAATTGATGGAAAACCTGCCAAAATCCACAATCCTATTTTATAGGATAAACTGATGCTGCGTGGCCAGGCGGATCAAGGTAGCGGTATTTCTGGCGTCGAACTTTGACAATAAATTCTTGCGATGAGTGTCCACGGTAGCCGTACTGATAAATAGCTTTTCGGCAACTTCGTTGTTCGTCAGCCCTTCGGCAATAAGTGCTAACACTTCCTTCTCTCTTCTCGTGAGAACAGGCCGGCCCGCGGCGTTCTTTTGTATTGATCTCGCGATCTCGCCGCTCAGATACTTTTCGCCCTTCATGCAGGTTGCAATTCCCTCAAGAAGTTCCTCTCTCGTCCCGTTCTTCAATACATAACCAAGAGCGCCATTTTCGATCATTTTTTCAACCATACTTTGCTGACTGAATGTGCTGAGTCCAATCACACGTACGGCAGGGTATTGTGTCCTCACCTCCTTGCAAAGGTCAATACCACTCTTGTCGGGAAGGTTTATGTCCATCAGGATCACATCGGGAAGTGCGGTCTGGAGGAAGGCCATACAGGATGCGGCGGACATCGCATGACCGATCAGCTCGATCTGCTGCTCATGAAGCAAGAGTGACCGAATACCTTCGATTATCATGTAATGATCGTCCACAATAAAGACCTTCGTCGCCATGTTATACTTTCAAGTCAATATGAACCGACGTACCATTCGCTTTGTCGGAGCGGACCTCCATTGTGCCCCTTAGAAATTCAACCCGGCTTTGAATATTGCTCCAGCCGGCCCCCTTTGATCGCTCAAGTAAGGTTGTATCAAACCCGACACCGTCGTCCTCCACCGTGACGGCGAGCTTTTCGTCAGTCCTGGCTATTTGAACAAGTGCCGTTCTTGCCTTTGCGTGCTTTATCGTGTTATTGATCAATTCCTGCACTATCCGGTAAATCGTAATGCTGATTGTCTGATCAAGTTTTATGTTGTCCATATTAATGGATTGGTACGTTATGGTCAGCGCGCCACTCTGCGTAATGTCACTGCAGAAGTCCTTTAATGCCGTATCCAGTCCGAAACGGATCAGCGACTCCGGCATCATGTTATGAGCCACCCGGCGCATTTCTTTTATTGAACTATCAAGCATTTCCATACTGCGTTCAAAGGCCCGATGATTCTCAGGCGTCATTATCAGGTTTTCCTTCATTGTGTTGAATGAGTATTTTATTCCGGACAACATACCTCCAAGACCGTCATGCAGGTCTTTGGCCAGGCGTGTTCGTTCCTGTTCTTCACCTTTCAGTACTGCTTCCGTGGCCGATAACTGCCTTTCAGTTTCGAGTTCTGAAATACGTTGCTGTTGCAGTCTCTGTTTCTGTCGGTAGTTTCGAAAGGTAAGCATTGAGATGATCAATAAAGTGGCAATGCTTCCGATGAGAATATAGTTAAATGTGCTTCTTCTTTGCAGCTTAGCTTCCTGCAACCTGATCTGGCTCTCCTTTTTCTCCGTTTCGAACCGTATCCGCATACTCGTTTCACGTTGCCTGACGGATTCATTAAAGATTGCGGACTCAATTTTCTTCTTCATGGATTCATAAGCAAAGCCATCGCTGTACCGACCTTTTGCAAATGCAATTTTTGACAGCAGATCCAATCCGGCAACTTTGCCCTCGGCCAGGTTGTTTTCCCCGGCCAGCGTCATCAATTCATTGGCAAGGCTTTCCGCTGTTTCAAAATCGCTATTGTACAAGTGGAATGCCGAGAGGATTCCTTTGGCATTCATCACCACGCCGGCGTCACCCAATTCTTTTCCAATTGCAATACTGCGTTCGGCAAAACGCGGAAGTTGTTCGTATTCTCCTTTTTTCACCTGAACTTCCGAAAGATTATTCAGTAACATAGCCTCCAGGGCCATATACTTATTCCTGATTGCGATCTCCAATCCTTCCCGGTACACCTCTTTGGCGTCGTCCTCACGGTTCACCTCAGCATAATTTATCCCCAGGTTGTTGAGGGCGACCACAAGTTGCCTTTTGTTGTCGAGGGTTCGCGCAGCAGCAACTGATTTTTCCCCATACTCAATTGCTTTATCAAACTGTGTTAGCGTCATGTATAATGACTGCAAACCATCATACAAACTACTTTCAATATTGGGATACCCTTTACTTTGAAGCAGACGCACACCTTCCAGTGTATAGAACAAGGCACTATCTATTTCGTAAAGAAATCTGTACGCGCTGCCAATATTGAAATGAGCGGCCCCGATATTGAATGTGTCTTTTTGCTGGCGGGCGATCGCCAGGACGAGTTTATTATAATAGATCAGTGAGTCAAACTTGGACTGGTACGAGCAGATAAAAGAAAAGTGACGGTACCCTTTCATCAGTCCCGCGGGGAAATCGATCTTTTTGCTCAAGTCAACTGCATCTCTTATATATCGTTTAGCGATTTCAGGTTCCAGATCTTCGAATTCATCCGCTATCGAAAGCAATAAATAGACTTTGCTTGTGTCTTCCTTCGCTGTTTGTAACACCACCAGCAGGCTGTCCAGTACTTTGTTCTCTTGCGAGACGGAGTCCAGGGGAACGACAACTGCCAGAAGGGCTGCGACGAAGAGGCGTTTCAATTGCATACGCTGGTACGGGTGTTGTCAATACAAAGTAATGCATTGCCCTGCTAATATCTACTACCGGTTTTCCATGATTTTTCTGATTGAACTAAATCTCCTGTTTTTAGGGGATTGGATGATCCGGATCGTCGCTTTTGTTGTGCCGGTAAACAACACCTGATTTTTGGACGACGCTTCCCTGGTCTTGATCAATTTTATAATGGTATGAAAAAGCTTAAACTCCTGACGCTGACCATTGCCTGTTTCCAAGAACGTGAGCTTTCGGTTTGTCTGCTGAAGTTCTTTCCGTGCATTTTCTGAATTAGGGTTCTTGTATAAGTCGCTTCCCTTTTTTCCGTGATTTTTTTTCAGGAACAGAATATCATGTTTTCAGGGGATGCGGCGATGATGGCGTCCTTCCAACTTTGCAGACGACAAAACAAGCTACTATGAAAAGAATATTCGCGCTTCTTATGCTGGCTATGGGAGTGTTTTCATGCCAGCAGGATGAACCGTCGTTGTCTTCAGATAAGAACATAATGGAGTTTGGGTTCCTTATGTCAGACAACCCGGGACTTACATCCGATGTATCCGGTGTAATCAATGGAACGGAGATTCACTGCATCTTTCCGGCAGGCACTTCCGTTACTGCGCTGAAGCCGCTGATTTCGCACAAAGGTGAGACGATCAACCCTGCATCCGGTACCGCCGCAGATTTCAGCGGTTTGGTTGAATATACTGTAACGGCGAAAGATCGCAGCGAGAAAAAATATACCGTTTCAGTAACCGTTCTGCCCCCAGCTTTATCTTCCGATAAATCCATCACGTCATTCTCTTTTCTCAAGGAAGATAACGCCTTTCTTCCGGAGGATATAACGGGTACAATTAGCGGGCAAAATATTCATCTTACAGTTCCCGCGGGGACCGATGTGACGGCGTTGAAGCCAACCATTGTTCATACAGGCAGCGCGACCAATCCGACCTCGAAGGCGGCAAACAATTTCACTTCACCAAGGAATTATACGGTAACAGCTGAAGACGGCAGCAGTGAGATATATAACGTAACTGTAAACGTCAGTGCATCCGGGCCCATCGTGTACGTGGTTGGAGGGCAACGCTTTTACGGCACGAGCTATGCCCGGCTTTGGACGAACGGAACCGGTTCAAATCTGACTAATGGAACCTACAACGCGGCAGCCACATCGGTTTTTGTTTCAGAAAACACGATACATGCAGCCGGTTATCAAACCATTGGAAACAGCCGCGCCACGAGTTGGAAACTACAGGACGGGATCCAACAGGCTACTCCCGGCCTGAACGAAACTGTCAATGACGCTTACACGAATTCAATTTTTGTATCAGCCGAGAACGACGTGTACATCGCGGGACAGGAAAATCATGGAGCCGGTACGGGCATTATTGCAAAAGTCTGGAAAAATGGATCGCCAACAGCGCTCACGACTCAAACCGGTGCTGCCAACTCAGTCTTTGTTGCGGGTAATGATGTATATGTCGCCGGATGGGAGTCGACTGCAACCGGAACGGTTGCCAAGGTTTGGAAGAATGGTGTTCCAACAGCTCTCAATGCCGACGATGAAAGTGGACAGGCTCGCGCTGTCTTTGTAGTCGACGACGTTGTATATGTCGCGGGCCAGAAAGCAATCGGTCCGGCATATGTAGTCCATGTTTGGAAGAACGGAGTGCCGGAGATCATCAATGCAGGCACAACCGGCTCCGAGGTATCTTCCATTTTTGTATCTGACGGGGATGTATATCTGGTGGGCCGTGAAATAAAAGACGGTCAATACTATGCCAGGTTATGGCACAACGGAGTGGGAACATTCCTTTCAACGAGTATGAATTCCGATGCGCGATCAGTATATGTGCATAACGGAGACGTTTATGTTGCGGGCTGGGAATACGATGCCGCGGACAAGCAGGTTGCAGTCCTTTGGAAAAATGGCGTCGCCACTCCACTAGCGACGGATGCATTTGCCTACGGTGTAATGGTAAAATAGAAGGTTGATTTACCCCGGGATGTGGCAAAGGTCACGTCCCTTTTATTGTTTCCAATAGGCTCTACACCTTTTCCGGATTTTTCAGGCGGACCCACTGCTGCGCCCGGATCAATGAAACATTCTCAGCAACTCATCCTTTCGGCTTCGCGACACATTAATCGTTGCCCTATTACTCATGATCACATAGCCTCCGTCTCCTTTAACATACTTCCTGATGTGATCGAGATTAATGGTATATGAATGATGAACGCGCAGGAACCCATGGCCTGACGCTCGTCGTACGTGAAGCACAATACGATGACAGTCAAGTAAAGCTTAATTTGGCGTTCGAAAAGCGATCGTACCATCACCAATGAGTAACCCGCGGGTTTGGGTGAACATTGGGTTGAAAAGCCGGGATGATTCGAACTGCGAGTTAGCGGCAATGCACGCGTGTATTCAACATCAATGAACGCTTCTTTGATCTCGAAGCGGCGTCGCCGGAGACATGTTGCAGAGAGTTGTGAACTACAGACTCCGCCTCGCGATAGTTGGCGACTTCGCCAGTATCGGGAGTAATAGTTTGAAAGCGTTCATCGCAGAAAGCAACAGGTCGAACACGATCATCTTTGTAAACTCCGTTGAGGGGCGTTGGCGACCTTTGGGAAGTAGGTTAAGGCAGGGAATCTGTTCGCCGGGCTGACGGCTATACATTTAGACGGTGCATCAACTAATGCGTGAATTCGCTAACTTGTGTGCCCAACATTAGCCCGAACTGTTCAGCCCAATGGATGACAAGGAAACTTTGGTTGAAAAACTCAAAGAAACCGTCGACATCAACATCGATAACGACCAGTTTGGTGTTGAAGAGCTCGCGCGACATGTCGCGATGAGTCGCTCACAGCTTCACCGAAAGCTGATTTCCGCAACCGGCAAGTCCATCAGCCAATTCATCCGCGAACATCGCCTGCAACGTGCGATGGAATTACTCAAGGAACGAAACCTCACCGCAGCCGAAGTGTCCGAACGCGTTGGCTTCGGTAGCGCGACGTACTTCAGCAAATGTTTCAATGACTATTATGGATTTCCGCCCGGCGAGGTCAGAAACAGAATTGACCAACTGCAACTATCGGAAGCGCAACCCCACGCGCTTCGACCTGATAATGGTACGACGTCGAAGTTCACAAAATTACGACTCGTCGTTATTGCGGGTGTGATTGTGATGGCATTCGCCGCTGCAGCGTACTATCTCATCAAACGCAATTCCAATACCATCATCTCCGAAAAGTCGATCGCGATTCTCCCCTTCCGAAATATCGGTGCTGATCCCGGCAACGAGTATTTCAGCGAAGGCGTGATTGAAGCCATTCGTACGAGTCTGTCGCAGGTAAAGGACCTCCGTGTTTTGTCCAGGACATCCGTTGAAAAGTATCGCGATGGTAATAAGTCCGCCCGTGAGATTGGTGCCGAACTTGGTGTGGCCGCATTACTCGAAGGCAGCGTTCAGCGAAATGACAACCAGGTACGAATTGATGTGCGTCTGGTATCCGCGTCAACACAGGAGTTGTTGTGGGGACAAACCTTCGATCGCGATCTGAAAGATGTATTTGCGATTCAAACGGAAATCGCACAACAGGTCGCCGCCGAATTGAATGCAACCCTATCAGCAGAGGAAAAGACAAGGCTTTCCCGATCCGACACCGATAATCCAAAAGCGTATGACCTTTACCTCAAAGGCGTCTATGAATATCGAACGTACACCAATAAAGGGACACATCGCGCTATTGAGTTGCTTGAAGAAGCCATAAGACTGGATCCGGATTATGCGCGCGCTTATGCGTTCCTGGCAAACAGTTACATCGGACTGGCCACCATCTTCGGCGCCGAGCTTGGTGCAATCGAAGCGCTGGAGAAAGGCAAGCCGCTTATCGACAGGGCGCTCAGGCTTGATCCAACATTGGATGAAGCGAGAATGCTGCTCGGATTTTACAAGTTGTATCACGATTGGGACTTTCAGGGTGCGGAGGCAGCGTACAGGGAGGCCGTTAACGCAGGTCACCCCGATGCGATCGCATTATATATCGATTTCCTGAATTTTGTGCAGCGTCACGATGAGGCGATGACCTGGGCGGAGAAGTTGAACGCCAACGATCCGTATTACCCCAACAGCAGAATGGTATATACTTACGTATTCAACAGGCGCTTCGATGAGGCGTTGATATTTTCGGAGGCGAGACTAAAAATGTTCAACAACTACAGTGCACTCGACGCTCACGGATTTTTGCTTCTGAATATGCGTCGTTACGACGAAGCTATCGGCTATTTCAAAAAGGCGATTGACGTGGAGGGTATCCGTTATCCGAGAATGCTGGGCTGGATGGGGGCTGCCTACGCAAAATCCGGCAATGCAGATGCAGGCCGGGAACTCATCGAAGAACTGAAAATGCGTCTCTCAAATAATGACCCCGCCTCGATCGCGTTCTTTATCGCTGTTATTCACGCCGGACTGGGTGAAAAGGACAATGCCCTCGCATGGCTGGAAACCGCTGCCGTGAGTCACGATATGGAAATGCCCTGGCTGATAACAGAGCCGCAGTTTGAAATACTTAAGGACGATCCGCGGTTTCAGCAACTCAAAGACCGTATCGGATTCTGATCAACACGCCTCATCAAGCTCGCGCAACATAATTTCAACATCCCCGGCAGCTTTAAAAAAAAGTTTAAAGCATTCGCAACGTGGTTTTAAGCCTCCTTTTTGAGGATACGATCATCTTCGCGTCAAAAAAAAGACGCTATGAAAAAAATGATCTTCTTTGCGTATGGCGTGATCGCCTACCTGATTTTCTTCGGCACCTTTTGTTACGCCGTAGGATTTGTAAGCTCCCTCTTTGTACCCAAGCACATAGACAGCGTCCCGGAGACGCCCCTGGGCTATGCGTTGCTCATAGACGCGGCGCTGCTTTCACTTTTTGCAATTCAACACAGCGTGATGGCAAGGCCGGCCTTCAAAAGGTGGTGGACACGGATCGTGCCGGAGCCCATTGAACGCAGTACGTACGTACTATTGGCCAGCCTCTGCCTGATTCTTTTATTCTGGTACTGGCAGCCGCTCGGAGGAACGATCTGGCAGGTTGAATCGCCGGGCGTCGCTTTTTTCCTGAAGGCGCTGTGTCTGTTCGGGTTCTTTGTTGTTTTGATCAGCACATTTCTGATCAACCACTTCGATTTGTTTGGGCTCCGTCAGGTTTGGCTTTACGCCACCGGTAAACGGTACCAACCTCTTCCATTCAGGACGCCACTGTTTTACACCTACGTCCGTCACCCGATTTATCTCGGTTTTATGATCGCATTCTGGTCAACACCTACGATGACCGCAGCGCATCTTTTCTTCGCCATTATGACTACGGTGTACATGCTCGTGGCGATTCAGTTTGAAGAAAGTGATTTGATCAAAGTTTACGGAGACAGATATCGCGAGTACAGGAAGTCGGCCTCAATGCTGATACCGTTCTCAAAAGGGTATCGCGAGAAACAAACCATCGGAGAATCGATTGTCGCTAATGGTGAGAAATGAACCGGAGGATATCGATATGAATGAGGTATGCGTTTCCAATAAGCGCACACCTGCGTTATTTTTTTTGAGATTTCGTCGATCTGACAATAACCCTTCCGTCGAGTTGGTCAAACAGGGCGGATAATTCTGCGCGCAGCAAATCGAAACTCGCTGCCTTTGGCATGTAGTGGTCTGCGCCAAGACTCATGACGCGTTGTCGTTGCGCCGGATCACTGCATGTGGTGTGCATTATCGTGGGAATATGCCGGGTGTGGCTGTTGCTTTTCAAGCGCTTGAGGCATTCGATGCCATTCATTTTAGGCATGTTGTAATCAAGAAAAATTACATCGGGAAGAACGACACTTTGTTCGAGCAGTTCGAGTGCCTCTGCGCCGTCGGCGGCGAAAAGTACTGCAATGCGGGGATCACATTCGGCAACGGCCTCACGGAAGATTTGACGATCGTCCTGATCGTCATCAATCAATAAGAGCATGTTTATCAATTCAGATAATTTAGTAAGCTTAATCTAAAGCTATTGGCTTAAACGGGTGCGTAGGAAAACGAGAGGCAAAAAAATGGAGCGGTTACCGGCTTGTTTGGAGCAATTCGTGAAGCATAACCAAGGTAGCGTAATTAGTGCTGGCATCCTAATTATATCAGACCTTTACCACCGGGAAAGGGTAAAAGCTAGCTTTTCTGATCACGATCAGATCATTTGAGAAGGAGCGATTTTGTCTTATTTTAACCGTGCAACTGAAATAAGTGCACCTTCCCTCGTAATTTCTATGAAGACGCAGGCGGACATTGTTGTCGAACACTCGTCAATCAGCGGTCTCAGCGATGCTGACGTGCTCGAGTCACGCGCTCTCCATGGCCGGAATGAAATCATCGCCAGGAACAATCATTTCGTCACGATCGTTGTTGATCTGCTGAAAGAGCCAATGCTCATTCTACTTGTTGTCGCTGCCATAATTTACTTTTTGACTGGCAACACCGGCGACGGAATCTTTATGATCTCAGCATTATGCGTCGTTACGGGGATTTCTCTTTTTCAGGAGTCAAGGAGTCGAAAAGCGCTCGACAAACTTCGCACGCTGACGCAGCCACACGCTCGTGTTATTCGCAACGGAGAGATTTCGACAATTCTCAAGGAAGAGATTGTCGTAGGGGATTACATGATTATCGAAGAGGGTACTTCCATTCCTGCGGATGGTAGGATTATTCAATCGAATGATTTTTCAGTTAACGAATCCATCTTAACCGGCGAATCGCTTCCGGTACCGAAGGACAGTACTTCAAATAATCTTGCGCTGCAGGGATGTACGGTCGTGAGTGGTCTGGCCATTTGTGAAGTAACAGCAATTGGTTCGGAGACATCGCTGGGGAAGATCGGAAAGACGATTGAGGATACCGTTAAAGGTGAGACACCGCTTCAACGACAAATCGGCAACTTCGTTAAGAAGATGGCTCTGGCCGGGATCGTCGTTTTCCTGATCGTTTGGCTGATTAATTTTTTGCAATCCACTGACCTGCTGGGGAGTCTGCTAAAGGCGTTAACACTTGCGATGAGTATTCTTCCTGAAGAAATCCCCGTTGCCTTCGCGACGTTCATGGCGTTGGGTGCATGGCGTCTCATGAAGCTGGGTATTGTCGTGAAGAATACGTCAACAGTGGAGACGCTGGGTAGTGCTTCGATTATTTGTCTTGACAAAACCGGAACGATAACAGAGAACAGGATGCAACTCGCGAAAGTTTTTTCGTTGTCGTCGGGGTTGATTTACGATGTGGATAAAGTTGATAAGTCAGCTTTGAATCCTGTTATAACTGCGGCGATGTGGGCGAGCGAACCGATTCCATTTGATCCTATGGAGTTGGCGTTGCACGATGCATATCAACGAATCGCACGCGCCGATGACCGGAAAAATTTCAAGATGATCCACGAGTATCCATTGGGAGGCAGGCCGCCAATGATGACTCACGTCTTTGAAAATGATCGCGGCGACAGGATTATTGCCGCAAAGGGTGCTCCCGAGGCGATGATGAATGTCTCGCATTTGAGTGATGACGAAAAGAACAGTATTGTCAATGCGATGAATGAACTCGCGCGCGCCGGGTACAGAGTGCTGGGTGTTGGGGTTAGCGCATTCGACGGATCATCGTTTCCAAAAGAACAGCAGGAACTGTCATTTTCGTTTCTCGGCCTGGTTGCGTTTTATGATCCGCCAAAGGCCAATATTAAAGATGTCTTCAATTCTTTTTATCAGGCCGGTATCAAGATCAAACTGATTACAGGCGACAACGCAGAGACAACTTCCACGATAGCACAACAGGTGAGTTTTCGCGGGTACGACAAAACGATCAGCGGTGAGGAACTCATGCGGTTATCAACCGAAGAGTTGCAGAAGGAAGTAACAGAATACAACATCTTTACACGCATGTTCCCCGAGGCGAAACTCAGGATAGTAAATGCGCTGAAGGCGAATGGTCACATCGTTGCCATGACAGGTGATGGTGTGAATGACGGCCCGGCACTGAAAGCTGCCCACATCAGTATCGCCATGGGTAAGAAAGGTTCTGAGATAGCGAAGGAGGTATCGTCGATCGTGTTGTCCGATGACAACCTCGCCAGGATGATTGATGCAATCGCCATGGGACGAAAAATCTATGACAACCTGAAGAAGGCGATACAGTATATCATTTCAATTCACATACCTATCATCCTTACGGTATTCATACCGTTGGTTCTGGGATGGGCATACCCGGCGATTTTTACACCGGTACACGTGATCTTCCTGGAATTGATCATGGGGCCGACCTGTTCAATCATTTACGAGAACGAGCCGTTGGAGAAAAACACAATGATAAAGAAGCCACGACCTTTTAGTACAACATTCTTCAGTTTGCGCGAATTGAGCGTGAGTATTGTGCAGGGCCTCGCGATTACGGTGGGCGTACTGCTGGTCTATCAATACGCCTATCACGAATACGGTAGCGAGTCCGTTACACGCACAATGGTATTTATGACGCTGATCGCTGCCAACATTTCCCTGACGTTGGTTAACCGGTCATTTTATTATTCGATCGCGACTACAATACGTTATCAGAATAACCTGGTACCAGCGATAATTCTGGTGACAACGCTGTTGACTATCATAACTGTGGTGATCAGGCCGGTGGCGGCTTTTTTTCAATTCACTACGCTTTCGTTCAGCCAGGCCGTGGTCGCAGTGATAACCGGCATTGTATTCGTCCTATGGTTTGAGCTTGTGAAAGCTTACCATCGATCGCAAAAGGAGTCGGTCCCCCAGACAGCGTAACAAAGTATCACAAAGAGCTATTGTTCCCTATCGAAGAAAAAGTACATCTTGAGTTCTACGGGTTTGGCGTATTTGCTGAAAACCATTTCCGTATTCGCTTCGAAATAGTCCAATGTCAGGGTATCGATTACCACATCCGGCAGGAGCAGCCACGTCTGTCGTTGGTAAAACGCCATCGCGGTGCCTGAATTCGAATGTAGCGTATAGATTTCGTCGTTATCCGATTTGTCCGAATTCAGGATCAACTGATTATCCGTAATTTCCCAGGATCCTTTGTCTGTCGTTCCGGATGCCGATGAATACATCAGTATCCTGTTATATGAATGGTTGGCGTTAAATGTGATTTCGTACGACTTGTCGTTGTAAATCCCTTTGGTATCGGGAACGTAGTGTGATGGAAGCATCAGATTTTCATAGTTCTTGTGCGATCCGGGCAGGTTCTTGAACTGATAGAAGTTCCGGTCCCATGTGCCTACAATAGGATCATTGGATTCTTTCTCGTCAGAACTACACGAACAAATTGTGATTACGAGACAGCAAAGGATAAAATGTGTGATTTTCATGGTTGGAAACGATCTTGCTGATAACTTTTAGTTGCCGTAAACGGGTCTCTTTGAAGCTGTAAAGTAATAAACAGATCGCCGTCAATCAATAACGGATGCAGAATGTTTAAAATGAACCTTTTCAGGTTACGCTTTGCATGAAACGCGACTTTTGAACATCAAATTCGACTCATGACAAAATTGACAAGGGCGTCACAACGGCTGTTTCCGAATTCAAACACTTCGCCTCCGGACGTAAGCTCGAAGAGACTTTCCTGCAATAATCTTTTTGCACGGTGTAGCCTCACCTTGATATTGCTTTCTGATATATCAAGCGCTTCCTGAATTTGCGGACTCGAAAGCCCTTCTACTTCCTTCAGCATATAGATGACACGATACTTCTCCGGAAGCCTGTCAATGGCCTCTTCCAGAAGTTGTTTCGTCTCGTTTCGAATAACCGCCTTCTCCGGGTTCATCTTGTCTGCGATTTGGTTGATTGATGACGTCTGCGAATCGTCACCATGAAAAAATACACGTTTTGTTCGGTTGATCTGTTTCAAACGCAGAAGCGCTTCGTTGATTGAAATCCGGATCAACCATGTTGAAAAAGACGAACTGCCCTGAAACTGATACAGCCTGTCGAAAGCTTTCAAATAACTGTTTTGCATAGCGTCTTCAACTTCGTTCTGGTCCTTCAGATAGCTGCGAACTATTCTAAAGACAGTCTGATTGTAACGACGCATAAGAATTTCGAACAATGCTTTTTCGCCGGCCACTACACGCCTTACGATTTCCTCATCTGTGATTTGTGTCGGATTGTAGTCAGCCAGTTTTAACGCCTCCATGGTCAGTTTTGTCATTAGAATTCAAATGCGAGCCATCGCAATAAGGTACTGTTTTGGTTCGCTTGCAAACGCAAAGCCAGACGGTCCGGCGCGTGTAAACGGAGAACACCTTAGGACTAAATGTCGTTCCTACATGCGAATTATCGCAGAACGGCTGGTTCTTCGATAAACCGCACTGACACCAAAGGTACGTCTTGCCAGGTTCAAGCGTCAGTTGTACCGGGGCGATTTCGTCTTTCATATCCCGTTAGATTATCAACGCACCAGACGGTTACAAAGTCGCCGACGGATTTTCCGAAAATTTTGTAACGAATCCGGGGCATGAAAATCCAATTAGTAAACAAAACATTTAAAGCCATGATTACACATGCTAATGCAAGCGACCTTGTCAAGGACAGGTTTCAGAGTGTTTACAAATTGCTCAAGCTCACCTTCGGCGTGATACCCATTGCAGCCGGCGCCGACAAGTTTCTCAACGTACTCGTGGATTGGTCGAAATACCTCAATCCTGATCTCGCTGCCATCTTGCCCTTCAGCGCCACAACCTTTATGGTCATCGTGGGAGTCATTGAAATTGCAGCGGGGATTGTTGTCCTGGTCAGAACGGAACTCGGTGCCTATATCGTTTCGGCTTGGCTGTTGTGTATTGCAGTCACGCTCATCTTGTCCGGTTCATACCTCGACGTGGCAGTTCGTGATATTGCAATGGCCATTGGAGCCTTTGCCCTTGCCAGGCTGACACCAATACACAATTCGTATTAGCAGTTACGAAACGACCCGTATGAGAACAACAAAAACAAACGCGCTGCATTGCGAAACATGGGCGCGCATTTTTAAGCAGTATTGAAAGTAATGATTGACGAAAGCATCAGCGGCATTCTTCTCTTCGGGTCGTTCTTCCTGATCTACGGCCTGGAATACCTTTTCCCGTTAACGAACGGAAAGCGGGAACATTTCTGGGCCAACGTTGGCTGCGCTGCTTTTGTATTTACGGTAAATGTCGCGTCAACTTCAGCGACACTGGCTGTTGCCGACTTTGTAGCAACTAACAGGATCGGATTCCTGCACGTTGTTGAGATGCCAATCTGGTTGGCGGTCATTGTGTCGATTGTGTTCCTTGATCTGTGGGCGGGATATCTTCCACATCTGCTCATGCACAGAGTTGTGTTCCTGTGGCACTTTCACAGTATCCACCACTCAGACGATCACGTCGACGTTACCACAACATTCAGGAAACATCCGGTTGAGAGTATGGTCGGAATACTCTTTAATCTGACAGGGATGATTATCCTCGGGCTGTCAGCGTGGATGTTGTTGATCTATCTTACGCTGTCCACATTGCATGCACAAATTGGTCACGCCAACATTGCGATACGCCCGGGATGGGATCGGATTCTGCAACATGTGTTTGTAACACCAAACATGCATAAAGTACATCACGCGATCGCTGAAAAGGAGTCAGACTCCAACTTCAGCAACATCTTTTCTGTTTGGGACAGGATGTTTCGCACGTACCGGAGAAAGAAGAAGTATTCCGGTATCCGTTATGGCCTCGATTACGTACCGACACATTCGGTGAAAACTTTCTGGCATTTGTTAAAGCTTCCCTGGATCAGCGCACGGTTGTTTCGTGCGAAGAGATCGAAGGTCCAATAAGCTGGTCTGCGCTCACCTTAAAGCTGGCAGCAGATTTTACAAAATAAAAAGGTGGGACAAATGTTTTTGTTTGTCCTCACAATTTCCAATTTACAGATTCGTAAAATTCTCGTGTACTGATAGAATGGCTGTTCGCTATCTCACAGTTCGGTGACTATGCGAATGAAAAACGACGCAACCATTTTATTAATTGATGATGATGCGGACGACCGCGAGATATTTGAGCTCGCGCTGTCGGAGGCTGCTCCTACCTTTACGTGTATTACTGCCAGAAGCGGACTTGAGGCGCTGGACAGGTTGATCGGTGGCGATATCAAACCCGATTGCATTTTCCTCGACCTGAATATGCCGCGTATGAATGGTGCACAATGCCTCGAAGGAATAAAAAAGGAGTCGCAGTTGAGTGATATTCCGGTTGTAATATACACCACGAGTTCGGAAGGCCGCGACCGGGAGACAACGCTGGCGCTGGGGGCTACGGCATTCATAACCAAGCCTCCCGAAATAGGGGAGTTGATCACCGCTCTCGCAAATATCTTCGCCAATCTTTAAAACCTCACTATGCAAACAATGACTATCCCTGCTTCTCATGATTTTCTTGTTGGTGGCGGCGAAATGGGAGAGTTGGTACGAAGCACAGACTGGTCGAAGACGCCTGTTGGCCCTGTTGACAACTGGCCGCAAAGCCTGAGAACCGCTGTGAGCATTATGTTGAATGCACACTTCCCGATGTACATCGCGTGGGGTAAAGATTTTACGCAGTTCTATAATAACGGATACCGTCCGATTCTTGGTTCTACCAAACACCCTGCAGCTATGGGCCGAAGCACACGCTTCACCTTTGCAGAGATCTGGGACATTATCGGGCCTATGTTTGAAGGTGTGATGGAAGGCAAGGCCGTAGGTTTCACTGACTTTATGCTCCCGCTGGATCGACACGGGTTTACAGAGGAATGCTATTTCATTTTCTCGTACAGCCCGATCAAACAGGAAGACGGTTCAACGGGTGGTGTATTGGTTACAGTAACTGAAACATCGGAACGGGTACTTGGTGAGCGCAGGTTAAAGGCACTGCGCGAACTCGGTGACCGGACCTATCAATCCAGAAATCTCTCTGAAACCTCGGCGACCATTCTGGAGGTACTCGATGGTAATCGTTTGGATCTGCCGTTTGCGATTTTGTATTCCATGGATGCCGCGGATGGCAAATACCGCCTCGAAGGGTGCACTGGCATCAATGTGGATAAGTCCACGTTCCTATTTGAAAATATCCTGCACCTTGCGGGCACGAAGCCACTTGTCGCCGTACCGCTTGCCGATATCGTTGCGAACATAACATTTTCAGAAGGTGCACCATGGCCTGAAAAGCCTCACCAGTGTTGTGCATGTTTTCTTGCGCGTCCTGACCAGAAGAATGCGTTTGGTATACTTGTTCTGGGTATCAGTCCGAGGTTGAGGTACGATCATCAGTACCAAAACTTTTTCAAATTGCTCGGCGATCAGACAGTTACCGCGATGACAATTGCGAACGCGTTTGAAGAGGAACGTAAACGCGCAGAGGCGCTGGCGGAAATCGACAGAGCAAAAACAGCATTTTTCAGTAACATCAGTCACGAATTCAGGACACCCCTTACCCTGATGCTTGGACCTCTTGAAGAACTACTCAGAGAGGAAGACAAGCTTCAACGAAATCATATTGACAATGCCGAGGCGGCGCACCGGAATGCGATGCGCCTGCTGCGACTTGTGAATACGCTGCTCGACTTCAGTAAGATCGAATCCGGGAGGATGGATGCGTCTTTCTGTCCGGTGGATATTGCTGTGTTTACGCAGGATGTCATCAGTAATTTCAGGTCGATCATTGAAAACGCGGGCCTCACCCTGAACGTAAATTTCGAGCCGATCACGCATAGCGTCTACGTTGATCACGGCATGTGGGAAAAGATCATCCTGAACCTGCTTTCGAATGCGTTCAAGTACACATTGCATGGTGCTATCACGGTTTCATTGACGCAGGAGAATAGTCATGTGTTTCTCGCGGTGGCAGATACGGGTGTTGGTATTGCGGAAAAGGATATTCCACACATGTTTCAGCGCTTTCACCGGATAGCAGGAGCCGCCGGAAGAAGTTATGAAGGCACCGGCATCGGGTTGTCACTGGTTGCAGAACTCGTAAAGATTCACAGAGGAAGCATTGACGTCACCAGCAAGGTTGGTGAAGGCACGACGTTTCGCATTTGTCTCCCCGTTGGACATGAACACTTGCCGGAAGAAAGTGTCTCGCATAATCCCCGCGATGACTATTCGTCGGCAATTGCAGAGTCTTTTGTCAAGGAAGCCCAGGCGCTATCGATCAACGCTTCAGACGGGAGTTCGGAACGAATAAGTGGCGAATCCGAACGCAGGCACAACACCGCTACAATTCTCGTTGTCGATGACAATGCGGATATGGTGCAGTACCTCGCGCGAATTCTTGAAAAAAATTATCATGTCGTTTCGGCTTCCAACGGGAAGGAAGCGCTTGAAGTCCTGGAGTATGTGCAACCGGATTTGGTTGTCAGTGACATCATGATGCCGGTGATGGATGGCGTGCAACTTCTTAAGGAAATCAAATCGACGCCGGGCAAATCAAATATTCCTGTGATGCTGTTGTCGGCGCGTGCCGGTGAGGAATCGCGAATCGAAGGGTATGATCTTGGCGCGGATGACTATCTGGTTAAACCGTTCTCGGCAAAAGAACTTACGGCCAGGGTCAACGCACAGATAAAGATATCAAAAACGAGGTCGCACCTTGACCGACTGCTGAAGCAGGTGTTTGAACAGACCCCCGCGGCAATCACAATTATCAGGAAAGAGAATTACCTCGTCGAGTTTGCCAATGAGTTTTATCTGCAGTTAGTCGAAAAGGGGCCGGAGTTTGTCGGGAAGTCGTTATTTGATTCGCTTCCTCAGCTGAGAGATAAGCAAATCCCGGCACTGCTGGATTCGGTCATGGAAACCGGGATCCCTTTTGAGGGAAAGGAGGTTGAAGTTCCACTCTATCGACAGGGGCGTCGTGTACAGGCATACTTTAATTTTGTTTATCATCCACTGCGCGATCAGGACGGTGTTATCTCAGGCGTGATCGTTGTGTGTTTTGAAGTGACAGAATTGGTGAATGCAAAGAATCGAGCGGAAAAGAGTGAAGCGTTGCTCGAGGAAAAAGTAAAGGAACGAACCGCGGAACTCGAAGCAAAGAATACGCTTTTACTGAAAGCAAATACAGAGCTCGAACAATTTGCATTTGTGGCAAGTCATGATTTACAGGAACCGCTTCGCAAAATCAGGACATTCGCGTCTATTCTTGAACGCAACTTCCCGGAGAGCGAACAGTCACGTCCATACTTTGAGAAAATTCACGCTGCTTCCGAAAAGATGGGACGGCTAATCAAGGATGTGTTGAACTATTCACGACTTTCCGCTCACGGTGGAGCTACCGGCCCGGTGGACCTGAATCAAACGCTGGCATCTGTACTCGTTGATTTTGAATTAATGATTGAGGAAAGCAGGGCGAGTGTCTTGTCGGATGACCTTCCTGTAATCGAAGGCAATGAATTGCAATTGCACCAGTTATTCGGAAATCTGCTCAGCAATGCCTTAAAGTTCTCGAAGGGCCAGCCGCGCATCTCAATAACTTCCCGCAATATCGACGCAGCCGAGTTCAGGACGCATCAACCTCATGCGGTTGGTCAACATTATGTTGAAATCCGGTTTGCGGATAACGGAATTGGATTTTCCCCGCAGTATGCCGATCAGATATTTGTGATCTTTCAGCGCCTTCACGATAAAGAGACATCCGGTACCGGCATCGGGTTAGCAGTATGCAAGAAAATTGTTGAAAACCATCATGGTCATATCAGGGTGGAGAGTGTTCCCGGCGAAGGCACGACGTTCTTTGTGTATTTTCCGCTAGGCTGGCATCCAGTCATTTGATTTAGCAACGGTACCGGTACAGTTAGCCTGTCGTGCTCTCATTGGCGGAATCAGTTTTACCCTCGGAAGCACACACAATACATTTTTCAACATTCTGTGAGTGTCCTTGCCCATCAGGCATCGGCTTGATATTTTGCGTCCTGCTTATCCAGACATATGAAGAACGCAGTCCTTATTTTGATTTTATTCGTGTTGCCGGCATTGACGAATGCCCAGGAGACAGTCACATCATCAATGTTCCACGGTGGTAAGGAACGCCTTGGAGTTTACGGAACCAAAGAAAACAGAGGCTTTGGTTCGCCAAAATGGATCGTGCCGACAGAAGGAAAAGTCTTTTCCTCTCCTGTCTTGCACAAAGGTTATGTCTATGTTGGAAGTGAAGACAGCAACCTTTACGCGATTGAAGCGACGGCCGGGAAGATTCAATGGAAATTCAAAACAGGCGGACCTGTTCATTCGTCAGCAGCGGTTTACGGTACAAGGGTTTACTTTGGAAGCCTTGACGGATATTACTACGCCGTAGATCGCAGAAATGGAAGGGAGATCTGGAGGTTCAAAACCAGAGGAGAACAACTCTTTGGCGCAAAGGGATACCTGGGTCTCAAACCCCCGGACCAGTATCACGCCGACCCCTGGCAATATTTCTTGTCATCGCCAGCGGTAACCACAATTGAAGGCAAAGACGTCGTTTATTTCGGTAGCAGTGATGGCAACGTGTACGCTGTGGATGGTACAAGCGGAACACTAAAATGGTCCTTCCAGACTAATGGGCCCGTACATTCTTCACCTGCGCTGTCCAACGGCCGGGTCTTCATCGGAAGTTGGGATGCCGCAGTGTATGCGCTCGATGCCGTTACGGGAAAATTGGTTTGGAAATTTCAGACAGGACAACAACCCGGGATGACCGGAATTCAGGCATCGCCTGCTGTTAACAACAATACGGTTTACGTAGGGGCGCGTGACGCGAAGTTTTATGCATTGGATGTTAACACCGGTTCAAAAAAGTGGGAGTATAATGCGGATAACGCCTGGATTTTGAGTACCGCGGCCCTGAAAGGCAACACGGTTTATTTCGGAACATCCGATTCCTTCAAGTTCGTAGCAGTTGATGCGTCAACCGGTGAAGAAAGATTTCACATCAAGGTGAATGGGTATCTATATGCTTCCCCGGCAATTGTCGGGAACGTAGCTTACTTCGGCGACTTCACCGGTAAGATGTTCGCCGTCGACCTGATAGAAAGGTCAACGTCAGAATACGAGTTGGAAAACAGAAAGCGTTTAGCGCCAACCATCCTCGCTGACGATACGCTCAATTTCGAATTCGTGTCTAAAGGTCGGGACCTCAGCCAGTATGCCGAGCTGAAAACGTCCGTTGAGACTTTTTACAAACTGGGTTCAATTGTCTCTTCTCCGTACGTTCACGATGGTGTAGTGTACTTTGGCAGCGCCGACGGTAATGTGTATGCGTTGCAGTTGAGCGACAACGCAGTGCCACGCAGAAAAGCGAATTCGAAATCATACTAATCCCTTAGTCACTGATCCTGGTCAGTTGCGAGTCGCAGTTCGCGTTGATCACCGGGAAATACATCAATGATATCTGTGCAGGATTAACATGATAGGTTCCTGTAAATCGTGGGAGCAGGTGTACCTGGAAGACATATGTTCCCGGTGTCATACGCTGGCAGAAGATTACCGTTCTGTCCTGAAAGTATTCGCGATGGGTTTCGATGCGATTCCACGGCTGATGCTTATCCGCATAGCTACAACCACCAGGGATCGGGATCTCAATCATCACGTGCTCCAGATCCGTGTCGCGTTTGACGATAACGATGGCTTTCATAACAATCGGTACGCCAGCCTCTAATGTCTTCTTATCGAATGAGGTCTGGATGGTGAACCCGTCGGTGCCCGCCTTTGCTTTTGTTACGCGCTCTTCTTTGTATTGCATGCAGTAGAGTGGTAGTCCACTTTCTTTGCGCAGCGATATCGACTCGCCTTCGTCAAGCTGAATTCGGTACGGGAACGTAGTGACGTCACCATTTTGTTTTCCACTGACCCCTATTCGGGCAGGAGCTTTTTTGCTTGCGCCTTGTGCGATCATATCCGGAAGTATGCTCATCAACACGTTCGACGACTCGTATGTATTCCAGCTACCCTTGCTGCGCATTCTGATAAAGTACATTTGCATCGGCAGCTTAAGATGGCGGAGCGCACTATCCCGCGCTATAATACGATAGGCGATAGCGTTGCCTGACAGGTCGCCGGAGTACCAGTACCGAGATCGACGAACGTCGGCGAAGTGCACTTCCTTGAGAATTGTTTCTTTTTTGTAACGCAGCAGAGAGTCGTTGTGCCATGGAAGTTTCGTTAGCTGGCGTATCTCGAGCAACATCAGTTTTTCATTCAGCGAGGAGTACCTCGTATAGCGATTGTGTTTTTCATTTTCGCGGGCAATGGAGTCATAGCGTCTTACGTGGGCATCGAGTATCCTGACGTAGCGCGCGTAGTCGATTGGGGCCTGCCACATGGCAAGGGCGTGCATCAACTGGATGTCGTTAAACGAAATATTTTTCAGGAATACATATTTATACGTAGCCTTTCGCGTGACGTTTTCGATATCCAGTTTCACGGTATAACCGGCATCCTTCGCAACCTTTAACGCCCGGAGGATATGCGCCGACATCCAGTACGACGTGTTCGGTGATACATCCCACCATGACCAAAGGAATTCGCTGTTTTGATTTTTGAGTAGTCGCGCGATAATGCGGTTCACGTCTTTGTCATGTTTGAATGGCTTGCCTTCATATTGCATGAGGAGTTTATAGTTTACCAATCCTATGAGTTTGGAAGCCAGCTGTTCGTTGCAATCATACCGGTAGTTGATGAGGTATCGGGCTTCCCGCGCATAGAGCTCCAGTTGATTGTCGACAATTTCCACATTGACAGTCTCACCCTTGCCGGAAGTGACGTGCAATTCGTCGCCGTTCTCCAGTATTGACAATGTCCCGTCCGCCCGCAGGGTACCATGTGGAATTACGGGGATTTTGCGCTCCTCGCCGTCGAAGTAGCCATCGTCACGCGTGAAGGAATACCGTGTTGTGATCGTATCTGTTGATGCAGGCACAATCGTCAACACTTCCTTGTGGTAACTGTCAAATGTAACGGCGCTTTCACGCGATGCTGGTCCTGACCATTGTGTACTTCCCTGAATTGTTTTGTCGGATGAGTGATTGACTACCTTGCCAAGAATGTTACATGTATCTCCGGCAACCAGAAAACGTGGTACTTCGAGTTCAGCCATAAGCGGTTTATATGACCGGATACTTTTTCGCGCGGTACCTGTCTGTAGCCTCCGGTTCATTCCGTAGACGACCGCATCCCAACGCGTAATGTCATCCGGGAACGTTACGGTAAACGATGAACGTCCATGGCGGTCTGTCCAGAGTCGGGGCTCCCAGAATCCGACATCCGAAAAGTTGGCGCGGATGTCTTTTAGTGCCAATAGTTCTTCATACAACTTTCGCTCGGCTTGTTTTGCTTCGTCAGGGCGCTGGGGTGAAGTAGTTCTGTCGTCTTCAGCGTCGTTCTGCCATGTTGAATTGATACCTGCGACTTTGCCACTAAGGCCACGTATACGGATCGCCGATGCTGTCATGCTACTCCTCATCTGCATACCATATCCAACAACCACCACTTCCTGCAGCGCCATCACATCCGGTTCCATAATGATGGCAACCTGTGTTCCAGGTCGCACCTCAACTTCTTTCGATACGTATCCAATAAAGCTGACTACAATTGTCGAAGGATCATCCGGTACATCGAGGACAAAGCGTCCGTTTACATCTGCAATGGCGCCCATGGTAGTGCCCTTCACGACCACATTCGCACCCGGCAGCGGGGAATTTGTATCGTCAAGAACAGTACCATGGAGATTGCCGGTCATGTTCATCCTGCTTTCAAATGTGAGTGTTCTCGAAGACGGTTGGGGAGAACCAAAGCAGTTTCCGGTGGCGATGTTCAGCCATTCGCGTGATTCGGTGGTTGCATCATGAAGGGTGGCACCGCGGAATTCTGAAACGATCTGGGTATGCGCACGGATATTCACGTTGTTCATTCTAAAATATGTGCCGTTATTATATAGAACGATAACGTGATGACAACCGCGAGGTATTGTAAAATAGTCGGATCCGCCGGAATAACTCCTGCAGGGAGATACCGTGATGTTGGTAGTGCAATCCTGAAACAGTACTGACGCCACACCCGATTGCGCCTCTTCATGCGGTAGCAGAACTTTTATACGACACGCATGGTCGATCAGATCGATTGTCTGCGGGTGCCACGGCTCTCTCACAAATGGTGTTTTCCTGAGTAGTATCTCTTTGTTGATCGCAACGTCGTTCAGCGTTGTGCTGGGCCGTAACATTGTGTTTGGAAGTCGCTCCGGAGTTAGTTTGTTCGGAATATCTGTCTTGTAAACAATGTTGTCTTCAAAGGTATACGAAAACATCCCGGCGTGTTTGTAGGTTGTCCTGACGCGGCGGTGTTCGGTGTAGGTTTGCATTCCGGGTTCCACTGGTCCTGCAACGACCTTGCGTGCACTTTGTTCCCAGGTTGCCAGCGGCACAAAGTGATTATCCTTCGTGAGATATGCAGGCCCAGTCTCTACGTTGAATGTCGCGAGGAACTGAGAGTAGCGATTAATCTCTGTTGTGGTGAATGTCCATTTACGATACTTTCTGAAAAATCCCGTTCTTACCATTTCAGGACGAATCAGGTGCATTACACGCCCTTTGGCGACTCTGTTAAGATCAAAACTGAATATCGTTTTCTTACCGCGTTCGAAAGTCAGTGAGTCGAGAATGACCACGCGGTCGTGCAGACGAAGAGTTATCTGGACAGGTTCGTCGGGCGCCACATAAAACGAGTAGCCCTTCGGTTGTCCCGTCCACGAGAAGTAGACTGGCTTATGATTAATCTCGATGACATAAACCTGCTTCGCGGCACCGTCCTGTAGGGCATAGGGAACAAATTGCGTGCTGTCTGAAATAGCTTCCTTGTGGAAGAAAAATTTTCGTCCCGGATAGATAAGTTGGTAGTACTTCATGGTGTCGAGTCGCGCCCGCGGTGCCCACAGTTCATAGTTGAGATCGAGTACTGCGATGCGTTTGTTTACTTCGTGCTTGGTGTAGGTTGCGGCGGGCGATCGTTCTTTGGATGTAGTGCCATAATAGGGAAGATCAGGAACGTAATAATTCAGTTTGGCTGTAGTGGCGAAGGCGGTGAGGTCGACATTGGAGACAGGATTTCCTGCATCGTCGGTAACCTCAATATCAACGTCCACTTTCTGACCAGGATATACCCGGTCAGGAAGGTTAACAGCAATATTCAACGAACTCTCACGAAAGGGGAACTCTTTGGTTATCACGTGATCGGATCCGCCAAACGAATACAACAATTCTACATAATACGTCAGCTCTCGGTTTTCGATTCTTGATTTGAATTCCATCTCGGTTCCAGATCCTTTTTCGAGAAGTTCATTACCCTGATACACATACCACGATACGGCTATTTGCTGGAGATTTTCGATTGCAACATTAAAACTGTCTTTCTCGATTCCGCCGGCGAGGTGTATTTTTGGCAACATGTCCGACATTCGTAGTGTGCGCGACAAGAGCTCACTTTCGAACCGGATGCTGGTTAAGGCCGGGTTGATTTTCTCTTTGTGTGGCAGAATCATTTCCACACCTTCGGTTGCATTATCGTGGTACGCCTTCACAGTAACATTTTGCATCGGTGAGTCGCGATCGAATATCTCATACATGATGCTGTCATTGGAAAACGACGCCTTCAGTTCGTATCGCGAAAAGTAGTGCGAGGCCCGTAAACCTGCTTCTATGCGTTGATTTTCACTATTGAGTACAGTCACATGTACGCGATATCCCGTGTTTGATTTCCCAAAAAGTGATGATGGTATCCCGACCTCAGTTTCTTCATCCGGATCAAGGAGAATTGTCTGTGACATCAACGTGTCAGGGAGAATTACGAGTGGATCGAATACCTCGCGGATATTTTCAGTGATGACATTTATCGTTGCTCGCGCATCTTTAAGGACAAGGCCGTTTTCGTCAGTGGCGAGAATTGTAATTCGGTTGGAGGCGGGCGCATACTGCGTTGTCGTTTCTGCTTCGATCTTCAATTTGTTACCTTTCAATTCATAGTCTTCGTAACGGAATGTACAACTCGAAATAACCCGTCTGCTTTTGTCGCAGAGTTGCAGCGTGTAATATTGATCAAGCACGAGACCCAGTGAATCATGTAAATGGATTTCACCGGCGAAACTACCCGGCCGATGTGGCGATATCGTGGTAACCTTTATTGGTCGTCCCTGTTTCAGCAGCCACACTTCCAGATCTCTCCGGATAGGAGTACGCGATCCCGACAGGGCATACGACTTAAACCTCACACGCTCCGAAGGTTTGTATTTGTTCTTGTCGGTGATCATGTATGAATAAAAGTCGGGTCCGGAATCATCGTTGTAATAGTAGTCTTCCGCCCATGAAGGAACCTCGTGTTTGTCGATGTTGAACACCGATCGAAAGCCGTCGAGTTCTACCGTTACAATTTTCGTTCGGCCATTGAACCAGTCGTTTTCAATTCTGTAGGTACTGGTTTCTCCGTCGAAGCGAATTCGTCGCGTCCGGAATTTTACGCGTGCGTCAGACCTCACATTACCCTCGTGGTCAAGCACCTGCAAGGCCAGTGCGCCATACGTCTTCAGTAGCAACACCTGGTAGGGAAAGACGCTGGTGTATTCGCAATGGAGTTTATTTTCGTTGATGGTAACCAGTATGAAGTGTCCCTTTTCGGGCCTGTTCGTCCAGCCGCGGGCAATGTTGAAGGTGTCTGTTTGCGTATGGAGCATGGCGTTGATAATTGTGTCCGGTCGGGATTTGGTGAGCAGACGCTGCGCCTCATCGTTGGTGATCTGAAAAACGAAGCCCGTTTTGGGGCCTGTAGCCCAACGGGTATTTTGTGCTGACAGGAATGTGTTCGAGATCATCAGCAAAACTGATGCGAGGAGGAGAGTAGAACGTTTGATCATCGCCAGACAGGTTTGGTTATCTGATGGATTCAGAGAGGGGAGGAATTCCATAAAAAGAAATACGAAAAGTTGACTGGGATTTAGCATTAGCCCGGCCTGGCGGGTGTCACCCATGTTGCCGTGGTGAAGCGCAGGGCTACATGGCCGTACAAACCCAAGCCCTGAAGAGGCGTGACAGGGAAGAACCGGGGACGGGATCTTGTGTAGTCAGGTGTCTTTGCGCAAGAGGGAGCAAAGGCGCGAAGACTTAACCGCAAAGTCGTGGGAACGCAAGGGGAAATTACTCCATCCTTACCTCATTCTTACCTTCGTTTAATGTACTCTCCTTCCCCTTCCAGATAAATCTCCCGCGTGTGCCAGGAGGAAGCGTAATCGTCGCGTAGCGCTTTTTCTTTTTTTCGGAGTATGCTACTGCAATTGTGCCCTTCGGGTGCGGCATTTCGCCGGAGATGTCTCGTAGGTCGCCGAGGTGGGGTTCAATTTTTATAGCAGAGAAGCCGGGTGCGTCGCTGTCTATGCCGAGAACGGTGCGGAAAAATTCTATGTTCGGACTCGAACCCCAGGCATGACAATCAGAACGCGTACGGTCTACATCGGAGGTCTCAGCCCAGGTGGTGAGCCCCATGGTGATGTTCTCGCGCCATTTGTCGAGCCATGACAGGTAGTCGTCGCCCATGCCGGCTTTTACCCAGGCAAGGTGGAGATAGTAGCGGAAGTAGATTGATGCAGGGGCGAGGGTTGTGTCAGATTTAAGTTTCGATGCGATTGTCTTGACGCGTTCGCCTTCTGCAGCGCCGGATAGTATAGCCAGTGCGTTAGTGTGTTGTGAGAACATATCTTTTGCTTCGGTGTCTGCATAAAGCTGGCGGGATTCATCCCAGTATTTTTTCTGAATGGTTTGTTTAATCTGTTCCGCGTTGTCACTGTAGTAGCTGCCCATGCCGGAGATGCCAAAGTGTCTTTCCATCTCGGCGGCGAGTTGCAGCGTCCACATGAGGTGAATGTCGAGCACGGCGGACTCACCCTTAGCACCGATGGGTGCCATACCGCGTTCCCAGCCCTTAACGTCGCGTACCCAGTCCGTGAACAGCCAGTATGGAACATTGCGCAGTGAACCATCATCCTGCTGGTAGCGCTCGAAGAACGCCAGTACACTGCGAACGCCAGGGAGCATATCGCGGACAAATGCTTCATCGCTACCATAACGCCAGTAGTCGTGCAGCATGGCAATCCACCAAAGTGAGAATGTTGGTATCTGCTGATCGAGGTATGAAGGGTAACGACTCAATGTAATGCCTTCAGCGATTCGTGAGCGATCCATCAGCGTAAGCGCATTGCGGACAAGTCGGTCGTCGCCGCTGTTGTAAAGGGAAACCAATGCCTGTATGCGTGTATCGCCTACGTATTGCAACTGTTCGTAGTATGGGCAATCCATGTAAGTATCGACCGCGCACAGGCGTGCCGTACGCCAGCCGATGTCAAGCATTTTATGGATGTCGCCCTCCTCGGTTTCGATGCGCGCGTTCATTTTAAACGGGTATCCCGTGAAGGTGCAAAAGAGGTCTTCAATTATCAGAGGTTCGTCTGCCGTATGAATGCGCAGCTGTACATAACGGAATGTGCGATATGCAAGTGGCGTGTATTCCTGCAGTTGTGAGCCGTCTGAAATGATGCTGTCGCGTCTGCCGATGAAGGTCTTGCCCTCGACAACGTTGCGGTTTCCCTTCGGCATTGTAGGGATCCAGTTGCCGCTGATGTCTTCGGTTGTGCGTGCATACAAGGCTTCCGTATATGTCAGGCTCAGACTCCCGCCTTTGCCGCGACTGAAAATGATCGTCGGGTAGGCGTTTGTGTTGTATGTCTGGTCAAGGAGAAGTGTCGCGTGTGTCCGTGGTGGAATTGTGACTGCCACCTTCGTCGCCGGAAATCCGTTCGGAACGTTCACACCTTCTGCCTGACGTACGACGCGCAGTCGTGCGGGTGTCATCTCCATTTGTGGCAGCGTTGATGGAACGAGCATCCATCCCCGTGAATCGACGGCTGCATCCTTGGTTAGTCCGGGGCCGGTCGGGCTTGCAGCTGACCACGCGTTGTCATCGAAGTCGGGCGCGGTCCAATTCTTAATGTGCTTGTTCATATCAACAAGTTCACCTGGGCCGGCGACATAATAACCTGTGGACCGCACGCGCAATGGTGAATAGGAAGTGTCTTCGACTACTTTCCATGTTTCGTCTGTGTTAACAATGGATTCGGTATCCGTGTTGCCCTGGAGGATGAAAGCGGTAAAGAGGGAGATTTGTGCCATCGGTCGATGTGGACCTTCATTCCACACGAGTGCGGCGATAATGTTTTTTCCTGCTGTCAAGTGTGGTGCAAGATCAATGGTCTCGAAATTCCAGAAGTAGAGATCACTTCGCGCGGGACCGCCTGCTATTTCTTTACCATTGACGAAAAGTTTAAAACGATTATCTGCCGACACATGCACGACAAATGACTCCGGCACCTGATCAAGTGTAAACGCCTTTCGATACTTGTACACGCCATATTGCTGAAGTTTTGGATTGCTCGATGCGCTCCACTGGTCAGTTTTCACGGGACAAATCCACTGAGCTTTCCAAGGTTGCTGGAGGAGGCTGGGGTTGATTTTCTGAGCGTATGTTGTGGTTGTGAAGCAGAGGGCGATTATGAAGATGGTGATAGAACGAAGGGAGTTGATGTGCATGGCTTGGAGTTTGGAGCAATTTCGGGGTAAGGGCGGGGAAATGCAACCTGAGGAGTGCTGGTTGGAAAGCGGGGAATGCAGACAACGCGGAGGCGCAGCGACGCCGAGAAATCGCAGGGAATATTTTTTTAACAGGAGGACTCCCAGAACGAAGCTTTCTTGTCACTCTCACCTTTCTTGGCGAATCGATGGTTATCTTCCGGAAAGGAACCGAGGTGACCAACGATGTGATTCAGGATGCAACGTGCGCGGTGGCGAATGCACTATTCTTTCCAGAGTATTCATCATGGCCTCGCGGATTCGGTATCGTACTGATTCTGCGCATGCAGGCACATTGAAATGGAGGAGTTAAGCAGAATTTGGTTGTTCGGTTTTGAACTGCTTCTTGTTATGGATAACTTAGAACAAGTTGTTACCCCTAACCCTGTTATCATGAATTACAAGTATTACAAGTATTACTTCGCGTTTCTTATTGCGCTCGTTTCCCCATGCCTTTTGTCTGGTCAGGAACTTAAGCACAGTGACCTTGCATCAGTTCGCAAGAGTGCATCTGGTTATACCAGCTACGTCACCAAGGACGGCTCGACATTGTCGATAGGTGATCGGTTTGTTATTGGAAAGCCATGGCCTCCGGGCAGTTCGTCCTTTCGATTTCTTATGAAGGGCCCGATTGGTATGCCGGTCGATCCTGACGCAGAAGGAATCGAGATCGAGATAAAGGAAATCGGTGTAGGTAAAGCACTTGGGGGAGCAATTTATACCGTATTTAAGTGTCGAAGTCAGAAACTTAACTACACGGTTACCGATGTCGACGAAGCGCTTTTTCGCGGTGAGATTCTAAACGTCGGGATATCAGTCGTAGCAGATCAAGATGCCACTGAAAATCTGTCGGGATTAGCTGCGCCGATAGCAGAGAAGCCAGCACAAACGCAAAGTAGGCAAGGCTCAATAGGAATTGTGGCCGCTGATGTGAAGCAATTGGAGGTCGATAACATCGCCGACTTCAGAGAGGGGTTTGCTATTGTGTACAAGGGACAATCTCAGGCGATCATTGACTCAAAAGGGAATATAGTTGTACCATTCAATACATACTTATTCAACAAACTTCCGATCGAATACGGCGCTGTTCCTGTAGGGTTTGTCAATGGGTCCTGTGTGGTGAAATCGGTATCCACTAATGCTTTTGGGATCATCGATACGAAAGGAAAGCTTATTGTGCCATGCGATAATGCTGTCGCCTTTCCGTTTGATGAGGCTGGCATAGCCACAGTTGTCAAGGATAATAAATATTATTTCATTGAGCGCAGTGGAAAAAGGTACGAGGTGCCCGCTGTTTTCAGAAGGCGAGTGGAGCCAGGTCAGGGAGGCAATATCCTGCGGCTGTTCGACCCAGGTGCAAGTCAAACCGTAGCGGCGTACGGTCTTGTTAACAAGAAGTTTACGTCCAGGGGGGTTTCAATCGGCGCTACCAAAGAGGGGTTCGGCGTATATGATAAAAGCGGTCAGAAAAGGGGCAGTGGTGTTTTCCGCTTTGCCAGACATTTTTCGGATGGATTGGCCGCGGTGGGTAATCCTAACGAGTTTGGCGAGTTGAAATGGGGATTTGTCAATGAGTCAGGGGAGATTGTTATTCCGCTGCAATTCAGTATCGAACCTGGTGACTTCTCCGGTGGACTCGCATTCGTAACGCCTGTTAACAAAAGCGAATTTCGTCACGCATATATTGATAAGTCGGGCAGCATCAAGATAAGACTGAATTTTGATGTCAAGATTAGTCCGTTTCATCCGGACATTTGCAAATTCCAAGGGAACTATGCAGCTCTTCCCAACAGTGGAAACCCCCGGCGGAGGTTTCTCCTGATCGACCAGTCAGGAAATGATATGTCACCCTTTCTCGATCAGCTTCTTGGAAAGATGACACCCGTTACAAATGTTAGTGATGCGAACAAATATCAAATTCCCAATGGTCAGTTGCTGCTGCCGGGAGGTCTTTACGATTTGGATCGGAATCTGTTGATTCCCTCAGGCAGCTTTGATGAATTATCTGCATTTGACCCCGTTTCAGGTCTGGCCAAAGCCATGAAAGGTGGAACCAGAGGCTATATCAATACCGCCGGGGAGTTTGTCATAACGATCGGAAGAAGCTCGAAATGGTGAAAGCAGATATTCTCGATCTTCCGCGAGCCATTGTCTTGCAAATACCGGTGGTAAAGAATCTATTTCCGATCGCGGCCCTCGTTCTCTTGACGGTCAGCGGCTCCGCGCAATCTCCTGAACTCACCATTCCGGTTGGTCATACAATGGGCGTGAGTTCCGTGCACTTCAGTCCGGACGATAAATACGTAGTAACTGCTTCCCATGACAAAACGGCGAAGGTTTGGGAGACAAGTACAGGAAGGCTTCTCACTACACTGGCTGGTTCATCACAGGCGCTCAATAATGTCGAATTCAGTCCTTCGGGAAAGTATGTCATCACGTTTGCGAATTCCGCTAAACCACAGCTAATTGTCTTGGATCCGTTTTCAGGAAAGCTGGTGAGGACGTTTGACGGAGTACGCAGATCTGCTGCCGCATTTAGTCCCGACGATCAGTACATCTTTCTTGGAAACAAAGACGGGATAGTCCGGATGGTGGATGTCCTAAGTGGCGACGTTCGCAGCGAGTTTCGCGGCTCCAGCGCTACAGTCACGCATGTTGAGGTAAACTCATCGCGCAATTTGGTATTGGCGACCACGTTAGATGGTGTTGTCAGAATATGGGAGGTTAGCTCCGGTTCGCTTCTTCAAAATATCGCCGTCGATCCTCAGGGTTTAGGCTGTGTCCGGTTTAGTAAAAGTGGGGAACTCCTGATCACCGCGGGATTGATGAGCACAACGGCGAAAGTGTGGAGTGTGACATCCGGAAAATTATATCAGGAATTGAAAGGACGAGATAAATTTATTACGACGACGAAGTTCAGCCACAATGAAAAGTTCGCCTTGACAACGGCCGAAGGATATGCCACGGTTTGGGATTTGGCTTCCGCCAGAGCGGTGTTCACAAGCCGGCTTATTGATGATAAGACATTTGACGTAAGCAGCAATGGTAAATATCTGTTGTATAGTGAACCCGGCGGTATGAAACTGACGATTCACGAAACAACTACCGGCAAATCCCCGGTGCTGACTTATCCTGGCAGCGAGTCCGTCAAGACCGTGGCATTCAGCAACGACGGGGAACTCGTCGCGATAGGTTTGTTCAATAATCTCACTGAACTGCGTGAAGCTTCATCCGGCAAGCTGATCACAACTCTGCGGGGCTACGCTAACCTCACTACGCACGCGAGCTTTAGTTCCGATCAGCGTTTTATTCTCACTTCTAATCAGGACAGAATTCACAATTTCGACTCGACCGCGCGAATCTGGGAAGTTGCCACTGGCCGGATGTCCGTTCGTCTTGGCGGATTAGGGCGCTTCATGCAGTCTGTTGAATTTAGTCGGGACGATAAATATGTCGTTGCAACGGGTGCTGGGAAAGTAAGGATATGGGATGCGCAAAATGGAAAGACTCTAACGGATATTCAGCATCCGTTCGTCCGTATGGCGACGTTCAGTCCCGACGGTACCTACGTGGCAATAGCTAGTAGCGATGAAATTTTGCTATCCACGGTTGCCGACGGAAAGGTGTACAGGAAAATAGCTTTTCGTCCGCCGGGTACAGATGAAAGAAACGATGAACTGATCCGTACGTTCTATCCTGTAAATGCGCGTTTTAGTCCGGACGGAAAGTTCGTCGCTGCAACCGCTGGTACAACTGTTAGGTTATGGGTAGCGGAGTCCGGTAAACCGGTAGTAAACGGGACCGGGCACGCCAGTTATATTAATAACATTGATTTCAGTCCGGAAGGCGGATACTTCGTTACCTCTTCCTGGGATGGAAGCGCAAAAGTGTGGCAAACTCAAACGGGGCTCCTGATTCATACACTGGCGGGTCACTCGGCGATGGTTTCGTCGGCGAGGTTCAGTCCGGACGGAAGGTATGTGTTAACAGTTTCTCATGATTCCAAAGCGAAGATGTGGGAAACAAAGACCGGTAAACTAATTCGCGAATTTGCGGGTCATACCGATCGCGTTACCGCCGGAATTTTCTCGCCTGACGGGAGGGCCGTTGTAACAGCCTCCGCAGACAAAACGATTAGGGTCTGGAACATTGCTACAGGGACGCTGGAACAAAACCTTGAAGGCCATACCGGACCAATCACGTCGATAGATTTTAGAAAGGACGGTAAGTATATAGTTTCCACCTCAGAGGATCTGAGCTGCAGGTTATGGAACGTTGTGTCCGGCCGAGAAGCGCTGGCTTGGTACTCAATCGGCTGGTCTGACTGGGCGGTTACATCACCATCGGGCGTTTTCGATGCATCGAATGGCGCAATGGAGAAAATGTATTTCAAACAGGAGGCGAAGCTGGTCGCGTTGGGTCAGCTAAAGGACCGTTATTACGAACCGGGACTTTGGTCCCGAATTATAGGCGGTGAAAAATCCAGGAACGTGCAGGCTCTGGACAACATTGCGATGCCGCCTCTTGTGACGATACATCCTGTCGACGCAAGTGGATATCTTCAGGTTGATCTTATAAACCGTGGCGGTGGTATTGGGGAAGTGGGGATTTACGTTCAGGGAAAGGAGATTGTCAAAGACGCTCGTGACAAGAATGCGAGCCCGGATGCGCAATCAATGTCGATACGCTATTTCATTGCGAACCTCCGGAGTATTACGGAAGGTGAAAATTTCATAGCAGTCAAAGCCTGGAACAAAGATCATTGGATTGAAAGCCGTAGCGAAGTAGTTACATATACAAAAGCGCAGAAAAAGAATTATCGTCCCTCGGTCCATATTCTTGCATGCGGCGTGTCGGACTATTCCGGCGACGACATCGACCTGACCTACGCAGCAAAAGATGCACAGGACATCGGATCCGCCATGAAGCTTGGAGCGCATAAACTCTTTGGCGCCGAAAGGTCTTTTCTATACACGCTCACGACGGCACAAAAAAAAGAAAGCTGGCCAACGAAAGAAAATATCATTAATGCGTTGAAGAAAATCGAAGCGACGTCTCATCCATTGGATATTGTTGTCGTCTATCTGTCAGGCCATGGTATTAGTCTCGGTGGACCTCAGGGTGACTGGCACTATCTGACGCAGGAGGCGTCCGTGGCGGACGGATCGGGATTCGATAATCCGACAACATGTGCGCAAACGACAATTTCGAGTACGGAACTCTTAGAAAGGTTTAACGCAATCCCGGCTGCAAAGCAAGTATTGATTATTGATGCGTGTGCGTCCGGTAACCTGGTTAGTAATTTGATTGCGAGTCGAAACGTGCCGTCAAGTACGCTTCGCGCATTGGACAGGATGTCGGATCGCACGGGAATGCATATCATCACAGGATGCGCAGCGGATGCTGTGAGTTATGAAGCGAGCCGATACGGACAAGGTGTGTTAACTTATAGCCTTCTCGAAGGTATACGGGGAGCTGCCCTCAGAGATGATGAGTTCATTGATGTCAACAAGCTGTTTCAGTATGCACAGGAACGTGTGCCTTTTCTCGCTGAAGGGATAGGAGGGATCCAAATGCCGATGGTATTCAGCCCACAGGGATCTCAGAGTTTTGATGTCGGACAATTAACAGAAGTGGAAAAGAATAAGATTCCACTCTCTAGAATCAGACCGGTGTACATTTCTTCAAGCTTTCAGGATGAAGATGACATGACTGACGTGATTGGCTTAGGGCGGAAAGTTGATATCCTGTTGAGGGAGTCGGCAACGCGTTCATCAGATTCGCCATTGGTATTTGTACCTGCGGGGGATTATCCCGACTGTTGTCAGTTCGTAGGGCGTTATAAGCGACAGGGTGGAACGATATCGTTGCGACTCAAAAAAAAATGTGAAAATAATGATGTGACGATGGATTTAACCGGGGCTAATGCAGATGAATTGGCTGCGCGCGTCGTTGAGACCACATCTGGTCGGTAGATGACTGACCGGGGTGAAACAGACGGAATACCAACACCTCAGCCTTAAAAGTCAGGTATCTTTTTTTTCATTGAACTGCTAACTTCGATTTCCGGGAGCCCATTCCGTATGAACGTCAACGTTCATCGGGGTGGGTTTTGTCGTTTCTGCCGGTAATGACCGGATAATGATCCGCCGGCGGCATATCCTGATTCGTCTATTTATTCATTAAATAACTATCACATGATTGCAGATCAAAATTCAATGCCGTTCAAAGTCGCGAAAGCGTTGAACGTGGAATACGATGGCCGGGAGGAAATCTGGCTGACGAATCAGCGTACCCTGCGCTCGCTGGTTGGCATCCTTGGTATGTTGCTTCCGCTGTTGTTGTATCTGATTTTGTTCGTGGATTCAGGTCATGCTGATCCGCTTGACTCCATCAGCCATTACTACTACACGCGGGCGAACAGCGTATTCATTATCACGGTCAGCCTGATGGCGATTTTTCTGCTGATCTATAAAGGCGAAGAACCTGTGGACTTTTATTTGTCGTCGGTCGCGGGAATATGCGCACTTCTGCTGGTTATGTTTCCGACTAGCAATATCACCGAGGTACGTAAGGATCCGGAAAAGATTTATTGTGTGACAATACTGCAGGCAAGCCCCGGTCGGGAGATATTCCATTACATCGCGGCAGGTATTTTCCTATCCGCGCTGGCGGTTATGTCGATATGGGTATTTACGCGTCCTGGTCCGGTGAAGACGGTGGGAAAGAGACAGCGGAACCGGATTTACAAAGTCTGTGGTGTGCTGATGGTTGTAGCATTATTGATCATCCTTCAAAGCCGGTGGTCATTGATCATCCCAGCGGAGATATACGACCGGAATCACCTAACGTTCTGGATGGAAAGCGCGGCGGTGATATTGTTTGGAATTTCGTGGATGGTGAAGGGGAAGTTCTTCGGTGTGTATCGGCCGACGAATTTGAACTAGACTTGATCCTTGCGAACCTTCGCGTCCTGGCGCCTTAGCGGAGAAAGACAGTATGCAGTAACCTGAAAAGTTACCTGTTAGAATATGAGAATCCATTTCACCGCAAAGTCGCGAGGGCGCTAGGGGGCGCAAGGATTTTCAACGCATAGAAATCGCGGAGAGTTTTGTGCTAAACTTGAAACTTTTTCCTCTTGAAACTTGAAACTCCGTCTTTCCTTGCCGTCTACCTCAGGAACAACCTGTACCGGTCAATATAGTTGTCGCTGAAATAGTAGTTCATCCACTTATCGGATTCGTCAAGGTCATGCCACGCAACTTCCAGTGCCTTGCGTTTTTGTGCTTCGGTTTTTAGCCCTTTCACCTTGTCCTGTAACTTATAACGCCATTTGAAGTGGTTCACAACATCAAGGATATGGGTAGCATAGGCCTTTGCAAGTTCCGGATTACCTTCGAGAATAACCATGTTTTCGTCATTGCTGTATGAGGCTTTGTATCCAAGATTATGACTTCCCGTTATGACTTTGCAAGCTTTATCAAAAGGATCAATCACGAGTATCTTATCGTGGATCGTCGAGAAGCCGAGTTTAAGCAGTTCTTTCTCCCAATAGCTGAACGTGCCGGGAATCGCTGCAACGCCGGTGACTTCGGGATTACCAACCTTGTATTTGTCCGGACGCTCCAGCGCATCCGTTGAATAGATACTGGTGATCACCTGCTTCGCGATCTTCGCATCTGAAATCGCTCCCCTGACAAACAACGGGTTCTTGGCCTTCCGGGCTTCTGCCACAATTTTGATTTCATCAAGTATCGATGGACTGCCGGGATTGAACACCAGGAATAGTATCGACTTCTTTGCTTTCCGGATCTGGGTGAACACATCATCCATGTCAATGGGTATCGCCGGGACTTTAGGCTTTGTTTTCTGTGGCGTGTTGGGCGAAAACCATAGCCGGACTTTGTTTCCTTGTTCCTTTATGCTGAAGGGATTTTCATTACACCATGTTCGAAGTAGTTTCTCCTGGTTTTTGTCCTGCTTAAGCTGATTCCAGTATTCCATAAACCGGGACGCCACTTTTTTGCTTTCGATGATCACCATATTGTTCGTCTGACCACAAAGACCTGTAGGCGTCCAGTTGGTGCTTCCGGTTAATACGGATACGGGCTTATTATTTTTATCGACATAAATGACGAACTTGTTGTGACCGATCCGGCTTCCCAGCATTCTGTCATAAACGGAGATCATGCCGTCGTTCATCTTTTTGTGGAGTGCTTTCCGGATCTCCGCGTTGGTTTTGTCCGGCACGGCGATCGTTTTCTTTTTCCCATCAACCATTTTCGTCTCAGACCCGTTCGCATTTGAAAGGATAATATGGTTCTTTGGATTCTTAGTAAGAAGCGCAATCAGTTCCAGGTCGGTAAACTCATAGAGAGCGGCGTAGAAGCAACCGCCGTCCTTATCTTGTTTGAAGAATTCTCTCGCGCCGCGGATCATGTGACCACCCAGTCGCATTCGGAGGTTTTGGTCAGGGTTTGAAATCAGGTTTCTGATCTCGTCGGAAGTCAGATCCTGTTTCGCAATGGCCTGCGTTGAAAGCAGTCCGCGGTTAAAGATGATGCTGATGTTATTGTACGTCTGCGTTCGCCGGACGGTATCGGTGATGATCGCATTATCAAGGTCCGGCTTTAGATTCAGCCAGTCGCCGACCATCGGGATTATTTTGTAATGAACGTCTTTGTTAACGGGAGCGTAAAGATCTTTCCAGTTAAAGCTTTGGATCGGCCATACGTCTGTTGTCTGAGGTGGTTGTCGGGGATCGTCATCCTTGTCGAAGCCCACGGCGGCGGGTAGCGCTTTTTCTTTACCATTAACGACGCGGTGAATCGTGAAGCCCAGGCAATTCTTGATTTTAGCGGGGACGGTCCACCATAGGTAAACGACGTCGTTGTTGGCGATTACGTGTGATGCCGCTTTGGGAAGGTTGGGAATTTTTGCCATCGTCAGGTTAGCGTTAGGGTCGGAGGTTGGGAAGGTAACCTAATTCAAATTTGGACAATCCACAATCCTGATTTCTAAGGGATTTTTGAGGATCAACTGTTCGTCGCAACCTGGAACGTGAGGCTTTTGGAATATGAGAATGCATTTCACCGCAAAGTCGCGGGGGCGCAAGGGGGCGCGGAGAATTTCAACGCAGCGACACAGAGCGTTTCGCGTTTAACTTGAAACTCCTGAAACTTGAAACTCCCTTTACCGCAGATACGCGTTAAAGAACGGCAGCACTTCAGTGTATATCCTTCCATCAAAGCCATCAAGCATATTCCCATGATCGCCGATATACTCTTCGGCAAAATGCGTTATCCCATAAGCCTCAAGTTTTTTACTGAATTGGAGCGATGTAAAGGGAATATGACTGAATTCTTCGTTCCGGCCCCAGTCAAGTTTCAGTGCAGCGAGACTTTTCAACTGTTCATAATGCTCGTCCACCATATTGACAGGAAAGTTTGCTTCCCAACGCCGGATGACCTGGAGATCTAATGTTGCGTTGTCACCGTTGTATCGTACAGGGAGTTCCGCTTTGAGGAAGTTTCCGGCGTCGGCATCATCCGCGTAAGCGCATGCCATGGCCGAGTACACCGCCGCAAAGAACCCGTCAAAGCTGTGTTCGGTTCCTTCCATGATCTCTTTCGTACTCTTTGCCTTACTGATAATTTTGAACGCTCTGCTGTCAAGATTAAAGTCACCATACCAGTCGAGCACCGCAGGACTCATCGCGTACACTGCACCGAATGTATTCGCATACACCATGCCGATCCGTAACGCGCCGTTGCCGCCCATGGAGTGACCGCTCAAACCGCGGCTATTCCGGTTCGCGATGGTACGAAAATTCTTGTCAATGAATTGTACGATATCCTTTGCGATGTAATCAGCCCAGTCCCCGTTAAGCGGAGAATTTACATAAAAGCTGCCGCCGAGTTCGGTGTAGCTGTCGGGCGTCACGAGGATCATCGGTCGTAATTTTCCACTTTGAATGGCGGCGTCCATGAGCCCGGGAAAATCAAGCCACTTGTGCATCATCACGGAATCGTTTCCCCCAAAGCCGTGGAGGAAATAGATGACGGGATACCGGTCTTTGCTCTTGTCGTATCCCGGGGGCAGATAGACAGAAACCGATCGCTCCGCATTTTCACCGGCGGGATTTCCTTTAAGGGAGGGCGCGACGAATGTTTTTCGTACGACTGTTCCTTTGTTTTGTTGTGCGAATCCGGTAAGGGAAACGCATGAGAGAAACCAAATGATTACGATATTTTTCATGGGTATTGCAGAGTTTGTTCAGTGTGAATTTCAATTTTTTTGTCCTTGCGAACCTTAGCGCCTTTTGCCATTGCGGTGAAAGAGGCTCTGCAGTAACCTGGAACGTGAGTTATCAGAATACGGAAATCCTTTTTACCGCAAGGTCGCGAGCGCGCAAGGGGCGCGAAGAGTTTTCAACACATGTACTGATGTCAACGCGCACATCTCCGAACATGCGATTCTGCGCTCGCCCGCGCCGACGCCCTGCCACCGCCCTCAATGACGGAACGGGACCATTGCTTTTCGTTTGATCGTATTGAATTCAATGACGTTATGTTTATTGTCAGAATGTCACGGGCCTTCTGATTCAACACCTTTCAGGAAAGCGACAAGATCTTCTCGAAAACGATCCGGGCGTTGGTATTTTACAGCGTGACTGGTATTGTCATACACCAGGTGAGTGACCAGGTCAGGGTGTTCATTTTTCAGGTGTGCGTTATCCTGATGGAAATCTTTTAGTTGATCATTGACATCGATTGGATCGAAGATAAGCATTGGAACTTTTAGATTACGATAGGCGATCCTGGGGTCCAGCGTCATCGTTGAAAACTCGAAGAGCGGTGCTGCAGCGGGACGGTTGATAGACTTTACTATTGATTCCCATGACTCTTCTCCAAGCCATTCGGCGAGACCCGGGTTCACTCCCCATTGGCCGGTAGTGGTTTTATTGATCGCATGAAATGTAAGCAGTCTCAATTTTCCATCGTGCTGGTGATGACGAAAGGCATCGTACAACGAAGGAAACAGTTTGTCGGCGGGCACTTCTCCGTACTGCTGTTTATTGTCATCAAACAGTTTCGCAAGTTCCGAACCTTCCATCCTGTGGCCGGGTCTGAGCCAGCCCACTGAACCGCCATCTTCCAAAACTATCGCTGAGACCATATCCGGATAGGTGTCGTAAAACGCCGTAGCGATCGTACCACCCCGCGACCAGCCGCCGATGGTGACTTTGTCGATCTTCAGTGTGGTCAGCAAAAAATGTATGTCGTCAGCCACGTTGTAGATGGAAACTTCACGGGCTGGGATAGGCGTTTTGCCGTGTCCGTAGTAATCGACAGCAATGACGAAATACCCGTTGCTAACCAGGCTATCCGCAAACAGTGCAGCCTCGTACGCGTTACTGGTAGTTCCATGTATCCACACGAACACACGATCCGTATTTTTACCCCACGTCAGATAATGCATGTTCACGTTCGGTGTTGTAATGCTGTTACCGTGAACGGCTTCAAATGAATCGTATTCCCCGACGATTTGTTTGAACGCTGCCTGCAGTTCACGCTCACTGATTGAATGGTCACTGCGTTGCCCGTTTGCACCGGTGATACCGACAAGCAGAAGCACGACGACCTGAAACGTTTTATTAAGACCGGTCATTTTTGCGATAATTATGCGTGAACTTTCCTCGATTGAAAATAGCTATTTGAAATACCCGATGTTGTGCAGAATTATTTTTTCTGCGGGATCCTGACAGCATCAATACTCGGTCCCAGGCGCAATATTCTCATTAACTCCACCTGACCTTCTTCATTGCGCATGAATTGTATGTTGTAATCGGCATCTTTTCTGAAAAACAGATCGCGTGCCTTAGCATACATAACATGCTTTCTCTGTCCTGCACCTGAGGCGTAGAGCTGTTCATTCTCAAGCGAAACCACAATGGTATCTTTTTCCGATAACTTGTAGGAGCCCACATATTCGTTCAGGGTCGCGGTGGATAATTTTATTTCGGCCGGGGGAATATTCTTGATGCCATACAGAATATTGCGGGCGGGAATCACAGCGCTCATGCCGCTACCTGAATTGGCCAGAATGATGATCGTCTTGTTGTCCCTTGTATGACGCTCAATCCACGTTGAATATCCCGGCCAGCCGCCGCCGTGAAACATGATCCGCCCAAATTCGGTATCACTAAACATCCATCCGAAGCCGTAGTCGTAAGTTGTGCCGTTGTTTAAAGGTGCAGACATGAAGGCTTCGTGCATCGTGGAATTTGAAACGAGTTTTTCGGTGTATAAGGCCTGGTCCCATGTTAGCAGATCCGTTGTGGTGGAGTTGGTCAAGCCGTCGCCGTAAATTCCATCAAGGGAATAGACCATTGAGGCAAAATCTGAACTGTCAGCCATGATGTAGTCGTTCTTTTCCCGGTCGAACACATAACCGTAAGCATAGTTGTCTATAAGTCGTTGTTCAAGCCGTTTATGATAAACAAGAGTCCGCTTCATACCCGCCGGCTTGTAGACATGCGCTGCCATAAAGTCCCTGAAACTTAATCCGGACACGCGCTCGATAATGCTTCCAAGAAGTGCGTAACCGGTATTACTATACGCAAACTTTTCTCCGGGACTAAAATGAATGCCGGGCTTGTGTCTGACCAGCAGCGCGATCATGTCTTTGTTGGTCATTATCTTTGTGCTGTCCCAATGATCGCTGGCCAGGGTCATATAGTCGGGCAAGCCGGATGTATGATTCAGTAAATGACGGATTGTGATTCCCTGATAAGGAAGTTCAGGGAAGAATTTGCGAAGCGTGTCTGCGTAGCTTAGCCGTCCCTGTTGTTTCAGGATCATAACAGCCATTGCGGTGAACTGTTTGCCAATCGAGGCAAGCTCAAAAATGGACTCGCTATTTAGTGGTTCACCCTTCTCGCGAAACGCAAGACCATAGCTTTTCTGAAATATGACCTTGCCGCCTTCAGCGATAAGAACGTTCCCTGAGAACTTGTTACTGCGATGCAATTCCGAAAACAGACTGTCGAGCTGCGCGGCGCGATCCTGGGCGTTGAGCGGACTCAATGATGCGATTGCGAGAATGAGGGCCAGCCGTATCATGGGTGCTTGTTTTCAATTTGACAGATCATGCAAATATTAAATATACTGCATTCAAATCCTTGCGAACCTTCGCGTCCTTGCGCCTTAGCGGTGAAAAAGGATAAGCAGCAACCTGGAGCATATTCTGTTGGAATATGAAAACCCTTTTCAGCGCAAGGTCGCGAGGACGCCAGAGGGCGCAAAGCGTTTTGAACAAAATTATTTCCCAAACACCATCCGGAATTCACCAGGCCCCGGCTTAATGGGCATTCTTTCAATAATCAACACCAGCGTATTTCCGCCGACAGATTCAACGATATATTCTTCCACTCCACTATCGTTACTGAGTTCGAGAACGTCGTTGTTGTTGAGGAGTGTCCAGTAACCTGTTTCTGATACTCCGGTGGAGAATGTGCGTTGGTATTCACCATACGAATCACCTGATTCGGGTTGCTTGAGATTCAGCTTGTAAGCTGAGTAGTCATCATCAGAAGGATCGCCGTCTTCGTATAGTTCGCTGAGGCTCCAGTTGCCAATAAAGGGGCAATACGCTTCAGCGCAATCACCGGGTTCGGCACTGTCTCCGCCGCAGGCGACACAAAACAGGAAGGCGAGAATTAAAAAGCTATGTGTGGGTTTCATTATTTCAGCGTGTTTTTAGAATTCTGATAATTTCGGTTCCGTGCGATGACTTCGCCCGGAGATAGTAAACGCCGGGTTTAAGGCCTTCGCCGGAAATGGTTGCCGTGAACCCTTGTGAAGCGTTCGAGGCGTCGATGAGCGCTCCCTGGGGCGAGTACAATTCAAGGTTTACGTTCCGAAGATCCGTCGCGGACTGAATGACTATATCTCCCTGAACGGGGTTCGGATAAACCGAAATGGATCGTGCTTTTTCGGGGCTGATCGCGGTGATCACGTGTACATATTCGTCCGAATAGAGAACACAATTCCCGATTGTCACCCTGACCTGATAGATCGCGGCGTCCAGAAGATCAATCGTAAGTGTCTGACCGGTCTCACCCGGTATCACCTCGCTATCCTTATACCATTGATAGGAATCTGCGCTTGTGGCTATCAGCATCTCGTCATTCGTTGAGATTTCCGGAACATCAATGTCATCACAGTCGCCGGGATTGCTTTGTGATCCTTCAGGGTTGAGGCAGACCACAAGGCCAAGTCCGTTTGATGTTGACAGGCCGGCGTAGTAGCCTCCTGAAGGATTTTTGATGAGTTGCACGATGCCGTCCTCGCCAACCGTGAAATGATGCATGTCGAGTTCGTCTCCGTCATTGTCGAGGATCATCATTGAGAAATCACCCGCCGAGGTTTCGTTCTCTCCGGCGACGACGATTTGCTCGCCGTCGACTAGCCATCGGGGTTGACTGGTGTCATCAAAGACAGACAGAATTTTGTATCCGTCGCCATCAAAGGAATTGTCAACAGATCCGGCTGTATTGATCCTGCAAAGGACAGGGGTGCTGCCCGTCTTCGTCTTTTCTTTCTTAAATGCGCCAAGTAAAAGTTTGTTGTTGGAATTGGAAATCACATATTCCGCCCGTATTTCTTCGTCCTCATCGGCCCACGGAAGCGTGAAAACTCCGTTAGTTCCGAATGTTTCATCGACGACCCCGGCGGAGGAGATTTTCACCACCACGCCGCCAACGTTCACTGTGCCGGATCCGATCGCAAGAAACGATCCGTCGTCCATCATGGCGACATCACTGAATGAGTCGTTCACGACGGTGAGCGTAACACGGACGACGCCATTGTCTCCGAAGCTTGCATCGTTGGTTGTATTTGGCAGCAGCCTCATCAGCGTCGCATCATTGTACGATCCGCCAAGGTAGTTTGCGTCGCCGGCGATCAGTATTCTTCCCTCGGAATCGACGTGGAAATTGTTGAGCGTATTGCGTTTGCCGTATGCGCCATGGTGTTTGGTGAAAACGCCGTTGGTACCGAACGTGTTATCGAGTGAGCCGTCTGCATTCAGTTTGACGAACAGATAGTCTTCGCCACTGCCCGCATTCAGGACGTTGCCTCCTACAAGGATCTTGCCGTTGTCGTAGACGTGTATGGCGCGCACAAACTGGCGCCTGTCGCTGATATCGTATCTTACGTAACCGTATGTTCCGAAGGAGAGATCGGGAGATCCGTCAGCGTTGAACCTCGCCACGGCTACTCCCGTATTCGAACCGTTGTGAAGGTAGGTTCCCGCTGTTACGATCTTCCCGTCACTCGTCCGCGCCATTGCCATAAGTGAGCCCTCCCCCGCGTATCGTGCTATGGATGTTCCTCCAGATCCGAATGCGTCATCCAGCTCACCCGTTGCCTTGTACCTGACGACGACCCCATATTGATGATCCGGGGCGTTGATATATCCGCAGGCGATAAAGCTTCCGTTTGAGAGCCGGATCAAATCCGTAAGCGCTCCGCCATTACTTCCAGGTATGCGGTCGACATGAACGCCGAAACCTGCATCTGCGGAACCGTTAGCGTTGAACGCGGCGAACAGAAAGTCAGTTTCGTCAGAGGCATTTCGCTTTGAGCCGGCCACATAGACTCTACCACTGTCATCCACCTCAATCGCGCTGATCACCGCGTTGCCACCCGCACCGGCATGCGTAGCGGAACCGTTGCCGTTGAACGCGGTGGCGGGTGTTCCGTTGCTATTCCTTTTTTTAACGACGCCGAGGGAAGGCGACTCTGAATCGAACCCTGTGACGCCGCCGAGGTAGATGGCTCCGTCGGCGCCAAGTTTAATGTCTTCGACCTTTGCTTTCGCCGGCTCGCCTTCTTCCATAATGCCGTCGGTGCCGAACGATGTGTCGATTGTTCCGTTTGAGTTTACGCGGATTACTTTCCAGAGATCGATATTATTAGGTGCTCCGAAGCTCGCGGAAACCAGCAGTTTACCATCGGCCTGTAAGGCAGCGTCGATCTGATCAGTCTGCCAGAGCAGGAAATCGAAGTTAGAGTAGTGTCCATTATCGCCGAATTCGGTTACCGGCGCACCGTTTTGACTGAACGCACGGATACCGAGACGACGGACAGCAATGTTTTCGGTATCAAGCGTTTTGCCAACGCCATAAATCGTGTTGCCGTTGCCGATGAGTATGGATTCGACCGAAGAATATAGAATCGGGTACGTTACTTTTCCCGCCGTCCCGAATGAATTTACCAGCGCTCCGCCCGTTGATATTTTGATGATCGATCCGTAGCCGTCGGAAACGCCGCCAATGAGCACGTTCCCGTCGGGCGCCACCGTTACGCACATGGCAATGTCGTCTTTTTCGTTGCCGGTAAGGTCGTAAGTCCGGACTCCGTTTTTTCCGAATGTGGCATCAGGCGTTCCGTTGGCGTTGTATCGTGCCACAAGGAAATCCTTGTCGCGGTTGTTGTCGTAGTATCCAACGGCGACGATCTTTCCGTTGGCAAGAACGACGGCCGAGTTGAACCGTGTGATGTGGCTTTCGAGTGTAGCAGCAAGTCCGTTGGTTCCGAAGTCATTACAAAGCGACTGGGCAACGCACGTGATGGAAGAAATTAACGAGGCCGCGACGAAGATTGAGGGAAGTATAAATTTTTTCATACGAAGCATTTGCCTCAAAGCTCAGCAATGTAAAGGCACCGCGGTATCGCATGATGGTGGGATCGCCTGGTGCGGGAATAGAAGTCGGTCTGAAACGACTTCAGACGTTCTGGTGGAATATGCGAATGCTTTGGGCTTTGTCCGGATGGTCAGACAAGCTTCTCATTGATTGCCTTAGAGACTGCCTCTGTCTGGGAATGAACTTCCAGCTTGGCATAGATATTCTTGATGTGCGTGCGAACGGTGTCGATGCTGATGTCAAGGCCGGACGCGATGAGCTTGTAGCTGTTGCCTTTTGAAAGGGAAGCGAGAATCTCCCGTTCGCGGACGGTAAGATCGTATTTTTTTGTCGTGGGGGCCTGCATTGAAGAAAGCACCATTCGCGCGATGGCCGGAGACATGGGCGCGCCGCCGTCGAGTACTTCATTGATGGCGGAAAGCAACCTTGATGAAACATGCTTCTTCAACAGGTAGCCCGACGCACCTGCGCACAGCGCGTTGAAGACGTTCGTGTTATCATCGAATACCGTGAGCATGAGAATAGGCAACTCGCGGTTGAATGCGCGGATTTGTCTGACGGCCTCGATCCCTGATACACCGGGCATGTCAATATCCATGAGCACAACTGACGGGTTAAGTGCCCTGACCTGTGTCGCTGCACCTGTGGCCTTCTTGAAATCACCAACGACAGAAACTTCGCCGCTCAGTTGCAGCAGGGTGCGTATGCTTTCCCGGAGTTCGTCGTTGTCTTCATATAAAAGGCAAGTGATCATCGTTTTTTCCCGTTGTTGAAGCTTTACCGGTACAAGGTACGAAGGGGAAAGCTGCCGTGTTATACCCTCATCATGTGAGGGGGATCACCACGTCGATGCTGGTTCCCTTCCCCGGGGATGAGGTTATTTTACAGTCGGCTTTCATTGCGGCAGACCTTTCAGCGATGTTTCGCAGCCCATTTCCACGCCTTACCTGTTCCGGGTCAAAGCCACATCCATTGTCGCAGACATTCAGCACAAGCGACTCGTGGTTCAATCCCAGGCTGATGGTTACGAGCGTCGCGCCGCTATACTTTGCCGCGTTATTGAGTATCTCTTTATACGTGAGGTATATGTTCCGCTTGGCCTCAACGCTCAGGCTTGTGTCCGCGATTTCGTCGATGCCGTTGAAGGTATACTGGATATTCTTCGGCTCAAGAATCTCGGCCGTAAACTCCTTCATTCTGGCGCTTACCGCTGAAAGGGAGTCATTCATAGGGTTGATCGACCACACGATATCCGACATCCTTTCCATTATGGAAGCGGATTGATTGGCAATTCTGGCAAGCTGGTTCTTCACATCGGGATCATCGGCGGTATGCCTGATTGCTACCGTGCTAAGAATGTTTATGCTGGAAATAGTTGAGCCGATATCATCATGAAGGTCACGCGCTATAGCATTGCGTACCCGTTCGAGTTCAAGTAGACGCTTTGTGCGTGAGACCACCCGGTATCGGTTGATCAACACGATGCCGAGCAGTATGAATGAGCCGAGGGCGATAACACCTCCCGTTTGAATCGCGCGCTGTTTCTTTTCCTGTTCCGCCCGGATCTCATTGTCCTTTCTTAACAGTGCTATCTCCGCATTCTTTTTTTCAACTTCGTATTTTGTTTCGAGCTCCTGATAAGCGAGGTTTAACGTCTTCCCGCGCAGTGAATCTTCCAGCGCGTGGAATTGCTGATACACTTCGTACGCGTCCTTGTACTGTTTGTTCCGGTAATGAGCCTCAGCGAGAAAAAGATACGCATTCAGCTCAGCTTCCAGGTTACCACTACGCTGTGCAACCTCAAGGCTGGACGCGAGTTGTTCAATGGCCTCATCATTCTTCCTGCGTTCGCTGTAGAGTTTCCCGATCTCGGATTCGAGACTTGAAAGGACAAAGGAGTTGGGCAGTTTCTCCGCAAGGGGCCTTGCTTCAGCAAAGGCGCTTTCCGCCTCTTCGAGACGGCCCTGCATCCGCATTATCTTTCCTTTGTTTATGAGCCCCGTGATGTAAAGTTCATGCAACCCCAACTCACGGGTCAGCGCCAGCATCCGTTCCACATATTGATGGGCTTTGGCGTAATCTTTCAGGTTCAGGAAGACGCTGGCAAGTTCATTACACGCCGTGGTGATACCTTTCTTGTCCCCGTCTCGCTCTTTGATGGCAAGCGATTTAAGCAGGTACTCCCTGGCTTCCGCGGAACGACCCTGCTGATTCAGCGCGACGCCAAGGGAATTGTAACAATACGATATTCCCTTCTCATTTCCGGCACTTTCGAAAAGCCGCAGCGCTCTGAAAAGGAGATCGATCGCTTCACTGCGGCTGGCGGAACGATAGTGAATGTTCGCCATGTTGAGCAGGTTGCCGGCCATGTTCTCTTTGCCGACGACATCCTCGCCGAGACTGTCTACAATTTTGTAGTGACGTAGTGCCTCTTCGTTGTTGCCTTTTTTCTTTTCAAGCAGGCCGAGACCGGTATGATAGGCCGATGTAAGGGTAAGTTCATTGGGGTTGTCCTCAACGATAACGTTGGCTTTTCCGAAGTAATAGTCGGCGCTGTCGTACCGGCCCTGGTCAGACATAAAGAGCCCGTAGCTGATGTAGATGCGCGCGGTCTGTATTACGTCGGCACCCGAAACGGCCATCAGCTTTCGCATGTAACCCGCGGATTTTACATCATCCTTACCGCGAAAGTGCGCCGAGAGTTTGGTGAGCGCGGCGATGTAAGCCGTTGTGTTGCCGTCGTGATTAACATTCTCCACAATGCGCTGGAGGCTGTCGATGGACTGGCCTGTAGTCGCGGATGCGATGATGAACAGCAGGAGCGTGATCCCTGGAATCTTTGAGCAACACATAATCAAATGAAGTTAGTGTAAAATACAACTTAATTAATTACGGTGAATGGCCGACGGAAGGCTTATTTTAGCAACGGGAGGATTATTCAAAGAAGCGACGACGCCGCTGACCGGACCCGCCTCGAACGTTAAACAACGTGAATGCGTACGCGTCGGGACGGTGATGCCGCAATGTTACCGGGGAAATTGGAGTTTTTCAGTATTTTGATGGTGAGCACACTATCGGTGCGGAGTGTGTAAGGCATGCGCGGCCGGGTGAGGGTTGTGAGCCTGCGGTCCTTCGGGACATGAGGAGACGCAGCCGGATTTGATCAGGTCGGTGATAGACAAAAGATTAAAGCGGGAAGAATGAAGCGCATGGGTTTCTGGTAACGAATCGCGTATCTTCATTACCGTGTTTCCGCCAGCCCGTTTGGAGAGGCGTTATTGGCGGGTTTCCGATGAAGGATGAAGACGGCGAGGACGCTGCGGGAGGTTAAGGTTTAAGCGGTTTGAAAAAAGTGACCGGAGCGGAATGACGACAGGTTCTGCTATCCGGACACGGAGGTGGGGATATCGGTGATTAATGGCTGATATAGAATAGTTGGCGGCAAGGTGTGGATAGCCCGACTAATAAAGTGGAGGCTGAGTTTTATTAAATTGGGTTATAGAAAGTGAAAGGAAAACTTGCTAATGAAATTGGATAAAGTATTATATCAAAAAAGTCATATTTATTTTATCGTGTTCTTTCTTCTGATGTTGGCTGGTTTCTGGTTGACATACTTCACAATTATTTTAGAGCAAGAGAATTACCGTATGCATTTACATGGTATTACTTTAATACTGTGGTGCGTTTTGCTAATTTCTCAACCATTTTTAATAAAAAGAAAGAATTACGAACTACATAAGCAGATAGGAAAATTTTCTTATGTCATAGTTGCACTTATAATTTTTACAACCATTGACATCTACAAATATCGGCTAAGCGAACTTACAACTTTAAGCGCAAGGGACTATTTTGCAACGGCTTCTGTTCTAATTGCCTTACTTACATTTCTGATTTTTTACGGACTCGCAATTTATTATAAAAGAAAACCAAGCATCCATGCACGTTACATGATTTGCACCGTTTTTGCCATGTTCACAGCGGTTTTTGACCGTATGATTGACTCCTATTTTATCTTTTTACTACCATATTTTCCACAAGTAGCTGGACAACCTGTGCTTCAAGTCTTTGGATTGACTTTGGCGGATTTTATTCTATTCGTTTTGTGTATCTGGGACTGGTCATCTCATAAACGTTTAAATGTTTTTCCCATAGCATTAACAATACATTTGATTTATCATTATTCCGTTCTCAATTTTTATAAATTTGAATTTTGGAAATCCTTTTGTAATTGGTTCTTTGAATTATAAATTCCTTACAGACAAGTTCGCATTAGGACGAATTTCGATTGAGTGTTCCGTCAGTCGTTGACTTGTAATGCGACAGTGAGTTGTAACTTGACAAAAATGTGCTCAACGACAACGATTTATTATTTTAAAACGGACGACAGAACACCCAGCCGCCAACAGCATGTTGCTGCAATGGTGCCGTGACGAGTTGGTATTAAGTTCTATCTTCGTTCAACGTTTGGTTTCGTGGGACAGGACGCAGCTTCGAAAAGGCACCACTGCAGAAACACAAACGTTTAGTCAGAATAGGGCCTGGACAAATTTGCGTTCCGAAAAACGCGGAGGACACGTTACCAACAAGAATTTCCCACGGGGACAATTGAACGCCTTCGCAGGTGACTTGGACTCTTAGAAATCAAACGTGGGACAGATTATAAATAATACATCCGTCCCTTCGCATTTTTAAGAAGAGTGAGCTTCGACTTGCCACGCGCATTTGGCACATGCCATAGTCGCACAAACCCATCGCGACACCAACGCTATTGCAAGAGCCAAACCATCCCGCTAAAATTGATGTTTCACTATAAACAAGAAGGCTTGCTGATGACAATGGCCAAAAGGTTGGAAAAATTCCTATTTTTAAACATTAATGGACACAGGTGTAAATATTAAGCCGGACATCATTACATGGGCTATTCAGCGCGCTGGATATGAATTGCAGGACTTTGCCGCAAAATTTCCAAATGTTAACGACTGGCTAGAGAACCGTAAAAAGCCGACCGTTAAGCAACTTGAAAAATTTTCTCATAAAGTTCACATACCGTTTGGCTACCTTTTTCTCACAGAACCACCAATAGAAAGACTTCCCATCCCATTCTTCAGGACCAATCAAAGAGGTGGAGCAACTCAGAATGTTAGCGTAAATGTGTATGACACAATTATGCTAATGCAACAAAGACAAGGTTGGCTTCGAGACTACTTAGAAGAAAATGATGACTATGTAAGCCTTCCTTTTGTTGGAAAATACTCCAATAATCAAAATGTCTCTGAGATCGTTGCTGATATTAGAAGAGTGCTGGGGTTGGAAAATGAATGGGCTAGTTCTTTTGAAAAACTAGAAACAGCAGTTGATCACTTAACGCAGAAAATTGAGGATGTAGGAATAATTGTTGTTTTTAATGGAGTTGTAGAGAACAATACAAGTCGGCCGATAAAAGTAGACGAATGCCGAGGTTTTGTACTCGTTGATGAAATTGCTCCTTTCATGTTTGTAAATAATGCAGACGGCAAAGCAGCTCAGTTATTTACGATGGTGCATGAACTAGCGCACATTTGGACAGGACATAGCGCGGGCTTTGATTTCAGGCAGTTGCTTCCTGCAGACGATCCAATAGAAATACTTTGCGACAGAGTAGCAGCGGAATTTTTAGTTCCCGCGATTTCCTTCTCTCGAATATGGAATGAGCGTCCGGAAATTGCCTACGTGGCAAGACATTTCAAAGTAAGCCAAATTGTAATTGCGCGGAGGGCTTTGGATTTAGGTAAGATCAATAAGACTTCTTTTTTTAACTTCTACAATAATTACGTCAATCAACTTCAGTACAAAAAGGAGAGCCAGGCAAGCGGTGGAGACTTTTATGCGACAACAAAAAAGAGGCTGAGTCTTGCTTTTGCTGCTCGAATAAATCAGGCTGTTAAAAACAACCAGCTTTTATATCGGGATGCCTACAAACTCACAAGTCTAAAGGGCGACACGTACAAAAAATTCTTCGACAAACACTTTTAACATAGATGGGTGTTTACGTTGTCGATAGCAATTTTTTTATTCAAGCTCACAGGGCAAATTATCCGCTGGATGTTGCGACCAGTTTTTGGAACAAAGTGAAACAACTGGCGGAACAGCAAAAAATAATAAGCATTGATAAGGTTAAAAAGGAAATATACGACCATCAAGATGATTTGAAGACTTGGTGTGAGAATAACTTGCCCGCTGATTTCTTCAAAGACACCACAGGCGTGGTCACCAGTTATAGTCAAATCGTAACATGGGCAAACTCTAGAAGTAGTCATTATTTCGCAACCGCTATAGCTGAATTTCTTGGCGCAGATGAAGCTGACGCATGGTTGGTGTCGTATGCTCATGCCGACACGGCTAACAGAATAATTGTTACCCACGAAAAAAGTCAACCGGATCGAAAAAACAAAGTCAAAATTCCCGAAGCTTGCGCCCCATTTAATATCAGTTTTGTAGACACAATTGAAATGTTCAGGCAATTGGGTGAACGGTTTTAAATTATCAATCGCACACACATTGCCTGGCCGCGCATTCAGCCCACATCCAAAACCAGTCAATAAGTGTGCTCAGTTCGGGTACGTGGACAAAGTGGAAACTGAAAAATGCCGCACCCCAGGCACAGCTGCATGTCCAAACCGTTGAGGCCCAACCTGAAAAAGATGATGAGAGTCAATAAGATAATTGTATTAGTCTGTTTATTGGGAACAATACGCGGATATGCACAAAACATTTTTCCTGAAAAGTTTGACAACTGCAGTAC
>JAEYWY010000010.1 GCA_023428695.1 Bacteroidota bacterium
CAAATCTCGATCAATGAAAACATCAACTGCTGTTTTGTTATGTCTGCCGCCATAGCTATCTTAATTTTTGAACAAAGCTATGGTGCTGGAAAAGATAGCGAAAGATGCAGTTCACCGGACGCTTACATTACCCCAGAGGCATTGTTCACTGGTGTTCCGTCAATCAATGTGCCTGTATATACTATCACGAGCAAGAAGTTGAGCTGGCCAATAGCTCTAACCTATCATGCCGCTGGCATTAAGGTTGACGAGATTGCAGGATGGGTCGGGCTTGGCTGGAGTCTGCAAGGAGCCAATGCAGTGGTATCACGCGTAATGCGTGGCTTACCGGATGAAGTGGCTGATGGATATTTTCAACATGCTTCCTCCATACCGGATGCAACGGATCCCATTTCACTGCAAATGAAACAGGACCTTGCTGATGGCGTGATTGATATGATGCCGGATCTTTTCTATTTTAACACAGGCGCTGGGCGCGGTCGGATTTTGTTTGACAACCAATTGGTTCCGCGAACAATTCCTTTGAATGACTTCAAGATCAGCGTCAACCCGCAAACATTGCCGGAGTTTGTTATTACTGCACCAGATGGGACCGCTTATCATTTTGCAGACTACGAGACGACAAATACTTATTTGCTCGGACCAGATCCGGATCCCTTCAAATCCACCTGGTATCTCACCCGCATTGTATCGGCCGATGGGAGTGACGAGATAAAGTTTAACTACACCACTTATTCATACCAATACGAAACCAATCAGCAGGCAAACCTGAAATACTACTATGACGCTCCGACGGGAGCAACTAAGACAAACCATCAAATTGAGCATGAATACTCAGTGAGCCAAAGCAGTATACCTGCGACAAAACTGCTATCGAGTATCGTGTATTCGGGAGGTAAACTCGAATTTATCAGTTCTAATCGTGTGGATGATGCAAGCAAGAAACTTGATGCGATTGTAGTCTACTATAAGGATCCCTTTACGGCAGCATATACCGAAGAACGCCGGATTAACTTCACCTACAGCTATTTCGGTTCAGAGGATACGAGACGCCTGAAGCTTGAAGGCATTCAACATGAAGCGTTAGGCCAGTTTCTTCCGGCTCATCGGTTTGAATACCTTACGAAGGCACTTCCGTCAATTACTTCGTTTAGCCAGGACCACTGGGGCTATTACAACCACGAAGGAAACTCCTCTCTGATACCCGCGCGTCAAGATGGTGATTGGATTATCGCACATGGTAATCGCGAAATTGACACTGCATACGTCGCTGGATGTATGCTAAAAAAGATCATATCTCCGATGCTCGGTGAGACGGAATTTGTATTTGAATCTAATCAATACCTGGAAGACGGGGTAAACAAGTTCGGCCCGGGACTTCGCATAAAGAAGAGAATTGTCAGAGATGCCATGACCGGTATTAACGCGATAACCAACTATGAGTACACGCGTCCATCAGACGGACTCTCCAGCGGAAAATTGATGGATAAACCGATGTATGATTCTCATTTGCCAGTAGTTGACAAGATTGGACTCAACTATTATAATTATAACTGTTGGCTAATTCATGCGAGGCCGACGGGGCTGGGAACATTTCTAGATAGTCCAGTATTGTACGAGTATGCTACAATTTATGAAGGTGACGACTACAGCGTGGCCGGCAAGACCACGACAAAGTTCAATATTTATCACCCGGTTTACAGCAGTTATCCGTACTCTCCCGAGGACGACGACACATGGACTGCCGGAAAGGTCATCGAACAGGAAGCTTACAAAGTTGATGGATCTACGAGCGCGCGTATTCAGCGAGTGGAGAATGACTACGAAATTCACGCAACAACTCATCAAATCAAAGGTTTAAAGGCCGCGTACAACAAGATTTTGCTCAATCATAATCCGGCAGTAAATGACTTTGAACTTGACAATTATTTTACGTATTCCAAGCACCAATACCTTCGCGAGTCGAGGCTGTATCGTTACGAGGAAGATGGCGGAACTCTGGGAAATCAAACAATCACAACTTATCACCTCGATCCGGAGCTGGATCATACATTCCCGATTAAAATTGTATCAAATACGTCCGATACGGGGATAACGCTCCAGGAGGAGATATCATATCCTACTGACTACACTGGCGGTGTTTTCACGAAAATGCAGAACCTGAACATGGTTGGAATACCTGTTGAGCGGAAAGTATTTTCAATACAGGGCTCAAACGAAAATCTGATTTCATATTCAAAATATGATTATCTCGATTGGGGCAGTGATGATATATATGTTCAATCGATCTACCGGCCCAGGATCGTTTCGCCGGTTGCCCGCAGTACATTCAATTCGAATCCGTCAAATTTTGTCCTGAATGCGGCAACCGTATTGAGTTATTCCGATGAGGGACATCCCGTTGAAACAAAATCAGAGCACGGGGAACCCGGTAGCGTTCTAATTGATCCGTACCACAACGCTACCGTTGCTTCATGCTCGCCGGCATCACTTACCCAAATTGCATACTGCGGATTTGAAACACCGTATCGTGGACAATGGACGGTGGATCAGGGTTCCTCTCAACAGACTGGCAATATCTCATTGAACCTCGTCGATCCGTCTGAATCTTTTGAGACACATGCCACTCAGACCATCAGTTATACATACAGTGTGACGCGAGCCGCAGGGCCCAGTCCTACCGTTACTTTTTCAAAAGTTGGGACCACACCGAAAACTCACACGTTGAGTCTAGCATCGGGCAATGGGAATGTGTCGCTTTCTGCTGGCTTATGGACCGTTTCCGTAAGCGCCGAATGGAATGTTAGTTCGTTCACGTTGGCATTCACCTATCAATACACATACTGGAATCCGCTTAATATTTCAACCACGGCGAAGACGGGAGTGCAATCGCTCAGCATGCAAACCGGTAACACGATTTCAAAGGCAAATCTTTCCGCCGGTGATTACCTGGTTAGCTATTATCAAAGGAACGGCTCGATCAGTTTCTCGGTCTCCGGTGGTTCGTCAATACTGGGAACGGAGACAAACACAACCGAAGCAGATGGATGGACACTTGTACGCAAAAAGGTCAGAATAGTAAATACGTCAGACAATATTCAATTGACCAGTTCGGGTTGCCTTATCGACGAACTCAGACTGCAACCCATTGAATCATTTATGAGCACCCAGAGCTACGACCGCCAAGGCAGGCTGCGAACGAGCACGGACCAGAATGCTAGGTCGGAATATTATGAGTATGACGTATGGGGCCGGAACACAATCGTGAGAGACAATGATCGCAATATTGTCCGGCATACGGAATACAAACTTGCTTCAAATTAAGCTTCTCTAATTCAAGCCATAATGAGCACAGCAGCATCGAAAACTACTTTGGGTGGAATTTGCGCACTACTACTTTCGTTCGCGCCGATTCTGTATTTACACGCCCAGATACCCACGGAAAAAAATCCCCGGGTAATGTTCAGGACGAATGAAAGTGTCGAGTTGCACTCGAAAGAGTCTTTTCAGACGGGATGTCAATTTCTGTTGAATTTCAATGAAAGTATAACGCTCGATTGTGGGGAACAATCCTTTGTGTTTGCTATCACCGGCCAGAAAGGACTATGGTCTCATGATTCGGCGAATGCAGTGGTTGAATACAAAGTAACATATTTGGATTCCCCGGGAAAAATCGTGATCCGTCGGAATTCAAACCAGCTCACGGCGTTGGTTGACTTCACCGAAAGTCAGCGGAATGGGATGAAGAGGAGTTTCTTGATATCGTCAGTAGAATGATACCGTTATCAGGAATGAACTTCAAGAAAACCATTTTTCTCGTATTAGTGAGCTTTACGATCAGCTATACTGGAAACGCGCAATTGTCCGGACCATCGGCTGTATACACCGGGGTGAATAACACGTACACTTACTCCGGCTTTGCTGTGTTGCCAACATGGCAGGTTTCTTCAAATGCCACAATTGTGTCGACCTCGTCTGGCGGTGGCAGCTATCACGCAACTGTCAAGTTCAACTCGGGAACAAGTGGTACCGTGACGTTTAAAGACAAGACCATTACGCTGGGCAGTATAAGCGTTTCAGTAACGTGCGTTGGTCAGCCTCCCTCCCATAATGTCTCCAGAGAAGAACCCGGATCTATCACGCTGAGCCCGGGCCTTGGAACAAATGGAACAACCAATAAATGGTACACAGCGTCAACCGGAGGTACTCTGGTTCATACAGGAATAAGCTATACTGCAAATTTTACATCGACAACGACATATTGGGTGTCATCAGTGAATGGATCATGTGAAGGTACCCCGAGGGTTGCTGTTACGGCAACTATCAAGCCGAAGCCGGTTATTCAGTCCAGTGCAGAACTATCTATGGGATCCGTTATGCTCTCAGTATCCAACAACATATATAATACTTACTCGTGGAGGCGTAATGGTGTTGTAATAGGGACCGGGTCAACCGTTAACGTTACTCAGCCGGGAGTCTATTCTGTGACAGTCACAAAGACCGGCATGACCGGATCTGGTACGTCTGAATTTCTTCTCGAACGAACCATTGATGCCCAGCCATCTCTTAATATGATAGTCGTTAATCACGTTAACAAAGATGGTTTTACAGCAATCGATCAGATTGAAGCCTTACCCGTGGGTGAAAGGCAACGTGTTATTACGTATTTGGGCGGTCTTGGCAATTCTGTTCAGACCGTTTTGTCGCAGGTTAGTCCGGCGAAGAAGGATCTGATACAGCCGGTGCAATATGACGTTCACGGGCGTCAACTCACACGATATCTCCCTTACGTAAGCAACGAAGACGATGGCCGATTCCGCGATAAAGCTCTTGACGATGGTGGGTACTCAGACAGTGAACAATATGCATTTTATCAAATGTCGGGTCAGAAGCATGCTACAGATTCCTATCCGTACTCGGTAACGGAAATTGAGCCCTCTCCGCTGGGGAGGTTGAAAGCGCAGACGGGTGCAGGCTATGACTGGCACTCGGAGGGAAAAAAGGCTGTTGTCGAGTATCTGCTTAATCGCGAATCTGATGACATTCGACTCTGGCGTGTAAACAGTTCCGGTCTCCCGGTCAGTAGTTCAGTGTACGGCGACTTTCAATTACAGGTGAGTGTCACACACGACGAGAACGGACACAGGACCAGGCAGTACATTGACAAGCTTGGCAGGACAGTCCAGCAGGAGGTGGAAGAAGAACCAAATGTCTGGATGAAGACATACTACATTTATAACGACCTGGGACAACTAGCTTTTGTTCTATCCCCCGGAGCGGTGGTAAAACTACCGAACTTTACACCGACTTCGTCGTTCCTGGACCAATGGGCATTTCGTTATAAATACGACGAACTTGGCAGAATGGTAGAGTCCAAGGCGCCACTTGCTGCATGGGTGTACGCTGTGTATGACGAATTGGATCGGATCGTGCTCACACAGGATGGAAATCTGAGGGCAGGTAACTTGTGGGCATTTGTCAAGTATGACCGACTAGGTCGAGCGATACTTACGGGGACGAAAGTGATTTCGAGCACGCGTGTAAACGTACAATCTGCGGTAAACGCGCAGGCAAATATGTTTGAGATCGTGAGCAGCTCCGCGACAGGCTATACGCTGGATCGAACGTATCCAACCGTCACCGAAGCTGATTTGCTTTCGGTAACGTATTATGATAATTATGATTTTCTCACGTACACAGGTTGGGATGCCGAAAGTCATTCCTTTGCTTTTGTGCCGGAACTCGGACATACATCCCACGAGACAAGGATTTCAGGGCTTCCAACTGGCGGCAAAGTGCGCATGGTGGGCTCAGGTGTCTCGACATGGCTGAACGCGGTGCAATACTACGACAGTCGTTACCGTCCAATCCAGATGTTTGCGGAGAATCACCTGAACGGCGTCGACAGAACGTCTCTCAGGTATAATGACCTTAGACAATTAGTTGAAACGAAAATGGTTCATGCGGGGGGAGAGACTGTCACCATTGTTCGGAAAGTGGAGTACGATCATTCTTCGCGGCCCACGAAGATTTTTCAAAATATCAATGGTGCGTCGTCAGACCAGTTGATTGCACAGTATGAATATAACGAACTGGGTCAACTCGTTGACAAAAAGCTTCATGATGCAGGCAGTGGATCATTTTTACAGAGTGTTGACTTTCGCTATACGATACGAGGCTGGCTGAGTTCGATCAACAATGCGGGGCTTGATCTCGATAGTGAGAAGAACGATGACACAAATGACTACTTCGGAATGGAACTAGTGTATAACAATTCTGAATCAGGGTTAAGTAATGTGGCACAGTATAATGGTAATATCAGCGCAATCAAATATAAAGGACCTGGTGCCGGCGCAGGATTGTCAAATCAGCGCAGCTATAAATACACATATGACTTTGCGGACAGGCTCCTCACCTCTACTTTTCAGGCTAACAGTGGAACGGGATGGGCGAAAGAGGTTAATGCACTAAATGAAGTCATTACATATGATAATAACGGAAACATCAAGACGCTCAAACGTAATCAGCGGAAATCAATTGAGCGGTGTTGCGGCTTCATATGTCTCTGAACAAATCGATGATCTTGTATACACTTACGCTACAGGTCAGGGCAACCGCGTGACGAAGATTGACGATAACTCGGGGCGCATTGAGGGATTTAGCAATGGCATTACAACGACTACCGAATATACTTACAACGCAAATGGTAGTTTGACTTTGGATAAGAACAAAGGAATCAGCAGCATTACCCATAATAGGCTGGGTAAGCCCGAGGAGGTCAATTTTTCGGACGGTAAAAAAATAGAATACATCTATAGTGCTTCCGGTGCGAAGCTTGTTATGAAATTATGGCAGGGAGAAACCTTGCTAAAGACAACTGATTATGCGTCGGCGTTCGTATACGAAGATGGTCAATTGAAATTCTTTGCTTCTCCTGAAGGCAGGGTCGTCAAGAATGGCAGTAACTTCGAATACCAATATGCAATCGCAGACCATCAGGGCAATACACGTGTAGTCTTTACATCTGCGACGCCTGCCCCGGACGAGGCGATCGCAACCTTTGAAGGCGATTCGAATGACGATAGTGGTGAATTCGATTTTAACCCGGCTTTGGTTGTAACCTTTCCATCAGCGAACCATACGCCGGGTGGAAACAAAGTGGTGAGGATGAATCAAAATTCTCCCGTCGGTCCGGCAAAAAGCATTAAAGTCTATCCTGGAGATAACGTAACAGCAAGTGTATGGTCATATTATGAGAGTGGCAGCGGGTATGGAACTTCAAGCCCGGCAACAGCCGTAATATCAGACCTCGTGGCTCTTGCTTTTGGCGGAGTAAGCGGCGGAGGTGGTGAAGGCGGTTTGATTTACAACGGTGTGACCAGTGCATTTGGTGCCTTCGGACTGGGCGGCAATGCCGGAGACCAGGTGCCTGCTGCTTATTTGAACTATATCTTATTTGATAAGAATTACAAACTGCTCGATATGGGTTGGCAGCCCGTAACAGCTCAAAGCAGCTGGAACAAGGCAAAAATCAGTCTGAGTCCGATTCAGATAAAGGAGGAAGGCTACGTCTTCGTATATTTAACCTACGAAAACCAAAGCAACAACTGGGTCTACTTTGACGACATGGATGTGATTCACACAAAGACAAACGTGATTCAATACAACGAGTACTACGCTTTCGGTTTGCAGACCAACGCGAGTTGGACCCGTGTAGATGAGCAGCCGAATCAGTATTTGTACAACTCGGGCTCAGAGTTAAATGCAACGACGGGTTGGTATGAGACGATGTTCAGAGACTACGATCCGGCTATCGGTCGTTTCATGCAGGTTGATGCACTGGCTGCAGCTTACGCACAATGGTCACCGTATGCGTATGCGATGAATAATCCGGTGTTGATGAATGATCCGACGGGGCTTTATCCCAGGTGGTATCCGGAGTGGTACGGAACGGAGAAGGTGAGCGCTATGGATAGGTTCTTCAAAGATTATTCGGAAGGCTGGTCGATGAGAGGAGAAAATGGTAGCCGGTTCGGCGGTGGAGGTGGTGGAGGTGGTTATAGCATGTCTGGCAGGTCGCCGTGGGGTTATTACGCCGTTGAAAATCATGGTTTTGCGACCTATGTTTCAACAGACGGCGGAAAGACATTCAAGTATAGCGGTTACACTGATGTGTTTGTCAATGTATGGAAGGAGGGTGATGCAAATAATGCTCAGCAAGGGGGTGGTTGTTGGTGGTGCACGGATGATCAAGGTAGATTTTTCTTTAATCATTGGCAGAATGGAAATGGGCAAGAGCTTTACTTGAACAATGAAGAGTGGGCTAACTACATGTTTGGATCGGATTATCTTACGCGTTTGATTCTTAAGGAAATGGACAAGAGATATGCAGGATCTTCAGGGGGAACGATAATAGGCCGGATGCATGGCGAGACAGGTGTAAGCGGTTATAGTTCCGGATACGGAATGTTAAATGGCTCGAACGCTTATGTTGGAGATCTTGAATATTTTGGAGTTGCTGTTCCTGGGGCAGACGGGTCCATGACATATAATCTCACGATGACCTTCCATGACATAATGGATCCAAATTTTCAATATTATGGTGACAAGATTGGTGCAAAGATTTATCCCGGAACACCATATAATGTACATATATCTTGGTCGTTGTCTCTTACAGTATCGCCTCCGTCAACAACAACACAGTCAACAAGGCATTAGTTATGATAAAAATAATACTGCTTATCCTACTCATAACGACATCATGCAATGAGATGGATTGTAATTGGAAGGGTGGTGAAATCATAGAGTTGGGTGAATATTGCAATGATGAAGTCAAGATCAAGGTGTATGAGAAAAATGGCTACTTGAAATACATGGTTCTCGATAAGAACAATGATCTTATAATTCAAGAGGACATGAACATTTCACTTTTCCAGCGATGGGGATTGTTTTTAGATAAGAAGGGTAATTTTTGGCTTCTTAGTTCAGACGTTGGTATTTACGTTTGGGAAAAGGACGCGGCCACAGGACAATATCACAAGAGAACCTTTTATCATAAGCTAGGTAAAGACGAAGTTCCACCCGAATTGTATGAATCATCGCTAAGAAGGTTCTTATAAAAATAAACCCGGCTCACCACCGGGTTTTGTTTTTAAGAGGCTAGCCTTTCCTGGATATCGGTTTTAAAAACGAACGCTTCTAGAAATTCCTTCACGATTTTTTTTCTGTCTGTTGGTAGGGAGCTGACTTTTTTGAAAATGGTTAAGAGTTCCTTATCAGAAATATTACTATCGGCAGCATCGCTGGTGGATCCGCTCATGAGATAGTCTGCTGTAGTATCTAAAGCATTGGCAAGTTTGGTCAACACATCTGTTTACCGGGGCCTTCGCAACAATTATGTGCCCCCGTGCAATGTTGCAACGATTAACGTCGGCAATAATTCTCAGAACATTGTCTTTGGTGACATCGCTAATAGAGCAATGGATGTAGGAGATATGCAGAAATTAGGTACTGAAGGAAAGATTACCTCTGGTCGAGTTTTAGTGCATGAGGTGCGCGAAAATTATGAGGTACAAGTCAATAATCGACCTACGGCAAACGCACATCTGAATGGAACTTCAGCTGAGAACAGAATAAATGGAGTTGTTTCAAGTTCACTTGGACGTTATATCACTCCGGATGCAAATAATCCTAACATGAGTACTTTGCAAATTCCTATTCTGAATCCTGCAAGTGAAAGAGGAACAGTGAGGGTTACCCTGTTTAATAACAATGTTCTTTTTAGCACCGGTAACGCGAGATCTACGGTTTTGCCTCCGGTTAGACGATGAGAAGATGAATAAGTTAATTTCTAATATTTTGTTCGCTGCTATTTTTTTATCCTGCGGGAGTGTACGATCGCAAGAGAAACAACTTTTCTTGGAGGAACAATTTTCAACTTATCTGGCAACGCTGGATTCTGTCGCATCTGGCAAAAAGAGGGTTCAACACCTTACACATGATCAGTCAGCATTCTTGTATCTCATTGATGCCTGGAATCCAGGAAGCAGCAAATGGGATTTTCAAGGATTGCCTTTGTTTACTTCTGAAAGCGTACAAAAATGGAAGGAGTGGTCTAATAATAATTTGAAGCAAATAACACTGGAGGATTTTGACCAAGCGATGACTTTATATCGAAAAGCTTTTAGAGAAGGCTCAATATCAGACGATGAACTCGAGATATTGGAAGATCTTAGCAAGAAATACCAACGTTTCCATTAGAGCGTTGAGATCATATCGCGAGAATCCTTTATTTAACGGCCAGATTTTTTTGAATGCTCGACTTAAGTAGGAACGCATCAAGCATAGCATAGGCGTGAGACTTTTCTTCAGTAGAAAGTTTTTGTATGTCTTGTAATCGTTTAACGGTAGCTTTATCAAAAGCTGAATTGGTTCCTTCGCCTACCAGATAGTCGAGAGATACTTCACAAGCATCGGCGATTTTTTTAGCGGCCTCGATCGACGGTACTGCTTCACCGCGTTCATACTTACCAATCATCTCCCTGGACACACCGCTTTTGCTGGCCAGGTCAGTTCAGATAACTTCACACCAAGCGCCTTGGCAATTTTTTCCAGTGATGAGAGTGATGGTTCAGTTTTACCGGTCTCAGTCCGGCTGTACAACGGCTCCCATGCCGATCGCTGTGGTTCATACCCGACCAGCACGACGGCATTTCCCTTCGCGGACGAAGCAGAAGAGCTCACCGGGAATGATCAGACCGCCGGGGCACCGCGCGCGTACCTGAGCTGGCTCGTTTTTGACGCGGACTATGTATGGATACCCGAAAAAAGCGGATTCAAACGGATCACCAATGCCGCGCACGACACCAATGGCAACGGCGGCCACGAGCGCATCTTCAGTCCTGAAATCGCGATCGAAAAACCCGGATATGTGTATATTTATCTCTCCAACGAAGAGGAGACCCAGTTGGAAGTGTTCTTTGACGATTTTAAGGTAGAGCACATCAAGAGCCCGGTGGTACAGATGGGTGATTATTATCCATTCGGTCTCGCCTTTAACTCGTATCAGCGAGAAAACACAACGGCGCAGGACTTCAAATACAATGGCAAGGAATTGCAAGATGAGCTAGGATTGACTTGGTTGGACTATGGAGCGCGAATGTACATGCCGGAGATTGGAAGGTGGGGAGTTGTAGACCCATTGGGCGAGAAATTTGTTGGGCACAGTCCGTATAATTACGCGATCAATAATCCCATTTTGTTTATTGATCCAGATGGTAAGGAGGTTTGGATTTCTTATTCCTACTATGATGCAGATAGCAAGACGCATAAATCCTATGATGTTCAATACAAGAACGGAAAATTGTATAATTCTGATGGTAGCAAGTTCAAAGGGAAAGGGGTATCAAAGGAAGCCAAATCGTTTTTTGGTAAGGTGAAATCCGATCTAAACAGCCTAAAGAAGGATGATGCATATGTGCATTCAGTAATAGGGAATATTGAGCAGCATGAAAAGAAGGTAACTATTACGAATAGCAGTGGATCAAATTCCGCACACCATGATTATCCTTTCGATGAAGGAAATGCCTTGATTAGATATAATCCTGATAGTGAACAAATTACGGGTGACACTTTTGCAGACGGCACGTCTACTGAAGGAAACTGGAATGATCGAGCGCCCAGAGTTGGACTGGCAGACGAAATATGGAGTGCCTATTCCATCATAACAGCTACGGAAAGCAATTCTTACGTCAAGAGTGACGAAATGACGAACGGAGAAAAGCTGCAATCCAGTGTTTCAATTCCTGTCGAGGAAATCGATGCGATAAACTTTTCCAATAGAGTAAGATTAAGTACAGGAGACAATTTGAGAAGAGGATATGGAGGGGCAATCATTCCCACTCAATATATCCATTCAGTGGAAGAATTACGAAGACCCAAAAAGGCAAATAATGGGAAGGAAAAAAGCAATTAACTGTTTATTCATTTGGCTTTCTGGCATCATTTTATGCGATGCGCAAGTGGGGGCTGATGATCGAGTTTTTTATAGGACTATGTTTAGTGACGTTAGCATGCACGGGCCATTTATCGTAGTTGATATTCAATTTGAAGGGGAGAATAAGCGTTTAGAAAAACCATTTGTGGTCCTTACTAGAAATGGTGTTTTGTGGCCAATGGTAAGGGAGGTATATCACTTAAATGACGAGAAGGAGTACATCGGTCTAATGTTGTATCTAAAATTCAGAGATCAACCAATCATATTACCAATTTCCTTTAAGGAAAGACTCGAACAATTCCTTTTATCGAAGGATGAGGCTAATTGTGAAATATTGCACTCAATTCGAATGAATGATAAGCCGGACAAGTTTGTCAAAGCTTATGTTGAAGTTAAATACCCAATGACAGATGCGGAGAGAAATTGCTTGATCTTCGACTTGTACGAAAAAAGGGAGCTTGTGAATGCCTTCACTGAAAGTGGGAAGCTGTATATTACTTATTAGAATAATCTGGAGTTTATCGGTGTAGGTTACTTTCCGTTTGGACTCACATTCAATAAGTGCTGGCGAAACTAGGATGCGAACCCGCTACTCCGGGACAAGATTTTTTGAAATTGATTCAAGAGACTATTACTTGAACGCCCCGGACCCTTTAGGAAGGTACGAGGAATACCAAATTGTGCATCCAACATCTCATCCATCCCAAGATGCAACGATGCAAGGAGATATGTTCCCAACTGGAAGCCCATAAAGGTTGATTCAAGAACAATGAAAAACAGATGAGTCAATATGGACGTCAAAAAAACGCTTCTTGATAAGACCGTGGCTAGTATTTCAATCGTTTTTGGATTTGTGATCCTTGCTGATGACGTTCGTGACTTTGTGATAATAAACTTCCTTTCCGATAATGTTTTCTATTTAGGGTTCAAACCGCTGAGCGTTCGACTCTCACAATGGATCGGATACATATTCTTGATCATTTCGGGCGTTCTGTTTTTGAAGAACAAAAAACTTTGCTGGATTAGTTATCAATTGACTGGCGCGCTCCTTCTTTTTGAAAGATTAATCGTTTTTTTTGTACTGTTTCAGCTTTTCTATGGAAGCTTATGGACGAATTTTGTTCTTCCAGTCGTTGGCGCGACAACCATACTTATCTATACCAATCGAAGAGAATTCTTGAGTAACTTCGGTGTTACAACTGAAAAGTGGATTCGGAGTGAGATCATCAGTCTTGCGATTAGCATTATTACAATACTGTTGCCGAAGGCTAAATTTATTATGGATCTGTTATAATGGAGAAAAGGTCTATTTTTTGAAGATGTAGATTATTATAGGCGAGAGAGAACTCAGTTGAAAATAAGATCAAATTCCAGGGACAAGAACACATCGACGATCTTAATTTAAGATGGGTATCTTTCAAATGGAGAAATCACATGCCGGACGTTGGAAGATTCTTCAATGTGGATCGTTCAATCCGTCCAAAGAAGAAAGTAAAGTCAATATGGAAACGGCAAAAGCTGTTGGGCTAAAGGTAACGACACCAACGGCAACGCCAACCACGAGCGCATTTTCAGTCCGGAAATCGCGATCGAAAAAGCCGGATATGTGTATATTTATATTTCCAACGAAGAGGAGACCCAGTTGGAAGTGTTCTTTGACGATTTTAAGGTGGACCACATCAAGAGCCCGGTGGTGCAGATGGATGATTACTATCCGTTTGGGTTGACATTCAACAGCTACTCACGAGAGAACACTACGCCTCAAGACTTCAAATACAACGGAAAAGAACTGCAAGATGAGCTCAATCTTCAGTGGTTAGATTACGGAGCCAGAATGTATGATCCCGCTATTGCAAGATGGATGGCTGTAGATCCATTGACAGAGCTCACGCGTCGATGGTCTCCTTACACTTATTGCTATAACAATCCCCTAATTTTTGTAGATCCTGATGGAATGTTTGGGGATCTATATAATTCAAATGGTACCCACATTGGAAATGATGGACTGGATGATAATAAAGTTTATCATGTTAAGACTACAGATGATAGTCAGCTATCCACTGAGCAAGCTCGTGTTTTAACTGGTTATGAGCCTGTTCTGGATGATGTTGAATTACTTGATATAACACATGAAGAGTTTCAGCAATTTGCGGCCAACGTTTATAATGAAGCTCCACACGAGTCATCAGAAGAACGAGATAAAGTTGCATCTGCAATTGTTAACCGGAAGGAGACGCACTCTCTAGGTGGGTCTTGGGAAAAAACTTTAGATAGAGTGATGTTCGCAAAAGACAGTCATGAAAAAAAGATGTCGGCAGAACGTGCTAATCCAGAAGCCGGCGCGAAGATAGAGGGAACAAAGATTGATGCAAAGAACGTCAAGACGGAGAACTACCAAGAATACTATAATGCGACTCCGACAGAACGAAACGGGAATGCTAGAATGAAGGATGCCACCCGTGCAACTATCAGTGGACTGACGCAACCTGATAAAGTAAGCGGGGCAAATGAGTGGAGAGGAAAGGGACAAGGTAACGGCAACAGATTTTTCAAAGAAAAGAAATGAGGTGAATATATGTTAAGAATATTAGGTTTTCTTCTGTTAGCGATTTCCTTTAACGTGACGACTCCGTTTAACGATACTTTAATGACTGGTGAAATTCAGACGGATAGTTCGAAGATTTTAACGTCTTTATATAAAGACGTTAAAATTCTTCCAGGAAAAACGTTTTCTGGTTTTTCTTATAATGTGTCATATAACGCACACACTAGGCAAGTGACTATCAGAAGCGGCAAGAACGTCGAAGGGACTAGCATCGAATATTTTATAGACTTCAAGTTAAAAGGCAAAGACTTCGATCGAAATACTTTCGTGCCTTCAGACGATACTCAATTTGAGTATTTGAATAGCTTCTTCAAAATAAATGGTGACTCGATTGGTTTAGGAAAGACGTTACGAAACAGTCCTGCCGAAATGATTGGACCATCCCTATTATGGTATGGGGATGAGTTTGGATTTTCTGGACGGTGTTACAAGTTTAAGGGAAAGGAAGTTCTTCTACTGCGAGGCTTGGACTTATATTGTAACGGGCACCATTGCTCGGCATATCAGCTGTATGCGATAGAAAAGGATGAACGGAAGTATAAGGTCGAAGTATTTAAGTCTCGTTCAGCTTACCCTTACGATTTTGAAAATACTTTTTTATTTGATCGGCATGCAGATGGGAAACCAGAAATATATTTACCAATCAATGATAACGTCAGCTCTCCAAAAGATTTTCAAATATATACTCTGTTCAATTAAGTAAGTAAGGGTACTAGCTGCTATAAGCTTTTCTAGCTTTCGCATCCCGAATGTAAGTATCGATCAGATCGAAGAGCGTCTTCTTCTTTTCTTCTTCCAAGTCTTCAAGATCCTGCAAGCGCTTGAGCGCATGCTTGTCGAGTTTAGAATTTATTCCTTCACCCACCAGGTAGTCGAGAGAGACCTCGAGCGCATCAGCAATTTTTTTAGCAGCGTCGATCGAAGGCATTGCTTCGCCGCGTTCGTACTTCCCAATCATCTCCCTAAACACACCGCTTTTGCTGGCTAGGTCAGTTCTGATAGCTTCACACCAAGCGCCTTAACAATTTTTTCCAGTGATGAGAGTGATGGTTCAGTTTTACCGGTCTCAATCCGGCTGTACAACGGCTCCCATGCCGATCGCTGTGGTTCATACCCGACCAGCACGACGGCATTTCCCTTCGCGGACGAAGCAGAAGAGCTCACCGGGAATGATCAGACCGCGGGGGCACCGCGTGCGTACCTGAGCTGGCTCGTTTTTGACGCGGACTATGTATGGATACCCGAAAAAAGTGGATTCAAACGGATCACCAATGCCGCGCATGATACCAACGGCAACGGCGCCCATGAGCGCATCTTCAGCCCGGAAATCGCGATCGAAAAACCCGGATATGTGTATATTTATATCTCCAACGAAGAAGAAACCCAGTTGGAAGTGTTCTTTGACGATTTTAAGGTAGACCACATCAAGAGCCCGGTGGTGCAGATGGATGATTATTATCCGTTTGGACTAACGTTCAACTCGTACCAGAGAGAAAATAGTGTTGATCAAAACTACTTGTATCAAGGAAAAGAAATTCAGAGTGAGTTAGATTTAGATGTGTATGATTTTGAATTTAGATTGTATGATCCTTTAATAGGAAGAACTTTTCAAATAGACCCTTTAGCGGATGAATTTTATGATTGGTCTCCCTATAGTTGGGCCGGTAATAATCCAATGCTAAATATCGATCCTGATGGGCAGGATTGGTATTCATTCACAAATGAAGATGGAAAACAAACTACAGTATGGCGCGAAGGGGATGCAAAAGAGATAGAGATTGATAGTACAAAGTATGCCAACATTGGCTCCACGTATACACATAAGCTAGAAGACGGCACGCAAGTTCACTATGACCAAAACGAAGTGGTGAATGTTGTTGAAGATACCGACAAGTCTGTAGCGCAGAAGCCGTATGAATTTGGGAAAGATTTCGATGTGACAGTGGACAATCGAACCGAAAATCAAAAAAAGACGGATGAGGTCTACAATTTTATTAAAAGTTTTATTCCACAAGGAATAAGGGACGTACTTGGAGTAGAAGTGGATGAAACGCTAACGACTGCTCCAGATGGAATATTCCCAGGAAGAATTAGACCTCCCGGAACTAGTGGTCCGGATAATGGTTTACATAAACGGAAGAAACAAAGTACAGGGAAAGCTAGAAAGGGTAAACACCAAGCTGGAGAGGCCAGATATCAAAGAGATCAAGGTGGCGAAAAGGGTGATGAAAGACGAAACGTTCCAAGAAAAAGACCACCAGGTCACAAAGGGCCTTGGCCTCCAAAAAATTAGATGAATTCACATGGCTAAAGGAGACCAATTATATTTTAAGGCCTTAAAAGAGGCTCGAAATAAAAGGCCTAAATGGCAGGTTGTTCAGGCACAACTCGAGAGAGCTTCTGGTTTAGGAAATGGAAAAGCGATTTACGCTTTAAGTACTTGGTATCTTCATGGTCAAGTTTATCGAAGAGATTTGAAGAAAGCAGTTGAACTCCTAAATTTAGCCTGTGATAAAAATATTCCAGAGGCTCACTTTGATTTAGCTATCTGTTTGGAGAAAGGAAAGGGTGTTAAGAAGAATTTAAGAGAAGCATTTTTACATTACCTAAAAGCATGTCGTTTGGGTGATAAAGATGCAGCGTATGAAGTAGGCAGATGCTACTATTATGGGTTAGGGGTCAAAGCCGATAAAGAAATCGGAAGAATTTGGCTTAATGGTTTTAAAGAGAAAGGAAGTGAGTCATGAGTATGAGTAAGTTACGATTGCTATTCTATTTAGTCCTCCCCTTATATTTTTCTAATTGTTCTGAAAGTGAAAAATTAACCAATGAGATTGCGATAGAGCTTAATGCCGACAACGAGTATTTTGTGAATGGAAAACAAGTAGGAGCTGAAGAACTAAACAAGGTATTGTCAGATGAAAAAAAGAGATTAACAGAATCACGTTTTAAAGAAGGTGAAATCACTGTTATCCTCAGAGTTGACGAAGCTGCCAAAAGGTGGGCGTTAGCTGACCTTGAAATCATTCTCAGACAGTTAAACATACGGAAAATAAAATACATGAAAGAGGCTCTGCAATATTCACCTGATCCGGCACAAACTTCATAATAGAGCCCGAGAGTTCGGCACGTACCGGCTTTTTCATTCTGAAATAGTCTTAAGCTTTACGTTCTTGATGAGCGCATCGATGGTGTAAAGAATGTGCTCACGTTCCTTCTCCGGAAAACTTTGAATGTCATTTAAGCGCTTGAGCATGGCGGGATCCTTCAGCACATTCATGTCTTTGCTCTCGCCCAGAAGATAACCTACAGTAGTATCAACGAGCTTGGCGAGTTTTTTCGCGAAGTCGATAGAAGGCTTCATCTCATCACGTTCGTAACGGCTTCCCGTTATTCACTTCAGCAACAGCATGATGGTCATGTCGCAAAAAAAGGATTGCTCAAAGAGGTGGAAGTCAAGAGAGAAAGTCTCACGAACGCATTTTCAGTCCGCAAATTTCCATTGATCAACCCGGATATGTGTATATTTATCTCTCCAACGAAGAGGAGACCCAGTTGGAAGTGTTCTTTGACGATTTTAAGGTAGAGCATGTAAAAAGCCCGCTGGTGCAGATGGATGATTATTATCCGTTTGGGCTCACCTTCAATAGTTATCAGAGAGAAAATACTACGCCGAATCAATTCAAGTTTAGTGGGAAAGAAGAGCAAGACGAACTAAATCTCGGATGGTTGGACTTTGGTGCGAGGATGTATATGCCGGAGATTGGAAGGTGGAAGGTTGTTGATCCTATGGCGGAGTTGTATGAATCATTTAGTCCTTACAATTACGCATTAAACAATCCGATTCGGTTTTTGGATCCGAACGGAATGGCCGTTACTGAGAATGACACATCTATTGTTTATACAGGCCAAGACGCTGTGGATTTATGGCACACTCTTCAGTCAAAGACACAAAAGAAAGACGGAGATGGTGTTCAGAAAGGCTTTGTTGGTGCCCCGTTACTGTTGGGTACAGTTGAAGTCGCTGAAGTTGCCACTGGTTTTTCATTAGCTAAAACCCTATCTATATTTTCAGTTTTTCTGATGTTAAATGGAGATGAAAGCAAAAATTATTACACTCCAGAGATTGCAGAAGAGACGATGAATAAACATATAGGCGAGGGGAATTTGCTTGCGGCAAAGAAGTTCGCTGAAGAGTATAACAAGCGAAACAAGGACAAATTGTATTTCGGTATTTGAGTGTAAAGGAAGGTCTTTTTATTGGAAAGACCATGGTGATTCAGAATTGTGATAAAGACCTGAATATTACGCGCAAGTACATTACTCCGGATATGCACATAAGTGGTAGTGCTGCAAAATCAATGCTTGCTTTACCATATGCTCCTCAAATGGGAGTTTGGACCTTTCAGAGCGAAATTCAGGGAACCAAAGTACCGCAGGCAGGATGGAATCCTGTGACTCCAAATTTTGGTGAACCTGGTGGCGGCAATGAAGCGACTATTGCTCAGCCCTTTCCTGTTAAAGGCGCATTTTTGTTAGGAAAGTAAAATAAGGTAGCATGGTATATGAGAATTTAACATCTGCTGATTTTAGGTATTACAAGGAAAAACTGAAGAAGATAGAAGACAGAATAGAACCTGTCATTCAGCTAAAGGGGTTTGTTCTTGATAGGGAAAGATATTATGCAGAAACTTTAGCGATAAACTTGAGCAAAACTGATAGTGAAAATTTAGTCGGTAATATTAGTTTTCAGTATGTCGATCGCCCAGGCGTAGCGAAATTTAACTTAAGTCTAGTTAAAGCTCAAGACCGGGATAACTTTCGATTCTTTAAAAAGAAATCGATTCATAACGGATGTACGGTTGATTTTTTTGAAAAGAATGTCCTCGATCTACTTGAGAAGGCTTTTCAAGAATATGATTCTATAAATGCTGCCGATTTAGATTCGAAGCTTGAGCTGCCTCAGCGATATCATGAATAATCCAATCCTTTAAAGAGCAGCCACATTCTTCTGAAAGAAGTCTTTGAATTTTTTCTTGGTGAGCATGGTATCGATGATTTTAAAGACAATGGATTTATCTTCTTCATCGAGTTGGTTGATCATGTTGATCTGCTCAAAGCCCGGCTTTCCTTCCATGCTGACTTCCTGAGGCAGTTCTCCTTCGAAGTTCAGGATCTGATCGACCGTCATGTTGAAGTACTTGGCAAGTTGTTGGAGTTCTTTCACCGATGGTTCGCGGATCCCATTTTCTTTCCAGTTTATTGTAATTGGTATTGCCAATGCCGAGTTCATTGGCCACAGTTTTTCAGAGCAACCTTTTTTGCTCCCGAATTTTCTTGATCGCATTCCCGAGCTTCATAAATAGCCTGTATAAGTCACCGTTGCCATAACCTGTTTTCTCCTCTTCTCAGTGGCCAATCTCCACGCGCAGTCGCTCTCAACCCCCACTCCCTCGAAAACGCCATCCGAAATCGCATCTCTTTGGATTCGATTAGAGTGATTGCCTGGTCAGATTCCCTTCGCACGAAGGTGAAAAACCGGTTCGATCTTGATTCACTGATTCACTCAATCTCACCCACCGCCTCGACAGCCTCCGTAATATTGAACTCCCCACAAACTCGCTCGAGCAAAGGCTCGATAGCATAATGACGTGGCGCGATAAGGTGCGGGAAAAACTTGGTGTTGCCGGGGTCCTTCACTTGCCTCGTGCCGGGAGTTGGGCCGGTGCATAGAAAATTGCAGCAACAGCCAGTAGCCAGATGCCAGTTGCCAGTAGCCAGTAGCTGCAACGCGAGCTCTACTCTACCATTCCGTCATCCTGACTTGCGTTACCCGAAATGCTTGCAGCGTGGGGTTCGGGAAGACGTATCGAAGCAGCGACAAGTAATGGAACGATCGCGTTTGCGTGAACGAAGTCGCGAACTTTCTTTCAACTTGTGTTCCTGAGCTATAGTGCGCCCCAAACGAGTTATCGCGAGTGTGGTTTGAAAGACGACTCAGAAAACGTTCGACGAGCCGCCCGCGAAGGATCCCGGTGGAAGAAGAGTCTGCCTTTGTTTCCCGAGGTCCTTCGCAACGTTCTTTGCTCCCGTGCAATAAGCACGCCTTCGAAGCCACTGGCGACGAAGTTGGTGGGGCGCGCAATTGCTCAGGAACCCAACTTAATAGAGAGTTGCAAATAAATGGAACTAATCCATCGGGGCCTATAGTTGATGGAGGTTCATTTGAGACAAGTACCGCCTCCTTTCCATTCGCGGGCGAGGCTGGAGGGCATACTCAAAACGACCAGACCACCGGCGCGCCGCGTGCATACCTGAACTGGCTGGTCTTCGATCGAGACTACGTATTAATCCCGCAGAAAAGCGGATTCAAACGCATCACCACCGCGGCCCATGATACCGATGGCAACGGCGGTCACGAACGCATTTTCAGTCCGCAAATCTCCATCGATCAACCCGGATATGTGTATATTTATCTCTCCAACGAAGAGGAGACCCAGTTGGAAGTGTTCTTTGACGATTTTAAGGTAGAGCATGTAAAAAGCCCGGTGGTGCAGATGGATGATTACTATCCTTTTGGACTGACTTTCAACTCGTACTCAAGAGAAAATACTACCCCGCAAAACTACTTGTATAACAGCATGGAGTTGCAAGATGAGTTGAATCTTGGATGGTATGATTACTTCGCTCGTCAGTATGATCCTGCAATTGGAAGGTTTTTAGCGGTGGATCCGATGTCTGAGATTTCGAGGAGATGGTCTCCTTACACTTATGCGTATAACAATCCGATTAGATTTATCGATCCTGATGGAATGGTTGCCGAAGATCAGGTGGAAAAAGATGACCCTAGTAAAAGGTTAGTTCACACATTTAAGTTTGATGAAAACAGCATGACGGGAACTGATACTGTGCGGGAAATGAAATTCGAAAATGAGACAATCAAAGACGAAGACGGAAACGTGGTAGTTACAATCACTACGGTGAGTACGACATCAGCGACCATCGATGCTGAGGGCAACATTTCGGAAGTGTCGCAATCGAAGACAGCTTTTATACGAGACTATTCCACGAATAAGGTAAAGGTAACCGATGTAAAAATGGAGGTTGATAAAAACGACATAAGCAAAGAGTTTACTAAAGAAGTCAGTCAAATATCTGCTTATAAGCAGAACACAAAAGAGAGCCCAATTCAGACTCAGGCCAAAGAAAATAGTAAAAACGCTTCGGTGTCCGGCTATATTTCTTTTGGAACCGGTGTTGTCGGTGCTGGTTTATCTTTTGTTCCCCATCCCTTAGCGCAAGGTACTTCTAAAGCATTGGGAGTAATTTCTGCTGCAACCGGGACAGGCAGTTATTCATTTGAGACAAATCCTGAGAAAATCAAGAACACAAAAAAATATTGAACTGTGAAAGTTGAGATCGTATTAGTGACGATTGGCACATTCTTATTGGCAGTGGTCGTATACTTGTCATTTTGCTGCATGTCAACGGCTTTTTTTTCTATGACGTTACTTATGGCAGGAAGTACTTTATCTTATTATTCTCTCGCGGTTTATCAATTATTTGTAAAGCGTGCTATGAGAATTGGTTTACCGAATTTGTTTAAACTGATGGGTTCGATATTCTTGATCTTATTTTTAAAAACTCATCTACTGAAGGAGCCATTCTTTGGACTAAATGTATTTTCAGTCTCAGTACTTTTGTTATGGCCTATTGCGCTGCTGTCATCTCTTGTAACTCTTAAGAAGAGTTAGAGTGTAACTGAAGTCTCGAGCAGCTTAGCCAAATCTTGCTGGGAAAGGCCTTTGGCTTCCCTGCATTCTCTTAAATTATACCTGCGCGGTAGTGAAGCGGGTTGAAATCAAACGACCTTGTTCAGACCTTCTCCCGGACAAGGTGCACGTTTTCAAACCATGCCGAAATATCTTCCCACAGATATTTATTCTGTTTCCTGAAGTAGCTAAAATGATCGAGCTTCTTCGACGATTCCGCAACGTGGTGGTGATGATCCTTAACAGTGCCTGCGTATTGGTGATACAGATGTGTTACCGCTCTCCTGGGTGCAAGCAGATCGTCACCTTCGATACTGACAAACTTCGTCGGTACGGTAAATGCGCGGTATCGAGCCTTATTGTACGGCGTATCTTCGGCAATGCCGCCCTTTGATTTGGCCAGGCGTGCCCAATCGCGGGCAACCGATTTTGCCAGATGATGTTTGCCACCGTAAACCCACGATGGCAGATAGCGAAACAAAACCGTCGTCAGCGGAATGAGTATGTTCCAAAAAATATTTACTGCCAGCCGGCTCTTACCCGACCAGTTGGTCACGTCTACAGACTGCGACGCGACGAGATACGCAGCCTTGAAAACATTCGCGTTTGCAGCCAGAGGCAAAACCTGGCCCGCGATGCTGTGGCCAACGAAGTACAACTCATCCGCGTGAAGAACTTTCAACGCGAAGTCAATCACAATGGAAAGATCATTTTTTCCAAAGGAAGCGATATCACTCGACGGGCCGGCTTCTTTCTCAGGGAACATTCCGTGATAGTCAAACAGGATGCAGCTGAATCCCTGTTCGTGAAGGAATGAAGCAATGGGATGATAGAACGAACTCTTGACGCCCATGGCAGGACCTATAACGACGGCCTTCTTTTGCTCGTGATGACGAAGAACACATATCGCTATCCGTCTTTTGTCAACGTTAAACTGGTAGTTTTCGAAATTCATGATGTTAATTGACACTATGGCGTCGTCCGGGCGGTGAATCAGGTTTAGGACTTTACGGATTTTTGGGTGTTGAGTTGCCGGGAAATCTCTATAGTTTCTTCAGCAAATAGTCCGAAACGGATTTGGAAGGCAATAGCGGCTTGATCGGGAGGGTAAATACTGGTCGGAGTTGAACGAACTCGGTCGGTTTATTAATTTAGCCCTGGAGCCCGATGTGGTGACTTTCAATGAAAAGAAACTTCAGGGGCCAGCCGTCCAAATTCGGGATTGAAAAAATCATGTAATGAAACTCAGATTAACAAGTAAGAACCCTCACTTATGAAAAAATTCCTGCTTCTTCTAATGATCTTCGCCAGCTGCGCGGTGAAAAACTCCAGCGAAACTAAAATGGATTCATCTGAAATGACCGGATTGTGGCGTGTTGTCAGAAACGATTCGATTTACAACGAAGCCATAATTCAGGATACGATACTTATTGGTATAGATGAGTATCAGAATCTGCATCGCAGAACAATCCGTGTTGAAGGCGACAGCATCAGGATACGTGGCCGTAACGTCGACTTTGCTTTGAAGTTCCGGAAAATTGACGGTGATAATTTTGTGTTGGAGAACGCCAGGGTGAAGACTCACTATCAAAGGATGCGCGTTGATGGCATAGATCCGGATAAGATCGGTAAGGCAGAAATCGACAGTCTTCTGGTTCATTTCCCTTCGAGAAGGGCGGGGTGGGATGCGCAACGGTGATGATTTCTCGTTCTGGTTTAAAACGCTTAATTGGGTGGATAGCGAAGCTTCTTTGCGTTAATTGCGCCATCGCGCCCTGGCGGTGAAACCGGCCGTGCAAAAAGAAACGAGGCCTTCAAATTTGTGTGTTACAACCTTGTGACATGTACCTTGCAGCCCGAGCTTCAGAATGAGCATTTTAGAATGAATATTTCCTGCCAATTCTGCCGTATTCTCACGGCTTACGAGTATCTTTCTGTTAGTTTATCGATCGTGATCGCCAGGGCGATCCGGTTTCTCTCGTTGGGGTCAGATTTGTACTTTTTTCAGTTGGTGGAGCGGCCGGTTCGGCGAAGGTATCACCTCCGATAGTTTTTCACTGTCTATCAGGTCCAAATCTTACCCTATGCAAACGCATGTCCACCCCGGTGCTGACAGACATATCCGTCTGTTCGCAGTGTTGTCCCTCCTCATCTTCTCCGCAGTAGCATCGCAGGCCCAGACGTTCGTCCAGGTCGAAGAAGGTGTTTCCCGTAGCAAAGTTTCCGAGCGTATGACCCGAAGGCTTGAGCGTACGGCGTTCAAAGAAAACGCATATCATCTTCGTACGGTTAGGTCTGAAGCCGACAAAGTAGCTGTGGCTTCAGCCAATCACAGGGTCGTCAAGTCGGCGTATGTTGACCAGGCAAACTGGCTTGATGCTTTCGCTCCTGGTAGTGAGAATCCGAATGGTGTTGTTGTAGCTCAATCCGGTGTGAGAGAATTTACGCCCGCCACGTCGGGATTGGATCAACGCAATGTGGTGAAAAATGCCGCGGCGCCGAATGCAATTACCGACTTGTCTGTCGGCAACGTTGGCTACTATGACGTGACCCTGAGTTGGACCGCGCCCGCAGACTCGGAAAATAATGCTGTGAGCCTTTACGAGATCTGGGCTTCCACGGAGCCAATAGACGAGGAGAGTATTGAATGGGCAAACCCGCACGAGATGGCCACACCCACGCCTTCAGCTCCCGGCTCATATCAATATGTAACCGTCGACAACCTGGACCCGGGTACAGTGTTTTATTTCGCGATCCGCTCATATGACCTGGAATATAATGCCTCACCAATTTCGAATGTCGTCAGCGCAAGGACAATCATGCCTGCAACGATTGATGTGGTTGTTTCTCCCTTTGTCTCAAACCTGACAACGGGCCAGGAAGACATACGCACGTTTACAGTCCGAAATATTGGGGATGATAGACTGATCATTGGCCTCGGCTTGTTTGCGGATGAGCCCTTCCTCACCTTCGATTCAGAAACGGGGTATACGGTTCCGCCGAATGACAGTGTTGTGGTAAGTTTTCGGTTTGAGGCAAGACTCCCCGGCGGATCCTATGAGGGAGAGTTGATTCTATGGACTAACGACCAAAACCAACTCGAAGTCCGGATTCCTGTGACTCTCAATGTCACAGAAAATGGACACCCGATTGCCGTAATAGAACCGGCCTCCTTTGATTTCGGGAATTCGTGGATTGGTCAAACCAGGTCGGCCAGCATCCGCATCGCGAATAATGGATCTGAACCGCTGGTTATTTCAGACGCGTACTCGGACAACGCGGACTTTGATGTTCATTTCGATGGCGAAGTGGTTGTGCCTTCGTTCACAGAGGTATTTTTTGCCGTGACCGGCTCTCCACACAATCCTGGAGTCAGTAGCGGCACCATAGCATGGACCACCAACGATCCGGATAATCCTATACTGTCATTGCCTGTGTCGATCAATGGGGCAGAATCACCCATGGTTTCTGTAAGCCCATCCGAACTTACTGTTGAAATTTATTCGAATCAGACAGAGGAGCGTCGCCTGACGCTGTCGAACACCGGAGGCGTGAGCACAGGGGTTGGTCTCCGGATACGTCATGCCTCGGACTCAACCATCAGCGTTACGGGCACTTCATTTCTGACTCCACGGCGAGTGCTGATCATAACCCCGGATCGAAATATTGGTGGGATGATCTTTTTATTTTCAGAATATCCGGAGATAGAGATCACGACTATTTGGCCTGAAACTCTTTTTGACTGGCCGCAGTACAAAACGCTTAGCTACGACGTATTACTCATTGAAAATGATTCTCCATGGAGTGTATCGGGATACGATCCCGATGAGATAGGTGATAAACTGGCCGAATACATAGACCTCGGCGCCAAGGTAGTCATCTTCCAACACACCGATTCACATCTGGATGAGTATCGAATAGGAGGAAGATTCGCAAGCGAATACTATTCACCTTTTTCACAGTCATCAGGTACTACCAGCACGTCGGCCAACCTTGGCGTGGTCTATGATGCGGGCCTGGCATTATTTGAAAATCTTGGCGAGCTCCCCTATATCGGTGAAATTGATGAGGTCGGTCTGAATCCCGGGGCAACACTTCTTGCGGACTGGTCAACGGGACAACCGCTAGCCGCGATGCGCGGAAACGTACTTGCGCTGAATATGCCGCTAACGTATCATGGCGCTATACTAAGACTTGGCCGAAGCGCAATAAATTTGCTTTCAGGAAATGATTTCGTGTATTTCCCTCAACAGACCATTAGCGCCGTTGACCCGGGTGCAGGTACTCCCGTGCAGGTGATGTTTAGATCAAGAGATCTGCCCGAGGGAGAGTATCACGCGATCATTGACGTGATGTATGAAGGCCCTGCATCTCCGATCATCTCTGTTCCTGTAACTATGCAGGTGAAAGGCGCGGAGTTTGAGTCGAATCTCGAATCGATTTATGCTGAAGTAACGAAAGGTGGGACCAGCACCAACACAATCACCATCACAAATCGAAGCGATCAATCGCATCCCTTTGAAATACATGCAGTGGAGAATACAGCGCAATCCGAAAGCGCTCTCGGGCCCGTGGGAGGCACAGTGTACGCAACGGATTTTGAAGATTTCCAGCCCGGTGATATATCTCAGCTTGGATGGAGTGGTTACGGGGCTGTTGTCGAAACTTCACAACCCTACAGCGGAGCGCGACATATTCGTATGAACATTGACGGGACGCCTGATTTGAAGATCGTTTCACCTGTTGTCGCCATAAATGATAAGCCCTTCACTTCAATGTCTTTGAAAATCCGCGCTGAGGGAGGTTATTATGCCGCCACCCTGGACTTGCTTCCGGGTTCGGGTGGGAAGTCCCCCACATCTATTCTCATTGATGGCTACCGGATTTGGGCGACGGTCGATGAAGGTTATGGATGGGCGAACAAAGAGGTTGATTATGTCCCTGAAGATTACTTTGACCTGACAATCGAAGTGGGGAAATACGATCACCAGATAACAATATATATTAATGGCGAACGCGTATTTCAGGATCGGGGTTTCGCCGGAGATTTCGCGGGGTTTTCTTTAACGTCGGGTGAGGGTACTGAAGGAATAATTGATATAGACGATTTTCAGATCCTCGATGGAAAGCGATATCCCGAGTCTGTGGACTTTGTTTCCGTCACACCTGTGTCGGGCACAATCGCACCGGGTGCCACGCAGGAGTTTACCGTTGTCCTGAACAGTGCCGGACTTGATTTCGGTGACTATACAGCGAAGATTGGCTATTTCGCGGATAAGGATGCAGTACTTATTCCGATACATCTTTCAGTCGTCGATAACCATGCCCCGGAAATTGATTCCGTGGCCGATGTATCGATGGTGGAAACAGAGTTTCATTCATTGGTCCTTACGGCAAGTGATCCGGACGGTGAGGAAGTGACGCTGTCGATCACAAATCTGCCCAGGTTCGTTAAACTGAAATCTTCAGAAAGTGGCAAGGCCGTTTACAAGGTGTTGCCGGCCATACGCGATGCAGGTGAATATTTGTTGGAGGTGAAAGCGACGGATTCACAGGGAGCAACATCAACAGTGACTTTTGTTCTTACAGTGACTCGTTACGGGGTTGATTCGTTTACGCTCATCGACAGCCGTACGAACAGGGAATTAAAAACATTTACCAATCACATTGAGTTTGCCAGGTCCGATCCCAATCTGAAGTACTACCGGCTACGCGCCAATACGAATCCCCGCCGGGTTGGTAGTGTCGTGTTTAAGATTGACGGAAAAAAAGAAAGTAGCACGAAGTCACCACCGTATTTTCTGGGCAACAAAAATACCATCAAGAACCTGAAGCCCGGCAAACATACTTTGTTAGCGCAGGCGTTTGCGGACAAGAATGGTAAAGGGAAGGCAGGTAAATCATTAAAGGCGACGATTACGATTACGAATCCACCGGCGAAAGATTGTCCGGATGACAAACACAAACACAAAGACAAGGATAAAGACAGAGGAAAGGACAAGGATAAAAATAACGACAAGGACAAATTCAAAGAAAGGGCGACTTTGTCGTTATCAGTAAAACCGAACCCCGTAGCCCATGAGTTGACGATCAGTCTTTCCGGCGCGGCTGAGGGCGAGGTGCGGATAGTAATCGTCGACGCAATGGGTTATCAGGTGTACTCGGTACGAGACAAGATTTCGCGCCTGACCCGGCATTCGGTAGATCTGTCTGCATTAGGTCTTCGTAACGGAACCTATTATGTACAAGTTATCGACAGCTCCGGGGAACGCACGACGGTCCGTATCGTGAAGCGGTAACAAATGATAATTCGGTATCTCGAAAAGCGCAGATTCCTGCGCTTTTCGTATTTAGTGCCAGCAAAAAAGTTTCTCACATAATATTAACATGACTCTCCTTTCAATCTTTCGAGTAACTCGGAGGCTGCAAATGAAAATCCAAACCCTGTCTGAATCGAAGTGCGAATTGTTGTTAAAAGAAGTAATAACTTTCCGAATTCACTTTCCGCTTAGGACCTTCTTAAAATACTTTCCTTGTCGTGTCGGCGTAAACTCCCAATCCGAAAAAAGCATAGGCGACCAGGTCGGATCAAATACCCAGACCACCCACGAGATGCCGCGTTCTTTGGTGTACGCGGTGATGGCGTCGCCGTAGCTTTCGTCGCTGATGACGGGGATGTGGGCGCCTTTGTCATCGGGGCCGCAGAAGCCGATTTCGGTGAGGATCAGCGGATACTTTTCGGCGACAAAGCCCCAGTCTTTCGTCCACTGTTTTTCCCAGGGCTTGCCGCGTTTTTGAGGGTAAGGGTGACTGACATAGCCAATACCCGGTGCGTTGATCGGATTGTCCGCGACGTCTTTCAGATCGTACGCCCAGTTAAAACCCGCGACGAGCGGAACGGCGGTGTTACCGGTTTCGCGGATGGCGGTGATGAGTTTTTCCATCATGTCCTTCCACTCACTCCATGTGCAGCCGCCAAACCTGTCGCCTGTGACGGTGGGTTCGTTGAACAATTCAAGAAATGCAACCGTGGTGTTGCCCTTGTAACGCGCCGCGATGGTTTGCCAGAACGCCAGCGTTTCATCCCACGTGGTATTATACATTACATGCTGATAGCGTTCATCCTTCAGGTTGCCGATACTGTGCCAGTCGATGATCACATACAACTCCTGCGCTGTCGCGAGTTCGATACCTTTGTCGAGCAGTTCCAGGTATTCTTCCTGCCCGCGTTTCCGCCATGCGGACGGATGCACGGGAAACCTCACGATGTTCGCGCCCCAGCTTTTCATTTCCCGGAAGTAGCCTTCGTTCCAGTGACCGACACTCTCGAGCTTGTCGGGGTCGCTGGTGTTCAGTCCGCGGAATACGATCGGACTGCCATCGGGCGTGACAAAACTATTGCCTTTGACGCTGATCTGTGGGAGCTGGGATTGGGCGGCCACCACCGTAGCCGTTGCAAGAAGGAGGAATACCGGAAATATCCGTGCGGGTATTTTCATAGAGGCGTTGGTTTACCATGAAAGTATCACAAATGCGGGTAGCGTGAAAGGATAAAGATTATCCGGAAACAAAATGTACGGCAGATGGAAACATTTTTTACTGTATCGCCTCGTCCGTCATTGGCAGCGATGCAGGTGGGCCGGAAGCGCAAGCGAAAAAATCGCAGGGTCGAAGGAGGGAGCGTTCACTAAAAGTACGCGCTTTGGAAACGCAAGCCGGTGAGTGATCGCGTTTCTTTCTGCGTTTCTGTCAAAATCATCGTCCGGGTGTTCGTTCATGCGATTCTTCACTCCCGCATGCCCTCGCACAAACCACCGTTCTAAATGAAGAAGTAAGATAGTGAGCCGTGGAATAACAAGGAGCCGAAGCGCTGAATCGCGGTATTGACAAAGTAAAAACAAAAAAAGGCCTGCGGAAGCGGGCCTTTCACATTAATATTCAAGTCTTGTTACCAAATCCGTATCCGCTGCTCCTTCGGCACGAACATCGCATCGCCTTCCTTGATTCCGAAGGCTTCGTAGAATGCGTTGTTGTGCATAAGGGGACCGTTGGCGCGGTACATTCCCGGTGAGTGCGGATCGGTGAGCACCTGCTGTGCCTGGGATTCAGGCAACATCTTCACACGCCAGATCTGTGCCCAACTCAGGAAGAAGCGTTGCGCCGGTGTGAATCCGTCAATCTTCTTGCCTTCCTTAAACTGTTTCGTTTTGGTGAACGCCTCGTACGCGATTGACAATCCACCGAAGTCGGCAATGTTTTCTCCGAGGGTAAGTCTGCCGTTGACGTGAAGTGTATCAAGCACCGTGAAGCTGTTGAACTGCGCTACAACTTTGTCGGCGCGTTCCTTGAAACGATCAGCGTCTTCCTTCGTCCACCAGTCTTTCAGGTTACCGTCGTGAGCGTACTGGCGGCCACTGTCGTCGAAGCCGTGAGTAATCTCGTGACCGATTACCGCACCGATACCGCCGTAGTTGATAGCGTCATCAGCGTCGTTGTCGAAGAACGGGAACTGGAGAATTCCTGCCGGGAAAGCGATCTCGTTATTTACCGGGTTATAGTACGCGTTAACCGTTGGCGGTGTCATACCCCACAACGTCTTGTCTACCGGCTTTCCAAAGCGGTTTACCATTTCGTTGTATGACCACTCACTGCAGCGTCGCAGGTTGCCGAGGTAGTCGTTGCGGTCGATACGAATTGAGCTGTAGTCACGCCACTTGTCAGGATAGCCAATTTTCTTGGCAAATGCATTCAGTTTTTCGAGTGCACGTGTTTTTGTTTCGTCCGACATCCAGTCAAGGTTCTTGATGCGCTCTTCGAATGTTTGCTCAAGATTGTCGACCAGTTCGATCATACGCTGTTTCGCTTCCGGTTTGAAGTAGCGATCAACATAAAGTTCACCGAGCAATTCACCGAGGTTGCCGTCGATGGTGCTGCTCATGCGTTGCCAGCGGGGCGTGAGTTGTTTCTGGCCGCTGATTACGCTGGTGAATGCGAAGTTCGCCTGTACAAAGTCGTTGCTGAGGTGTGGAGCAGCGCCCTTGATTACGTTCCACTGGAGGTATGTCTTCCAGTCGGAAAGCGGAACTGCCGTAAGCAATGCGTCTACCGACTTGAAGAAGGTCGGGTTATTTGTTACGAGACTGTCAGCGCCGTTGATCTTGAGATTCTTCAGCATGCCGTTCCAGTCTATCGAAGGGGTGGTGGTGGAGAAGTCCTTAATCGCAAACTTGTTGTACGTTTTCTGGGGATCGCGAAGTTCCACGCGCGGCATTTGCATTTTGGCAAGCGCGGTTTCAATGCGCATCACCGCTTCGGTTTTCGAGGCAGCTTCGGCTTCGGCGCTTCCGGTAAGCCGGAACATCTGATTCAGATAGGATGTGTAAGCAGCGCGGATTTTTGTGCTGCGTGTGTCTGACTTCAGGTAATAGTCGCGGTCGGGGAGGGACGTTCCACCCTGACTCAGATTCGGGATGTATTTGTCGGCGCGTTTGCGATCCTGACCGATGAAGAATCCGAAGAGCGGACTGGCAACTCCACGCGTGCGGAGGTTAGCGATTTCGTCCAGGATGCCCTGAACGGAGGAGATGCCCGCAATGCGATCAAGTTCGGGCTTGATGGGCTGGTAACCCAGCTTCTGGATGGCGGCGCTGTCCATGCCGCTCGCGAAAAGGTCGCCGATCTTTTGAAATTTGGCGGATTTGCCGGGAGACTTCGCTGTCTCCTCGAGGAGCAGTTTCAGCCGGCGAGAGCTTTCTTCCCGGAGGGCGGCAAAGCTTCCCCAGCTGGTTTTTGATGCCGGAATGGTGTTCTTTTTCAGCCAGCCCCCATTTGCATAGAGGTAGAAGTTCTCTCCGGGTTTTACGCCGAGGTCCATATTGGCCGGATCGATGAATTTTGGCTTCTTCCGCGGCGGAACGGCCGCGATAATGCCCAGAATAACGATGCCGACGAGGGCATATCGTAGTGCCTAGTGCATAGGTTAATGAGTTTTAGCGCGATAAAATAAGGGCATTTCGGCGTAAAATGTCTCCCATTTCCTGAAAAAGGTGATAAAAGGCTTCTTTGTCGTTTGAAGTGAACAAATTTTCGGGACTGCGTCCGGACTTATTCCTGCGGATTTTTTTGTCCTCGCCGATTTCTTAGATTGGGCCTTGGCTATACCCGGAGTTCCCGGAAAAGCCCGGGCTGAATTCCCTCACCTAACGTAACCACTATGCGTTCAATTTCATTACTTTTTCTGCTGATCCCCGTATTGGTTTCATGTGTGTCGAATGTAGATACGGCCTCGCACGCGGGACCGGATATTTCGCTGGACAGTCTGTTGAGTCAGTATTACGAAGAACGGATTGCACTCGTACCGTTTGAAGCAACGTACGCGGGCGATAATCGCTACAACGATACGATTCAAAACACACTTACCATCGGGTATCGTACTGCGCTTGGAGATTTTTATCGCAAGTACAAGTCGCAACTGGAGCGTTATGATACGGCTGCGATGAACGAGAATGAAAGACTGAGTTACGATGTGCTGAAGTGGACGTGTGACATCAATCTGAAACGTCTCGAATTTCCCGAGCATCTTATGCCGCTGAACCAGTTTACGTCGGTAGCGCTTTCGGTGGGAATTCTCGCGAGTGGTCAGAGTGTGCAGCCCTTCAGGACCGCCCAGGATTATGACAACTGGCTGTCACGGATTGAGGATTTTCAGGCGTGGATGGATACGGCGATGGTTAACATGCGCAAGGGCATGAAGAGTGGTCACGTATTACCGAAGGTACTTGCACAAAAGATGATGGATCAGTTCAGGTCATTTGCGGCAGGACCTGTCGATACGCATCTTTTTTATAAGCCGGTATTGAATATGCCGGACGATTTTTCAGAGAAGGACAAGGAAAGACTGACTGCCGCATTTGTTCGTAAGATCGGCAATGATCTGATTCCGATGTACGCGGACCTGATTGAATTTCTCGAGAAGGAATACGTTCCGGCGTGCCGCGAAACGAGTGGTATTGCTGCGATACCCGGAGGTGATAAATATTATAACTTTCTTATAACGTATTACACGACAACTGATTCACCCGCGGCCGAGATCTTTGAGATTGGTCAACGCGAAGTTCAGCGGCTGACGGAAGAGATGAAAGCTGTACGTCAACAGGTCGGTTTCAAAGGAACGCTCCCGGAATTTTTTGTTCACCTGCGTACGAAGAGGGAATTGCTTCCGTTTTCAACACCAGAAGAGGTGATTGCAAACTTCAATCGTATTCACGAGAAGATGAAGCCAAACCTGACGCGGTTGTTCAGGCATGCGCCGAAAACGCCATTCGAAGTAAGGCGTACGGAGGCATTCCGCGAGAAGAGTGCCGCGGCGCAGTATTACCCTGGTTCATTGGATGGCACGCGTCCGGGAATATTTTATGTACCGATTCCCGATGTGAAGAATTACAACACGATAGGGGATGAAGACTTGTTCCTGCATGAAGCTATACCGGGACATCATTATCAGGTATCGCTGGCGCGTGAAAATCCCGACCTGCCAAAGTTCAGAAAGACATCAGGGTACAGCGCATATAGCGAGGGTTGGGCGCTCTACACGGAGTCGTTAGGGAAGGAGCTGGGATTGTATGAAGATCCGTACCAGTATTTTGGAATGTTGAGCGCGGATATGCATCGGGCTATCCGGCTTGTTGTGGATGCGGGTATGCATTCGAAGGGCTGGACGCGGGAGGACGCAATAAAGTATTCATTAGAGCATGAAGCGGAGGATGAGCGGAGTGTGACGGCGGAAATTGAGCGGTACATGGCGATACCGGGACAGGCGCTGTCGTACAAGATCGGGCAGTTGAAGATGCGTGAGCTTCGTTCGCGTGCAGAGCAGGCGTTGGGGGACAAGTTTGACATTGCTGAGTTTCATGATCAGATCCTGAACTCGGGGAATCTGCCGTTGAGTATTCTCGAAAAGAAGATAGACCGGTGGATCGCGTCAGTCTCTGAGTGAAGGTAGAAATGCAGTTCTCAACTATTGGAGACAGGAACTCTAGTCTTCGCACGCGTGTGTTGCGCGTGGGTCCCTTCAGGGATGAAAGGGTGCGGGTGGGAAAGAGAGGAAATGCAGTCAACGCGGCGCAGCTGAGTTTCGCAGAGCTTATTTTTTAGCACAGTTTTC